>JAQXBF010000037.1 GCA_029252555.1 Porticoccaceae bacterium
GCCCGAGTGGCTAAAAATTCTCAGTGGAATGGTGACAATATCTTAGACGGTACCGCGGGTACCTCAAGCAACGGCACCGCCACCTACCAGATTGGCGCTAACGCGCAGCAGGTAATGGACGTCTCCTTCGGAGACTGGAGCCTAAATGCACCCACCGCTAACGTAACAGCGGTCTATAGCACGGCGATGACCACTGCGGCTGCTCAGGGTATTGATCGGGAGCTCGTCCTGTCGGACGGCACGACCACCCTTCGCATCGACTACGCTTCGACAGCGGTAACGTCTCCGGCTGATCTAAATGACCTAGTGACCGACATCACTAACAGCCCTATTTATGCAAACTTAAAGTTCACCGTCGCTGCAAACGGGTCTGGCAACGGCCTTAACTTTACGTATAAAACTGCTGAGGCGATCTCAACGCCACCGACCTTCACCGCCAGTGACGGCGGAGTGAATGTCACCAGTGCGGTCACGGTATCGACTGAGGGAAGATCGGTTACGGGTGTTTCCGCGGTCTATCGAACAGCACTGTCTGACGCTAATGCGGCCGCTATTGACGGTAGCGTTGTATTGTCTGACGGAGAAAACTCATTAACAGTTGATGCAAGCGGTGCGAGCACCCTAGACGCGCTTACCAGCGCCATCACCTCCCACTCGGACCACGCAGATCTAGACTTCACAGTGAGCAAACAAGCTGGCGTCACTGGCGTAGCGGCTGCATTTACGATAAGTGCCTTAGCTAATGCGGACATAGCAACTCTGGCAGGCGCAAACTCACCAATTTCAATAAGCGACGGAACGACCACAATCACGGTAACCACAACCGGCCCAGACGATCTGGGAGGCACCGATACATTGGCTAACCTAGTTACGGTAATACAAGCCAAGGCCAACTACAGCGCATTCAAATATACCGTTACTGCCAACAGCACGACGGGATTACTTCTCACAAGCAAGACCTTAGGACTGGCTGCCGAGATACCTTCAGTAAGTGGCAACACCACTCATGCGATCGCAAACTCTGTCGCTGGGACCGATGCCATTTCGGAAGGGCTAGTATTTACTTACGAGTCAGCAAGAAAGGTACTGTCTAATCCAACAATTACAGCGGACGATGGTGGCTTTGACATTGCTAACGCGCTGACTGAGGTCACCGCTGGATTTACGGCAGTAAAAAGCGTCTACGGCAGGGACATCACTGGTCTGTCAATTGCAACAGACACCAATGCCAATACAGCGCTGGCCGAACTTGATGCCGCAATGGACGGGATCAATGCTCAGCGCGCTATTTACGGAGCTGGCATGAACCGCCTTGAGTACGCGATTGATAACCTTAGTAACGGGTCTCAGAACGCGGCAGCATCGCGCAGTCGAATCGAGGACGCGGACTATGCGGTTGAGACCACAGAGCTTGCAAGAACTCAAATTATTCAACAAGCGGGTACCGCCATGCTGGCCCAGGCTAACCAGTCCAACCAGTCAGTGTTGTCTTTGCTGAAGGGATAACAGCTATTAAAGGACTCTGCTAAGCAGAGGACTAAAATGCACCAAAAAGCCTCCCCAAGGGAGGCTTTTTGGTGTCTGCTACAAATATTTAGTCGATACATTTCATTATCCCCGCCACGTTCATACTTGTTAGAGAGCCCAACTTATGGTTCAGATGGTTGGCTATAGACAAATTTTCACTCAAGTATTTTTTTCACCTGTCGATAAATCACTCAGCGACACATGTTTTTTAAGAAGTTTAGTACCAAAAATTGTTTTTTTACCCCTAAGAGGATTTAGCGATGACTGTTATAAACACAAACACGGCGGCTACATTAACCGCCAATGCGCTGACTGAAAATCAGCGTGCAATGAACCAAACAATGGAGCGTCTATCAACCGGCTCTCGAATCAACTCTGCCGCAGATGACGCAGCAGGCCTTGCGATCGTATCTAAGATGGACGCGCAGGTTAAGGGGACCAACATGGCAATTAGAAATGCCAATGATGCGATCTCTATGATTTCAACGGCAGATGGGGCGGCGATCGAAATAGATTCCATGCTTCAGAGAATGCGTGAGATTGCAGTCCAATCGTTGAACGAAACGAATACCACCAGTGACCTCACTAATCTCAACAAGGAATTTGCGCAACTCGCGACTGAAATCGACCGCGTAGCCAACGAGACCGAGTTCAATGATAAGAAGGTCTTAAAAGGTACCGAGGGTGGAGCCACTGATGGCAAAATAGATTTCAATCTAGGATCTAACACAGCCACAATAGAAGTCGACTTTGGTGACTTTAATATGGCCGGTGGCGCTGCAGTAGCCGGCACCCAGACCATGACCATCACTAACGGCGATATCCAGACTGGCGCCGCAAACACCGATGGCTACAAGATCTTGTTTACATCTGGTAAGTCTATGATTATCACTGAAGCCCAGGTAGACACTGCCGCAACTACCGGTGCAGCTGACATTACAGCAGCCGAGTTTGTAGCTGCGTTCAACACAGCAAACGCCGCAGCAGACGATAACGGCGTTACTGTGCCAGAGGTAACTGCCGCTATTGTTGGTAACGTTGTAACGTTTACCGAAGGTACCGGTAACGAAGGACAGGGTGCGATTGCATCAATCAGCTTATTGAAGACTAACGCTTCACTAACCGCAATTACCACGACCAACGCTTTAGAAGTAGGCACAACCGGTGCTGCAGCTGGTGGTTCATCTGTTATGGCGGCTGATATCAGCGACTTTAAAACCGCTGGTACCCAGGCTCAAACATCTACAACGATCGCTGAGTTGGATGCGGCAATTGCAGGTGTCGCGGCTAAGCGGGCAGACTTTGGTGCCTTTTTGAATCGCTTAGAGCACACGGTTGACAACCTGAACAACGTAGTTCAGAACACTGTCACAGCCAGAAGCCGTATTGAGGACGCTGACTATGCTGCTGAGACGACGGAATTAGCTCGTACTCAGATCATTGCTCAGGCCGCTACCGCAATGCTTTCTCAGGCTAATCAGCAAGCGCAGTCAGTACTAGCCCTGCTGAAGTAATAGGCGACCAGATAGGGCATTAGGCCGCTCTATATAACCCGGCACTCTGTGTCGGGTTTTTTTTGTCAAAAGGGGGAGTCGAGCCACAGAGACAGCGTTTTGAATTCTCATCCGTATCGAGTTAGAAGTTTAGGCTTTTTGAGCCGACAGCGCCGTAGCGCCTTGAAAAGAGTTAATTAAATTGATTGGGTGATGTGCTTAGTCTATCTGTCACCTTGATAAGGCGGATGGTCCCGAATCTCAGGGACAGAGCTTAGAGTGGTTATGTAGGTTAGAGCGCTATCAATAGTTTGATGATAAAGTGGTGAACATATCAAAATTACCCAATAGTAATTTGCTAATAGCAGCGGTTAGTGCATCCTCGACACACTAAAGAGGGACTCTTGATCCTTATGCTTTTTGCAAAAATCCACTTGATTTTGTTTTTAGCTCAAATATTTCTGATTACCAGCGCCCAGCTTAAGATGTCATCGAATCTCCTCACGGAGTCTGAGAAAAGTCAACTGCCATGGGAAAGTAGAACTACGAAGTTTGGATTTCAAGGTCTGAATAATGTATTTGAAAATCCAAATGAAACTATTGATGACTTAGAGTCAATCATTCGCCAAGCGATTGGCGTATACCTTAATAAATTTATCAATGAATCAAATACTTTTATTTCTGATTGGCCAAGAGATAATAAACTAAGTGGTTGGTATAATCGCTGTATCAAGAATGGTCACCACACATCCCACATTCATTCCAGAGGTTGGTTGAGTGGCGTGATGTATCTTAAGACCATTGCCCCGTCAGAAAGTAATGAGGGCGCGATCGAGTTTGGTCTGCATGGCTATGATCTACCGATAAGCAACAATGACTACCCAAAGATAATCAACAAACCAAGAGCAGGTGATATCGTATTATTTCCGTCGTCACTCTTTCATAGGACGATTCCATTTACCTCAGATTCCGAGAGGATCACGATAGCATTTGATTTAGTCAAGACCTAATAAATAGCTAGCGGCATACGTCGCGATAATTAGTTATTATCATAAGCTTTTGAGAGAGACTCCAGTTGACCTTTAAGGTAGTCCTTGGTGCCTTCCATGCTTGCCATGATTGTTTCCATAGCAGCAAACTGAGAGAGGTAACGCTGGTAAACTGCATCCATTCTCTCTTCTAACTTTACTAACTCCGTCTTGTGATCAAGTACGGTGGCGTCAGCATTCTTTGACCTGGTAGTAATAAGGCCATTGGTATCAGTCAACTCCTTTAGGCTAGTTGCCACGTCTTGGGACAGCCCTTTCTCTGAGGTGTCAAAAAGGCTTTGATTGTTTGTGTTGGCTGTAAGCATAGTCACAACATCACTATAGTCGGAGGCGATGGCATCGAAGTACTTGGTGTCATTAAAGGTCATATCTCCAGTTTGACTTAGACTAATGCCGAGATCTCTGAGGCCTGTTATGGCGCCAGACTTTGTGCCTGAGTCCGCAAATATAGCCGAGCGTATCTTAGATTTGAGCTGATTGATCATGCTCGAATCCCGCGCCAATGCGCCGTTCATACTATCGGTTGAGCTCTCGTCGACTGACCCAAGGTTCGAAAATAAGTCTTGAAGGTTATTGTAGACTGTGACGACAGTTTTAAGATTTGTCTTAAGAGTACTTGTGTCGCTGGTTATCGTTAAACGAACTGATGAGCCCGTAGTGTTGTTTAAGGAGATTGTGGCTCCCGCAATTACATCTGATACCTGATTACTACTGCGAGTAATATTAAGCCCGTCATAGTTTATTATTGAGTCCTGAGCTGCTTGCAGTGTTTTTTCTGCGTCTCCAAAGCCTAGGTCATCAGAGATGGAACTAGTGACGCTAAAGGCACTGTCGAGGCCGCTCGTTCCTGAGAGCATGATTCTATAGTTAGTGCCATCGCCACCCGTATCCACGAGCGTCGCTGTAACGCCCTTATTCGCCTCATTTATTGCTGTCACAACCCCGGATGGAGTCGTTGTGTTTATCGGTACCCTGGTCACTACCGCACTGTTGACCGCGGTCACGCCAGCTGTAGGGCGCGTCACCGTCTTCGACGTACCATCAATGGTAACAGTGGGTGCAGTACTAATCGCACCTGTAGTTTTGTAGGTCATATCCATGTTATCGCCGTTGGCCGCGACCGTAAACAGCAGATCGTCATAGCCAGCCGCTGCCTGAATGGCAGTAACCTGAGCAGCCACACTAGCGTATGTCGCGCTTGCTACAGAGATAGAATTTGTGCCATCGCTGACGGCTAAGGTGCCGGTCACTGATGCTGTTAGAGCAGATCGATGAACGGCCGCCACTCCCGTCACTGGAGTCACGGAGGCGACCCCTGCGGTAACCACTCCTGATCCGCTGGTAAGGACCCCAGTGCCTGCGGTTGATTGGGTAAATTTGACCCCCTCAGTGCCGTTAACTGCAAATGCAAACTGGAAACCACCTGGCTTATTTGCCTCAATGGCGGCGACATATCCAGCGAGCGTCTCCGCACCCGCACTTGTACCGCCTGCGGAATTGACCTGAGCTTGAGATATACTAAATGAATTCGTGCCGTCAGACAGATTGATAGAGCCACTATTATTTAGTGCCGCGCGAAGGCTGGCCTCGCTCAAGGCCTGTTCATATGTACCCTTTTGAGTCCCACCCACAGAGAGGGACAGATCAAACGCTGTACCACTGTTGATTGAAGTGGTGGCCGAAGCGAACTGATCCGATACCGTCCTCTGGTTTTGTGCGAGCTGGCTCACGGTAAAGTTATAGGAGCCCGGTGCTGCGCTGCCAGTGACTGACGAGAAGCTTACTTTGGTACTGTCAGTCGTAGTACCTGTGCCTTTAGTTAACTCATCGGCATCGTTTAGCGCTTCAAATGCAGTTTGTAATAACTTAACGTCCGCGGAAACTAAAGCGTAGCCCGATACAGCCGCTTCACTGGCCTTTATGTCTGCATTGATAGCATTTTGTCGTGGCATTTTCTCTGCATTGGTCAAATCTAATGCCAGCTTAGGAGAGTCAAGCCCCGAACCCACATCCAATGACGTAAAGATCGTTGAGGAAATACTGCTCCCAGTGGCTGCTGTGCTGCTAACGTCGGTCATCTAAGTTCCCTACCTTAAATAGTCAAATAAACTTAACTGGGAGATCTTGGCAAAACTAGCCTGAGCAGCCTCCATTGAAAGCATCTCCGCAGACAGCTCTGTTACCGCCTTGGCGTAATCTAAGTCCTCTGCGTTGGACAGTAGCGCTTGGTACCTAAGCTTGTTGTCGCCAAGAATATCTTGCTGATTCTGGACCGTGTTCATGCGCGTACCCACATCGGCAATGGCGGTTGCCATGCCCTCGGTAAGGCCGCTAATTTCAGTAAGGCCGCGCTGCACGCCCTCTTCGCTGTTGCTGCTAAGTGCGTTAGCAAAGTCATCCATGACATTAAAAAAGCTCACTCGCTCCGAGCCCTGCCCTGGGTTGCTGCGCACTATAGAGGTGAATATCTCGTCGCCAGGCCGATTCATGAACATGCTGCGCTGCTCAGAGATGGCCACCTGTACACGGTTGTCATCGCCACGATAGTTGACTGTGCCATCGGCACTTTCAACAAAGGCGGGGGTCTGGGCCATGGACCCAGAGAACACATAGTTGCCCGTCGCATCCTGTGAGTTGGCCAGTGCCAATAACTCATCGCGCAGACTAGACACCTCATGGGCGAGTATTTTGCGGTCGCCGTCGGTTAGCGTTCCGTTACCCGCCTGCACTGCCAGCTCTCTAGCGCGCTGCATTATGGCCTCAGCACTCATCACGGCAGACTCCTCAACCTCGAGCCTTGTCATGACAGAGTCCAGAGTTGACTCATACACTTCTTGACGCTTGTAAGCAGAGTCCAAACGCTGGATAAGGCCAGCCTTTTCTGCATCATCGCTCGGCTGCACAATCTGCTTGCCCGATGCCAGCTTGGCCTGCATCTCGGCTACCTTGGTTCGCTGGTTACTCATCTGCTCAATAGAGCGTTCAAATATTTGTGTGGTAGATACTTTCATCTCCGTCTTCCTTATCTAATGCCTAATATCGAATCAAATAGTTTTGATGACATCTGAATGAGCTGGGCCGATGCCTGAAACGCCTGCTGGAAGCGAATTAAGTCGGCGGCCTCCTCGTCGAGGTTCACTCCCGACACCTGATCTTTAGTCTCTACCGCCTGGTCGTAGACCACCTGAAGGGCGTCTTGAGAGACTTTACTGAGGGTGGCCTTGCTACCCACCTCGCTGACAATGTCGATATAGCCGTCACCGATGGACTGGCCATCGGACAGCACAGGCTTGGTTTGCAGCCCGGCAATCAATAACATATTGCCGTTATCACCCACACCACCTGCGTTGCCGTCGATAATGAACTTATCGCCACCCTGTGGGGCGCTATCAAAAGACAGGGTTAGGCCGTTGTAGCGAATGGTGCTATTAACAGCATATTCCCGCGTGGCAACCACTGTGTTAGTCGCTGTATCGGTAATGTTGTACTGGTTATCTGAATTGAACGTGACACTAAACGGTGACTCGGTTTTCTGCTCTGCCGCTGTTGCGGTCTGAGTAAATCCTGCGGCGACTTTGGCGTTGCCAGTTCCTGTCACAAATACGGCCAAGTCTTCACTGGCTGCATCACTCATATAGATTCCGGTACGCAAGCCCATGGTGGCCAAATCGGTCGGCATGCCAGTCGCGCCAAACGTAAACTCCACCTTGTCACTACTGGTCATCTCCAGTGTCCCGCTGTATGCCTGGTTAGCCTTGCCAAGAGCATTAGTTGTCGACGTATTGTCTGGGTTGGCCAGGGTAATATTGTTGCCCTCGAAGCCAGGTGCGTTAGTTACTACCAATCCACCATCACGATCAACATAGGCCTCAACCTTGGTCGTTGCTGTTTGTGCGTTAATCGCTGCAGCGAGGGCGTCTATGCTCGCGGGCGGAGTGCCGCCACCAATCAATGTGCCATTGACTCTGAGCTGCTGCTGAAGGTTGATCTGTGATTTCGGCGCTTCTATTAACGTCTTGGCTGTTGCGGTAACGCCGGTGGAGGCTGTGGCTCCATTAACCCATGCGGCCATGGTAGCAGCGGAGCTAGTTACGCCTGCGCCCAAGGTCATGGCACCCATCGAGTAACCGTTTAGGACCAATGCATCGGCGGCAATAATATCGGTGGTAGCGCCTGTGCCATTAGTTTGCGATCTCACCGCCGCAGAATTTGTCTGGGCATCGATGGCCACAGTCTGCTGCACAACCTTGCCATTGGCGTCAGTCACCCAGTTCTGGGTAGTGGAGCTGCGCGCGAGATGGCCGTAGGTCATATCTAAATCACGATAGGTGTCTGTGGTATTTAAGTAGCTCGCACTGTAACTGCTGATTTGATTAAACCCGGGGTCGGTCGACAATAGAGCGTTCTGTTCGTCGGCGGTTAGGCCTTGGCCTAGAACATGCACGCCCTCTTTGGTCATTACCTGGAAACGCAGGTCGCTACCCTCTGGCACTTCCATCATGAGAGACACATTATCTGTGCCCTTAGGAATCACAAATGCAGGTTTAAAATTACTGGCTGTCACTGCCGTCGCAATAACCGCACTGGCATTATTTCCAAGGCTGGTAATTGAGGTGCCAAAAGAAAAGTCTGCACTGAGGCTGATGTCTGAGTAGTCGATACTGGCTTTTGACAACCCAATATTTGACTCGCTAGATACCGCACGCAAACGTTCTGCTGCCGCAATCGCCATTGGATCTGTTGGCAAAAATCTAAACCCTGCCGCGGGGCGCGTGGAGGGTTCAACATAAATAGTATCCCCGTCCATTGCCTTGCCGGTAGTAGAAATTTGTAGGCCGGAATAGGTAAATTTTTTGGCATCGGCGGGCGAAAAGGTCACTTGGTTGGTGCCCTGATCTTCTATACGCCAAACCTTATCAGCAGCAGACCAAGTCATTTTAAACGGTGCCATTTTCAAAGCGTCAGAATCTGTTACGGCCAGAGAGGCTTTAATGGTACTGGTCACTGCCGGAGAGCTAACGTCAAAGATTGGGTCAATTTTAAACAGATCTTTACCACGCTCACCTCGTGCATCAAGGCCGGAGGTGTGGATGGTATTCATCTCTTTGGCAACTGCCTGAGCCAGCTTGTCAAAGCCATCCATGGCCGGGGCCAACACCTGGCTGCGCAATTGGATAAGTCCACCCAGGGTGCCGCCGGTGGCTGAGCTCACCGCAATGCTTTCGCCATTGGGGTCAGCAATAATATCAATACGCCCTGGCTCATTGGCATGAAATTTACTACCAAAGGCTGTCGCCAAGGTTCCAGATACTGCCACGGATCCAACGTTGCTGCCAAGCCTAACATCAACAGCGCCACTGGGAAATTCGCGAACATTAATTTTTGTAATCTGCGCCAAATCCCGAAGCAACGAGTCGCGCTGATCTAGAAGTGCAGCTGGCTGCATATCTGCAGACATGGCTTTATTCAGCTGGCCATTTACCGCAGCCAACTGCTGTGAAATGTTATTCAGGGTAGAAACCTGCATCTCAATCTTGGTCTGAGTCTCTGCCTCGATATCACCTAGCTGGCCAGAGAGCTCTCTGAAGCGGGAGGCTAATGCTTCGCCATCGCGCAGGAAAATATTGCGCAGGGAGATAGAGGCTGGGTCTGTACTCAGCCTGTTGGCGGAGCCAAAAAACTGATCAAGTGCTCCAGACAGGCTAGAGGTCTCTGCACCCATGATGTCGACAATGCGATTTGAATATTCGATCATTGGCTTTTGGCCCGCCAGCTCACTGCCGCTATTGCGCAGTGTGCTTTCGGCAAATTCGTCATAGGCGCGGGTAATATTTTCCAGCCTTGCTCCGGTGCCAATATAGACAGTACCCTGGCGGCTAGGCACACTCTCAGTGCTGCTAGAAACCTGACGGGTATAGCCATCTGTATTCAGGTTGGCAATATTATTACTGACGGTAGACAGCGAGGCTCTGTAAAGCTGTGTTGCGCTAGCGCCAATGGATAGAATATCACTCATAAGTTTGTCCTTTTATTCCCCTGACAACTGTGCCGGGAAGGGGCATGGAAACAGCAGACTTATCTGTCGGCATTGGCCGTGCTGTATCCCTTGTCTGGTTGTAAGCTTGCATGGCTTTTTCTGCATTGGCCTTGCCAGTTACCTGGTGGGCCAACCAATCTCCCAAGCCAAAAACACCTTTTTGCGACATTACCTGAGACAGCTCCTCGTGATACATCTGCTCAAAGGTGTCGACACTAGAGGAGCCCATTAAGTCACTTTTTAACGGTACGTTAGCTTCGCGCATCGACTTGAAAACCATCTGTACAAACATGGCCTCAAACTGGCGTCCAACTTCTTGGGCCGCCTCTTCTTGATTGTCTTTGGCGCGGGCTTTTAGATCGCCCAAGCCTGCAAAATCAAGATAACTCTTTGCTGACAAGCTAATATTTTCCATTTAGATCACCACTAACTCGGCGCGAAGGCTGCCGGAGGTTTTTAATGCCTCCAGAATGGCAATCAGCGCAGAGGGAGAAGCGCCAACCTGATTAACCGCGTCAACAATTTGACGCAGGTCCACACCAGGCTGGAACAAAAACATTTTATTATTTGGCTCAGACACCTCTATATCAGCGTTTTGAATTCCCACTGTCTCACCATCACTCAATGGGTTGGGCTGACTAACTTCATTGGTAGCGGAGATGCTCACAGAAATAGTGCCATGGGTAACGGCCACAGCGGTGACCTTAACGTTTCGGTTAATAACCGCAGTGCCTGTTCTTGAATTTATCACAACGCGGGCCGGTGGCTCGCCTGGCGTCACCTCAAGATTCTCAATCATACTTAAGAAGGTAACTCGCTGTGAGGAATCCATAGGTGCTTGAACCGCAATAGACACTGCATCAATTGCATGGGCAACGCCGGGGCCAAACGCCAAATTAATAGCCTCAGTCACAGCATTTGATGTTGAGAAATCTACTTCGCGGATGTTCAGCACAATATGGTCGGAGTCTTCGAATGGTGTTTTAACCATGCGCTCAACCGTTGCGCCATTGGGAATGCGGCCAGAGGTTGGTACGCCAATCTGAATGCTGCTGCCTGCCGCGTCGGCTGTGATACCAGTTACCGTAAGCGGGCCCTGTGCCAAAGCATAGGTCTCACCGTCGACACCTTTTAATTGAGTCATTACCAGAGTGCCACCCCGCAGAGACTCTGCTACGCCTATAGCGGATACATTAATATCTACCCGCTGACCTGGCTTGGCAAAAGGAGGTAGCTCCGCAGTGATCATGACCGCAGCGACATTCTCAACTTTTAATTCTTTCTTGGCGTTCTGTGCCGCAAGTGATGCCATCTGGTCACCCAGATCATAGTCACTCACAGGGCCGTCAACACTGACACCCAAGCCAGACAGCATGGTCTTTAATGCCTGAGCGGTTAAGGGTAAATCTTTACCGTCACCTGACCCCTGCAAACCAACCACCAGGCCAAAGCCGACTAACTTATTTGTGCGCACGCCCGCCACATCGGTAAGGTCTTTGATGCGATCGGCTCCGGCCACTGGTGCTGTTACGAGACCGGTGAAAATAATTAGCGCAAGAATAATTCTTTTTAAACTCAACATAATTTTATCTCTTAAGTCTGCTTAGAACGGCCAAAATTTATAAAGTAATTTGTTGCCCCAAGACGGCGTCGTTGCATTAGCGAGATCGCCAGTGCCCTGGTAGGAAATCTGTGCATGAGCAACTCTTGTAGATAGCACTGTATTGTCGGGCTGAATATCTGCCGGGCGTATAATGCCCTTCACCCGAATAAATTCACTGCCCTCGGTCAGGGCTAATTGCTTCTCACCAATAATCACCAGATTTCCATTGGCCAAAACTTCAATGACCATGGCCGAAATGGACCCCGTTAGAGAAGCAGCCTGTCCGGCAGTGCCAGCACCATCACTAGTAATTACTGAACCAGAGGTTCTAGCACCATCAAAAAAACCAGAACCAAAACCCAGTTTGGCTACGATGGAATCTTTTTGCTTAAGACCAATCGCATCATTGGTCGACTCGCGGCTGGTGGATACACCAGAGGTTCGCGATGCCTGAGTAGTCTCATTGAGCAGTACGGTGATTAAATCGCCCACCTGAATTTCTGCCGCCTGATAGCTGCGCAGGTCACCAAACAGATCGCGGCCATTCGTGAAAATTGAACCGGTTGGCTGCGTTGATTTTTTGGCCGGTATGGGTTGAATAGGCGAAAATTCTGCGGTTGGCATCATTCTCGGATTGGCGGCACAGGCCGACAATAAACTACCCAAAATACAAGCTATTATTAAACGATTCATGTTTAGTCATCCGCTTTAAAGATTATTGTTGAGGAAGCGCAACATGCCATCTGCCGCAGCGATTGCTTTTGAATTCACTTCATAGGCGCGCTGAGTTTCAATCATGTTGACCATTTCCTCTACGACATTAACGTTTGAGGCCTCAAGGGTTCCCTGCATCAACATGCCCGCGCCGTCTTCGCCAGGAATACTGATAATTGGGTCGCCACTGGCTTCTGTTGCGCGCATCAAATTGCGACCCATGGCTTGCAATCCAGAGTTATTGACGAAGCGAGTTAACTGAATCTGGCCTACCTGAGCAGCGCCACCGCCATTGGCAAGTTCCGCCGTCACAGTGCCATCACGGCCAATGGTAATGCTGGCTGTGTTCTGAGGAATATTGATCGCCGGGATAAGACCTTCACCACCAGCGGTAACTAGCTGGCCCTCAGCAGAGAGCTTAAAGGAGCCATCTCTGGTATAGGCAATCGTGCCATCGGCTTGCTGAATCGACAGGTAACCGTCACCGGTCACTGCCACATCAAGTGCATTTTCGGTAGTGATCATATTGCCCTGAATGTGTAGCTTTTCAGTGGCCATGACTCTGGTGCCTGTGCCCAGTAGCAAACCGGTTGGGGTCTGGGAATTCGCGTCTGTCTGCCCGCCTGCAGGAACAATATTTTGATAGAGCAAATCTTCAAACACCGCTCGGTCTTTTTTAAAACCAGTAGTGTTGACGTTTGCCAAGTTGTTCGAAATCACCTGCATGCGTGTCTGCTGTGCGGTGAGTCCAGTTTTTGCAATCCACAATGATGCGTCCATTGTTAGTATCCTTTGTTAGTGAGTCTGACGCCTAAATCAAAATGACTTAGGGCAGTCTCATCATGGTTGAACCTGATTCATCGACTGACTTAATCTCAGCCATCATTTTTGTATGGGCTTCAAATGAACGACTAAAGTCCATCATTTGCACCATCGCCTGAATGGGGTTGGCATTACTGCCTTCGAGCTGACCGCTGCGCACCGAGACCGGGATGGGCCCAGTAACAAAATCGGCACCACGTAAGTTCTCATCTAAGGGCTCAAACAGGCCATCGGGGCGCCGGGTTAATGGGGTATCACTGGCATCGCGCAATAGCAGCTGACCCAGAGCTTCAGGCTCGGCACCTGGATCATTGGGCAACTTACCAAACACAGTGCCATCGGCACTGATGGTTACTAGCTGGCCCTGGGGAACATTGATTGGGCCCTGCTCACCAAGAATAAGATGGCCCGCAGCATTCTCAATCAGGCCCGTTGGCGAGACACGAAGATCACCACGACGGGTAAATCCAATCTCACCATTTTGTGCCTGCACACCAAGAACGGTTTTGTCATTCATCACCACGTCCATGGCGTTACCGGTTGTGATTACCGCACCCGGCTTAAGCTTGATTATGTCTTGCAAACCATGGGCAGAGGTGTAGCGGCTCTCATTGCCCGGTCCTTCAAGCTTGACTGCCTGAGATGCCAGAGAATAGCTTTCTTTAAAACCCGTAGTGGCTACGTTGGCCAGATTATTACTAATCTGTGCCCTGATCGTAGACTGGCTATTCATTGCACCTAATGAGGTAAACGCTAATCTGTCCATTTTAAAATCCTGTTACCGCGTTAGCCGCGGATATTAATAATTGTTTGGGTTAGCGAAGAATTTGTTTCAATCGCTTTGGCATTGGCTTGGAAGTTTCGCTGGGCACTGATCAGGGCTATAAGCTCTGATGTCAGGTCCACATTGGAACCCTCTTTGGCTCCAGCGCGAATACCGCCATAACCTGCGCTTCCCGCTTCATCCATCAATGCCACACCAGAACCTGAGGTCGCGGTGTAATTGGTATCACCAATCTGTCTCAAGCCTTCTGGCGTTGTAAAATTAGCTAGGGCTATTTTGCCCAAGGAAATTTGTGAGCCATTGGAATAGCTGGCGACCACCAGGCCGTCATTGCTGACATTTATATCAACCAGATCACCTTCGGGTGCGCCATTCTGAGACTGTGTTTTGATTGCAAAGGGCGAGCTGTACTGAGTAGTGCCCTTGAAGCTGAGACTGACATCACCACCGATAATATCTGCACTGTCTAAAGCGGTGCCGCCTACTGGAGAGATTAATGTACCGCTGGTATCAAAAGTAAGCTCTCCTTTGTCGAGAAAAATAGGTGTCCAGTAAGGGACATCGGTGGCAGTAAAACCTGCGGCAGCCTGAGTTTCTGTCCAGTTGCCGTCGGCGCCCTGAGTAACATAAAAGTCTCCAGCAGCATTGCTGTCGGCAACCAGATTAATGTAGGTGGACGACTTACCAAAGGCTGCCTCTAAACCATCTAGGCCCCAGTCGGCATGGCCGGCAATTTGGACAAATGATTTATCGGTTGTCGTTGCTCCAGTAATTACCAGACCACCTGTGTCCTGATCATAGGAAACACTAACGCCAGACACTGAGCGACCGGCAGAATCTGCCAGCAAGTTAATTTGAGTTTCCATCTGCTCGGTGAAATTGGCGATCGAATACTCTCCGGCTGGTATAGTAACTTGCTTGGAGATACCGTCGATAATCACACTCATATTCTGGTTGGCACTGGTCACGGTGAAAGATGTTTTGGGATCAATGACCATTTGCTTGCCAACCAGTTCTGCAGGCATTCCCGCCTGACCGCGCACGGCAGGTACATTGCTGATCTGAGAAGTTTCCGCAGCCACTTGATCACCCGCAGCGGGGACACCCAGTAAGGATTGACCCAGAGCTGAAGGTGATCCAATAGCTAAACTTGACGTGTCCCCAGTGGAGCCGGAGGACAGTAAAAATTCACCATTTAGGTAAGTAACAGTTATGCCATAACGCTGGTTATTGGCGGTGGTGATTACTGTTCCATTAGGCACTACAGCCCCCAGAAGCGTATCAGAGCCATCACCATCAATAGCGGTCAATAAAGTGCCTTTAGAAGTGGCCGTTTGCGCAGCTACACCAAACACATCATTGTTCGCTGTGCCCGCTGCACCGGAACTTAAATAAAGTGAGTCTGTGGTACTTCCAGTTTGTTTAAAGCGGAAGCCCTGGCTCGCTGGGTCGTAGCTAACCTCTAAGTCAGAGAAGTCATTGGCTGTGCCAGCGGTAGCCTTAAGAGCCTGAGTCATGGCATAGGCCAATGGCTCTGGGGCAGTGATCCCAGTGTTGTTAGCGTTATAGGTATTGAGTAGCGTGGACATATTGAGGTTTGTGGCTGTCTCATCGCCTGCATCAGTAACCCGGGTGATGGTTAACGGCTGGGTAGCCGCTGCACTAAAATCGAAATTTTTGCCATCACCAAGGCGCTCATTGATGACATTGGTTAGTGCAAATGCAATCTCGGTTCCAGACATGGCTTTGGTGGAACCTGCTAGGTGCTCAAGACCAATTGAAACTGCAGGGGAGTCATCAATACTCAGTGTAAACATGTCTGACAATGCTGCGCGAGACATACCCGCCCCAGAAAAGTCGACACCAGCGCTGCCATTCGCTCGGTTAAGATCATCTGCAGTGGCTGTGCCAGCGGCCACGCCAAAGTTAATGCTGGCCGCTTTGGAATCTGTTGGGTTGGCCAGATCGTCGTAGGAATACTTTTTGTATTTTGCACCTGCGGCAATCATATATTCTTGTGGGTTAGTGCTGGTCGCCTGCAAAGTATTAAGTTCAGAGCGAGATTTTACTTCACCATATTTGTTGACGAAGTATTCATCACCAGCGCTATCTGAGGCTTGGATAAGTTGGGAGTCCACCAGCTGATTATCGATATAGACATGGCTCTGCCATTTATTTAACGGATTGGCTGCGGTTGCAGAAGCCGTTTTAACATAATAAACCGTTGCTAGATGGCTGGTGCCCGAAGCGCCGTAAACGGTAATAGAGCTACTTTTGTTGTAGGTAGTCGCATCCGCTGGATCAAATGTTTTGCTAATCACGGCGGCATCTGAAGGCAAATTTAATCCCAGATCAACCTCGGTTGTGGGTATAAATTCTGCAATAGTTTGGCGCGGAATGGTCAGGGCGGTCCCAGGCTTGCTAAAGTCAATCTTGTTGGTGGAGTCGACCTCATAGGCCACTAGACTTTGGCCAGCACTGTCTACAACGTTGCTATTCTGGTCCAGCATAAAGGTGCCATTGCGAGTAAACACTTCACTGCCGTCTTGGGCGAGTAATGGGAAAAACCCGTCCCCAGTAATTGCCAGATCTAAGCTGTTAGCAGAGAACTCAATGCTACCTTGGCTAAATTCTTGAGTGACGTCTTTTAGTGCTACACCCAGGCCAACAACACTGGTGGCAATTTGGATAGGTGAAGAGGCAAAGATATCGCCAAAATCTGCATCCGAGCGTTTAAAGCTGGTAGTCCCAGAGTTGGCAATATTATTAGCCGTCACAGACAATTCTTTTGACGCTGCGTTCAAGCCAGTAAGTGAGGTATAAAATGACATTTGTTATAGATTCCTTTTTTGGTTGGCTTTAAATGCCAATACGGTCAACAGCGGCTAGAGAGATAAACTCGCCATCACCGACTTCTAATGATAATTGTTGGGCCTGTGGGTCCCACTTAACGCTCTTTACCTGGGCCATTGTGGTTACAGGGGCAGTTTCTAATTTGCCGTTGCGAACAATATTCGCCGTCATTAAATAGCCGCCGCGGGTCACTGGCTGGCCATAGTTGTTGCGGCCATCCCAATTTAAGTCCACTCGGCCTGGCGTCTGTCTACCGCGAGTTTCACGGAATACAAGATCACCGGTTTTGGGGTCATAGACACTGACGATTAATTCCTCAGCGCCATTGGGCAAATTCACAGAGCCTTTAGACATAGCACCGTTGCCGCCCTCAAAGAAGCCGCCTTCTACTGCCACTGTTTTACCCACCAAATTGGCACCAGCCATCATTTGATCCTGCCGCATTCCGGCCGCCATTTCCTCTAGGGAGGCTTGCATACCTTTAATACCCTCTACTGAGGAGAATTGCGCCAACTGGGCCACAAAGGCTTCGTTGTCCATTGGGTCCAGCGGGTTTTGATTCGTCAGCTGAGTGGTTAGTAATGTCAGAAAAGCGTCACGTCCGAGCTCGTCATCACCGGAGCCGCTTTTCATCTGCTGGTCAGCATACTGATCAGAGGTTAAATAATTTGTTGTTGCGAGTGCGTCTACCATGGGATATCTCCTTAAACCTTCGTCAGGTCAAGCGTGCGCATCATGAGCTCGCGCGCTGTATTAATAACTTCAACGTTGTTCTGGTAGCTGCGTGCCGAAGACATCATGTCTACCATCTCGGTCACCTCTTCAACATTTGATAAGTAGATAAAGCCATCTTCATCTGCCTTCGGATTGCCGGGATCATGAATGCGCCGGTGGGGTGTTGTGTCCGTGGCCAAACCAGCCACCTTAACTCCGCCAACATGCTCTGCCCCCTGATTGGTTTGCGCTTCTGTAAGAAGAGCCTCAAAAACAGGACGTTTCGCTTTGTAGGCCTCTTCTGGGCTGCTGGCGATGGTGCTGGCATTGGCCATATTGGATGCAGTGGTGTTCATGCGAACCATCTGTGCGTTCAGTGCGGTACCTGCGATACCAAAAATATTGCTAATCGACATTATCAATCTCCCCTCAGTGCTTTTCGCACTCCACTCATACTGCCCTCTAAAAATCGCAGCGTTGCTTGATACTCTGACGCCGCTTTACCGTACTTGGCCTGCTCGACACTCAGCTCCACTGTGTTGCCATCTGCTGAGGTGTTAAATGGAATCGTGTACACCATTTCCCCCTGACCCATCGAACTCTCAGATCTGATGTGCATCGACTGCGTTGTCCTAAGGGAATGGGTTTGCTGGGTTTCATCCAGAACGGCCTTAAAATCAAGGTCACGGGCTTTGAAACCAGGGGTATCTGAGTTGGCAATATTGCGTGCAAGAATTTCCATCCGCTGGCTACGAAGGCTCAGGGCCTGTTCTTGGCTTCCAAATGCTGAATCAAATAATTTCATATCATTCCCGTTCAAGTTTTAAAATGTTATGCCGATGTTAC
Organism: Porticoccaceae bacterium; assembly: GCA_029252555.1. Lineage (GTDB taxonomy): Bacteria > Pseudomonadota > Gammaproteobacteria > Pseudomonadales > Porticoccaceae > HTCC2207. The sequence continues at coordinate 18,443 of JAQXBF010000037.1, forward strand.
GATTGGTTGTGTAAACACCGCGAATACTTCGGTTAATGCAAAACAGGTGCCAACTCAGCGGCAATGGCCACATTTTGATGTTTATACCCATTAAAAACAGTGAGTTAGCGATTCTATAAATTCCCTCTTTAGAACCGGTTGCCGCTTTTCCGGTAGTTTTTTGCCGCTTTTATTTGCCGCTATGTCGGTATTGCGTCACCCCCCCTCTGTGGCCCATACTCGGGCTATGCACAAACTAATAATTGTTATTTTTGCTTCGCTGTTGGCTTCGTTTAGCCAGGGTCAAAATAGCCATCCGCTACCTGCCAATAAGCAGTTGCTGATCAGTCAGGCTGAGGCCTGGGTGTCGGAACAGACGGGCCTGAGTACTAAGAAAATTGAAATAGCTGCCATTGACCGGCGGCTCTTGGTGCCCCACTGCGGCTCAGACTTTGCGGTAAGCTTTCCCTACCCTTCAAGCCAACAGAACATCAAAGTTCAATGCCCCGATACCGGCTGGCAGATATTTGTCGCCGTGTCTTTACACCGCAGCTCAGAGGGATTTGTCTTCACTCGAGATATGCGGGTCAATGAGGCAGTTAGTTCTGAAGATGTTGCGATTAAAACCTTCGACCGTCCGATTAAAGGTGCCGTTACCGACCTCAATGACCTCGATAATGTAAGTCTTGTGCGGGGGGTAAAAAGTGGCGATTTAGTGCTTGAGCGTTTTTTGGCAGAAAAGATTTTTGTCTATCAACTAGGCAGGGATATTTTGCAGGGCGAAGTGATAAAGCAGGTAGACATTACCACGGTCAGCATGAGCCTACCCCGCACCGGTGCCGATCAGCGATTTCCTATACGCCTGATCAATCAAGCCGTTGCTGCCCGTGATTTGCGCGCTGGTGCGATACTTTCTCGCCGCGACTTAAATGTTAAGCATATGGTGATGACCGCTAAAACAATCGTTACCCGTGGGCAAAAACTGTCGTCTCAGAATACCGAGCTCAAGGCCTTTTACGGCAAGCTTCCGGCTGGTGCCCTACTGGAAGCCGCAGATCTGAATCAGATGGAGGCAATGCGCACCATTAGAGCTGGCCAGCTGCTGCGATCCTCAGATGTGCGACTTATGTCGATGATTAATAAGGGCGATACAGTGGTACTGAATGTGGGTGCTGGACCGCTAAATATTAGTACAACCATGATTGCTCTGGAAAATGGCAAGCTCGACCAGCAAATTAAGCTATTAAATACAGAGTCTAACGAAACCGTGAGAGCAGTGGTATCGGGGCCTGGGGAGGCGAGAGGCCTATAAAACTGAAATAAAAGGCTAAAAAATATAATTTATTTCGATTTTCCCCTGTAGATATTTGATTTGCTGCCGATATACTCTATCGTAGAGTTAAACTTTTAGGTAGTTTGTCTAAAGGAGATGACCATGACAGATCCAATTTCAGGTCTTAGCCGCAGCCAGGTGCAAGTCAACCCGGGTGCTGACAAGACTAAAAGCGATAAAACTGCGGAAGCCAATGAGGCCCCTGTGGCCAAGTCGACTGCGCCGGTAAATGATGAGCTGGTTCTGAGCGATGCTACGGAAACTGCACTGGCCAATGCCGAGTTCGATGCCGAAAAGGTAGCGAAGATTAAAGCTGCAATCGAAGCAGGCAACTATCCATTAGATGCTGAGCGTATCGCCGAGAGCTTTGCTTCTCTAGAACGCATGATTGGCAGCAAATAAGCTACTTATGGAGTTTATTTAGCTGCCATAACGGACCATTACCGCTCATATAGTTTGGCCGTTGCAGTAACCCATACGCGTAGGTGGGATCTTAAACTACGCTTTCCATCCGCACAAATAGTCCGTATTCTTGTCCTGAAAATTAATCAAAGTAGCGGTTTATATGAATAGCGCTGACGCTGAATACCTCGCAAAAACAAAACACAAAGCTCTGGTCTTAAAGCAGGTCCTTGAAAGTGAATTTCAGGCACTTAAAGATCAGGATCTCACTCAATTTGATGAGCTGCAAAAACAGAAACTAGACATTCTTACCTTTCTCGCCAGCGAGGATCTTCTGGAGCGAGTTAAGCTGTATACAGAGGCTAATGATAAGCAGACTGCGTTGGATAACCTGTCGGCCTGGGATGAAATTATGCTCCTAATAGCCGAGTGCAAAGATTTACACCGCCGCAACGAAGTTTTTATTAGCCGCAAGCTGGAAACCATTCGCGGTGCCCTACACAGCATTCAGTCTCCAGACCCAATGAATACCGTTGAGGTCTACGATCGTCTCGGCAAGATTCGTCCCAATCGCAGCCGTCAGACGATGGGCGACGCTTAATATCGTCTAATCGGCCAGGCTATTTTGGTCGATAGCCTTCGGGCTCAATACCTTTGAGCCAGTACACCCAAGATAAAACAACTGCCACCGCTACATATAAATTTTCTGGAATTTCTTCTTTTAATTCGAGCTGACTCAGCAATGCCACCAGCTGTGGGTCTTCAGCAATATGCACGCCTTGCTTTTTTGCCTCATCAATAATTGCCTCTGCCCACTCGCCCTCCCCTTTTGCCGTGAGTATGGGTGCTGGGTTATGCCCATATTCAAGGGCGATCGCTTTTCTGATAAATGTATAGGTCATGTTCGTACATCCACCACCTGCCCTGGGCCAGACAATGTGGGGTCAATGGTCGGCCGCCGAGCATCTAGCAACGTCAGTTTCGACAGCTCCAACCCAAAGCCCCTAAGCTGCTGCACTAGGTCCGACGAAGCTGAACGGGCAATAGCCACTGCACCTGGACGGTCGGCCCAAAGTATCATTTCTATCTCAGCGCTGGCTTTAAGCGTGGTCTTTAGCCACAGCTCGCCCATTGAATCAGTCTCGGTGTGCAGGTTAATGACCCAGTCTGCCTCTTCCTCTCCCTCATAATTTGCTTCCCGTTCTATATGCACAGCTACCGGATGGGCATCAAAAAAGGGCAACACAAAATGGTATGAGACCTCGCGACTTTGCTGGGCCTGTAAACCTTCGATCTGGTAACTTTCGATTTCATCGATCGCGCGGCTGAGCTCGGCAATTGCGCGAGTTTGATTTGGCAATGTCGCTTTTAGCAGGTTGCGCAAAAACTGTTTCATATCTGGGCGCGCCGCACCTTGCTGCATCAATAAGTACTCGCCAAACAGACCAGAACTGAGTAGGCCGTTGCGCACCACATCTGGTGTTATGCGCTGCATGCTGGTTAGCAGCTGGCTCGCCTGCTGCTTGGCATTAGCCGCGCCCAACTGGTTAACAAATTGCGTTATGGTTTCTTGGCGAAATAGCTGATTGACCATTGATGGTTGGTTCGGCCTATAAAGCAAACTGAGCAGTCGCGGAGAGGCACCAAGTTCTGACGGTACCGGAATAGATGTTGAAGCAATATTGAGTTGATTGCCCAGAACAGGTTTTAGCGATCGCCCATAAATTGAGCTCTCGACACGAAAGTCTATCCGATCACCAATCTTGAACCGCTTGCTGTCGTCCCAATCCAATTCACGATTATTCAGAACTAATTTTAGCAGGCCACCACGGTCTTCGATAACACCACGGACAATTTGATTGTCTCTAAGGCCTATGGCTTTGGCTACCTGTTCAGAAACCCGCGCAGCCGCGATACCCTCCATAGGCACTGGGGGCGGTCGTGGGCTTACATTGATTTGCTCTGGGCCTAACACATAGTCGACCTTGGCAGATTGGCCTCTAGGTCTGGGTTTCTAGCTCATCGCTAGGGGAACTGCACCCAGTCATCCCGCTCGTCATAATGAGAGGATTTTTTTGTGGATTTGGCAGCAGCGTCGGTAAAAATCACCTTGTGAATATCTGCGGCATCGGGGAGTTTGAGTTTACGGCCAGCAAACATCCAGTTGGGATTGCTGCGCTTAAAGGCATGTGGGTTAGCTCGCACTATGGCCTGTTGCAATATTTTTTTACGTACCGGCACATTGGGCACGGTGCGCTCAATAATTTGACTGAGCGTGTCGCCCAAACGAGTTTTGTAATAGCCATTTTCAGCGGCCATTACTGGCTGTTCTAGCCCTTCTTGCAATGCGCTAATATCCTGCATTAACTGAGCCAGGGCCTGTTCTGCATCGCTGGTGTCGGCAAAGGCCCCTCCGGCCGTCGCTGTGGCTACCAAACCTGTGGCAACTATGGCAATCATAGTCATCCAGAAAAGCTTGGCCATAAATGCTTTGAATGCGGTGATCATATTTGCAATTTTTTTCATCGTTATTTCCTTAGTCACTTTTTACTCTCTTTTGGCTAAGCCTTATATACCAGATTGAAACTAAATCTACTTATTAAAAATGCATTGCAACGCTGCTGTTTAGCAGGCTTCTTTGGGACCAGTCGGGGCCTGCCACATATTTTAAGGTGGCGGTGTGTGCTGTCACTGAGCTTACCTCGGCAAGACCCAGGCCAGCGAGGCCCGGCATACTTAAAGACTCGTTGAGTATGTTTTTGTCGGCACTGATCAGGAATTGATCTCCCACTTTAATGCCGGCAATCGCACCAGCATTAATATTGACTCTCTCTATGGAGCCAGGTATTCGCTCTAGCCGATAGAATTCTTCCTGACATTCCATAAACTCCGTAACCTCGGCGATAAATTCAGCGGTGACCTGGGCCAAATCCTGTTGCAGTGGTTCTGGCATGGGTGATTTTGAGTAGCCTCGGGGAACCGCCGGATAATCAAGGGGCAGTATTTTGCGCCACAATGGCGTGCCCTGTTGCCGGTCAGTGAGGATCAATTCATAGCTGAGTTTTTGCTTCGGCCAAGGCTTGGAATAACTTAGGGCCGGAATCTTTTCTGCGGTTTTGGCGACGCCGTTGTAAACAGCATCAAAACCATAGGAAAGTGCATCAACCAATGCATCTCGCTCAATAGGTGTCGAGATTTCCAAGTTGGCATACTCTTCCGTTTCAGCATGCTCCGCGCGCAAAACAATATCAAAACGATAGCGCACATTGTCTGCTTTGGTACCAGTAAGAAATCGATCGTAGGCAGAGGCATATTTTTTTTCTGCTTGCAAAGACCAGTCGGGGGAACCTAACAGTGCCCAAATTAGGGCTTCTTGAGTTAAGTTGGTCAGCTCCTGCAAATAATGGTCGCCAATGCGCTTTTTCTGGTGGGCATTGGTTACATTGGAACCAATGCTAACAATTGCTTCCCGGCGGTTATTGGGCCGCGCCCCTGGGCAGGCCTGGCCGCCAGTTTTGAGCTGGGCAACAATATCAGCGATATCAATACCACTGGTACGTTTAATATCTAGCACGCGCACGCCACTTATCTGGCTGTCCGTGGACAGCACCGATGACTCATGGAGAACTCCGAGGCTATCAAGGAAGGAAGCGCTGTTTAAACGCAAATCTGTATCTAGTGCCAAATCAACCAGAGCCTGTTTAATGGCTTCCAGCTTTTGTTCCGCACTGGCTCTGGCAAGCTGTTCTGGAGATTGCTGGGTTTTTTCTTGCAGTGAATATTTTTCATTAAAGTCCGCAATCAAAGATTCTACCGTCACCCTGTCGTCGGCTTCTGCCTGACTGGCCCAAAGCAATGCTAAGCCAATACCCACAACCGCTCTAAGGCTACGGCTATTGGCTGGGTTTTTTGTTTGAATGGACATAATGCCTAAACACTCAATTGATTAAGACCGCGCCAGACGCTGCTTAGATTTAGCAGCTAGAAACAGTCGGCGAAGATCATTAACAATGTCTTTGTCCAGGGACAATGTTGTCTCGTAAGTATCATCTCCCACCGGGTTAATGCTCACTAAGCGAGCACCATAGACCAAACCCTGAACTCGGGCTTTCAGCGTGTCGCTTTTCATCACCATCTCACCAATGGTGGTGTTGGCGTCTAAGTACTGCCCATAGATTTGCTCCATCAGCGCTCGGTATGCATCCAGTTTGGATGCGCGAATGGAAAGAATTCGTTGCTGGGCGGGAATATCACTTTTCTGGGCGCTAATAACGGCATAGCCAGTTGCCAGAATATTATCGTTTTGGTCAACAATACCCTGAATGACCGCAGCATTGTAATCATCGACATTAGTTGCACAGCCAGAGAGGGTGATTGCACCTAGGGCAACCAAGACAATAGAGCGTGTGAATTTTTTGGCTGATTTTCTTAGCACCTGTAGTGCTGGGCTTAAATTCGTTTTCATCGTCTTTCCTATTCTGCTGGTTGAATATGTAATCGGCAGCAAAATAGCCAACAGGGGAAACCTGTTTCTATTCGCAACCTCAGTATTGATAATATCGGCAGGAAGTCCAGAGTCTTGAGCCTTAAAATAAAGCACGATATCAGTAAATAGAAGGAAGGATGAAAAGGGGGGGCATTACGCCCGCGGCACCGACGCGGCCAATATTCACTTTGGCATATATATTGCATTTCTTAGCCATGTAACCCAAAAAGCAAAAGCAAGGCTTTCAGGGGATTTATATAACTAACTGTTTTTATTAAGGTTTTTATTAAATGGCTAACGCGATACTGTCAAACATACGTCAGGACATGTCAAAAATCGAACTCTCTGGGCTGGGTATTCCCCTGCTGGTGTTGTTGATTCTGTCCATGCTGATCCTGCCGCTACCGCCATTTTTGCTCGATTTTCTATTTACTTTTAATATTTTACTAGGGGTGGTGATTATTATGATCGCCATCAACAGTACTAAACCACTGGATTTCTCATCATTCCCGGCGATCTTGCTGCTAGCCACCATGCTGCGGCTAGGCCTCAATGTTGCCTCGACCAGACTTGTGCTGGTTAAAGGCCATGAAGGCCCAGATGCTGCGGGCAAGGTGATTGAGGCCTTTGGCGAGTTTGTGATTGCCGGCAACTATCTGGTCGGTTTTATTATCTTTACCATTCTAATGATTATTAACTTTATCGTTGTCACCAAAGGTGCCGGTCGAGTGTCAGAGGTTATTGCTCGCTTTACCTTGGACGCGATGCCCGGCAAACAGATGGCGATTGATGCCGACCTGAATGCCGGTGTGATTGATCAGGAGATGGCCAAGGCGCGCCGGGAAGAGATTTCCCAAGAATCTGATTTCTTCGGCTCTATGGATGGTGCGTCAAAATTCGTTAAAGGTGATGCAATTGCAGGCCTGCTGATTCTGATTATTAATATTGTCGGCGGCCTTATTGTTGGCTTGGGCCAACATGACCTCAGTTTTGCCGACGCAGGCCGCATCTATGTGCTGTTAACCATTGGCGACGGTCTGGTGGCACAGATTCCCTCATTGTTACTGTCTCTGGCAACAGCCATTATCGTTACCCGAGTGACTACTTCTGAATCAATGACCGAACAGGCTAAATCTCAGCTCAATAACCCAATGGCGCTGATTGTAGCCGGTGGAATTCTGGTGCTGTTAGGTCTGGTGCCGGGCATGCCAACCTGGATATTTTTGGCTCTGGGTCTGGGTTCAGGCGCTCTGGGTATTTCAATGTTTAGACAGGCAGAACTCGGCGAGCTGGTAAATGAAGATGCTGCCAATCAGGCCGAGGCCGCGACAGACCCTATGCAAGAAGAGCTGGATTGGGATGATGTGGATCAGGTTGATCTGGTGGCTCTTGATATAGGTTATGGGCTTATCCCTCTGGTTAATCCAGAGACTGGTGGCCAACTGCTGCCCCGTGTTAAAGGGGTGCGTAAAAAATTATCTGCCGAACTGGGCTTTTTGGTTCAACCTATCCGTATCCGCGACAACCTCGATTTATCACCCGATGTTTATCATATTGTCATGAATGGCGTGGTTCGCGGCAAAGGTGAAATCAAGGTAGGCAAGGAAATGGCGATTAATCCGGGCCAGGTCCATGGCACCATTGAGGGTATTCCCACTAAAGAGCCTGCGTTTGGGCTCGATGCTATTTGGATTGAACCCTCCCAGAGAGACTATGCGCGTACCCTTGGCTATACGGTTGTTGACCCGGCCACTGCCATTGCAACCCATCTCAATACATTATTACGGGGCAGCGCATCTGAATTACTTAGCCATGACGAAACCCAGCAGTTGCTGGATAAGGTGGCAGACCGCTCTCCCAAGCTGGTGGAAGACCTGGTACCAGGCAAGCTTCCTCTGGCAACCATTACCAAGGTATTGCAAAACATCCTCGACGAGGGCGTCTCGGTTAGAGATATGCGCACCATTATTGAGGTGCTATCGACCGAAAGCAGCCGCACCCAGGATGCCGACGAATTAACCGCAGCGGTAAGACCCAGACTGGGACGCATGATTGTGCAAAGCCTAGTGGATATTAATGACAGCCTACCGGTTATCACGCTCAACCCTTCCCTTGAACAGATGCTGCACAATATTTTACAGCAGAGTAGCAGTACTCAGGGGCTAGTTATCGAACCTACATTGGCTGAGGGTCTGTTTAAAGCCCTTGCCGAAAATACCGAAGAGGTTGAAAACCAAGGACACCCTGCCGTACTGGTAGTGTCTCCCGGCATTCGCCCCTGGTTAGCCAAAATCATCAGACATCGACTCAGCGATCTCACTGTTCTCTCCTACAGTGAAATCCCCGACGACCAGGCCGTTAAGGTAGTCGCCACAGTTGATGTCGACGTCACAAATTAATCAAAGGTAACAGGACGATGGAACTACAAAGAATTCTCGCTAAAGACAGCCGCGCTGCAATGGACAAGGTGTTTGAGCTCTATGGCCAAGATGCTCTGGTTGTATCTAACAAGAAAGCCAATGAGAAGACCGAAATTATTGTCGCTATTGAGGTGGCGCCGGAAACGGAGAAAACCCTCAGTGAGATGCAGGTTGCACCGGTAGACTTACCAGATTTTGATTTCTCTGATTCGATGGATTTCGATCAGGTCATGGAGTCCCATGTATTCAAGACTGCGCCTACCACAGCTGATGATCAGTTTTATGGCTCCCCAGACGACTTTAGTCTGGAGGGTAAAAAACCCTCTCTGACCGATACCATGGCTATACCCAATGATCGCGAGCAGCTTCAGGCTCGAGAAATTGTCGATCTGGTCAAGCAGGAATTCGAGGTTATGCGACGGGAATTTAAATTGTCTCAACAGCTAGATGCCTGGAGCGGTACTCAGTCTGTTAGTGACAATATGCGCCCCTTGGTAGAAGCTTTTAATGAAACAGGTATGCCTGTAGGGCTGCGCGCGCTGCTGAGCGATACCATAAATGCCAGCACTGATCGTGACTCAGCGATAGCAGCAATTGCCAATATTCTCGGCAATGGCATAGAACATGTTCCTCTGATGGACGATATGCAGGGTATTCACGTGATCGCCGGTAGTTCTGGCTCGGGCAAATCACTGATGACCGGCCGTCTTGCAAAGCAAAAAGCACTGCGTTGCGATAGCCAGGATGTAGCCATTATTAGTTACAATGATGGGCGCTTTGGCGCTTGGAATCAAACTCAGCTAATTGGCTCTCAGGCCGGTGTGGATTGCTTCCGCGCCAACACGCCAGAGATGCTGGAACAGCTTTTACAGGAACTCGGCTCTCGCAGCCTGATTCTTATTGATACAGCGGGTGTCGACCTCAAAGCGCAGGTAACCGATCTGAACAAATTATTGCCTGAAGCACAGAGACATCTGGTTGTGGCGGCTGATGCCTCGGAGGCTTCAGTCAATCGGCAGTTAAAAGCTGGAGCCGGTGACTGGGACTCTGTAATGCTGTCTCGGCTTGAGGATGATATCCATCCCTGGCCTGTTATTAATGCGTTACTGAATACCAATATACCGATCTCTATCTATGCTTATGAGCCCTCGATTACAGCCGCGCCAATTGCCCTTACAGGGTTTGATTTAGCGGAACACAGCTTAAATAACCTACCCGCTTGTTAAATTTGACTACCCATTAGGGATGAACGAAAATGAATATATGCTTTCAACGGGCGACAAGTCTGATGTCAGGCAGGATTTTACCAAGGCAAAACAATGACTAATAAAACTGCTACTCAGATAATAGGAATTGCCAGCGGCAAAGGCGGCGTGGGTAAAACCACAGTCTCAGCCAATCTGGCTATTGCCCTCGCCTCTCTCGGTAAAAAAGTAATGATCTTTGACGCTGATCTAGGTCTGGCCAATGCGCAGTTAGCGCTTGGGTGCCGAGCACCTTATAACTTTAGCCATGTGCTGTCTGGCGAGAAAACCCTGCAAGAGATTGTTGTTGAAGGCCCCTTGGGCGTGAAGCTGGTGCCTGGCGCCAGTGGTATTCAGCATCTGGCAGCGTTAAATGAAGCAGAGACGGCTGGCATTATCCAATCGTTCTCTGAGATCGACGAAGAGCTCGACTATTTTATTGTCGATCTGGCCGCCGGGCTCTCAGATACAGTGATGACTTTTTTAAGTGCCTGTCAGCACCGCTTTATTGTCCTTAAAAACGAACCCTCTTCTATTGCCGATGCCTACGCCACTATCAAGGTCATGATTCAAGACTACGATCTGGACGGTATCAGCTTGATACCCAATAGCGTTTCCTCTCAAGCAGAGGGTGAGCGCTTATTCGGCAGTATTAATTCGGTTATACAGAACTTTTTGGGCCGTCAGGTAAATTACCTGTACAGTATCGGCGAAGACGAGATGGTGCTGAGAGCAATCAAGGCATCCCAACCCCTGTCGATCTATGCACCCGCCAGCACGGCTACGCGTAACTTTGTCTCTCTGGCCAAATCGGTAATTGAGATTGAACCAGATATGTCAATCACAGGTGGCATGCAGTTTTTTGTCGAGCGGCTAGCCTCTCAGCAAATGAGCCACGCTTAGGACAACCCATGGCTGACATAAGTGTCTATGAAGATATTCAAGGAGCTGATCGGTCAAATGAACAGCTCCTTAAGCATATAGGCTTAGTCAAACGTGTCGCCCTGCACCTCAAAACTCGACTGCCAAATTTTATGGAAGTCGATGAATTGATTCAGGTGGGTACAGTTGGGCTTATCGAAGCTGCTCGATCCTTTGATGCCAGCAAAGGCGTCGATTTTGAGATATTTGCCAAGAACCGTATTCGCGGTGCCATTCTCGATCAGGTCCGCAAGCTGTCTTATCTTCCAAGGTCCGCGATCGTCAATATTCGCGACCACAATGAAGCCGGCGCCCTGTTGGGTGGCGAGTTAGGTCGCGAGCCCACTCAGGCTGAATTAGCTGAGTTTATGGGCAAAGATATAGATAGCTTTCAGAAAGAGCGCACCCACGCCCACCAATTTCAAACCGTCTCCCTCGAGTCTCAGTTACCGGAGTCTGTGGATATGCCTGCGGGTGAATCCAACGAGCCCGAAGCTCATCTTGCCGAGGGACAGTTGATGTCTGCTCTGGCTGATTCAATAGAGTCTCTGCCAGAACGAGAAAAAACTATTGTCTCTCTCTACTATGTTGAAGAGATGAACCTCAAGGAAATCGGTGCCATCCTTGAGGTCAGTGAATCCCGTGTCAGCCAGCTTTTGTCTGCCACGGTGAAGCAGCTACGCAAGCATTTTGAGAGTAAGCAGTAATAGCCAAACGGCCTATTATTTGGAATTTCGAATTGAGTAATAAACCAGATTCGGATCTTTGGGTGCAACAGGGACGGTAATGCCTGCATCCTTTTCTTGCAGCGCTAACTGCCGCTCTAATACACCCCGGTAATTTTCCCTTTCGAGAGTAATCAAAGCCTGAACACTTGCACTCAGGGCCTGAACTTCTTCTATTCGACCTTTAAACGATTCCAGCTTGGTGCCCAGGCTGACAATCTGCTTGGCCTGCTTGCGCAAGCCACCACTTAGATCTTTGACCTGAGCCGCCACCTTGTCGGTTTCTACACTCACACTTTTCGCTGCCGCCTCGGGCACCTGTTGGCGCAAATTACTGGCTGTGGTTTCGGCTTTAGCAACCGCCTCACCCAGCAAAGTTTGCTGACCGGTGAAGGCCGTCTGCTTGGCCGCCAGCTCATCAATGGAGAGTTTCAGCCCCTCGAATGTAGCCAGAGCAGAATTCATACTGTTCATTCGCTCTGTCGTTTCAACCAACATATCATCGATCAGAGAACTCTGGCTAATAATCTGGTAGGTCATACCACCTATCATGCCAAGCCCGATCACCAAGCCGATAATGGCGCCAATCAAGATTCGTTTAGATAGTTTGGCGGTATCGGCACCAGCGCTGACAACCAAATCAACCCGCTTTTGCAGCAAATCCAAGCCATTTTCCAGAGCCGAGGAGGCTCTGCGACTAACATCTGCTGCGCTGTTGGTCGCCTCAGCTGTGACCACTACATTTGGCAGCAGCAGCTCTAGGCGGCCAGAAATATTTTTGGCTTTACCCAGAACCTGAGAAAAGCGCTCAAGATCGCCTGGGTCCGGCAGCCTGTTGGCATCGTAGTCAGCTTCTTCTTCAGGGGTTAGTATATCGGTCAGGCCGTCCAGCACATCTGATACCGATTGGATATCATCTTCGAGGGAGGGCTCTGCAGGCGCTTCGCCTTCTGCACCCTCTGCACCTTCGGCGCCATCGACCTGCTCAAGGTTTTCCTCGTTTTCGTCTGGAGTTGTATTCTCTTCGTCTGCCATAACCATTCCGTAAGATTATTTATCTTTTCTGGATGCTATACATCCCATCACATTAATTTATCGACAGTTCGGCCGGTAACTTTAAGCGCCTGGCTCTGATATAGACGGCTCGTCTGGCCCTCCAGATAACCAGCCACGGCGTTCTTAGCTGTGCCTTCTATTTTCTCCTTGTGCTGCTTTCTTGACTACATTGCATCTCGGAGTTGCCCCGCGGCTCTGACCCAATAATCTGATGGCATAGACGCTCTTTCAGCAAAGGCTTCAGCCTTGGGCTTAGTCGAGAATGGCCCGGAAATAATAGCGTAAACCGTTTTTTGGCCCGACTTTATTGGCAGCACCATAGCCTTGCGCAGGCTTGCGTAACGTTCAATATAGTCAGCGGCCTGAACATCTGTGCTCAGCACAATATGCTGAACAAAAAAGTCGTTTGCTCGGGCTCCCTGCACCCGCGCTATAGATTTAGAGAACAGTGCATTTTTGCTATTGGCGGCTGGTTGCTCGGGCTCTGCTATTGAGGGGCTAGGCTTTTTAGGTATTGGTCTGGGGGCTGGCGCTTTGGGCTTTTTGATCGGCTTGGGCTGTTCGCTCTGATCACGCTCCTGCTGAATCTGTTTAACCACGGCCTGTGCTTGACTGGTTTGCGCGGGTTTTGAAGCAGACTTTAAATCAGGATTTTGCCCTATTTTAGCCACCGGCTTTTCAGCCCCCACAGGCGTGCCAAGGCCTTTGTCTGGCCGGCTTTTTATCTCATTAATGGTCTCGGTAATTTTGGCGGTATAACCGCCCTCGGGACCTGAGGATAGCCTGGACAGGATGGTCCAGGCCACGGCCATTGCCAAAACAAACACTAGCGCCATTGGCAGCAGGGTGCGCTTTGCCTTTGGCTCTCCCTCTGAAATATCCAGATCTAATGGATCGGCGTAATCATCAATACCGTCGTCGAGAAAATCCATGCCCTGCTCGGGGAAAGGGTTGTCGCTATCGTCTGCAGGCAGAGCATCTGCACCTTCTTTTAGGTCTGGGTCGGCATAGGAGCCTTCAATAGCTGCACCCAGGCCAGATTCCAACAGCAGCGTTTCGGTCTGTCGCTGGAACCCGTACTGTCGGGCTGCACGCATTAGCTCAATGGCCTCTGCCAAGGTCGCTGTCTCTAAGGCCCAGCGATACAGTTTGCGCCCCAGCTGCTCTAGTGGGGTCTCGTATTCGGGCCATGCATTTTTATCAATAAATAAGACCAGACGAACATTGACCCCGGGGAAGTCTGATAGCAGGCGTGTCAGCAATGACCACTGGTCTTCCTGAATTTCGTTGGCATCATTAACCACCAGCAATGTCACTGGCTTATCAGCCACAGGGGGCTGTCGCGCCTCATCCACTGACATAGAGGCCAGTAATTCGTTAAATCGCTTTAGCAGGCTAACGGTATTCATGGGCAAAAACACTTCAATCTCAAAACCGTTCATTTCGCGCAGTTTGGCGAGAAGTATTTTGCAGTAGTGGGCCAGTACCGCTTCATTGTCACCGATAACCGCTAGGCCAAGCTCATCGTCAACAATCGCATCCAAAGCGAATTGAAGCCGCTGTTTGTCTTGGGGGCGGTAAAAGATATCGCTCCCATCAAACCATTTTTGTAGCTCAAATACCGGTTCTTCGTGATCTTCTCTCATGTGCTCTCTTCTCCATAAAGCAAACGCTTAGCTAGTCGGCAAGGGTTCCATCTGTGTTATACCTCATGCCTTCCGGCACTGCGGGATTGGGTTTTTCTGCAACAGCCGCTCCGGGGCCCAGGCTATTTAAGCTAAATACATAGGCAATTACTTGCGCTACTGCATAGTACAGGGACTCGGGAATACTTTGGTTAACATCGGTCGTAAAATACAGGGCTCGGGCCAAGGTGGGCGACAAGAATACGGGTACAGCATTGTCGCCAGCTCGCTCTCGAATACCCTGGGCCAAGAAATCAACCCCTTTGGCCACCACCGTGGGCGCACCGCTACTGGACGGGTCGTAACTTAGGGCCACGGCGAAATGCTCGGGGTTGACGATAATCACATCGGCACCACCAACGGCGTCCATCATCTGACCCATGGCCATCTCTCGCTGCTTGCGACGAATCTGCGCCTTGACCTCTGGCCGCCCTTCCGTATCTTTAAATTCGTCCTTCACTTCCTGTTTGGTCATCTTCATTTTTTGGCTGTGTTCGTAGAGCTGATACGGCACATCGATCGCCGCGGCAATAATCAGCGTTAATGTGACCAACACGGCGCCACCGGCGATTATTTCTCCCGCGCCTCTCATCGCCGGCTGTATATCCATAAACCCGAGGCCAATAAGCTGATCAAATTTGCTGCTCACCACCAGATACAGCACTATGCCTACCAGGCCAAACTTCACCACTGCTTTCGTTAAATCCACCAGCGCCTTGGTGCCGAATATGCGTTTGAGGCCGGATAGAGGGTTAATCTTGCTAGCTTTTGGCGCTATCGCTTTCATGGAGAAATTAAAACCGCCGAGCATGCCTGCAGCACCAAAGGCAATCACAATCGCCAAGACAAAGATCGGCACAGCAACCAAAATGCCATCAAGAGCCTGATTGCCAAAACTGGTAGGCAACAGGTTGTCAGAAAAAACATCTTTTCGATCAAAGACAAACCCGGTGGCAAAGACTTCACTGAGCTGAGTGATTAATGCTCCGCCAAAAATATACATAAAGCCTGCAACGCCAATCATCATCGCGGCGACAGACAGCTCTTGGGAACGCACCACCTGGCCGTCTTCGCGGGCTTTTTCAAGCCGCTTGGCGGTGGGTTCTTCTGTCTTTTCTGCTGTAGAATCCTGTTCCGCCATTAGGCAACCCCCAAAGCTTGGTTCATGACCTTAAAGGACTCTTGCCACAGCCATTGGATACGAAACCCAATGCTGCTCATTGACATGGACAGCAGCACAATTCCAGCCAGTATCATTGCCGGAAAACCAACTGCAAAAATATTAAGCGCGGGGGCGGCTCGGGTGATCACACCCAAGCCTATGTTGATTAGAAGCAATGACACCATAATGGGCAGTGCCAATAAAACAGCACCCAAAAAGATCATTGAACTCCATTGAATCATCAGTACCAACAATGGCTGTGCCCCAAACTCCTGCCCTATTGGCAGCAATTGAAAGCTTTCGAGCAGTAGGGAAATCACTATGATATGCCCTCCCAGCGCCAAAAATATCAAAGTCGAACAGATAATCAGGAACTGGGCAATCACCGGAACATTCCCCATATTGGGATCAACCATATTAGCCATGCTCAGGCCCATTGATGCTGATATGGCCTGGCCACCTACAATCAGCGCTGAGTTCACTATCTGCAGCAATGTGCCCAATGTGACGCCGATAAATATCTGTATAAAGATTTCCCGCAGGCCCGCAGCGGTCACTGGGTCAATCACGGGCCAGTCGGTCAGCGGGTAAACCATCCACGTCAGTAACACCGCAAGTAGCACGCGAATCCTCACTGTGACTGCCTGAATGGAGAAAAAGGGTGCCGTCAGCAAGAAGGCCGATATCCGTATCATCGGCCAAAGCAGCGTATAAAAAAGCTGCACAATCTCCGCGACAAGGAGATCCATTACATAAATAGCGTAGGAATACGCTCGAAGATACGGCGGAAAAAATCGACCATTACGGCGATCTGCCAGCCTCCAAAGATAACCAGAGCCAATACCATCACGGCTAGTTTGGGAATAAAACTTAGGGTCATCTCTTGAATAGATGTGGCTGCCTGAAAGATACCAATTAAAAGGCCTACACCCAGTGCAACACCTAGCAATGGTGCCGCAACCATGACCGCTATCCAGAGGGACTCTCTACCTAAATCAATTACCTGTGCAGCATCCATAATAAGCTCCTATGAAATTGCAAAACTGGAGGTCAGCGACCCCATAATCAATGTCCAACCATCGACCAGTACAAAAAGCATTAGCTTGAAGGGCATAGAGATCATCATGGGAGATAGCATCATCATACCCATGGACATGAGCACACTGGCGACCACTAAATCGATCACCACAAAAGGGATATAGATTAAAAACCCAATCGAGAATGCACTTTTTAACTCGGAAGTAATAAAAGCCGGGACCAGAGTGGTAAAAGGCACATCTGCAGGGGTTTCAATGTCTTCATTGCCAGCGATTTCGACAAACATGGCAATATCTGATTCACGAGTCTGGTTAAGCATAAAGTTTCGAATGGGTATTTCGGCCTCAACCAGGGCGGCTTCAAAACTGATTGTCTCTTCAAAATAGGGGGTAATCGCGTCGTCATAAACACTGCTGAGCACCGGAGACATAATAAAAAGGGTAAGGAATAGAGCCAGGCCAACCAGCACCTGGTTGGGCGGTGTTTGAGCGGTGCCCAGAGCCTGTCGTAAAAGTGACATAACAATAATGATGCGCACAAAGGAGGTCATCATCAGTAATAGTGAAGGCAACAGCGTGAGCACTGTCATCAGAGCTAATAATTGTAGGGTTAAGCTGTATTCGGTACCGCCGCTGCCATCATCAACCATATTAACAATGGGTAGGCCCGCTTGGGAGAGGGCTGGGCTGGAAAAGCTAAGGGCTATAAGGCCGAGAACAAGTGCACGCCCAACGGAGGGGTGGCCAATAGAGCGGTGGTTAAAGACAGGGACGATAGAGCGCAGAAATATTCGAAAGTGAGTAATCATTCTCGGCGCAAAAGCGGGTAGATCTCTGTCGATCAACCATCGGAGCATGGTTCAATCCTTATTCTTATTAAACGCTTGGGAAAGCATGTCCTTGAAGTTGTTCAGCGGGCTTCCATTGTCACTGGTTTGGCCTAAACCAGCCTCGGACTCGCTACTATTAATAACATCTTCATCAACCGGCCAGCTGCCCAATTTTGTCATGCTCTGAGGAGTAAGACCTATGAGCACCTGATCGCCGTTTAAGCTTACCAGTAAGAGTTTCTGGCGGCCACCAAGGTTTTGTATTTCAAGCAGTTTTAGCCGTTTATTACCTGTGTTGCCCAGATTTGGGCCCAGTTTTTTGATCGCGAACAAGGTGGCAACCAACATACCGATAACCAGCATGAAAGACGCCATCATAGATAACCATTCGGTCCAACCAAACTCGGGCAACATAGCAGTCTCGACTTAAAGGTTAGATACTCGCTCCACAGCGGGTATTACTCTGGTTAATTTAACACCATAACGGTCATTGACCAAGACCACTTCACCCTGGGCTACAAGGGTATTGTTAACCAGCAGGTCGAGGGGCTCACCGGCTAATCTGTCGAGTTCGACAACACTGCCCTGTGTGAGACGCATAAGGTCGCGAATTTTAAGTTCAGTTCTGCCAACCTCGACTGAGATATTTACAGGAATATTTTCCAAAACATCAGCATTGATACTCGCCGGAGCCTCTATCTGGGCAGGTTGCTCTGCCACGTCTGTTGCTTCGAGTTCTTCATTCACTTCTGGGTCTGCCATAGTTGTTTCTCTCTCTTATTACTCAATTAGTTTTATCTGGTTATAGTGCTATTGGCTTAAGCTTCAGGCTCCAATGGCCGAATAATTTGAACAGCCATCTGGGCGCCTTGCACGCCTATCTCTGCATCAAATAGCGGTGTGTCACATGCGAAAACTCGCGCATAGTCGTCTTTTTTAAAGTAAAGAATTTCGCCCTCTCTGGCCTGGTTAAATTCTTTTAGGGTGGTTTCAATTTCTCCAATCACCACTTTCACGTTTAACGCGGCATCGCTTGAAGCCGAACGCAAATTGGCCCGCCAAGATGCATCAGACTCTTGCTCACCACTCTGGACCCGGCTAGACAGCAGTTCACGCACAGGCTTTAGCATGCCGTAGGGATATATAATTTCGACGGTGCCAGTGACGTCATCACCAAAGTCAATTTCGAATCGATTGACGATAACCAAGTCATTTTCTTCTGCGATTTCCATAAATTGCGGATTGATATCTGTAGCGACAGTCTCGCACCTGATGGGCATCACCGGAGTCCAAGCTTCCTGAAGAGCTCCGTACAAAATATTCGTCATAATATTAATGATACTGCCCTCAATCGGAGTGAAGGCTCGATCTGGCAACAGTGTGATGTTGGAGCCACCAAATCCACTAAAAAAATTGTCTAGGCAGGCGAATATGACACTGGGCTGGATGCTGATCATTGATAGCCCGCGCAGTGGGAGCAGATTAACTGTACTCAGTGCCAGCGGGGCCTCTAGCGTTTTCATATAGTCCTGAATGGGGACAATTTCTGCCTTGGCGGCGCTTACTCTTGCCGTGGTTCGCAAGACATCTAGCACCCCCACTCTAAATTCTCTTATGAAACGTTCATTGATGAGATTAATAGCGGTCAGATTCATGCTTAGGGAGCGATCTTCATTTGTAATATCGTGCTTTATCGCCAGCGCGCTAACATTTAGGCCTGTATTCGTTTCAACGGTACCGTCCTCAATACCAACGGTCAGAGCCTCTAGCTCTTCCGGCGATAAAAGATTTTTCATGTCAGCCATTATGGCCTCCGCAAATTATTCAATAATGCATCATTGTCGATATTATTCGACACCTGCAGGGCACTGTCCATCGCTATCCCGTCTACCGCGACAATAAAGCGCCTCTGCTTACTAACTGTCTTGTCTAAACTTCAATATCCAGCCCATTGCTGGTTACTCGCCTGCGCAAGCCATTGCCGCTCGGCTCTGTTGTCGGTGACACCGACTGGCTAAACCGCTGAGGGCGCTCTTCTGCGGGCTTGTGCCCGGTTGAATCACCCTGCTGGCCTGAGCCCGCCCCGACGCCTATAAAGGCAGAATCTATCCCATGCTGATCAAGGGCCTCACGCAATTTTGGCAGGCTTTCCTGCAACATTTCTCTGGTCACTAGCTTGGAGGCGTTGAAATGTGCCTGTAGCTCACCGTTCTTCATCTCTAGCTGTATCTCAATTCGACCCAGAGATTTGGGGTGAATATCCATTTCAACGCGCCAGGCTCCGCGAGCAATCTGTGCGCTGAGCCTCTGGCCCAGAACTTCGGTTAGGCGTCTTGACATATCCTGTTGCTGATCATGCTTGCGCCAAGCTTCTTGATCCGCACCATTAGTGCCGCTGTTGCCACCGGATTTGGTCTCGACCGATGATTTCTCTGTCAGATCAACACGCACTTCACCGACCTGACTATGGGGCGTGGTTCCATCTACTGGGCCCACATTTATCTGCGGTGCAGCAAGGGGGTTTAACCGCCCCGCTCCCTCAACACCTGTACGAGCGATTTCGGGCGCAAAGGCCTCTAAATGAATCGCTTCTAACTTTACAATCGACAGTTGCATCCGATTGCTGGGCAATTTGCTGTTCTGGCCCTGGTTCATCTGACCTTGGGCCAGCATGGCCAGTGCACCGGCCTCTAGGCCTTGGGACTTAGCAAACGCCATCACCGATTCTTCGGTGGGCTCTTTACCCCCCAACAGTAGCTTTAGTCCGCCCTCTAGGGTGCGGCTTTTAAGCTCGCTGTTGTCTGGCGCGTGTGCCGGGCTATCAATGCCGCTTTGTGGCATCGCTTTGCCACTTTTTGCCATCGCTATGCGGTCAAGATTCTCTTTAAAGGCAGTACTAAATTTTTGTGCCCTGCTGCCATTATCGTCCTTGGCTGCGGCTGGAGCCTTTGCCTTGTCTACCTCCGCGGGCAATCTCCGCTCTGCTTCCAAACTTTTTATATTGTCCATTAACCTGTTACTCTCGATGAATTGCGCTATTTCCTATTAGGAACTGCAAGACACATGCCAATTGTGAAAATCTACGATTGGCCACGAGATCTGAGATTAAACTGCATCATGCTCTGAACTTCGGTATCCTTAGTTTCTCTGCGCATTAACGCAAAGCGTTGTTTTTCTTTTGCTCGCTCGGCTAGCTGTTCATATTTATGCCGCTCCTGCTCTGCCAGTTGCAATACTTTGCTGGCGGCAGCGCAATCAACGCTATAGAGGTTTAGTTCTCGGCTGGAGTCTTGTTTGATACTCTGCAATTGCACAATAAACTGGCGATAGTTGCCGGCTTCTGAGGCGCTGTGGGCCTGGCGCTGAATAATATTTAGCTTTTCAGCATACTCAACCAGCATCTGATCAACGTTTTCATCCCGAGCTATGGCTTGGTCTTTGCGCGACTGGGCGTTGTCATAACGGAACTTTGCCTGGCGTGCATCTGCTTGTGCCTTGGAGGCCAGAACATCCCAAACTGCAGTGTTGTGATTGCTCATAACTGGGGTGCCATCATTTGCTGCATCATGGCTTGGCAGTCCTCAATAGAGACGGACTCGTTACTTAGCTGCTGCAAGAGTGCCTCCATTTCGGGCCGCAGCCTTATGGCTTCATCTAAATCTTGATTGGCGCCAGAGTCATAGGCACCTACCTGAATTAAGTCTTGGTTTTGCTGAAACAAAGTCCACAGGCGACGGAACTGATTAGCTGTTTTCAACAGTTCTGGGCTGAGCAGGTTGTTCATCACCCGAGAAATAGAACCAGACAAATCAATTGCCGGATAATGGGCAGCGTCTGCCAGCTCTCTCGATAGCATCACCTGCCCATCGAGGGAGGCGCGAGCTATATCGACGACCGGGTCTGACCGGTCATCGCCCTCGGCCAACACAGTATAAACCGCTGTAATGGAGCCTACCCCTTTGCGCCCAACACCCGCTCTTTCAATTAGCCGAGGCAGTAACGCGAACACCGAGGGCGGATAACCCTTGGCTGTGGGTGGTTCGCCAATGGCCAGGCCGATTTCTCGCTGGGCATGAGCCGCCCGAGTGAGGCTGTCACAAAGCAGTAATACATTTTTGCCTTGATCACGAAAGTATTCAGCGATCAAATGACTGAGATTAGTGGCCTTGAGTCTGAGAACTGGCGAGACATTTGCTGGGGCGGCAACAACGACAGATTTTGCCAGCCCCTCATCACCCAGAGTTTGCTGAATAAACTCTTGAACTTCTCTCCCCCGCTCACCAATAAGGCCAATAACAACTACATCTGCTTTAGTATTGCGGGTAAGCATACCCAGCAGGACACTTTTACCCACACCAGAGCCTGCCATGAGGCCAATACGCTGACCCTGCCCCAAGGTTAAACAGCTATTAATGGCCTTGATGCCAGTGTCGAGAATTTTATCGATCGGCCCCCTTTCCATGGGGTTGATAGGCAGACCTTCAAGACTCAGCTGAGCGGTATATTGGATTGGGCCTTTGCCGTCTAGGGGCTCCCCAAGGCCGTCAATAACTCGCCCTAACATGGCATTGCCCAACGATGCTTTGGAATGATTAGAGCGCACCCAGATACGGGCGCCAGGTCCGATACCACTGGGTTCAGTATAGGGCATTAGATACAGCAGGTCGTTGTGGAAACCGACCACCTCGGCATCAATAAATGTGCCGGAATCAATATTTTCGACCTGACAATGGGCTCCCAGTGGGGCGATAATACCTTTGGCCTCAAGGGTTAGCCCGACAACACGAACCAATTTACCGCTGGCACTGATAGCGGGGGCACGCAGCTGAGCTATGTGCTGGTCAACCTGAGTGGCGAAGTCATTCATCTGACTCTGGCTCCTCAGGTGCTGGTGGTTTATCTTCCTCCAGGTTGCTCGGAGTAAGGTCTGTCTCGCTGGCCTCCAAAGGTTCAGTTTGGGGGGCTATTTCTTCCGGAACGATTTGTTCTAAAGTGCTTTCCTGCAGTACCGATTCGTCCACCGCCCCCTCTATTACTTTTTCCTCTAAGGGGCTTGCGAAGTCACTGTCAAAAACAGAGCTTCTGGTATTGGCCATAGGCTGGCTTAGTAAACTCTGGGAAAGGCTGTCGAGTCGATGCTCAATCAAATCTTCAATGGCACTGTCATCTATGCTTATTCTGAGACTACCCTGAGACAGCTGGGCGTCGGCGCGAAGGTCTAGGCTGTCCAGTTCGCCATCCAGACTAGTGCTGAATTTATCTTTATCCTCTGGATTGAGATACAGCACAACTGGGCCTTCGCCCTGCCGTTCTAAATCTTTTAACGCTTCGTTAATCAGCCTCTCGATCACCGCAGACGACTGGGATAGCTCCCCTCGTACCAGCTGTTCTGCAAGGTGCAGTGCCAGCTTTTTCAGGGGGTCATAAAAATGCTTCATGTCCTGTTGCGCTGAACGAAGACCTTGGCTTAGCTCACCGAAGTTGTCTCGAGCCTGGCCATATTGAGATTCTCCCTCATCCAAGCCACGCTGATAGCCCTGTTCGAAGGCTTCTCGTTTGGCCTGTTCAAGAGCCTCTTCGCTAACACGCAGAGCTTCCTGCTCCTCAAGCTGGCTCGCAACTTCCGCCTGTTGCTCCTCGGAAGCTGGCTCTTCTCTTTGGCCTTGCAACTGTTGGTCGGCCAATTCTGCAGAGTCATCTGGGCCACCAATCACCTCTGGCTGCCATTTACTAAATTCCGATGTGCTGCCTTCTCCATCTGGGTTACTCCAAGATGTAGCGGCAAAAGCTTTGGCTTTCTCTCTCGCTCTTAGCAAACCGTTTAGGCGCCAGGATACGGATGGTGTTGAATTAGACAAAACTCTCACCCGATCCTACTAGCATCATTTCACCATCGTCGGACAGCTTGCGAGCAATCTTCATAATCGCGCGCTGAGCATCTTCCACTTCCGCAAGGCGCATTGGGCCCTTGGCTTCCATATCGTCTATCAGCAATACCCTTGCTCTGGCAGACATATTGGACAGTATCTTTTCTTTGGTGGCTTCGTCAGCACCCTTGAGGGCTGGCATCAATAGGTCTTGCTCAACGTTACGCAGTAATGTCTGGATGCTTCGGTTATCCACTTCTGCGAGATTCTCGAAGGTCAACATCTTGTTTTGAATTTCTGTGGCAAGCTCTTCGTCTTTTTCGGTCAGCGGGTCAAAAACACCGGTAACGACTTCGCCAGAAGAAAAGTTCATGATTTTGGCCGCGGTGACAATACCACCCAAGTTGGAGGCCTTTGCCGAGGTCTTAATCAGCTTTTCCGACAGAACGCCTTCGAGTTCTGCCATAGCCGACGGCTGCACAGAGTCAAGTTTAGCGAGTCGCTCAATAATTTCGGCATGCTTTTCGTTGGGTAAAAAGCTCAGTACCTGAGAGGCGACATCGCTGTCCAATACGGACAGAATGATCGCTGAAACCTGCGGGTGTTCGTCCATAAGGATTTCGCCAATGGCTCGGGGGTCCATCCACTGTAATATCTCCAGCTCTTTTGCCGAGCCGGCGGGCATAATTTTGGCAAGCACTGTGGCCGCTTTGTCTTCTCCCAATGCGGCATTTAGAACGTTGACTACATAGTCAGTTGCGCCCATACCCAGGTCAGTCTGATCTTTGATGACATCTACAAAATCATCGACTACCCTGCCGACAAGTTCTCGGGAAAGGTCCTGGACTTCTACCATAGCCTTACCGATATTATTCACCTCTCGACGATTGAGAAATTGCATAATATCGGCAGCCTGTTCCTCTCCGAGGAGAAGCATCAGCACAGCTGCTCGCTGTTGGCTGGGCATCGCATTAAATTGGATGTCCATCGCACTGAGTTTGGGTGCCTCTTCTTCAACACCTTTTTTCTTTGCATTCTTAGCCATTGTTTTGCGTCCTAATCTACCCTGTTTCTACTTGATCATTTTCTTAAATACGTTGGCGACACGCTCTGGCTCTTTTGCAACCAAAAGTCTTACTAGCGCAACCTTATCATCATAGCTTCGGGCTTCATTCATAAATTCTGGAGAGATTGTTGTCCTGTTCTCAAGCCGTCTTTTTGCATCAAACATGGAAACATCCTGGTCGGTTTTGCGCTGACCCTCTGCACCTATATTCATGCCGTTCATTGCCTCTTGACTATTAGCGGCAAATGTATCGAAATTATTGTTCCCATCTTCACCCGCTTTATTAGCTTTGCCGGTGTAGGACTGAATGGTTGGTCTGACCACAAAGAATAGGAGCGCAAGCGCTAATAAAGCCGCTAGGGCACTTTTAATTATGCTCACGGCCTGGGGGTTTTCATACCATAAAACTTGTGGTGCCAGTATTGGCGCTGCAGGTTCAAACTTGGTTGACACTATGGTCACTACGTCGCCGCGGGCAGCATTAAAGCCAACCACACCTTTAACTAAATCAGTGAAGCGCTCTATTTCTTGCTCGGAGTAGGCTTCCACCAAAGTCTCTTCGTCGTTGGCTGTTGGTGTGTTTAGTACTACGGCCACTGACAGGCGCTCTAGCTTGCCGCCCTGCCTTTTAACATGGCGAACCGCACGATCCATCTCATAGTTGCGGGTGGTTTTGCTACTAAGCGTGTCGAGGCCAGATGAATCCAGGCCCTCTTCACTTACAATCTGACCATCAATAACGGCTGTTGCATCCAGTGGCGCGGCATTCGATGTCGCTCCTGGAATACCGCCAGCTTTGCCAGCGCCGCCTTTCTCTTCAATAAGGATTTCAGATCTGGCGCGCAGACCATTGTTATTGCCATCGTATTCTTCATAGGTGGATTCAATTTCTGTAAAATCGATTAACACATCGACTTCAGAGCGCACATTACCTGTGCCGACTACTTGGCTGAGGAATGCATCAATGCGGCTGCGATAGGATTCTTCGATCCGCTGTTTGTGTTCTATTTGCTCGGCGTTATGGCTCGAAGCTGCCAACCGATTTACATCGGTCAATAGTTTACCACGCTGATCTACCACAGAGACATCTTCTGCCGCCAAGTAGGGAACGCTGGACGCAATCATATGCACAATTGCCTGTACCTGAGAGGCAGAGACTATTCGGCCCGGAAAAGGGGTCACAACAGCTGACGCTTTTGCCGGCGTGCGGTTGCGTACGAATACGCTTTGCTTGGGAGAGGCTAAATGCACGCGAGCAGACTGAATAGTGGCTAGCTGGCTGATGCTGCGAGCCAATTCACTCTCCATCGCCGAGACATAACGCACCTGCTCCATAAATTGGCTAGTGGTCATAGAGGCGTCGTCACTCAAAGACGCGATACCACCAACAGTGCCGCTCTGGGGTAAACCTTTGGATGCTAAAAAGATCCGCGCTTCATGGTAGCGGGCGTCGGGCACCTTCAGCTCACCTGTCTTTGAGTCAATGGTCGCTCTGTAATCTGCTGCTGCCAGTGCCTCATAGGCTGCCTGCTTATCTGCTTCAGAAAGACCTGAATATAACGCTTTGTAAGGAGGCTGTTGGACCCAAGAATAAGCAATAATAAATACCGCCAGGGTCAGCAGGGCCATAATGGCGGGCAGAGACTTTTTCACTGCGGGCTGGGACATAACGCCCTGAACGCCAGCTATCGAGAGTCCGGAAGAATCGGCTGGAGCTCCACCGGCCTGACCCGCAGGAGGGTTATTAGCCGGAGCCTGACCACCCCCAAGTTGAGCTGGGGTGAGATTCATATCCGCTGGATTTGCGACTGTAGTTGCCATATCTATTTTCTCTATTCAGTGCTTACACTGGCATGTTCATGATTTCTTCGTAGGCTTTGAGCACTTTGTTTCTTATCTGCAAAGTGGCTTCAAATGCCAGCGAGGATTTTTGAATTTGCATAACCACATCCGTTAAGGGGATATCATCACCGCGCTCGTAAGCGGTGCGCATAGCTTTTGAGGATTGCTGGGTTGCATTCACTTCCTGCAACGCGCCTTTAATGGAGTCGGCAAACCCTGAAACCCCTGTGGGCTCAGTCGGCAGGCCTGGTTTCGGAGAGATATTCACTCCATCGGAGGCCTGGGCCTGATACTGTCTTATTTGACTGAGTACCGACTCAACATTAGCTGCATTAGTTGGGTTAATCATTATCTATTCTCTCTATCGCGCGTAGGCTCTGGTGACAGGCATACCCTGTTCACGCAGGCGCTGTAACTTATGGCGCAATGTTCTTGGGCTGATGCCGAGTTTTTCTGCGGCTTGGTCACGGCTACGTGATGCCTGCAGTGCCTCTGAGATAGTTTTGTACTCGCTGCTTTTTACCGCGTCACTCAATTGGTCAACGGCGCCATTTGTATTGGCTGTCTCTGGACCTCGGTCCGAGTAAAAGGGCTGTGCAGTTACGCTGTTCTGGGACATAAGATACCGAGAAAAGCCCTGATCAACGCTGTCCATGGTGGGTATATCGTCAAAGATCAGGTGCTCTGTATCAATGGGGCCCTGCTGGGCTAAAACCATGGCGCGAATAATCACATTCTGTAACTCACGAACATTGCCGGGCCAGGGATAAGCTTCCAGGCTTGTCTCTGCATTGGCAGTCAGCATCATGGACAGGTTTTGCCCTGACTGTTGGCTAATAAACTGTTTTACCAGTGGAATAATATCGCCGGTCCGCTCTCGCAACGGTGGAATGGTGAGCTTGAATGCACTGAGGCGAAAATATAAGTCTTCGCGGAAAGTTCGCTCAACAATGGCCTCTTTTAAGTTGCGGTTGGTGGCGGCAATCACGCGAATATCAAGATCAATCACTTTCTGGCCACCTAGGCGCATAAACTTGCGCTCTTGCAGTATGCGCAGGAACTTGGCCTGAAGATGAAATGACATTTCGCCAATCTCATCCAGAAAAATAGTGCCCCCTTGAGCCTGCTCAAAAAGTCCCGGTTGCACTTTCGTGGCACCCGTGAATGACCCTTTGTCATGGCCAAAGAGCATATCTTCGACAAGATTTTCTGGCATGGCTGCGCAGTTAAAAGCAATAAAGGGGCCCTCATGACGAGGGGAGGCGTCATGTAATATGCGGGCCAAAACTTCTTTTCCTGATCCTGTGGGTCCGGCGAGAAGGACGGTGACATCCACCTTGGCAACGCGCTCTGCCAGAGCGAGCAGGTTGCGGCTGACAGGATCGGCAAATACATAGGCAGAGTTACTGCTATTTGATTTAATATCGGCGGCATCAAAAATCTGGCGCCATTCCATTGGGGCTAGTTTGTGATCAGGGACTGCCGTCAGCGCTCCCTGTCTCATCGTCTTAATAACCAAATCAAAATTTTCTCGAGGCACTCGCGCAATCACTGGCACCGTTAGATTGCTGGCGGCTAGCTTAGCCAGCACTTCCTTGAGCGCCGCGCTTTTACCGACAATATTAACCACAACAACATCTGCAGCCATAAAGTCATGCTCGGAGACATTGCTTAAACAGGCTGGCACCATCGCGATGGCCTGCTCTTTAAAGGCTGTTATGTCTCGCGGGTTTAGCGACGCTGTTGAGTCGATCCACAGTACCGAAGTCATTTTGTTCATTTGCACAGTATTCCTTTTGGTCATTGCCACTTTGGCCTCTTTAGTCTTGAGTTAGCAAGTTGCGTGCCAAAATCAAATAATCAATAAAAACAATGGCTTAGGCGGAGAGTGGCAAAGAAGTGTCAATTTATTGCCACTGGCAAAAGGTCGGACGCCTGACAGATAAGGCGACAATAAGGTGGCATTGGTTAGCCGCAAAGGTGGCCTAAGCGGCAGAGCACGAGAGGGACTAAGGCTGGCGCTGGGGCTGGGGCTGGGGCTGGCACAGAGAGGTGTAAAGAGGCAGGTTTAGGCAATGGACAAATAGCTTGGAGCCTGTATTTTCGGCTTCCATTTTATTGACTAGGCATTGCTATTAACTCGGCTTTGCCAGCGATTAGGCTTCGCTGAGTCCGTATTTATTGATCTTCTCAATCAAGGTGGTGCGCTGTAAATTAAGTAATCTAGCTGTTTTAGAGACATTGCCTTTGGCTTTGCCTAGAGCCTGCTTAATCAGCGTGCGCTCAATTTCCAACAGATGTTGCTTTAGCTGCATGCCCTCTTCAGGAAATACTGCGCCACCCTGAGCCAGCATGATAATTCTCTGCACTTCGTCCACAGGCTCCACTGGGGCGAAAATATCCATCTGGTCATGGGTAACCGAGGTGGGGGTCTGTTCAGAAGCGCTTTGTTCTATAACACCTTGTGCTAAAGAGCCTTGTTGAGAGACACTTTCGTCGGAAGTACTTTCCTCTTCCTGAGCTACAACCGCTGCAGCGGGATCCAGAGATGCGGGCTCATCGCCAGCGACGGACATTAATGAAGACAGTGCATCCGCACTCTGCTGGTCTACCAGGTTGCGAATGCCCGCCGGGATCATGCTGGAGGGAACATGGCGCAAATCGACCTCTTGGCCTGGGTATAGCGCAGTGTATCGCGCCACTAAATTGGACAGCTCGCGAACATTGCCTGGCCAGTCATACTCGACCATCAGCTTCAGAGACCAGGATGTCATTCTGATTGAGGTTTTATTGGCTGGGCTGTGGAGCGCTGCGAAATGCTCAATCAATAATGGAATATCCACTTTTCGCTGATCCAGAGCCTGGATTTCCATAGGCATAACATTGAGGCGATAAAACAAATCCTCGCGAAATTCGCCCTGCTGGATAAGCTGCTCTACATTCTTATGGGTTGCAGCAATAACACGAACATCAATAGCCTTTGATTCGGTGGAGCCCACTGGGTCAATAGTGCGCTCCTGCAAAACCCTTAAAAGCTTTACTTGGAGGTCCATTGACATATCGCCAATCTCGTCGAGAAATAAGGTGCCGCCATTAGCCAGCTCAAAGCGGCCTTTACGATCTGTTATCGCGCCCGTAAATGCTCCTTTGCGGTGGCCAAATAGCTCACTCTCTAGGAGATCTTTGGGAATAGCGCCACAGTTAATGGGTATAAATGGGGCCTGAGCGCGGTCTGAGCAACCATGCAGTGCTTTTGCTACTAGCTCTTTGCCGGTGCCGCTGTCACCAAGAATCATAACCGTGGCATCGCTGGGCCCCACTATTTTGATAAGAGCGCGCAATTCGGTAATTTCTCGGCTACTACCAATAATAGCTTGAAGTTCTAACAAATGTATTCTCTTCGTGCTCGGTGCAGAGTTTTAACTAAGTTATGCGTTTATAAATACTACTATATAGGTATGGTTTGCCTCTCACAAGGGCTTAAAACCCTTCATAACTATGCGTAATTAGATAGTTTTTGCAAGGTGGTGGGAAGGTCAAAATACAAAATGTGCTGACTTCTGGGCGGGGGTTAAGTACATTGCAATTTAAGTCGTTAGGACCAACTTTATGCTTAAACTCCGCGAAGCGCTTTTTGAGGCCTTTATCACTCTCTGTATTGGTGGCCTGATTGGTGCCGCGCTGGCGGTAGTATCCAATTTATTTGTAATGGGGGTTGAACATCTGGGTGCCCAGAGAGAGGCATCGACCCTGCTTACCTTTGATGTTGGTGGTGAGGCTTTATCTTTTTCTAGCCTGCTGTTTCTCTGGGCTGCGGCCGCAGCGGTACTGCTTATTAAATCAAGCATGGGTGTTACACGCTGGGCTGGCCCAGCAGACAGTATTTTTGCCGCACATCAACGGTACCAGCCACTGGATATTAAACAGGGTTTTGCCTCTACCACTGCCGCTTTTGTCTCTGCAAGTGGCGGTGCTTCTGTTGGGCAGTATGGGCCTATTGTTCATTTTGGGGCCACCATTGGCGTCTGGGTAAGGCGTTTTGTCTCCAGTCGCCTGAGCCATGATATTTATCTTGCCTGCGGTGTTGCCGCTGCGATCTCCGCAGGTTTTAACGCTCCCATCGCCGGCGTTATTTTCGCCCATGAAGCCATACTCCGGCATTTTTCTATGCGCGCTATAGCGCCAATCACGGTTGCTTCTATTAGCGCCAGTGCCCTGGGTAATTTCTGGTTTCCCAATACCGCGTCCCTCGATATTGGCGTGGCAGTACCCAGTTTGAGCGAGGTAGTGCCTACATTGATGCTACTAGCACCCATTTTTTCGATGGTGGCCATTGTTTTTATGCTATCTCTGCGCCAAGCCAGCGAATTAGCCAATAAGGTAAACCTATCGCCAACCGGCCTGCTATTTATAGGTGCAACCATTTGCGGGTTGGTCGGTGTGTGGATACCTGAAATTCTCGGCCTGGGTATTTCAAGCATGAACCAGATGATTGCCGGAGAATTTGCTATATCCCTGCTGATCACGGTGCTTGTGGCTAAAATACTGATGACGGCCCTGTGCCTGAGTTGTGGCTTGGCGGGAGGCATGTTTTCCCCGGCTCTATTTGTTGGCGTCGCAACCGGTGCTCTGGCGGGTCAGGTGCTGACATTGGCGGGCTTTGCTGATATTGCTAGTATTATCAGTGTTGCAGCAATGGCCGCGGTAAGCTCTGCGGTGATCGGGGCACCACTAGCTGCGGTAATGATTGTGCTGGAGTTGACCCAGTCGTACCAGTATGCGGTGGCCGCGATGATGGCGGTCATGGTGTGCAGTTTGCTGACCCACCGATTATTTGGCCATTCTTTCTTTGATCGTCAGCTGCTTGACCGAGGTATTGATTTATCTCTGGGTCGAGAATCCATCGCTCTCAGTCATGAGTTGGTGGGGCCCTGTGCCAGCAACGACTATATTGCAGCCAGCAATATCAGCCGCGGAGATGAGCTGCTAAAAGAAATGCAGGCCCATGGTGACACTGAGGCCTATGTGGTTGATAAAGAGGGAATTCTGCTGGGTAAGCTGAGCATTTATACTGTGCTTGAGGCGGGACCAAAAGCTGTGGCTGATTTTATGGATACTGCCCCTCTCTGCCTTTATACTCATGATTCTCTGGAGCATGCCATGGCCACCGCGGGCCAATTTGTAGGCGAGGGCCTGCCAATTCTAGAGGCTGAGACCGGACGGCTAATGGGCATAGTGACGGAGGGGTCACTGTTTCAGGCGGTAATCGCCGTACAAAAACAAGCGCGACACCAAGAGCGCTCTTAAACCAATAATAAAAAGGACTATGTCTGTGAAGCATTTCCTGAAAAAAACCGTTATATGCCGCTTTTTATGCTGCCTTTTAGTATCACTTCTAATCTCTGCGAATTCCTTCGCCGACGCCTACAGTGCTGGAATTGTCGCCATCAAACGAGGCCACTTCGAAACGGCCATGCGAGCATTTTTGCCTCTCGCTGAGTCTGGTAAAGCGGAGGCACAGAATAATGTTGGCCATTTTTATGAGCAGGGTTTGGGCGTAAACCAAGATTATGAGCAAGCGATAAGTTGGTATACCAAGGCTGGCGAGCAGGGTTTAGGGGCAGCGCAGCATAATGCAGGCATGCTCTACTACAACGGAACTGGCGTAGATCAGGACTATTCTCAGGCTTTTACTTGGTTTGAAAAAGCCGCCCAGCAGGATGTGACCGAGGCACAGTACATGCTCGGCCTTATGTATCATCAGGGCACCGAGCGAGAAGAAGACTATGATCGCGCCCGTGAGTGGTTTTTAAAGTCCGCCAAAATGGCTTATGCCAATGCTCAATTTATGTACGCCTACATGCTGCAATCCGCTCAAGGTGGTGATGCCGAACCACAAAAAGCCATGGTCTGGGCTGCGCTGTCAGAACTCAATGGTAAAACCGACGCAATCGCCATCACTTCGGTTGCAGCTATGTTGATGGAAGACAAGGAGATTAGTGCGGTGCAGGGCATTGTCGACCAATGTCTGGAGACTAATTACGCTCAGTGCCCCGAGTGATTGGGCCTTTAAGTTGGGTCTTTGAACCAATTAGCCCAGAGAACCCTATTAAATAGCAGAAATAGTTAGCTTTATTGCTAAAGAATCTCGCCCCTGTACCGATCTTAAAAGTATCACATGATGAAACATAAGGTTTAACAGTAATGAGTTTTAGCAACCGTGGCGTAAACGCTTACCGAAATGTCGATGTATCCACCTCTGTCCCCTATGCAGACAGCGTGCAACTGATTCAGTTGTTGTTCAATGGTTTGATGACTGCTCTGGCTGATGCTGAAGGGCATTTTGAGCGCAATGATATTGCTGGCAAAAATGCATCTATCAGCCGCGCGACTAAGATTATTGTTGGCCTGCAGGGTTCTCTGGATTTTGAAAAAGGTCAGGAATTGGCGAGAAACCTTGCCGACCTATATGACTATTGCACGCGACGCTTGCTAAAAGCCAATATCCGCAATGATGTTGAAGGTGTCCGTGAAGTGAAGGGCCTTCTGGGCGAGATCAACGGCGCTTGGGAGATTCTTCCCATGCTCTTAAATGATGCCCCTGTTGCTCAGGCTTCTTAAAAAGCAGGCCTTGGCAATAACGTTAAGGTAGCAAACCCGACATATAAAACAAGAGCTCATCTCCTCCATTCTTAAAAGCACTGCCAATGACGCAGTGCTTTTTTGTATCCGGCACCGAAAAATGTGGCTAAAGGCCCTTCCCCTAAGACTCAGCATGCAGGCAACTAAAATAGATGCCCAAAACGGACAGTGGCAAAGGAGTTAGTCACTGGATATTGTTAACCACCGAGGGGCATGCCCTGTGAGAAAGCTGGTTTAGCTGCCGTCGATAACGATCTCAATACGACGGTTCTTGGCGCGTCCCTCGCTGGTGTCATTGGACATAATGGGCTTGGTATCAGCCAGGCCTGTCACCATCACATTGCCGCCTTTAAGAGAGGCGGAGTCGAGTAGGTAGTCTGCCACAGCAGCGGAGCGCGCGGCAGATAGATCCCAGTTAGATCTAAAGCGTTCGCTAAAGGCCACGGGTACATTGTCCGTATGGCCTTCAATGGTAATAAGGCCATCGGCGCCCGTTAAGGAAACGCCCACTTTATCGAGTAATTTATTAAAGCCCGGCTGAAGTTCTGCGGCACCACTCTTGAACGAGCCCTGTTCTGCCAAGCGGACAATAATGATTTCACCCTCACGGATAACCTCGACCAGTTCTTTATCAATTTCGTCTGCAAGGGTCTCACGAATACGGCGATACTGTTCGGCAATGGCTGCTTCTCGCGCCAGTTGCTCGGCAGACACATCGTCGGCTTCTTGGGAGATTTTCAGCCCAACTTCAATTTTTGTCTGGGCATCCGCTACTTTGGCGTAAATTTCTAACTGTTCTTGGAGAATCCTGGCTCCATCAGTGGCCTCGGCGGTCTCTGATTTAGCCACCTCGACCACAATCTGCATATCTTTAATGCTCACCTCTACTTTGCCTTCGGTTATTTCCTTTTCCATTGCTGCTTTAACAATCTCAAACCCAGCATCGGTATCCGCGTCTGCTTTTTTAAGCCCGTCATCCTCCTGCTCACCCTCGTTAACCGGGGGCGCATTCTCTGCGGGAATTTCATCCTGAACACCGAGGTTTTTACCAGTTTGGCCTTCGGATGCCATCACCGAGTCCTGCTTTTCCATTTCCGCAAAGGCGATAAGCAACACAAAAAATGACATCAGCAGTGTTGCCATGTCAGCGAAGGTCGCCATCCACATTGGGGAGCCATTTTTACATTTTGGGCATTCGTCTTTCTTACTTGCCACGGACAATCACCTCAATACGTCGGTTACGTGATCGGCCCGCAGGGGTGTCATTACTTTCCAATGGTCTTGAGTCGGCAAGCCCGGCAACAATAATGCGTTCCTGAGTCAGCCCCACTTCTTTTATTAGCACAGCGGCCACTGAGGAGGATCGCGCAGACGAGAGATCCCAGTTGGAGGTGAAGCGATCACTAAAGGCGATGGGTACGTTATCCGTATGGCCTTCGACTCGAATACGACCTTCCGACAGAGCTAGCGTTGAGCCAATCTTTTTCAGCAAGCCTCTAAAGCCGTCCTGAACATTGGC
Organism: Porticoccaceae bacterium; assembly: GCA_029252555.1. Lineage (GTDB taxonomy): Bacteria > Pseudomonadota > Gammaproteobacteria > Pseudomonadales > Porticoccaceae > HTCC2207. The sequence goes on from JAQXBF010000037.1 coordinate 52,659, forward strand.
GCTACCGGAAACAAAGGAGCCTTGGCTGGCTAATCTTACAATCAGGTTTTCGTCTTGAAGAACCAACTCCACCGCGCCAGCTTCGATTTCTTCTGCCAAGTCTTCGGTCATTTTCTCGTACTGGGCCTTAGCGTCTTGGCGTCGGCGTTCCTTCGCGGCTTCCAAAGCCGCCAAATCCTGCTTGCGAACTTCTATCTCAGTAGTAGTGGCGGCCTGAGCAGCCAACACTTTTTCTGATACATCTAGTACTGGCTGGGTCAGGTAGAAGTCGGTGGACTCGGCATCGCGGCTGGTAAATGTCTGCAACTCAACAATAACTCGATTAGCGGTTTTTCTAAGTACCACAGACCCCTCTTTTATCTCTTTGGCCAAGCTTTCTCGCAGCGACGCCAAAGTCTCTTCTGCTCTCAGGGCAGCTAGTTCCTCTGGGCTAAGATTTTTTAACTTGAGGTCAGACTCACTATCGCTCGCATCTTCAGAGATCATTAGGGTGGTAGAAATTGGGATTTCGATCAGAGGGGTAATTACGGTTGCACCAAAGGCCGCGTTTAAAGAGCCCATCGCCTTGGCTCGCTCTCCCACATCCATAGTCGCAAAGTTATACAGCAGAGCAAAGAATGCCATCAATAGGGTCGCCATATCGGCGAAGGTTGTCATCCAACTTGGTGCCACCTTCTTGCACGGCGGGCAGTCTTCCGGTATCTCCTGCCCTTCTTCGAGCAGCTCTTCATCAGCCACAGTTCACCACCATAGCAGCGACCACCACTGCTATTTTACGACAATTGATCCCTGGCATATTTCCCATCGGGTTATTCCGCTGCTGCGGGTTCCGCATTGGCGCGCTTTTTATTTTTCTTTGGATTCAAGAATGCCGACAGCAAGTCGCCCAGCAGCCTGGGGTTACCGCCGCCCTGAATAAACAGTACACCTTCAATAATAAGTTGGCTGTTGATCTCTTCGTTTTTAGCATGGTTCTCCAACTTCATGGCCATCGGGATAAAGAAAATATTCGCCAGCAGCGATCCATAGAGGGTCGTCAATAGTGCCAATGCCATAGCGGGGCCAATACCTTCGGGGTCAGAGGCCATATTCTGCAGCAGATTAACCAGACCAATTAGCGTGCCTATCATGCCCATGGAGGGTGCAATATCACCGGCGGCCTGCAGAGTTCCTCGTCCAGCTTCATGGCGCTTGGAGGTCATATACATATCTCGCTCTAGCGAACTGCGAATAAAGCTCGCTTCGTTACCGTCCACAAGCGCACTGATGCCTTTGGCGAGAAAGCGGTTGGGAATCTCTTCATTCTCCAAGGCAATCATGCCATCCTTACGAGCGATGCCCGCCAGCTCGACCAATCGGTCAATCAGATCTTCTGGCTTATCAATTTTGTGCCGGAACATCTTGAAAGAAACAACAAACATATTCAGGAATTCGCCGAGAGAGGAGCGAAACAATGTCACGGCAAAAGTACCGAGCCCTACCAAATATAATGACTCAGGACTAATTAAAACCTGGGGGTCTCTAACGGCTAAGCTGATGGCAGCAAGTGCGCCAATTAGACCGATAATACTTGCAATATCCATTGATACTCCTAGAGGTTAAGACGGCTATTCTTAGGCCACTTTTAAGGGTGGAAAAACAGCATAAAGAAACGATAAAAATTAACCTAGGCGAATCTCTATTCTGATTACATCGACAGATTCGTTATTTTATTTAGGTTTGCGGGCTAATCTTAATTTATTCGTTTGCGCATAGGAAGCCTGGTGTGCCTTTGCGCCTAGTACATCTAATGGTGTTATTAGATTACCTTTGCTTATCGGGATATGGGGCTTGGTTTTGGAGCAAAACTAAAACATCGACTCCCCTCTATTCGCGTGACTTCCAGACAGGGCAAAATCTTTGATTTAAACCCCATAGCCTCACAGGCATAGGGCATATTTCGCTCGTGGGTGATCTTGAAATATCTGCAGCCCCAACAGTTAGTCTGTTGGCTCGGAGGATTCGTCATTAGTCGTTACCCAATATTCCTGATAAGCCTTCCACAACAGCAGCACAACAAAGAGGCCACCAAAGAAATAGGCTGCTGCGCTGGTTAAATCCACTCCTCGTAGAAAAGAAAATTCTGGCCTGGTGATGGCGGTGCCTAAAATCAGTACTGCCAATATCCCTATAAATCGCATGCGCCGGCAGAATTCGCAGGGCGGCTTTTCATTGTGCTCGGTCATACTCAGCTTCTCTGTGGCGGCCATTATTACTAGTACACTTGTCGCTTTTAGAGTAAGGGCCTTAAACAAGGTAGAGCCACTAAAGCCTGCACCTAATTAGGCAAGCGACTTTAATTACTCAGTTATTAATAGGCCTATTGTATGCCGCCCGCTGCGGCTCGCGCAATTAAAGCTTATGCAATTGGGCGGAGGTCGCTGTGACGATCTCAACTCGGTACCCTAGATTTGAATCTCCCACTGGCCCAATACCAGTGGTTGTGGTTGCTGCCTGGCCAGCCCCCAGAGAGCCGGGCATGGTCAATATCTAGATCTGGCCGCCGATGCTGAGCCGCAGCTGTATTTTGCTCATACTGACCGGGCTGTTATTAACCGTGCGCACAAGAGGCTCTCAGCGATCTGACAATAGAAACTGGGCGGTTAAAAACGTCTGGGGTTCCAAAGCCAGCTTTATCGCGCCGAGCTGTTGTTGGGCACGGACACTCATAGCTCCTTTTCCCTGACTGGCCTGCTTAAAATGACTTGCCGCCTGGCTATACCGCTTTCCCGCCAGCGCCTCTTCTCCCAGATAATAGCTGGCCGCTGGCGTCGGCAATATTTCATAGCTGCGCCTAATATCAGCTAGGCCAAGTTTTTTCTGGCCCCGCTCATGACGCAATAGTCCCCGAGCTAAATAGGGGCTGAAATACTGGGAGTTTTTACCAATTGAAGTGGTAAAGGCTTGATCGGCATTAGCCAAATTATCAATTTGCTTTCAGGCATGGCCACGAAGCTCCCAAAACGAGCCTTCCCATGGCTGCAGAGCAACAGCTTTATCTAGAGCCGCCAGCGCCTCTTTGCCCTGTTTTTTATTTAAGGCTGCTATAGCAGCTTCTTCCTCTGCATAGGCCGGAGAGTCTTTTTTACGCTGAGCGATTGCCACCTGATAGCGCTGGCGGTAACGCTTACCCGTTGGCAGCTCAATAGCCTTGGCAGTATTAGCCTCTACACGAAGGCTTGAGGGCGGGTGACTGGCAAATAAGCCACTTAGAAAGTCCGCCGGGCGGCCTTCGCTAAGTTTGATAAAGGTCTGCTGTAATTCCACCGCACCCTGCAGTTCATAGCCTGCTCTAGCCATATATTCCATGCCGTAATAGTCGGATTCCAGCTCATCGTCACGACCATATTTTGCCATCCAAGCTGCGGCACCTATCTGGGACGCCATGCCATAGTGCTGAGCTGCGTCACGGCTCTGAGTACCCGCAGCAACCGCCACCATCCCTATAGTGGTCAGGGAACCTCGACTCATTTGTAACGCCCCATGACGGGCTGCCGCATGAACAATCTCATGGGCAAGTACCGCCGCTATTTATGATTCGTCATGCAAATAACTTAGCAGGCCACGGTTAATAGCGATTTTGCCTCCGGGCAGCGCACAGGCATTGGGTACGGAGTTTTTGAGTACTACAAATTCATAGGGCAGGTCTGGTCGATCACTGACTGTGGCAAGCCAGTCACCTACGGTCTGCACATAAGCCTGTAATTGAGGGTCCAGATAGTAATCGCCTCCCTGAGACTGCCTCGAGGGTTGATACTGTATTTCGCCCATGGCAATTTCTTGCTGGGGCGAAATCAATGAGAGTTCGATTTTGCCCGTGACTGAGTTAACCGCGCAGCCAACAAGGGATAAAACCGTGGCCAGCGTTATTGCGTAAAAAGGGATCAAGCGCTTCTGCATTTTATTGCTCCTTGCTTCATTGTAACGTCCATAGATTGCTATAATGACAGCTCTAAATGCACTGGATTTCCATAGAACGGCGAATTTAAATGATGATGACTGTTATTTCTCCCGCTAAAAAACTTGATTACAGCAGCCCAATTGCCTCTGCAGCCCATACTCAACCAGAGCTTCTTGACCATTCACAAGAATTGTTAACTGGGCTAAAAACACTGTCGCCCAAAGATGTCTGTGCACTGATGGGGCTGAGCGATAAATTGGGCGCGCTGAACTATGAGCGCTTTCAAGAATGGCAGACTCCTTTTACCACAGAAAACGCCCGACCTGCTATGCTAGCGTTTAAAGGCGATGTTTATCAGGGTTTGGATGCAGACAGTCTGTCCGACAAACAGCTGGGTTGGGCGCAGGATAATCTGCGTATTCTCTCTGGTCTCTATGGCCTGCTGCGGCCTCTGGACCTAATGCAGCCCTACCGTCTGGAAATGGGCACTAAGTTTGCCAATGAGCGAGGCTCTGATTTGTATCAGTTTTGGGGTGATATTATTACTGGCGAAATTAATAAGCTGTTAGCCGGCTCCTCTGACGCAGTTCTGCTTAATCTGGCCTCCAATGAATATTTCAAGTCTGTGCAACCAAAGAATATTAAGGGCCGTATCGTCACCCCCGTCTTTATGGATAAAAAAGCCGATAAATTTAAGATTATCAGCTTCTTTGCCAAAAAGGCTCGGGGTTTAATGAGTGCCTTTATTATCAGAAACAAAATTACTGATGTCGAAAAGATTAAGCAATTTGATGTGGATGGCTATAGCTACAACTCAGCATTGAGTGAGGGTGATAAGTGGGTCTTTACCCGCGAGCAATAATACGTGTCTCGGCATACGGATAAGCCCTTTTCTCAGGCCTGCGAAAATAACCGCGGGCCTATCTTCTCCGTTCTGGAGCCATTGCTAAAAGATAAATCGTTGGTTCTGGAAATTGGTAGCGGCACCGGCCAGCACGCAGTCTGGTTCGCCAAGCAGTTACCTCATCTGGTCTGGCAGACCAGTGACCTGCCTCAAAACCACAGCGGGATTCTGCAGTGGCTAGAGGCTGATCCCTCCCCTAATCTGCGTGAGCCTATTGCCCTCGATATGCTGGCAAACAGCCTGCCAGAGGCTGGTTATGATTGTATTTATTCCGCTAACACTGCACATATTATGCCCTGGGAGGCTGTGGTTAATATGTTAGCCGAGGTGGGAGCGCAGCTGCTGTCCAATGGTCTGTTTTGCCTCTACGGGCCCATGAGTTATAGCGGAGTTATTGCACCTGCAAGCAATATTCAATTCGATCAAAACCTGCGCCAACAAGCTGCCCATATGGGTATTCGCGAGTTTCATGATATTAATAGGTTGACGCTGGATGCAGGGCTAGTGCTGCTGGATGATCATGCTATGCCTGCCAATAACCGGCTTCTGGTCTGGCAGAAAATCTAGCGATAGGCGCTAGAGGCGTAAAAAAATGATGGTGCTCTAAAGGGCAATATATATTGGGTAAAAATAGTCCAGAGCTAAGCCAATAAAAACCACCATACCTACCCGATGATTATTCAGAAACGCCTTAAAACAGCCTTCCGGCTCGCGGGTTCTCGCCTGTAAATATTGAGCAATAAAATAACTAGCGGCGGCGAGCAAACCAATAAAATAAAATGCCTGACGTTCAAAGCTGATTCCTGCCATCAATAGCAGCAGCAATGTTGCCAACTGCAACAGGCCAACAATCAATAAATCATAGGAGCCAAAAAGAATAGCTGTAGATTTAATGCCTATTTTTAAATCGTCTTCTCGATCAACCATCGCATAATAGGTATCAAAGGCAATCGTCCAAACAATAATGGCCATAAAGATAAACCATAGGGCAGGAGGTAATGCATGCCGCTCAGCAGCAAATGCCATAGGGACTACCCAGGCCCAAGCCGCCCCCAATCCAAGCTGGGGAAGATGAGTCACACGCTTCAAAAAAGGGTAGGTTGTGGCCAGCAGCAGCCCGCCAATTGAGAGAGCGATAGTCATGGCGTTGGTCTTCAGAACTAAGGCCAAAGCCATCGCTAATAAGCTGAAAAACAGCGCCAATGCCTGTTGTGGGCGAATCTCACCCGTTACCAATGGCCGATTTTTGGTGCGCTCAACTGAGCCATCAACATGCCGGTCAGCATAATCATTGATCACGCAGCCTGCGGCACGCATCACCACAACCCCCAGAGTGAAAATCACCAGATTAGACAGGGAGGGTCTACCCTCGGCAGCAAACCACAGTGCCCAATAGGTTGGCCATAATAATAGGTAGGTGCCTATGGGCCGATCGAGTCGCATCAGGCGCAGCCATTTATTGGCCATTGGTAAGGTTTTTGTGGTCATATGGTTCGCGAAAAGCCAAATCTGAGGCTTTGATTGTAAGGTTTAAAGTCGGGTAAGAATATCTCGCTGACTAACATGGGTTTGTTATCCAGACGAAACACTGAGCGCCGCCCCCACATTGGCGACTGAATCTCTCTCAATGCTACAGGCATCTGGGCGTTGGCATTGGTATGACAGGCAATTTCAACGGACTCACGGCGCATAGTCGGGTCATTAAATAACAACGCCCCCAGTGGTTGATTATCCAGATGACGCAAGCTGCGCAGGCGACCAGTCAAGGTGCTAATGGGAATAATGCTTCGAGCATAGACCCAGGGCATTCCCCCACCCATAAGTACCACCTCTCGAATAAGCGCCAGTCGCCGCTGGGGTAATCGAAGTGCTCGGCACTCTGACAACCTGGGTGTATCCATATTCTGCCGTAATAGCTGCACACTAAACTTGCCATCACAGGCGTCGATTAACCGCTGAGTAAGAGAACCTGTATCGGATAGCCAATGTCGCCACTGGCTTGGAACCGATGTATCTGACTTGGATATCATTTCTCGCCAAGCCGGCTCACGGTTTAAGCGGAAATCAGAAAATTTGGCGGTAGGCAAAACGATTAACTACCTTTTGGATAGATTTCAGGACAGCCTTCAGGGCGAGTACGAAAACGCTTGTACTCCCATTGATACTGACTGGGCGCCAGAGCAACAATAGACTCAACACCCTGATTAAGGGCGGCCAAGCTGGTTTGCTGGTCGGCACTATTAATGGCTTCGGACGCGTGCATAAAATGCAATTGCCAACCCCCCACTGCTCTTAGGGCAGTGCAAAGCAACACCTGACTGCCAGACTTCTGAATTAAATTATGTACCAGCGTCATAGTCTGTGCCGGGACACCAAAAATGGGGGAGAAGTCACCACTGCTAGGTGGTGGCTGCTGATCTGGAAGAATCGCAGTGGTCTCGCCTCGGCGCAATGCCTTTAATAGCGCAGCAACACCGCGGACATTTGTGGGGACCAGGGTTGCTCCAGATCTCTGCCTGGAAGTTTTTATCCAGTTTTCAAGCTCGGCCATTTTCGGCGGCTCATAGAGTGATGTCATAGTGGTCATTTGCGAGACCCATAACCCGATCACCTCCCAGTTGCCCAGATGGGGTACCAGTAAAATCGTGCCCCGAGGGTTGTCCAGCGCGGCCTGCAAATACTCGCGCCCCTCAACAGCGATAATTTTGCTAAGTAACCAGTCAGAGGATTGACGCCAGAGTATTGGGGTTTCAAAAAAGGCTTGGCCCAGCTGGGACATTCTGTCTTTAGTTAGGGCAGCGATCTCCGAGCTGGAAAGATGTGGGTAACAGAGGGCCAGATTAATCTGGGTGACTCGATACGGCCTGGTATTGGCCAGACGCAGAGCATGGCCCAGCAGCCGGCCAAACGTCCTAGCTACCCCTAGAGGCAACCAGGCAATCAGTTTTAAAATACCCAGAATGGCCGTATTTTTCACAGTTTGCCGAGTAACTCATTCTTTAGATATTGGCGCAGGTCTTTACCAATTTCTTTATGTTCAAGGCCCAATTCAATGTTGGCTTTTAACAATCCCATCTTGCTGCCACAATCATAGCGGGTGCCCTCGTACTCGTAGGCCAACACCTGCTCTTCGGTGAGCAAGGTCTGAACGGCGTCGGTGAGCTGATACTCACCACCGGCGCCAGGCTTCAAAGCGGCGAGGTGGGCGAATAGTTGTGGTGTAAAAATATAGCGGCCGGTAACACCCATATCTGATGGTGCGTCTTCATGGGCTGGCTTCTCAACAATCTTATCCAACAGGAACACGCGGTCGGTTTGCTTGGTACCGCTGATAACGCCGTAGGATGAAATCTCTGGGCCCGGCACTTTTTGCACGGCGATTACAGAGCTTTTGTAAAACTCGAAGATCTCAACCATTTGCTTAACAGCACCTTTGCCATGGTGAATCAGGTCATCGGCCAGAATAACGGCAAAGGGTTCATCACCGACTAAATGGGCTGCTGTTGAAACCGCATGCCCCAGACCCAGTGCCTCTGTCTGACGAATATAGGTGCAGCTAACGCCTTTGGGCACCACATTTTGGGCGATAGCCAATAGCTCTTTTTTGCCTCGCTGTTCCAGCTGGTGCTCTAGCTCGTAAGCCTTGTCAAAGTGATCGGCAATGCTGCGCTTGGTGCGGCCAGTAACAAAGATTAAGTCTGTAATACCAGCTTCTACTGCCTCTTCTACTGCGTATTGAATTAGCGGCTTGTCGACAACTGGCATCATCTCTTTGGGGCTCGCCTTGGTTGCAGGTAAAAACCTTGTGCCCATTCCCGCTACTGGAAATACCGCTTTGCGCACCTTTTCACCGCGTCTTACATGGACCATTAAAGTCTCCCTGATTAATTGCCATTAGTTGGATAATGGCCATTATATCCATAACTAGCGGAATCAACGCCACTAAATAGGCCTATTAGCATTGTATTACCCTATCTTTCTCGTTTGGCAGGTTTATAATTGCGCCTTCTTTGTTTCGCAACAATATTTGTAGGTGGTATTCGTGAGCAATCTCTGTGCTCCTCCTGATACATTTCAGGGGCTTATAGCAAGGCTTCAGCAGTACTGGGCCGATCAAGGCTGTGTAGTGATGCAACCATTAGATATGGAAGTGGGTGCAGGGACATTTCACCCAGCAACCTTTTTGCGCTCCATAGGCCCTGAAGCGTGGAATGCGGCCTATGTGCAACCGAGCCGACGGCCTACAGATGGTCGCTATGGCGAAAACCCCAATCGTCTACAACATTATTATCAATTTCAGGTGGTGATGAAGCCATCGCCAGCAGATTTTCAGGAGCTCTATCTGAGATCTTTAGAGCATCTTGGTATTGATACTCTGGTTCACGATGTTCGATTTGTCGAAGATAACTGGGAGTCACCCACACTAGGGGCCTGGGGTCTTGGCTGGGAGATCTGGCTCAATGGAATGGAAGTGTCACAGTTCACCTATTTCCAACAGGTGGGCGGCCTTGAGTGCTATCCAGTGACGGGTGAGATTACCTACGGCCTAGAACGTATTGCCATGTACTTGCAAGGCGTAGACAGTATCTACGATTTAGTCTGGGCCCACGGGCCGCAGGGGGATGTTAGCTATGGCGATGTGTTCCTGCAAAATGAAGTAGAGGCATCAACCTTTAACTTTGAGCATGCGGATGTGGACTTCCTGTTTGGTGCTTTCGACCAGTATGAAAAGGACGCAGTGAAGCTGACTGGCGCAAAACTGCCGCTTCCTGCCTATGAAATGGTAATGAAGGCATCCCATACTTTTAATTTACTTGATGCTCGCAAAGCTATCTCGGTTACCGAGCGTCAGCGCTATATTTTGCGCGTTCGCACATTGGCCAGAGGCGTGGCTCAGGGTTACTTTGACTCACGCATGGCAGCAGGCTTTCCCCTTGCGGATAAAGCGATTGCCGCCGAGGTTATGGCAAAACACACCGCTGCGGGAGAATCAAAGTGAGTGCAGATTTTCTTCTCGAGCTGGGTACCGAAGAGCTGCCACCCAAGGCTCTGTTGGCGCTGTCTGAAGCTTTTACCGCCGGGATTATCGATGGCTTTGAAGCCGAGAATTTAAGTTTTGGTGGGGCAACGGCTTACGCTGCCCCGCGTCGTTTGGCTCTGGTGATCAAAGCTTTAGATACCCAGGCACCCAACGCAGAGGTTGTGGCTTGGGGCCCACCCGTTAAAGTTGCCTTCGATGCAGAGGGACAGCCAACAAGGGCCGCTGAAGCCTTTGCTAATAAAAATGGTATCGCTGTCACCGATTTAAATAATCATATCGATAATGACGGCCAACAGGACAAGCTTTGTGTACGACGCACCGAGACTGGCGCCCTTACGCGGAGCCTTTTAGCTGATGTTATCAATAGCGCCCTGGCTGCCCTGCCCATTCCCAAGCGAATGCGCTGGGGTAGCAGCAAAGAAGAATTTATTCGCCCTGTGCAATGGGCGGTGTTGCTGTTTGACGGCCAGGTCTGTAAGGAAAAACTTTTAGGTATTACCTCTGGCAATACCAGCCGCGGGCATCGCTTCCATAGTGCCGGCGATATTGTTATCAAATCCCCTGATTCCTATGTTGAACAGTTACATCAAGCCTATGTGATTGCTGACTTTGCCAAGCGTAGGGACATTATTCGCACCGGTGTTGAAAAGCTAGCTACAGAATTAAAGGGTACTGCAGTGATTGATGAAGACCTGCTTAATGAGGTCAGTGCGCTTAATGAATGGCCCGTGCCCCTAATGGGCCGGTTTGATGAGCATTTTCTGGAAGTGCCATCGCAGGCACTGATCTCATCAATGAAGGAGCATCAGAAATATTTCCATGTGGTGGGCCCTGACAATAAGCTAATGTCTGCATTTATTACAGTGGCAAATATTGAAAGCAAAGACCCTGGACAAGTAATAAATGGTAACGAACGGGTGATACGCCCTCGACTTGCCGATGCCGCGTTCTTCTACACTAACGATAAGAAGAGCTCTTTGGAAAGCCGCCGAGAGTCACTTAAGCAAGTGGTATTTCAAGTTGTGCTTGGCTCTGTCTATGACAAAACGGAGCGAGTCGCCGCATTGGCCGAAACACTGGCAAGCTACACTGGTGCCGATACTGCTTACGCACGCCGCGCCGCGAAGTTGAGTAAATCTGACTTGGTGACCGATATGGTTGGTGAGTTTGATGATCTGCAAGGCACCATGGGTCGCGACTATGCTCTTAATGATGGCGAGCCAGCAGAAGTGGCAGAGGCGCTTTTCGAGCAGTACCTCCCTCGCTTTGCCGGTGATGCCATTCCAAGCACCGCAGCTGGAGCCACTCTGGCTCTAGCGGATCGTCTTGATAGCTTGGTGGGCATATTTAGTATTGGCCAACAGCCTTCTGGTTCCAGAGATCCATTTGCATTGCGTCGCGCCAGCCTTGGTGTATTGCGCATTATTATTGAGCGCAATATTGACCTTGATTTAACCGTAGCAATCAGTAGTGCTGCCAACCAGTTTAGTACCCTGAGTGATGAAAAGCTGTCGCACTCTGAGTTGTGTGAGCAAGTGCTTACTTATATTTTAGAGCGTTTTAAAACTTGGTATAAAGAAGAAAACATCAGCACAGAGGTGTTTGCTGCCGTCTCATCTTTAGATCTGTCGAACCCGCTGGATATTAATGCCAGGGTGCAGGCAGTTAATCAGTTTTCTCTGTTGCCAGAGGCAGTCGCTCTGGCCACAGCGAATAAGCGGGTATCCAATATTCTCGCCAAGCAGCTAGGGGATAAAGCACCAGTTGCTATTAATACTGAGCTGCTTAAAGACAGTGCCGAGCAAACTTTGGCTGCCGAGATACAAAGACTCAGCGACGAGGTTGCACCATTATTTGAGCAGCGGGATTATAACGCTGTGCTAACCAAACTTGCCCTTCTACGTGAGCCGGTGGATTCATTCTTTGATGATGTCATGGTCATGGCTGAAGATGTTGCCATACGGGATAATCGCCTGGCTTTGCTACACAGTCTCCGTGAGCTGTTTATCAATGTGGCAGATATTTCTCAGCTGGCACCAGCGAAGTAATTAACAGTGGTTGTAAAAAACCGCTTAAACCATTTAGCTTGAAGTGGGTAGTCTGAAGATGGAATTGGTAAGACTGTTGTGGTGGGCTTTGCGGTCTGCAATCTTCTATGTTGGCTTTTTGTGCCTGGTCATACTGATGAGCGCAGTGGCCTGCCTGCTGTTCTTTTTGCCATTTGCCAACCTCCAGCGCATTGCTACCACAGGCAATCACCTGTCTATGGGGTGGCTTAGGCTCACCTGCAATATCAAAATCGTTGTCAGCGGCAACGAGAATATCCCCAAGGGCCCCTGCCTGATACTCAGCAATCACCAGAGCACCTGGGAAACGTTTTATTTGCAGTGGTACTTTCAACCGGCTAGCGTTATTTTAAAGCATGGGTTGATGTGGGTGCCGCTGTTCGGTTGGGCACTGGCACTGATGCAGCCCATTGCAATAAAGCGCTCTAGGCCAGCAAAGGCCATTCGATTTGTTTTAAAGCAGGGCGCAAGGCGGCTGGCCGCTGGCAATAATATTGTTATTTACCCAGAAGGAACCCGAGTAGGAGTCGATGGCCTAGGAGAGTTTAAGACTAGCGGCGCGGCTCTGGCTAAAAAGGCTGGTGTGCCCATAGTGCCCGTGGCCCATAATGCGGGGCATCATTGGGCAAGGGATAGCTTTATCAAGAAGCCTGGCACCATCCATATGCAAATTGGTCCAGCCATTGGCACTGACGCTAAGGACCCAAGGGAACTGACAGCCCAGGCACGAGACTGGATAGAGAACGCACTGTAACTGCCAACCTGCGCACAAAATGCCTTATTTCATGGGGATACAATCCGGCTCATTACCGCTACTAACAGGATGTAAGTCAATGGGTAGTCAAAAGAAAACCAAGCGCCCCTCCCCAATCGAGAAACGCATGAAAAACCGCCGAGTGATTGTCGATCGTAGAGAAGAAGTGTGCGTTGAGCCCTTGGCAGAGAATCGCCGCCAAAATTGAGGGCGACGAAGCACCGATAGAGATATAGGGAAACCTATTGAGTAGCTTAACCCAATAGGAAATTTTTATTTTAAACGTCTAAATTAACCACCGAGAGCGCATTAGATTCAATAAACTCGCGTCTTGGCTCAACATGATCGCCCATCAGAGTAGTAAACATCTGGTCTGCTGCAATCGCATCCTCAATTGTCACCACCAACATACGTCTGCTTTCTGGGTCCATAGTGGTTTCCCAAAGCTGCTCCGGGTTCATTTCACCCAGACCCTTGTAGCGCTGAGTATTGATACCGCGGCGAGATTCCGCCATCAGCCAGTCCAGCGCCTCTTTAAAGCTGCTCACCGGTTGCTCCCGCTCACCGCGCTTAACATAGGCACCCTCTTCAATAAGACCCTGCAATGTTTTGCCTAACTCAACCATCGCTGCGTATTCATTAGAGGCAAAGAAATCTCGGCCAAAGCTATGGTAGTGGGGAACACCATGGGCAGTAATTTCGATGTTAGGGACAAAAAGATTGCGTTCTTTATCCTCCTTGACCGACACCTTATACCTGTGGGTACCATTCTCCACTTCCTCGAGCTTTTTCTGGAGTTCGCTACACCAGGGCTCAAGATCGCTGCTTTTTTGCAGACGTTCGCTATCAAGGCTACTTATATAAACAAGCGCTTCGAGCAGCTCAATAGGATAAACCAGGGACATACGGGTGATTAGGTCCCCCACATGTCTAAATTGTGTCACTAGGGCCTCCAGAGCGGTGCCCTGAATGCCAGGAGCCTTGGCATTAACATGCAAGGTGGCGCTCTCTAGAGCCTTCTGAGTCAAATAAACCAATAGAGCGGCATCATCTTTCACATATTGCTCGTTCTTGCCTTTACTTACCTTATAAAGCGGTGGCTGAGCAATATAAATATGGCCATTCTCAACCAGTTCACGCATCTGCCTGAAGAAGAACGTTAGTAGCAGCGTTCGGATATGCGAACCATCCACATCAGCATCCGTCATGATGACAATGGTGTGGTAGCGTAATTTTTCAAGATTAAATTCTTCGGTGCCAATGCCACAGCCCAGCGCGGTGATCAGTGTTCCCACCTCGGCACTGGAGAGCATCTTATCGAAGCGTGCTTTCTCAACATTGAGGATCTTACCTTTCAGAGGCAAGATTGCCTGAGTTTTCCGCGCGCGACCCTGTTTTGCTGAACCGCCAGCAGAATCTCCCTCCACCAGGTACAGTTCAGACAGAGCTGGATCTTTTTCTTGGCAGTCGGCCAATTTGCCGGGCAAACCGGCAATATCCAACGCCCCTTTGCGACGAGTCATCTCACGGGCCTTACGGGCTGCCTCACGAGCGCGAGCGGCGTCAATCATCTTATTAACTATTGCCCGTGCCTCTTGAGGGAATTCCATCAGATAATCACTGAATTTGTCGCCCATTTCCTGCTCTACCGCGGTTTTCACTTCGGAGCTCACCAGCTTATCTTTGGTCTGGGATGAAAACTTAGGGTCTGGCACCTTAACGGAAACAATACCGGTCAAGCCCTCTCGAGCATCATCGCCAGTGGTTGCTACCTTCGATTTGCCATTAATACCCTCTTTCTCAATATAGCTATTGAGCCCACGGGTCAGTGCCGATCGAAAGCCCGCCAAATGGGTTCCGCCATCTCGCTGGGGAATATTATTGGTATAGCAGAGAATATTTTCTTGGAAACCATCATTCCACTGCAATGCCACTTCAACACTAGTACCGTCTTCTCGATCAGTACTGAAGTGCATAATTTTATTAACCGTGCTTTTATTAGTATTCAAATACTCTACAAAGGCGCTTAACCCACCATCGTAGGCATAGGTTTCCTCTTTGCCCGAACGCTCATCATGCAGAACAATACAGACACCGGAATTAAGAAAGGATAACTCTCGCAGGCGCTTGGCCAGCTGATCGAAATAGAACTGGATATTGGTAAAGGTATCTTCAGAGGGCTCAAAATACACCTCTGTGCCAGTAATCTCAGTATCGCCAACCACATCCAGAGGACCTTCTGGCACACCATGAGAATAGGTTTGCTCATGAACTTTGCCGTTGCGACGAATGGTTAGGCGCATCTTCTTGGATAGCGCGTTCACCACGGATACACCCACCCCGTGCAAACCGCCGGAGACCTTATAGCTATTGTCGTCGAACTTACCGCCCGCATGAAGAACGGTCATAATCACCTCAGCGGCAGAGACACCCTCTTCATGCATTTCCGTGGGGATGCCACGGCCATTATCAGAGACGGTAATAGCCTCATTAGGGTGGATAACAATTCGAATTTCAGAACAATGGCCCGCCAGTGCCTCATCTATTGAGTTATCAACGACCTCAAACACCATATGATGCAAGCCTGTGCCATCATCCGTGTCTCCAATATACATTCCTGGGCGCTTACGAACTGCGTCTAGCCCTTTAAGTACCTTAATACTAGAAGAGTCATAGTTCACTTCTTCACTCATAGCTTTTCACTTTCCCGTTATTCAACCTTCTGAAGCGACACCATGTTCCATGTGGAACATCTGATACGCCATCCCATCCACCAGCAATTCAAAATCTTTCTTATCTACACCAGTTATAAAGTACTGGCAATCCAGCCCATTAAGACAGGCTACAACCTGCGCCCTATGCTCGTAATCTAACTCTGCCGGCAAATCATCCAGCAGGAACAAACACGACTGCCCCGACCTATTGCGATAATGAGTAGCCTGGGCAAGTTTTAGTGCATAAACCAGAAGCTTTGTCTGGCCTCTGGATAAAACCTCGGCCGCTGCAACTCCATCAACCTTAATTCGGATATCCGCTTTATGGGCGCCGTGGTTAGTTGTACTCAGCGACATATCTCTTTTTAGGTCCGCCTCAAAAACAGCTGCGAGCCCTTGGTTTTCTGCCCAACCCTGGTAGTACTCAAGCTCCACAGAGCCAAGACCATCAAAGGACGCAGATACCTCTCTTACTATTACCGCTAGCTCTGTTAAATACTGCCTGCGGTACTCAGTTACCTGCTCACTTAAAGGAAGTAATTCTGCAGTCCAGACACGCAATAAATCCCCTTCTATTCTACCATGCCGGAGTAATTGATTGCGCTGTTTTAACGCTTTTTGAAAGCGTCGCCAAAGATTTGTGTAGGTATGTTCCACGTGGAACACACCCCAATCCAAAAACTGCCTTCTTTGCAGCGGGCCTCCCTCAAGCAATGTGAAGCTATGGGCGTCAATTAGCTGAAGAGGCAGTTCTTCTACCAACTGAACCGCAGACTGCAGAGACTTGCCATCAAACCGCGCTTCAAACTTACCCTGAGCTGTCCGCTTAATGCCCAGTTGGTGGCTACTCTTAGACTTTTGGCGCTCAATACGAGCAGACACAACCAGCTCATCACTCTGGTTATTAACCACAACCCGCAGATCTCTGTGCTTGAAGGAGCGGCCACGGCCGAGGAGATAAATTGCTTCTAGTAGGCTGGTTTTGCCGCTCCCGTTGGCGCCATAAATAACGTTAGCTTTGGGGTGGCAGTCGATCTGGACGCTCACAAGGTTTCTTACTTGTAAAATATCCAGCCGAGAGAGGTGCATAAAAGATGATTACTTTAGAGAATGGACTGGCTCTAGGCTAGCCAACATTACAGCCGCATTGGCATAACAACATAGACTGCAGCACCATCAGCCGCATCCTCAACAAGAGCACTGCTATTGGAGTCTGACAGGGTAAATCTGATCTCTGTACCCTTGAGAACATTCAACACATCCAACAAATAGCTAACATTGAAACCAATCTCCAGATCACTACCCCCATAATTCACAGTGACCTCTTCTTCGGCTTCCTCTTGCTCTGGGTTATTGGCAACCATTTTAATCGCCCCATTGGACAACAAGATACGCACCCCGCGATACTTTTCATTAGAAAGAATCGCCGTGCGCCCAAAGGCCTGCTTAAGCTCGGCCCGGTCACCAACAACCTGCTTATCGCCACCCTTAGGTAACACACGATCGTAATCAGGATAGGCGCCATCAACCAGCTTCGAGGTGAAGCAATAGTCTGTGCCAGTAATGCGGATATGGTTAGCTCCCATAGAAACCTGAACGGCCTTATCCCCTAACAGGCGAGACAGCTCCATAATACCTTTGCGAGGCAGAATGGCAGTGATTGTGCCTTCAACCTGAACCTCGCACTCGCCATCACACAGGGCCATACGGTGGCCATCTGTAGCCACTGCGCGCAGTTTGTTCGTGGAAACCTCCCACAGCATACCGTTAAGGTAATATCTAACGTCCTGCTGGGCCATGGCGAATGATGTCGCTTCGATCAGGCCTTTAAGCATGCTGGCCTGAACGGAAAACTCAATGCTCTTCTCACCCTCATCTACTGACGGGAACTCATTGGCGGGCAAAGTAGCCAAAGTAAACTTACTGCGCCCGCTTTTTAGCTGGGCCTTACCATCGCTGCTAGAGAAATCCACCTGAGCACCCTCTGGCAGAGAGCGGCAAATATCGAGAAACTTGCGCGCCGAAACAGTCACCTCACCACCTTCCTCCGCAGACCCAACCTCTGTAGACCCCACAATCTCGACTTCGAGGTCTGTGCCGGTCAAAGACAATCGATTGTCCTGGAGGCTCAAGAGAACATTAGACAGAATAGGTAAGGTTTGGCGGCGCTCTACGACACCAACAACAAGCTGTAGTGGGTTTAGTAATGCTTCACGAGAAAGGCTAAATTTCATGGTAACTTGTATGCTCCAACAATCTAGGAATAGTTAAATATCGTTAATTAGGTGGAGAGGGTTCTATAGAGGTTCTTGAGATCCCGCTGCACTTCCCGATCAATCGTCTCCAGCTCTTTCACCTTGCGGCAGGCATGTAAGACAGTGGTATGATCTCGACCTCCAAAAGACTCGCCAATTTCCGGCAAACTATGGTTAGTCAGCTCCTTGGCAATCGACATAGCCACTTGCCTCGGTCGAGCGACAGAACGGCTGCGACGCTTTGAAAGCAAATCAGACATTTTCAGCTTGTAGTAGTCGGCCACCACCCTCTGAATGTTGTCTATGGTAACTAGCTTATCTTGCAGTGCCAACAGATCTTTGAGGGATTCTCGAATTAAATCTATATCGATTGCCCTGCCGGTAAACTGGGCATGGGCCATGACCCTTTTCAACGCCCCTTCCAGCTCTCGCACATTCGATCGAATTCGCTGAGCAATAAAAAATGCCGCATCCTTTGAAAGAGCCATACCAACCTGCTCGGCCTTATTAATCAGAATCGCCGCACGGGTTTCTAGCTCCGGAGGTTCCACAGCCACCGTGAGGCCCCAGCCAAATCGAGATTTCAAACGCTCCTCAACACCATCAATCTCTTTGGGGTATCTATCGCAGGTTAAAATCATCTGTTGGCCGCCCTCCAGCAAAGCATTGTAGGTGTGGAAAAACTCTTCCTGAGAGCGCTCCTTGCCGGCAAAGAACTGAATATCATCAATTAACAGTGCATCAACCGAACGGTAGAAACGCTTAAATTCGTCAATCGCCTTTAGCTGCAGAGCCTTAACCATATCTGCAACAAAGCGCTCAGAGTGCAGATAAACAATCTTTGCATCTGGCTTTTTCGCTTTCAACGCATTGCCTACAGCATGCATCAGGTGGGTTTTACCCAGGCCAACACCGCCATAGATAAACAGTGGGTTATAAGAGCCACCAGGGTTCTCAGCCACCTGTTGAGCGGCAGCAAAAGCCAACTGGTTGGACTTACCCTCAACAAAGCTATCAAAGGTGAAATTATTATTGAGATTGGTCTTGAGGCTGCTCTCAGCTGCAGACTGAATAATCGCTGGGGCATCAACAATAATCCTTGAACTATTAGCTCCATTGTTGGCCACTGCGATATCCGGCTTATCAAAGCTTGTGCGCTCGGCAAACTGGGAGCCCTGATCCTCGGACCCTTGAATAGCCACGGTCTGAACAGTCGTAGTTTCAAAGCTAGCAGGCTGGTTGTTTTGGAATTGAGCTTGGCGCGATGGCTTAGCGACAACCCCCAGAGAAATGGAGCGGCCACCAAGCTGGCTAAAGAGCTCTTCGATACGGGAGAAGAATTTATTTTTGACCCAGTCTTCAATAAAGCGGTTTGGAGCCATTAACTGAAATGCTGCCTGGCCATTAACACTGTCAGGCACCGGTTCAATGGTTAGCGGTCTAATCCAGGTATTATATTGCTGCTCAGGCAACTCTTCTCTGAGTTGACTCTGGCACTGTAACCAAACCGTTTCTGGCACATCAAACCCCATTATCACAACCTTAAATGTCCCGCGTGATTGAACCGAAAATAAAGTCTCGTTCGCCCCTCAAAAAAGAATGGCAATCCACTCCATTTAACCGAAAAACCCCAAACTAATTGTTATCGTTATTGTTTTAACTATTCAGGAGAATTCTATACCCTGCATTCGTGATTATCCACACCTTAGAAAACCATCAAAAATCAACCTAAATTAAAATATGTATATAAATCAGCATGTTAAATAAAAACAATGTTTTTTTTATCAACAGCGCGGAAAAATAAACTGCTTAATAAATAACCAATATTTGTGGATAACCTGTGTGTATACAGTATAAAACCAGTGTTTAACCAGCAATCTAGGCTTTAAGTAATAGTCTTACTGGAAAAGTAGATATCGAAAGTGACCAGTGCTATTTATATGGTCACTTTCCAATACAAAAAGAAGAGAAGATACGCCCCAATAAATCGTCTGATGTAAATTGACCGGTAATTTCTGAGAGGTGATTTTGGGCCTGGCGAAGATCTTCGGCAAGTAATTCCCCTGCGCCTGCGCGCTCGAGCTGTCGAATACCCACACAGACTAATTCCAATGCCTTAGACAATGCATCCAGATGGCGGAGGCGTGCAGAAAAGATACCCTCCGACTGCCCTTGGTAACCAGCTGCCTGTTGCAAATAAGCGGTTAACTCTGCAAAGCCAAGTTTTTCTTTTGCCGAAAGAGCAAAGGTCGCCTCACGGCCCTCCACCACTCCAGGTGCTAGGCCAATGCGATCTATTTTATTCAGTACCAATGTAATAGGCTGACGGGCATCGGGGTAGCGTGTAAAATACTCGGGCCAAATAGCCTTTAAGTCCGGCTCATCGGTCTCGGTAATATCGGCAACAAAAAGAATAAGGTCAGCTTTTTCAATTTCGTCCCAGGCGCGACGCACACCCTCTTGCTCGATCTCATCCTGGGTATCACGGAGCCCTGCTGTATCCACAATATTAAGAGGCAGGCCATCAAGAGTAATCTTTTCCCTCAGCACATCCCGGGTGGTTCCCGCAACTGAGGTAACAATTGCGGCTTCGCTACCGGCCAAGGCATTAAGTAAGCTAGACTTACCCGCATTGGGCTTTCCTGCCAGCACCAGTGTCATGCCATCACGCAGCAACGACCCCTGCTCAGCTCGTTGCAATATATCCCGAAGTTCTGATTCTAAATCATGCAAGCTAGTGTGCAGCTTTTCATCCGCTAGAAAATCTATCTCTTCCTCAGGAAAATCAATCGCAGCTTCCACATAGATTCTCAGCTGAATCATTGTTTCAACCAAGCCATTCACCAGCAAAGAGAACTCTCCCTGCATGGATTTAACCGCTGATCGAGCAGCCTGATAAGAGGCAGCATCAATGAGATCAGCAATTGCCTCTGCCTGGGCAAGATCCATTTTGTCATTCAAGAAAGCTCTTTCGCTAAACTCCCCTGGCATTGCCAGCCGAGCCCCAAGTTCGATACAGCGCTGCACCAGCCGATCCATCACCACCGCTCCACCATGACCCTGAAGCTCCAGCACTGTCTCCCCGGTAAAACTATTAGGCCCTGTGAAGGACACCACCACACCTTCGTCTAAAACCTCTCCAGCGCCGCCCATAAACTGGCTGTAGGTCGCAAGTCTTGGCTTCAGAGCTCTCCCCTCACCCAAAATACCATTCACAAATACAGACAGGTCCCCTCCGGAAAGCCGAACAATACCGACACCACCACGGCCAGGTGCCGTTGCCACGGCGACAATACTGTCTCTATTATTAATTAGGGGGCTAGGTTTAGATGTCATGGAATCATTATGCCAGAGAAAAAAAGGCTCCGTTAGGAGCCTTTTACTGTACTGAAATCAACTCTTTTTCGCGGCCTGTAGCTGCCGATTAACAAACCATTGCTGCGCCATAGACAGAAGATTGTTTATTGTCCAGTAGAGCACCAGACCCGCAGGGAAAATCATAAAGAAGAAGGTGAACATAATGGGCATTAACTGCATAACCCGTGCCTGCATGGGGTCCGTGGGCATTGGCTGCATTTTTTGCATTAGCAGCATACTGCCACCCATCACCAAAGGCAGAACGAAGAAGGGGTCTTTTGCTGAAAGATCCTGGATCCAAAATATCCAGGGTGAGTGACGAATCTCTACAGACTCAAGTAATACCCAGTAAAGAGAGAGAAAAACCGGCATCTGTAGCAACATAGGGAAACAGCCACCCGCAGGGTTAACCTTCTCTTTCTTGTACAGGCCCATCAACTCTTGAGACATTTTTTGACGATCGTCACCATAGAGCTCCTTCAAGCGAGTCATCTCTGGCTGCAAGTTGCGCATCTTAGCCATAGATTTAAGGCTAGTAGCGGATAAGGGGTAGAGTAAAATCTTGATAAATACAGTTAGTAGAATAATTGACCAGCCCCAGTTACCCAGTATGCCCTGAATAAACTGCAACGCAGCAAAAATGGGCTTTGCCAACATCCAAAGAAAACCATAATCAATGGTTAGATCCAAGTACTCAGCCAACTCGGCCAGCCTGCCCTGATCTTTTGGGCCCACATAAAACTGAGCCCTATACTCACCGAAACCACCAGCGCCAACAGATAGGCGTTGGCCGGTAAAGCCCATTAAGTAAATATCTTGCCCTGACAGCTTGCGCAGGCTAAATGCATTTTTATCTTCACTTGGCGGAACCCATGCGCTGACAAAATAGTGCTGAACCATTGCTACCCAGCCACCATTGATTGACACCTTAACCGACTCATCTTCCATATCATCGAAGTCGTACTTAGCGAAATTTTGATCTACCTCTCTCAGCGCAGCCCCAAGGTAAGGCATAACACCACCACTGGACTCTATAAGTGGCTCCTGAGAATCTCTTTTAATTTGACCGTAAAAATTAGCCTGCCAAGGGTCGTAGGAGAGATTGTTAATCAGGTAGTGAACACCAATGCTGTAATCACCAGAGACAAATTCAAAACGCTTAACAATTTTGACCCCGTTTTGGTCCAGAGTAAGATCAACATATAAAGTCTCATCGGTCTCACCCATGCTGTAACTACTCTGAGCAATAGCAAACTGCGGCCTGCCCTCTGCAGTATCAGTGCCATTCTGACCAATCAAACCACTCTGTGCCACATATTGGCTGTCTCTGGACCTGTTTAATAATGTAAACGGCTCACCACCATCCTCAGGCATAGCTGTAAGGTGTTCTAATAATCGAACCTCAACAATATCTCCACCCAAAGTATCAATCGTTACTTCAAATACATCTGTTGTCACCACCACTAAACGCTCATTACTGGTAGCCACTACCTCAACGGGCGCCTCGTCCATCAGGACAGGCAGTTCAGCCGCAGAATCACTGGGCTGAGCTATAGGCAGCTCGCTAACCTCTGTTTCTGGCGCATTAGATGCTGTTGAAAAATCTACAGACGCACCAGCAACCTGAGCTTCACCACCGTCAAACCGGTCCCATTGAATCAGTAACAGCCAAGCAACAACGCCAATGGCGAATAAATTTAGTATTTTCTGCCAATCCATACTGTTTATTACTCTGAGTGATTAGTAGTGCAGGTGACTTCTTGTTCAGCATTATTCTGCTCAACCACAGGATCATAGCCACCAGGGTGAAAAGGGTGGCATTTTATAAGCCTTAACGCCGTCAAGTAACCCCCTTTGAAAAAACCATAGGTATTAAAAGCTTCTTCCGCATAAGCGGAACAGCTAGGGTGAAAACGGCAGCTATTGCCTAGAAATGGGCTAATGGCAAACTGATACAACTTGATCAGGCCTACAGCGAGTCTACGCATCCTTATTATCCAAGCCTTCAAAACGCTGGAGCAGTCTGCCCCAAGATTGCCTTAACAACAAGCTCAACTCGTTCTGACCCAGTTTATCTGCGTCTTTACGAGCTAAAAAAATAATATCAAGTGGCATAGGAAATTCGGTTTGCCTAAAGGTATCCCTAACAACCCGCTTAACGCGATTGCGACCCACTGCTGTCGGGATGTTTTTTTTGCCTACCACCAGACCCAATCTCGATTGATCGCAGTCACTAGGCTTGGCTATCAAAAGAAGATTTGGGTGGGCAACTTTGATTTGATTGCGGTCAAAGACCTCCTGGAACTCGGAGGCTTTTGAAAGACGTCGATTTTTACTGAAGCTATAACTGGGCACAGAGCCCAAAAACCTTAAGCTGCTAGACGCTTACGGCCCTTGGCACGACGGCGGTTTAGAACTGCTCGTCCGCCTTTGGTAGCCATACGAGATCTAAAGCCGTGGGTGCGCTTGCGCTTTAAGTTGCTTGGTTGAAATGTTCTTTTCATGGCTTTGAATCCGAAAAATTATTTACAGTACTGTTTTTAGGCGGGCGATTTTAATGAAATTAACCCTGTATATCAATGATTTATTACTTAAATTTCACTTAAAACACTAAAACAAGCCACATCATGGGCCACAGCTAACCAGTTAACAGCTAACACACAATATACCCCCAGATTATTCAAACCGACTCCGTCTATCAGACTTTGAAAAACTTTCCTGTGTGAATAAAGGTATAACTTTCAAAGTTACCCCTAGTTCTAGCCGATTATTAAACAAAAAAAATCAGCCTTGAATTCTATTCCCAACCAAAACATAACTATCAACAACAAGAGCAATCGCTAAAAACCACAGTTATACAGATAGGAAATGAACCTAAGGTGTTGATTACAATAAAGAAAGTAAACATATTAACAAAAACATAGCCTCCCAATAACAACAGTAATCAATTAAACTATAAATACTAAAGATAATATTACATGCCTATAACTTTAAGGAACCAAAGTTAACCACAGTAATAACAAGGCAATAAAACTGCTTAATATTTACAACCACACCCGTATAATGGCCTCCTTAAATCAACTCACGACACAATGATCATGCAGCATCCAGACAATTTTGACGTTATCATAATTGGCGGCGGACATGCAGGCACAGAAGCTTGCTTGGCATCTGCGCGCATGGGCTGCAATACGTTGTTGTTAACTCATAATATTGAAACCCTCGGTCAAATGTCCTGTAACCCGGCGATTGGCGGTATAGGAAAAAGCCATTTGGTCAAAGAGATTGATGCGTTGGGCGGCGCGATGGCTAGGGCAACAGATTTGAGTGGCATCCAATTTCGGGTGCTTAATTCTCGCAAGGGACCGGCAGTTCGAGCAACCAGAGCTCAGGCTGACAGAGTACGCTACAAGGCAGCCATCAGAGGTATTCTCGAAAACCAAAAAAATCTCACCATCTTCCAACAAGCTGTTGACGACTTAATTGTTGAGGGTGATCGCGTTACCGGTGTAGTTACCCAAATGGGACTGAGCTTTAAAGCCAGGACCGTTGTTGTTACTGCAGGCACATTTCTTGCCGGTAAAGTGCATATTGGTCTGGAAAACCATGCCGCTGGGCGAGCTGGAGACCCACCAGCTGAAAATCTGGCAAAAAAATTACGTGAGCTGCCTTTTCGGGTTGAGCGTTTAAAAACAGGTACACCTCCGCGCATTGATGCTCGCACTATCGATTTCAGTAATCTTCAGGAGCAGTGGGGGGATAAACCTGAGCCTGTTATGTCTTACCTTAGTTCTGTTGCAGATCACCCTACCCAAACCTGCTGTTGGATTACCTACACCAACAAAAATACTCATGACATTATCCGAGGTGGTATGGACAGGTCGCCTATGTACACAGGCGTGATTGAAGGTGTTGGCCCTAGATACTGTCCCTCGATCGAAGACAAAGTGGTTCGTTTTGCCGATAAAGACCAACATCAAATATTTGTTGAGCCAGAGGGGTTAGATACTCACGAGCTCTACCCCAATGGTATTTCTACCAGCCTGCCATTCGACGTTCAGCTTAATTTGGTGCGTTCTATCGCTGGTTTCGAAAATGCCCATATCACCAGGCCCGGTTACGCCATTGAATATGATTATTTTAATCCTCAGGATTTAAAATATAGTCTTGAAACCAAAGGCGTGCAAGGGCTGTTCTTTGCCGGGCAGATAAATGGCACCACCGGCTATGAAGAGGCCGCTGCTCAAGGCTTGCTGGCGGGAACCAACGCGGCATTGCAGGTTCAAGACAAAGATAGCTGGTGCCCTCGTCGCGACAATGCCTACTTGGGTGTACTGGTTGACGATCTAATTAGCATGGGTACAGCAGAGCCCTATCGCATGTTTACTAGTCGTGCGGAATTTAGGTTGCTCTTAAGGGAAGATAATGCTGATTTGCGCCTCACCGAAAAGGGCCGTGAACTGGGATTAGTTGATGACTACCGCTGGCAACAATTTAGTGAAAAACGCGAAGCTATTGAGTTAGAGCGCCAGCGACTTAAATCCACCTGGGTCCAACCGGGAACAGCGGCGGCGGAGCAATTAGCTAATCATATCGAAAATAAGCTCTCCCATGAGTACAGCTTATTTGAGCTGCTTAAACGGCCGGAACTCAACTATGAAATTGTCAGCTCACTGTACCCTGACGGAAAGCAAGCATTAGGAGAAAAGGTAGCAGAACAGGTAGAAATTGATGCCAAGTACAGCGGCTATATTGATCGCCAGCAAGACGAAGTCGATCGCCTGCAGCGTCACGAAAACACGGTTATTCCTAAGGGCTTCGACTATAAAAGTATTCGCGGCCTATCCAATGAAGTGAAGCAAAAACTCGGCGATGCCATGCCTGAAACCCTGGCTCGAGCGGCCCGTATCCCCGGTGTTACTCCAGCCGCTATTTCCCTGCTTTTGGTTTCGCTGAAAAAACATGCCGCATAATGATAACAGCCCTTATGGGAAGGGTTTAAACGGCATTAAGCGAGCAAAATTACAGACTGGCATTGACAGTCTCGGTATTGAATATAATGCAGACCAATTAGATAAACTGCTGCTTTATCTCAACATGCTTGAGCGATGGAACAAAGCCTATAATCTGACCGCTGTTCGCGATTCAATGGAGATGATCGACCTGCACCTGTTAGATAGTTTGGCTGTTCTACCTTTTATCAATAAATCCACGGATATTATTGATGTGGGCACAGGCCCAGGGTTGCCGGGAATACCTTTGGCCATTATGAGCCCCGACAAAGCCTTCACCCTGCTTGATAGCAATGGCAAGAAAACAAGGTTTCTGTTTCAAGCCATCAATGAGCTCGATTTGATAAACGTTGTTGAGGTTAATGCACGTGTGGAGCGGTTTCAGCCGGAGAAACCGTTCGATACGGTGCTCAGCAGGGCCTTCAGCTCCATACCTGATATGCTTAAAAACTGTTCACACCTCACCACAGAGACTGGGGACTTTATGGCCATGAAGGGTAAAAACCCCGAATCGGAGTTGAGCCAACTTGATAAAAACTATAAGGTCTCAGACTTGTGTCGATTAAACGTACCAGGTGTTGAAGGCGAAAGACACCTTATAAAAATTAATAAAACTAATCGTTCGCCAAGTTTAAACACCTAAAGGTAAGTGCAGTGGTTCGTATACTCTCAATAGCAAATCAAAAAGGCGGTGTTGGTAAAACAACTACCAGCGTCAACTTGGCAGCTTCACTCGCGGCCTACAAAAAACGTGTACTGCTGGTTGATATAGACCCGCAGGGCAATGCCACTATGGGGTCTGGCGTCAATAAAGCAGAGTGCAAACGCAGCATCTATCATGTGCTAACTGAAAAAAATGCCATAGAAGATGTAATCGTGACGGCTGAACAGGGTAAATATCATCTTTTGCCCGCCAATGGTGATTTAGTGGCCGCTGAAGTTGAACTAATGCAGGAAATTGGCCGAGAAAGCCGCCTTCGCCATGCCATCAAGCGCGTGGCAGCTAATTATGACTACGTGATTATCGACTGCCCGCCCTCACTCAATATGCTCACCGTAAATGCACTAGTGGCCAGTGATGGCGTACTTATACCAATGCAATGTGAGTACTATGCTCTGGAAGGCCTCTCTGCCCTCAATAATACGATCCGGCAAATTGCCAAGCTCATTAACCCCAGGTTACGCATCGAGGGTATTTTGCGAACCATGTATGATCCTCGCAGCAGCTTAACCAATGCCGTATCCGCTCAACTGAGAAAGTATTTTGGCGATCGTGTTTATCGGGTCAGCATTCCGCGCAACGTCCGGCTTGCAGAGGCGCCCAGCCACGGTAAGCCAGCACTGGCTTATGATCGAAACTCCAAAGGATCCGTTGCCTATTTAGCGTTGGCCGGAGAAATATTACGACAGGAAAAAGCCGCACAGGCCCCAAAACCAAAGCCAGCAGGAAGAAAATAAATGGCAGCGAAACGACAAAGTCTTGGCAAAGGATTGGACGCATTGCTGGGAATAGCAGAGGATGCAGAGGAACTTCAAGACCAGGCTACTATTGAGCCATCTGAAAAGCTTCCGGATCAGGACTTGGAATCGGTTGTACAGCCAACCGATGGTACTCTCAAAGAACTACCTGTCGAATTTTTGCAACGGGGACAGTATCAGCCTCGCCGAGACCTAAACTCTGAAGCTTTGCAAGAGCTAGCCAGCTCAATTAGCACTCAGGGTGTTATGCAGCCCATCATTGTTCGCTCTATTGGCGAAAACAAATATGAAATCATTGCTGGCGAACGCCGTTGGCGTGCCACACAGCAGGCCGGCTTGGATACTATCCCGGCAATTGTGCGGGAAGTATCCGACGAAGCGACCATTGCCATGTCGCTTATTGAGAATATTCAGCGAGAAGACCTTAACGCTATGGAAGAAAGCCTTGCGTTAATTCGGCTTCAAGATGAATTTAGTCTGACCCAACAGCAGGTCGCCGATGCTGTGGGCAAATCGCGCTCCGCCGTGACCAATTTAATGCGACTTGCCTCTTTAGAAAAGGCAGTCCAAGAACAGTTAGAGCGTGGTGAGTTGGACTTAGGTCATGCCAAATGTCTGCTCGCCCTTGAAGGCAGCACCCAGATAAGTGCCGCTCGCAGCGTGGCCGCTAACGCCATGACCGTTCGCCAAACAGAAGCCTTAGTTAAGAAGCTACAAAACGCTACCGAAACGACCCAAAAGCCAGAGGCCAGCAACCCGGATATCATGCGTCTCCAGGAAGAATTATCTGAGAAACTGGGGGCCGCTGTGAGCATTCAGCACAGCGCCAAAGGGGTTGGCAAGATGATTTTCAAGTACAACAGTGTCGATGAGCTGGAGGGAATTCTCGCCCACCTAAAATAACTT
The DNA here is from genome assembly GCA_029252555.1 of Porticoccaceae bacterium. Lineage (GTDB taxonomy): Bacteria > Pseudomonadota > Gammaproteobacteria > Pseudomonadales > Porticoccaceae > HTCC2207. The sequence goes on from JAQXBF010000037.1 coordinate 81,087, forward strand.
CGGTTACCAGCCGTATTAACCCTCTGAATTACCAAAATATACTGCATCTCCCGAGTTGAATATTACCAACACTATACCTATAATGCCGACCCGTTCGAGGTAGGCTCCATTTACTTTGTTTCGGTCTTGGGAACAGGCAGAAAAAGATGGCCTTATTATGTCTACCATTTCGACACCGCCGATCTACAAGGTAGCGTTGTACCAAATATTTATCCTTCTTGCTATTTGTGGGATTGTAGTTTGGGTCGACAGTCTTCTAGCCAGCTCCATTTTGGCAGGAGGCCTAATTCAAATAGGCCCCCAGGCCTGGTTTGCGCATCAGGCTTACAAGTATAGTGGCGCAAGGCAGGTAGATAAGATCGTTCGGGCTATGTATTGGGGAGAGTCCGGAAAGGTTGTTTTAACAGCAGCGCTGTTTATTACTGCCTTTATAGTTTTGAAACAGCTTAACTTTCTGGCCGTTTTTAGTACCTTTATTGTAATGATACCTCTGCAGTGGTTTATTACCGTAAAGATATTGAAGCACTAACACCGGAGACTGTGTGGCACTGCTATAGAAGGTTATATAAGGTTGCGATTTTTTTGTCCCCCCTTATTAATGCATGTAGCTTGATAGCCACAACTTTAGAATTGCACTGATTTAACGAGAGTTGAAATACATGGCAGGCGAAAATCCCGCAAGCACAACTGAATATATTCAGCACCACTTAACCAATTTGGTTTATGGCAATCATCCTGAAAATGGCTGGGGCTTTGCTCATGGCGCAAAGGAAGCGGCTGAGATGGGTTTTATGGCAATACATGTGGACTCCATGGCCTGGTCGATCGGATTGGGTGTTCTGTTTTGCTGTTTATTCCGAATAGCAGCGAAGCGCGCGACCACCGGTGTACCTTCTGGCATGCTTAACTTCGTGGAGCTAATTGTCGAATTTATTGATGGCGCGGTAAAAGACAGCTTTCATGGCCGCAATAAAATGGTCGCGCCATTAGCGCTAACCATCTTTGTGTGGATCTTCCTGATGAACTTAATGGATCTGCTGCCGGTCGATCTAATCCCAGAGCTGTTGATGCTCGCTGGTGTTAATTATCAGAAGATTGTTCCATCAACGGACCCCAATGTCACCTTGGGTATGGCATTGGGCGTATTCGTTCTGATGCTTTACTACTCAATTAAGATCAAAGGCACTGGCTTTATTACCGAGTTAACCATGCACCCATTTAACCACTGGGGCTTTATACCTATTAACCTGTTTATGGAAACCGTTGGCCTACTGGCCAAGCCGTTTTCCTTGGGTCTTCGATTGTTCGGCAACATGTATGCCGGTGAAATGATCTTTATCCTGATTGCGACTATGTTTGCGGCAGGCGCAGGGGCTGGCCTGATCGGCGGTGGGCTGCATGCACAAATCTTTGGGGAGCACACCAGTGCCTCGTTCTGGTTGGTGATCTTTATTATGGTCTGCAGTGTTTGCGGGCTCAACCTCAAGGGAAAAATATCCACGGGTAAAACAGTTCTGCTGTGCATGGTCTTTATGGCTTTAGGCGGCGGGCTGACAGCTCTGGGTGGCGGACTAATGCAATGGGGCTGGGCGGTATTCCATATACTGGTTATTACCTTGCAGGCATTTATTTTCATGGTCCTTACTGTCGTCTATCTAAGCATGGCGCATGAAGACCACTAATTTCACTTTATTATTTAACTACTAAAATCGGGAGTCTACGATGGAACTTGTAATCATTGCTGCGGCAATTATGCTCGGATTGGGCGCACTAGGGGCAGCTGTTGGTATGGGTCTGCTGGGCGGTAAGCTGATCGAAGGAACAGCTCGTCAGCCAGAATTAGGTCCAATGCTTCAGGGGAAGATGTTCCTGCTTGCTGGTCTGATCGATGCTGTGCCTATTATTGGTGTTGGTATTGCTATGTACCTGATCTTTGTTGTTGCTCCAAGTGTTGGCGCGTAACAAAAATTAATGATTTTTAACTCATCTATTAATGAGGAAATGGCGTGAATATTAACTTAACGCTTTTTGGTCAA
>JAQXBF010000014.1 GCA_029252555.1 Porticoccaceae bacterium
GTACAAAATCGTTGTAAACCACAAGACCAGGGGCTAACAGACCACATATTGCTAGAGTAGTAATTGAAATTAGCCACCATTCGAGCTTTTTGTTTTCAGGCTTGTACTCCGACCTCCGACCTGGAACTACCTGATATTTGTAAACGCAGTAGGCCATGAAAAGTACAATGACAACAAAGAAAATACCTGTAATAACCAGAGTGATAGTAATCGTTGTATCAATTGACCCCCAATTGGATGCCAGAGGAGTAGCCTGCCATGGGCTGAGGAAGTGAAATAAAACCGAAATAATAACAATAGCGACCAAAATAACTGCAAAAGCCATATTGATTTGACCCCTGTCATAAGGACATGTGCCTTGTCATGGCACTATGCCAAAAAGGCGAACTAACCGCGTTCGCAGTATCTTCAAGCGAGTAATTAACCCAAATTGAAGGGTGTCTTTAGACACCAAAATATAATTATTTTTTTAAACTCTCTCTTGAGTCTAGCACATAAAACCAATTCTGCTAGAAAGGCTGTGATAAATATTCCAGACACCTTTACTCAAAATATTCTTACATCAGATCACGATGTTGAGTATGATCCAAAGTAAGTCCTTTAAACTTTAATCCTTACGCCATGATCAATCATCTTTCAGCCTTTAGTTCGCGCTTTGCGCCAATCATTCCCGAGATCGGCAGCGAACGCCTACCATCTCTACTAGTCATAATGCTTAAAGGTTTCGGCCCTGTCATCCATTGCTAATAATGTAGTGGAAGAGAACTCAAAGAACCTATTGAAGACATGCTCAACATGCCGCTGGCAAGACTGCCGCAGCGACCTGATTTGCTCTTTTTTACTAAAGTTTAATCCCTTACCCATTAACCCTGCCAACTCTTTGGCTTACCAAACTTTAATAACTCATCAAACCAAGCGTTTAAGTTTAAAAGCTCCTAGGGTCACTGAAACAGATCAACTGGCAAAATCCAAACTCATTATTGCTGTTATAATTCTGCCCAGTTGTGAAATCAGGGCCACTTTGAGTGCCCACCTGCTAAAAAAATCAAGAGAATGATATGACTCAATTTCAACTGTCTCGAGATACTGCCTCGGATATTCCTGACTGCGTTGCTCGCGTTCTGAAGGAAGATATTGGCAGTGGCGATATCACTGCCATGCTAATTCCAGCCGAGAGGGAGGCCACTGCAGCCGTAATATCCCGAGATGCCGCAGTGATTTGTGGCCGCCCCTGGGTTGATGAAGTTTTTAGGCAGCTTGACCCGAGCACCTTTATTGAATGGAATATCAAGGAAGGCGATCTGGTTAGCCCAGAGCAAAGACTATTTACCCTGAAAGGTAATGCACGTATTTTATTGACAGGCGAGCGCGCTGCGTTGAATTTCCTGCAGACGTTGTCTGCCACCGCCACCTTGGCTAGAGAGTACGCTGATCTTGCCACTGGCAGTGATGTTAAAATTTTGGACACTAGAAAAACCATTCCTGGCCTGCGACTGGCACAAAAATATGCCGTTACTGTGGGGGGCTGCAATAACCATCGTATTGGTCTCTACGATGCATTCTTGATCAAAGAAAATCATATTGCCGCCTGTGGTGGTATTGCTCAGGCCGTGAAGCAGGCTCGGTCTATTGCTGCGGATAAATTGGTGGAAGTGGAAGTAGAAACACTGGAGGAGTTGCAACAAGCTCTGGCGGCAAAAGCCGATGTGGTGATGCTGGACAATTTTTCCCCCGCTGATATTAAAGCCTTAAGTGACATCGATTTCGGTGAAACCAAGATTGAGGTTTCGGGTAATATTACTGCTGACACTATGCAGCAATATATTAGCTCAGCGGTTAATTATATTTCGTCCGGAAGTTTAACCAAGCATATTCAGGCGGTTGATTTATCTATGCGGTTGGTTGAGTAATTAGAAACTCTAGGTTAAAAAAATGCCTGCTTTGAGCAGGCGTTTTTGGTTTAGCTAACCGAAATTTAATATAGACCGGCAGCCACGCAACTACCTCAAGTGGCCCTCTATTATGAGGAAGCCGGAGACAACTCTGTAGGTAACCCCACTAGCCAGCTCGAACCTGTGATTATGGCGTTGCTAGGTCTTTTGGTTGGCGAGCTATTGATGCCATGTATCTGCCGATCTTCCAGCTTGGTAATGTTGTGTAGTATGATCTTGGGAGTTGCTAGTTTGTCATGCGACTGATTAAAAAATGGACTCTAAAAGGAATGTAGTCGCGTGGATATCGAATTAGGCATCTCACAAACGGCTCTGGCCGGTATCGGGCTTTTGTTTGGATTGCTACTGGGCAGCTTTCTCAATGTGGTGATTCTGCGCCTGCCGGCGCAGCTAAAAGGCAATTGGCGCCGGGACTCTAGAGACTTTTTGGGACTGGAACCTGAAACGGAAGAGTCAGTAACCATTGTTGCGCCTGCATCCCGCTGCCCTGTCTGTAAGACGCCTATCAAACCCCACGATAATATCCCGTTATATAGTTATTTGTTTTTGAAGGGCCGCTGTAAATTTTGCTCAGCTCCCATTTCAATTCAATATCCATTGGTCGAACTTCTAGCTGGTTTATTGGCCGCTTACTTTGCTTATCAATACGGCCTTAGCAGCACCACTTTTTATTCACTTATATTTTCCTACAGTTTGCTGGTGTTAGCCGGTATCGATATACATGAGAAGCTGTTGCCGGATCAAATTACTCTGCCGCTGATGTGGCTGGGCCTGTTTGCGAATTTAAGTGGCACCTTTGTTAGCCTCAATGAATCGGTGATTGGCGCTAGTGCTGGCTATCTTTCTCTATGGTGTGTGTTCTGGGCTTTTAAGCTGATTACCGGCAAAGAAGGCATGGGCTATGGTGACTTTAAGTTATTGGCGGCACTGGGTGCCTGGATGGGCTGGCATATGCTGCCGATGATTATTTTGCTGTCCACGGCAACCGGAGCCATTGTGGGTATTGCGGGCATTGTTTTTATCGGTCGCAATAAAGATATGCCAATGGCCTTTGGCCCCTTTTTGGCGGCGGCCGGTTGGCTCGCCTTTGTCTGGGGAGACAAGATTTTATCTGGTTATTTAAGCCTTTTTAACTTCTAATAAGCCAGTCTAATTTCAGCAAATTTCAACCAGAGTACTAGCGTGTCAGAAAAACCCTTAATTATTGGCCTTACAGGCGGTATCGGCAGCGGCAAAAGTACCGTGGCCAAGCAGTTTGCGGCACTGGGTATTGCATCTGTGGATGCAGATCAGGCTTCCCGTGCGGTGGTTGAGTCCGGAATGCAGGCACTGGCCCTTATTGAAGAGCACTTTGGCCCTGAACTGATTACGGCAGATGGAGAGCTCAACCGACCTGCTCTTAGAGAGATTATTTTTTCTGACCCATTGGAAAAAACTTGGCTGGAAACACTACTGCACCCGTTGATTCGCGATTGGATAATGTCTCAATTACAGGCTGCTACCAGCGACTATGTCATTCTAGAGTCGCCATTACTTTTCGAAACAGATCAGCATCAGCTAGTGGATGCGGTGTTGCTGGTAGATGTGCCGGTGGAATTACAGCTTGAGAGAGCCAGTGCTAGAGATGGGAGTAATAAAGAACAGATTCAGCTGATTATCGATGCGCAAATGCCCCGGCAGTTAAAGCGAGATAAAGCTGACTTTGAGTTTGATAATGCGCAGGCGTTGGAGAGTATTGCACCAAGAGTATTGCAACTGCACAAACAGTTTTTAGCCATGATCAACACCCATAAGCTGTGGTAAACCGATGAAAAAAACTACTATTGTGCAGTGCCCCAACTGCAAGACCAGCATTGAGTGGAGCGACAAGCACCCTCACAGGCCTTTTTGCTCTCAGCGCTGTCAGCAGATTGATTTTGGCGATTGGGCCAAGGAGAGCTTTACGATTGCGGGAGAAACCGCGTTAGGCTCAGAGCTAATGGATGACGATTTCTAGGAGTTTTCTAGAGCCAGTTTATTCAAAATTGCCTGATTGGCTGCGGGAAATGCATACTCCGAGCCAGCCACTAGTAAGTCTGTTAACGCTACCCATCGACACTCCTGCCCTTCCATCCCTTTGGCTTCTCCTTGAAAGGCACTCACCTGCCAAATATCCAGCAGCACCTGTCTGTCAGTGTAATCATGAGATACCTGCATAAAAGGCTCTGAATGGGTAACACGAATATCCAGCTCTTCTTCAAGCTCTCGCGCCAATGCCTGCTGGGGCTTTTCATCAGCTTCAACTTTACCGCCTGGAAACTCCCACAACCCACCCTGATGTAGATGGTCTGGGCGCCTCGATATTAAAATTTTATTGTTGCCGACATCAGTATCGTAGATAACCGCAGCGACCACATGGACACGCTTCATAATGGTATTAGTTTAGGCAGAGGGTTAAGTTCGGTACTCGGCATTAATACGCACATATTCATAGGTAAGGTCGGTGGTCCAAACAGTCTCCGCAGCCTGCCCTCGATTTAATGCCACTAGGATATTGATATCCTCTGGCTCCATGGCCTGCTGGCCAGCCTCTTCGCTATAGCTGTTGGCTCGCGCACCATTCTCGGCGATAAGCACATTGTTAAGGCTAAGTTGTACCTGATTCACATCCAAGTCATTGACCCCGGCTCGGCCGATTGCGGCCAGTATCCTGCCCCAGTTTGGGTCCGATGCAGCCAAGGCCGTTTTAACCAATGGTGACTCGGCAATGGTATAGGCAACAGACAAGGCTTCTGCGCTATCCACAGCACCTTCGACAACCACAGAAACAAATTTACCTGCCCCTTCGCCATCGCAAATAATGGCTTGCGCCAGTTCAATAAAGACCTGAGTCAGCTGCTCGACAAACTCCTCAAACAATGGCTCGTCGATTACTATATCGCTGGCTCCTGTGGCCACAAGCATAATGCAGTCATTAGTTGAGGTGTCGCTGTCGACGGTAATACGATTGAAAGACTTATTAGTCGCTAATTTCAAGGCTCGGTGCAATAGCTCGGAGTCTACCTGCGCATCAGTGGCCACATAGCCAAGCATGGTAGCCATATTGGGCTTAATCATGCCTGAACCTTTGGAGATGCCGGTAATGGTTACCTGGGCATCACCAGCTGAGTATTTGAGGCTAGCGCCTTTGGGCCTAGTATCCGTGGTTAAAATACCTTCTGCAGCCTCGGGCCACCCATGTTCTGACAAGTTGGCCAGAGCATCGGGGATACCCGCCAATAACCTATCCATAGGCAAGGGTTCGCCTATCACACCAGTCGAGAACGGCATGATTTGCGCTGTTTTAGCACCTGTGGCTGAAGCCATAGTCTGGCAGCTCTTTATCGCATCGGCCATGCCCTGCGGGCCATTGCCTGCGTTGGCATTGCCCGTATTGGTTATAAAGTAGCGTGGGCTAGCAATCGCCAGATGCTGCTTGCAGACAGTTACTGGCGCCGCGCAGAAAGCATTCTGGGTAAACAGGCCTGCCACCGTGGCATTAGCAGGGATTTCCATCACCACCAGATCTGCGCGACCCTGAGTTTTAATTCCGGCACTGGTGGTTCCCAGCTTAAAGCCGGAAACTGCATGCATGGTTGGGAACTGCCCGCTGCCCGTGGCCATTACCGAATGCGCCCGTGGCAATGTTTGTATTTTTTACCAGAACCACAGTGGCAAGGATCGTTGCGGCCTACCTTGGGCCCAAGTCGCTGAACTGGCTGCTGCCCTTCTATACCAATACCAGTATCTGCAGCGTTTTCGAGACCTTCGGCCCGGGCATGCTGATACTCGCGATTCTTTTGCTCGTCGCGACGCTGTTGCTCCAAACGCTCCATATCTTCCTTTGTTGATACTTCAATATGGCTCAGATAGCGGATGGTTTCGTATTTAATATTGTCGAGCAGAGCTTCAAACAGGGCAAAAGACTCACGCTTATATTCCTGCTTAGGGTTTTTCTGGGCATAGGCGCGCAGACCAATACCCTGACGCAGTTGATCCATACCGGATAGATGCTCTTTCCATAGGTTGTCCAACACCTGCAGCATTATCTGACGCTCAACTTCGCGCATCTGCTCACCAACATGGGAGTAACGTCGGTCATAGGAGCCTTGCAGTTGCGTAATAATCTTGTCTCGCAGAGTCATTTCATCAAGACGAGAGTCTTCATCCAACCACTCTTGTAATGGCAATGGGGTGGAAAATTCATTGGCCAAGGCTTTTTCCAGGCCTTCAATATCCCATTGCTCTTCGAGGCTTTGGGGCGGCACATAACTGCTGATACAGTTGTCGATGACATCTTCACGCACATTGGTGATGACTTCGGAGATATCTTCATCCACCAGCAAATCGTTGCGCTGCTGATAGATAACCTGACGCTGGTCATTAGCCACGTCATCATATTCCAGCAAGTGCTTACGAATATCGAAATTGCGCCCCTCGACTTTACGCTGGGCCTTAACAATCGATTTAGTCACCATACTGTGTTCAATGGCCTCGCCGTCACCCATACCCAACGAACGCATCATATTCTTCACGCGGTCGGAGGCAAAAAGACGCATTAGTGGGTCTTCTAATGACAGATAAAAGCGTGAAACACCAGGGTCACCCTGACGACCTGATCGACCGCGCAGCTGGTTATCGATACGTCTGGATTCATGGCGTTCTGTGGCCACTATGTGCAGGCCCCCAGCTCCAAGCACCTTAGTCTGACGCTCTTGCCAGTCAGCTTTAACCGCCGCTATTTTGTCTTGGCTATCTTTACCGGCGTCTTTCAGCTCTTTGAGCTCGGCTTCAAGGTTACCCCCAAGCACAATATCCGTACCTCGACCGGCCATATTAGTGGCGATGGTCACCGCACCGGGACGGCCAGCATTAACAATAATGTTGGCTTCGCGCTCATGCTGTTTGGCATTGAGAACAGCATGGTCGACCTTTGCTGCTTTAAGCATGCCAGATAGCAGCTCTGACGTTTCCACCGACGCTGTGCCCACAAGAACCGGGGCACCCTCTGCCACTATCTCTTTAATATCAACAATGACCGCTTCAAACTTTTCCCGCTGACTCAGATAGATCAAGTCGTTGAGGTCGACTCGCTTAACCTCAACATTGGTTGGGATAACCATTACCACCAGACCATAAATCTGCTGGAATTCGAAGGCTTCTGTATCTGCCGTACCGGTCATACCGGCCAGCTTGTAATACAGACGGAAGTAATTCTGGAATGTAGTTGAGGCTAGTGTCTGGCTCTCTTGCTGGATATTCAGACCCTCTTTAGCCTCGATGGCCTGATGCAGGCCTTCGGATAGACGTCGACCGGGCATGGTGCGGCCCGTATGCTCATCAATAAGAACCGCCTGGCCTTCTTGAATAATATATTCCACATCTTTGCTAAACAGATTCTGGGCTCGCAGAGCCGAGTGAACATGGTGTAACATTCCTAGATTCGAGGGTTGGTAGAGACTGTCGTTTTCCTGTAGCAAGCCCTCTTTAATTAGTATTTCTTCGACTTTTTGATGGCCATCTTCGGTCAGTTCAACACCGCGAGTCTTTTCATCAACAATAAAGTCACCTGAGACTATTTGTGGTTCCCCATCTTCAGTCTCCCGATCTTCTTCAGACTCCAGTTGCGGTTTCAGTTTTAGGGCCAACGTGTTAATAGATTTGTATAAAGCAGAGCTGTCTTGGGCGGCACCAGAGATAATTAGCGGTGTTCTGGCTTCATCAATCAGAATTGAATCCACTTCATCGACAATGGCGAAAGCTAGACCGCGCTGGGACTTATCTTCCAGACGAAGGGCCATATTGTCGCGCAGGTAATCGAAACCAAACTCATTATTGGTGCCATAGGTAATATCAGCGGCATAGGCGACTTGCCTGCTGCTGGGCTTTAGTTCACCCTCGTCTTCCGGCTCCAGTCTGAATGAGTTGGCAATATCCGGGCCCTGAAAAGACTGGATTACACCTATAGATAAACCCAGCGCCTGGTAGAGAGGTGCCATCCATTGGGCATCTCGCTTGGCCAAATAGTCATTCACGGTAATCACATGAACACCATTGGCAGGCAGGGCATTGAGGTAAGCTGCCAAGGTTGCTACAAGGGTTTTACCCTCACCGGTGCGCATCTCGGCAATCTTGCCTTGGTGCAAGGTAATACCACCAATCATCTGCACATCGAAGTGGCGCATCCCCATAACGCGGCTGGCCGTCTCTCGCACCAGAGCAAAGGCATCTGGCAGTATCTGATCAACAGTCTCACCAGCAGCCAGACGCTCTCTTAAAATAGGTGTCTGAGCTTTTAAGTCTGCGTCGCTTAGGGTTTTAAGGTTTTCTTCTAGAGCATTGATCTTATTGACAGTTTTACGCATTTTGCGTATTTCACGGTCATTGCTACTACCAATTATTTTTTTCAGAATGTTGCCGAGCATCACATCTTTCCACAAAATAGAACGAGAGAATTGAAGAGCGTTTATTACTCTCCAGAATAGACTAGTTTCAGCGAGGAATCAGCGGCTGGTGCGGCGGATATAGGTTGCAGGGTCGACGGTGCGACCATTTTTAAAGACTTCGAAGTGCACATGAGGGCCTGTGGAACGACCAGAGCTGCCCATTTTGGCGATTAATTCGCCTTTCTTAACGATGGCACCAATTTTGGCAATATTTTCGGAGTTGTGCGCGTAGCGGGTGACAAAGCCATCGCTATGATTTAGTTCGACCATCTGGCCATAACCACTGCGCTCACCGGACCAGGTAACCACACCTGATGCTACGGCAATAATATCGGAACCCTTGCGGCCAGCAAAATCGACACCGCCGTGCCAACGCTTGTCACCGTGGAATGGATCCGTTCGCATACCGTACTCAGAAGACATCCAACCCTTGACAATGGGTCGACCTGCAACCGTACGTTCGCTTTTGAGCTTGTTATCGGTAATCATTGACTGCAGAACCTGTAGCTGAGATTCACGACTATCAAGGCTGTTGTCGAGTCTGGCGAACATGGTTGATAGCTGTTCTTGCACATCCATGGCTCTGGCAGACTCTGTGATTACCGCTGTATCTGGTCCACCCAATCCTGGCTCAACAGAGAAGTCAAATTCACCATCTTCCAGGCTGGCTATCTGGGTTAGTTGCTCGCCGAGCGCGTCTAGTCTAACGAGTCGAGAGCGCATCTGAGCTAATTTGAGTGTCATGGCTGCAACGGAACTGGCGACCTGGTCGCGGCCCGCTTGCACTTCTTCGTGCTGAATCATCAACTCGTGTTGCATCTCAGCGATACTGTTATCGAACAGCAATTCCCAACGGCCGTCAGCAATCTTAAGACCCATCATGGTGCCGGCTGCCACAGGGATGCCCAGCAAGAGTACTGACAGCAAACCTTTGGCCCAGCTATTAAGGTTAATGGTTCTAACCTTGTCTGCCCGGCTATTGATCAGAATTATTTTCAATTGAGGATAATACCTTCTCTCACAAAAACGCTATTAAACCACTTTAATTCGGCTGAGTGTACGATATCGGTACATCTTCCGGATTATCAATAAATGTGACTACTTCCCAGGCATCCGTTTCTGCGATCAATGCTCTCAGTGACGCATTGTTGAGTCCATGTCCTGATTTGTGCGCATCGAACTCCCCTATCAGGCTGTTGCCTAGCAGATAGAGGTCGCCGATGGCGTCCAGGATCTTATGTTTGACAAATTCGTCGTCATAACGCAAGCCATCTTCGTTCAGTATTTCGAACTCGTCCACAACGATGGCATTTTCTAAACTTCCTCCCCGCGCTAAACCTTTGGAGCGGAGGTATTCAAATTCATGCATAAAGCCAAATGTTCGGGCTCTGCTAACTTCTTTCACAAACGAGGTACTCGAAAAATCGATACTCGCCTTCAATGCTTGATGTTTGAACACTGGGTGATCAAAGTCAATAGCAAAATTCACTTTAAATCCTTCAAAAGGCTTGAAGGTCGCGACTTTGTCATCCTGCTTGACGGTCACGGGGCGCTTGATGCGAATAAATTTCTTCGGCGCATCCTGCTCAAATATTCCTGCCGACTGTAGTAAAAACACAAATGGGCCTGCGCTGCCATCCATAATAGGTATCTCGGCAGCAGACACATCAATCTTTATATTATCGATGCCCAGCCCGGCTAGTGCCGACAGCAGGTGTTCAACGGTAGAGACCCGAACCTCACCATTGACGAGGGTTGTAGACATGGTTGTGTCGCCAACATTCTCTGCTTTTGCAACAATTTCTACCATAGGATCGAGATCCGTACGGCGGAAAATAATACCGGTATCAGGTTCAGCGGGATGCAGGGTTAGGTAGACTTTGTCTCCAGTGTGAAGACCCACGCCGGTAGCACGTATCACATTTTTTAACGTGCGTTGCCTGATCATTGCTATACCTTTGATTTTTAAGGGGCAAATTCTACCAGACAAGCCCTCTATCACCAAGATTTTAAAATCTGAGGCGTGGTGATAGCGGGCGTTTGGTCAAGCTATTTTTTTTAAGCCGCTGGCTAATCTGCTTGTTTGCGCAAAAAAGCTGGCACTTCAAAATAATCCATCTCTGAATCAGGCTGGGTATCGAGCTTGCGAGCCGTCGCATCTCCACCGGCAATGCTACTACGGCGGTTAACTGTAGGCTTATCAAGACGATTGTAGTCAATATCACCGCCCAGCTTACGTGGTGGCTGATTATCGATAACCACACCTCTGGGCCCAGTCTTTACTCCAGGATTACGTAGACCCGTAGCCACAACAGTCACCCGCAGCTGATCTTCCAACTCTGGCTCAAACACGCTACCCACGATAATGGTGGCATCTTCATCGGCAAATTCACGGATAGTGTTACCCACATCTTCGAATTCACCGAGAGTCAGGTCGAAGCCACTGGTAATATTGACCAGAATACCTTTGGCACCCTGCAGGTTAATATCCTCAAGCAACGGACATTTGATGGCCCCTTCGGCAGCCACTACAGCTCGATCTTGGCCACTGGCTTCGCCAGTACCCATCATTGCCATACCCATTTCTGCCATAACGGTGCGCACATCGGCGAAATCCACATTGATCAGACCATCGAGCAGAATCAGGTCGGTAATACCCTGCACAGCGCCAAATAAGACGTCATTGGCCTGTTTAAAGGCATTGATAACGGTCATATCTTTACCCAACACCTGCAACAGCTTTTCGTTGGGCACGATAATTAGCGAATCCACTCGCTCTTTTAGCGCTGCAATACCCGCATCGGCTATGGCCATGCGCTTGCGACCCTCAAATGAGAATGGGCGGGTGACAACACCCACGGTTAATATACCCATCTGTTTGGCTACTTCAGCAATTACGGGCGCGCCACCAGTGCCTGTGCCGCCACCCATACCGGCGGTAATAAACACCATATCAGCACCTTCAAGTACCTGAGCGATACGCTCTTTGTCCTCTAAGGCTGCTTCACGACCCACCTCAGGGTTGGCACCTGCACCCAGACCTTTGGTCAACGAGCTACCCAGTTGCAAGATCGTGGCATTACCCAGATCGTTGAGTGATTGGGCATCGGTGTTGGCGCAGATAAAGTGCACACCATCAATATTACTGTCCATCATATGGCGAACTGCATTACCACCGCCGCCGCCAACACCAACTACTTTGATTTCTGCATTCTTTGGAATGCTGTCTACTAATTCGAACATAGGTTTCCCCTTATTTGCGCCTCACAATTTAAAATCACAGTCACAGTCATCCGTGACAACTAAACCCCACCCTGGAACCAGCCTTTAATTTTTTCCAGAGTGGCATTGGTTTGCTTTTTGCCGTTACTACCATCTACAAACCCATCCTTACGCTGTTGCTGAACACCAAAATGCAACAGTCCAACTCCCGTCGAATAAATGGGATTATTAACAATATCTGACAGTCCTTTTACATTGACCGGCGTACCAATTCGCACTGGCATATGGAATATTTCCTCTGCCAATTCAGTAACACCTTCCATCTTCGATGTACCGCCGGTAAGTACTACACCAGCAGCGATCAGTTCTTCAAAACCACTGCGGCGGAGTTCTGCCTGAACCAGGGTAAATAATTCGTCATATCTGGGCTCGACCACCTCTGCAAGAAGCTGCCGCGACATGTCGCGAGATTCGCGATCGCCAACACTGGGCACCTTGACCGTCTCTTCTGGACGGGCCAGTTTGGCCAGTGCGCATGCGTACTTAATCTTCAACTCTTCGGCATGGGGTGTGGGTGTGCGCAGTGCCATCGCAATATCATTAGTTACCTGATCACCTGCTATAGGAATCACCCCTGTATGGCGAATTGCGCCTTCGGTGAAGATCGCGATATCTGTGGTACCTCCGCCGATATCAACCAAAGCCACTCCCAGCTGTTTCTCGTCTTCGGTCAGTACAGCATGGCTTGAGGCGAGTTGCTCAAGGGCAATCTCATCGACATCCAGGCCGCAGCGACGGATACATTTTTTAATATTTTGGGCGGCATTCGCAGCACAGGTCACCAGATGCACCTTGGCTTCAAGGCGCACACCAGACATGCCGATGGGCTCGTGAACCCCTTCCTGCTCATCAATAATGTACTCCTGAGGTAACACATGGAGAATTTCTTGGTCCGCGGGAATAGCCACAGCCCTGGCGGCATCTATGACCCGCTCAACATCCAAAGGCTGCACTTCACGATCGCGGATAGCCACAATACCGTGGGAATTCAGACTGCGAATATGGCTGCCCGCAATACCTGCGTAGACCGAGTGAATGGAACAGCCAGCCATGAGTTCGGCCTCTTCAATCGCTCGCTGGATTGAATTGACTGTGGCTTCAATATTGACCACCACGCCCTTCTTTAAGCCGGATGATCTATGCATGCCGGTGCCAACAATCTCAAGGTCACCATTGGCACCGACAGCGCCAACGATAGCCACTACTTTGGAGGTACCAATATCGAGTGCGACGATCATGTTTTCTTCATTTGTACTAGCCATAATTTTTCCTCAGCAGTCCGCTTTTATCCCTGCACAGTCGAAACTGCGTTTGCCTTATTGTTCCAATGCGCTCCAACTGACAGTCCGTGTTTCCAAGCCACGGCTAATCCGTTGGGATAACGCAGGTCTATAGTTTTAATTTCTTTTAGCTGTTGATTCAGTCCCGACTCCCAAACCAGAGCCAGACGTTTAATTTTTTCGCCAATCTGTTCCCGGCCCAAGACCAGCTCCATACCTTCGTTAGTCTGAACACGCCAAGCACCCATATGGTCACGTTGCATCTCGATCAGCTTTAACCCTGTGGGCAACAATAATTCCGCGAGCAACTGATAGTGCTGCATCATTTCCCCTGAGGTGCCGTATTCAGCTCTTAGCACAGGCAGGCTATGCAGAGTGCTGTTGTCGGTAATATTGAGTTCAACACCCAGACGGTTAAGAAAACCCGCCTCACCCCAGCGGGCGATAGGCACCTCTTCAATCACTTCCACATTTAGGGTCGACGGCCATTGGCGGCGAATACTAACCTGATCTACCCAAGGGTGATCGTTGAGCACCTGTTGCAGTCGATTCAGGTCTACACTCAAAAAACCGCCATCTATTTCTGCGTTGACCAACTCGGCTAATTCTTGCTGCTGCATATAGTTAAAATCACCGCCAACCATCACCTTAGTCAATGGCTTATCTAACTGATCAAAGACCAATTTGCCGCCATAAAGGACGGTAAAAAACAGCACCAGCATCACTAGCCTTGAGAGCTTTTCCATGAGCCCATCAAAGCCGCTAACTTTTGCCTGATGCTGGCGGTTGGCACCGCGACGATTCTGAGTAGCCATTAGATTGACTCCTCCAAAATAGCCTGCACCAGCTGCTCAAATTTCAAACCAGCGGCTTCCGCTGCCATGGGCACCAGACTGTGGCCAGTCATACCAGGTACTGTATTCACCTCCAAAAGCTGGAATTTACCCTGATTGTCGACCATTACATCCACGCGCCCCCAACCGGAGCAACCGACGGACCTGAAAGCATTCATGCAAAGAGTACGCAATTCAGTCTCAAGCTCATCGGATAAGCCTGAGGGGCAAAAATATTGAGTCTCATCACTGAAATACTTGGCCTGATAGTCGTAAAAGACGGCGCTGGCTTGAATTCGGACAGAGGGCAATACCTGATCACCCAAAATTGCCACGGTGTACTCTTCGCCTTCCATCAGCGGCTCGGCAATGACGGTAGCACCAAAACGTGAGGCTTCAGCCCAGGCCTGCTGTAACTGTTGCTCTGTCTCTGCAGGGCTCATACCGATACTCGAGCCTTCACAGGCTGGCTTAACCATGGCTTTGCCACCCAACCGCTGCATAATGTCTGGCCAGTTTGACTCCTCTTCTAACACTGCAAAGTCGGCTGTGGGCAAACCTATGCCCTGCCACATCTGCTTGCAGCGCAGCTTGTCCATAGCCAGTGCTGAGGCAAGCACTCCACTGCCTGTATAGGGGATACCCAGATATTCCAGCGCACCCTGCAAAGTACCGTCTTCGCCACCAGGGCCATGCAGGGCGATAAAGACTCGATCCAGATTGTGGCTGGGCAATGTCTGCAGCAGGTTTTCATCAGCATCAATGGCCACCACATCAATTCCTAGGCTGAGCATAGCCTTATGCACGGCATAACCGCTCATCAGGGATATTTCACGCTCAGACGAAGTACCACCGTAAAGCAGCCCTACGCGACCAAGCTTTGACATTGCTGAAGGATTGCTCATTTTTCCTCCTCCGCAATGGGTAACAATTTACTGTCGGCCAACATGGCCACTAGCTTACTAACGCTGCCAGCACCCTGGGTCATAACTAAATCATTGCCACGAACCAGCTCCGCGAGCAGATTAGGTACGTCTTCAATGCGCTCTGCATAAATAGGGTCTATTCCCCCACGCTGTCGGATACTGCCACATAAATTTTTGCTGCCAGCACCGGGAATGGCCTCTTCACCGGCTGGATAAACGTCTAACACTAACAAGACATCAACCTGGGACAGTACATTGACAAAGTCCTCATAAAGGTCACGAGTTCGGCTATAGCGGTGGGGTTGAAAGACCATCACCAGACGCTTGTCAGGCCAGCCATCACGAACGGCTTGAATAGTCGCTTTAACCTCGGTTGGATGATGGCCATAGTCATCCACCAACATGGCAGAACCACCGGTCACAGGGTAATCGCCAATAACTTCGAAGCGGCGGCCAACCCCGGAGAATTTCTCCAGCCCGGCAATAATGGCTTGGTCAGAAATACCCTCGTCCGTGGCCACTGCAATGGCAGCCGCGGCATTTAATGCATTATGACGGCCGGGGATATTGAGTTTGATCGACAGAGAATTTTTGCCATCTGGCCGGTCAATGGTAAAGCTGGACTGACGCTTATCGGCGCTCAGGTTATGCAACTTGTAGGCCGCATCGTCACTAAAGCCGTAGGTCAGCAACGGTCTCGCGACATCCACCAACAGATCGCGAATCACCTCGTCATCAATACACATTACCGCCAAACCATAGAAGGGCAAATTGTGCAGAAACTCGATATAGGTTTTCTTCATCACTTCGAAGTCAAAGCCATAAGTTTCCATATGGTCCGCTTCGATATTGGTCACCACAGAGACCATGGGTTGCAGGTGTAAGAATGAGGCATCACTTTCATCGGCCTCGGCAACCAGATAGCGGCTGTCGCCCAACTTGGCATTAGTGCCTACACTATTGACACGGCCACCCACCACAAAGGTTGGATCACGACCATCTTCCGCCAAAATAGCGGTAATCAGGCTAGTGGTTGTGGTCTTGCCATGGGTACCGGCAATCGCAATACCATGGCGGTAGCGCATTAGCTCAGCGAGCATTTCCGCACGTCGCACCACAGGGATACCGCGCTCACGGGCACTGGCGATCTCTGGATTCTCAATAGTCACCGCCGATGACTGAACCACCACATCTGCGCCCTGAATATTACTTTCACTGTGGCCAATAAAGACCTCAGCACCAGCGTCAGTCAGGCGCCGCACACTGGGGTTAACGCCTATATCAGAACCACTGATTTCATAGCCTGTGTTTAACAATACCTCGGCAATACCAGACATACCGCTGCCGCCAATACCAACAAAGTGGATGCGACGAATACGGCGCATTTCTGGCACCTGGAAGTTAGTATTATCAACCATAACCAACCTCCATACAGACATCTGCCACTCGCTGGGCAGCCTCATTCTGGGCCAGCTCTCGTGCGCGCATGGCCATATCAAGACGCAGCTTTGGGGTGCTGCATAAAATGCTAATCTGTTCGGCCAGCGACTTGGCATTCAAATCGAACTGTTGGAATAATTTTGCTGCACCCTGCTTCACCAGCCATTCGCCATTGACCGTCTGGTGGTCGTCTATGGCGTGTGGGAATGGAATTAACAGAGCACCGAGTCCGGCTGATGTTAATTCAGCGACGGTGAGCGCACCGGACCTACAGATAACAAAATCAGCCCAGCCATAGGCCGCGGCCATATCATCAATAAAGGGCACTATCTCAAGCCCGTCGTTAGCCGTTTTAGCTCCCATACCCTGTTGCTGATAATTATCTGTGGTGGTCTGGAAATGGGCACTACCAGTCTGATGCAGCACTTCAGGGCGATTTTTAGCATCTATTTGGGCCAGAGCTTTTGGCACCAAACCATTGATAGCCAGAGCTCCGCGACTACCGCCCAAAACCAACAGGCGCGGCCTGCTGGTGCGAGCTGCAAAACGCTCCTGGGGTGGCGCTAGCTCTACTATTTCTGGCCGCACTGGATTGCCACACCATTCGCCTCCGGCCAAGGTATCTGGGAAGCCCTGCATAACACGGGCGGCTAGTTTTGCCGATACACGATTAGTGGTGCCCGCCACGGAATTTTGCTCGTGAATCACTACCGGAATACCTTTTAATTTCGCGGCTACGGCACCTGGACCTGAGGCGAAACCACCCATGCCTAACACTACCGCTGGCTTAAACTCGGAGAGCACCGCAAACGCCTGAGTAATTGAGCGCAGAAGCAGAAAGGGAGCTTTAAGCAGCGCGACAAACCCGCGGCCTCGAATGCCCTCGATATGCAGATAATTTAGTTCAATCCCATTGCCTGGGACTATTTCAGATTCGATACCCCGCCTTGTACCCAACCATGAGATTTTCACATTTTTATTGCGCAGTCTCTGGGCCACGGCTAGCGCAGGGAACACATGCCCGCCAGTTCCTCCGGCCATAATCATCACGCGGCAGTCCGTCGCTGAAATCTGGTTAGTTCCCATAACGAGGCCTCCGTAAAGAAGCTTTTGGGAACTGAAATTCGTGGGCAAAACGCAGCATCATGCCGGTCATGACGCAGCAAACCAGTAAGCTGCTGCCCCCATAACTAACAAACGGCAGTGTCAGGCCCTTTGTCGGCAATAGACCGGCATTAACACCCAGGTTGATAAAGGTTTGGCCACTCAGCAGCAGGCCAAACCCAGTGAGTACAAAAGCGGCATACCAGTCCTGGCGGATAATGGCCTGCTTGCCCAGCTGCAGTACTCTTAGAATCATCAGCACATACAGGCCCAATAGGCAGATCACACCGACAAAACCAAACTCTTCAGCAAAGATGGCAAATACAAAATCAGTATGAGCCTCGGGCAGGTAGAGCATTTTCTGCACCGACTGGCCGAGGCCAACGCCAAACCATTCACCACGGCCAAAAGCAATCAAGGACTGCACTAGCTGATAACCTGAATCAAAGGGGTCGGACCAGGGGTCCAGGTAGGTGGCTAGCCGCTCCAGACGATAGGGTGCCGCATAGGCGAGAACGCCAATGGCCACAACGCAAAAAGCAAAAACCAAACTGAATTGGCGGATATGAGAGCCACCTAAAAACAGCAGAGCCATAAAGGTACAGGTCAGGGTCACTGCTGAACCAAAGTCCGGCTCCATCAGCAACAGCACAAATAGAACAATAATCACGGCGATTAATTTAAAAAACTCAGCCCAATCATCGCTCAATGTATTGCGATGCTTCTCGAGATGAGCAGCTAAAAACACTACCGTGGCTACCTTCACTAACTCGGACACCTGCAGAGTAAAACCAGAGAACGCCAACCAGCGACGGCTGCCATTGACCTCTCGACCTATACCGGGAACCAGAACAATCACCAGCAGAAACACGGACAGCAGAATCCATAGACGACCATAGTTGGCCCATAGAGATGGTGATACAAAGAAGCCGACACCCATAGCGCCAGCGCCAATCAGCAGATAAGCCAAATGTCGCTTAACAAAGAAAAACTGATCTCCCAGCCTGTGTTCGGCAAAACTAAATGAAGCTGAGGCAACCATAATCAAGCCAATTGATAGCAGTGCCAATACTGGCAACAACAGGCGCATATCCACATGCCAGGGGGCTTCAGATACACCAAAACCTCCCAGAGGCAAACTTAACTGCATGGCTGCCCTCCTGAAATATCAACCAACTCAGCCACTGCCTGCTGGAAGCAAAGGCCCCGCTCTTCAAAACCGGAAAACATATCGAAGCTTGCACAGGCGGGAGACAGCAAAACAATATCTCCCGAGACCGCAATCTCAGATGCGTGCCGCACAGCTTGCTGCAATGAATCCAACTGCTCTGTATCACAGGCGCCCTGCAAACCCAGTTGAACCTGGGCAGCATCCTCACCAAATAGCAGAGCTCGCTTAACATACTTGGCCGCGGCAGGCTGTAAATCAGCAAAGTCCTGATCCTTACCCTGACCACCGGCAATCAAAATCAGGTTTTTGCCCTCAGAGCTGCCAAAGCCCTGCAGTGCCGCCTCTGTGGCACCAACATTGGTACCCTTGGAGTCATCTATGTAGAGAACACCATCGATCTCCGCGATATTTTCACAGCGATGGGGCAGCCCCTTATAGGTTTTTAATGTGTCGGTCATAGCCTCCAATGAGAGGCCTGCCCCATGTCCCAGCGCCAGAGCGGCCAGAGCGTTGGCCAGGTTATGAGTCCCTTTAAGAGCGACATCAGCAACGGGAATGAGACGCTCGATGCCATAGGCAAGATAGCCCTGCTCCAAGCCTTCTAAAATGCCAAACTCGCCCAAATCTGGTTGATTAAGACCAAAGCTTGATAGCTGCACCTGCTTGGATAACAACGGCTTTGTTAACTGGTCTTCACGATTGATCACCGCTTTGCCGGCACCGCGGAAAATACGATGTTTGGCCGCATGATATTGCTGCAGCCCCTGATACCGATCCATATGGTCTGCTGACACATTGAGCAGAGCTACAATCGCACCGCGGCTATCATTGAGTAATTCAAGCTGGAAGCTCGAAAGCTCGAGCACATACAGTTCGTGCCGCTCATCGAGTAGGTCCAGCATGGGCGTGCCCAAATTGCCGCCAACACCAACCGCTAAACCACTGGCCTTGGCCATAGCGCCCAAGAGAGTTGTGACTGTACTCTTACCATTGGAGCCTGTGATCCCGATAACTGGTGCATTGGCATGCTGCAAAAATAGCTCTAGATCGCCAATCAATTCCACGCCGCTTTCCCGAGCGGCCACTAGAGCGGGCTCGTCCAGAGAAATTCCGGGACTGACTATCGCGCGATCCATATTTAATAGTAGGTCTGCTTCAAAAGCGCCAAGCACAAAAGTAGTGTCAGGATAGTGATCCCTTACTTCTTGTAATCTTGGCGGCTCGCTGCGGCTATCTGCAAAGACAAAACTATCGCCAATCGACGACAGAAAACGCGCCGCAGACAGGCCCGTGGCGCCCATGCCCAGGATAGCTGTCTTGCGATTAGTCGCGATTACACTAGTCATTGCCGCACTCAACATTTTTTAACGCAGTTTTAATGTGGCTAGGCCAAGCAGCACTAGCATTACTGTAATAATCCAGAACCGCACAATTACCCGGGGCTCTGGCCAACCTTTTAACTCATAGTGGTGATGTAATGGAGCCATACGGAAAATACGCTTGCCGGTGAGCTTAAATGAGGCCACCTGAATAATGACCGACAACGTCTCCATCACAAATACGCCACCCATAATCAGCAGCACAATTTCCTGGCGCACGATAACCGCCACCACACCCAAGGCTGCGCCTAGGGCCAGCGCGCCCACATCACCCATAAAGACCATAGCGGGATAGGTGTTAAACCAAAGGAAGCCTAGTCCCGCACCACTTAGCGCCGCAGTAAAGATCAATAACTCACCAGCACCGCTGATGTAGGGAATATGCAGATAGTTGGCAAACTGATAGTTACCTGTGAGGTAGGCGATAATACCCAAGGCACCACTAACCAATACCGTGGGCAGGATAGCCAGGCCATCAAGACCATCGGTTAAATTGACCGCATTGCTTGTACCGACAATCACAAAATAGGTAAACAGGATATAAAACGGGCCCATATTTAAGGCAAAGTTTTTGAAAAACGGCACAATAAGCTCAAGCTCTGCAGGGCTTTGGGCGGTGTAATACAGGGTTGCCGCTGCCGTAAAACCAAAGATAGACTGCCAAAAATACTTCCATCGCCCAGGCAGGCCGCGAGGGTTCTTCTCTACCACCTTGCGGTAGTCATCAACCCAACCAATAAGGCCAAAGGTGAAGGCCACGCCCAACACTACCCAAACATAGCGATTTTCCAGATCTGCCCACAGCAGGGTAGAAATAAAGATGGCCAGCAAAATGAGCGCACCGCCCATTGTGGGAGTGCCCGCTTTGCTGAGATGGCTTTTGGGGCCATCGCTGCGTATGGCCTGGCCCATTTGCAGGTAATTGAGACGCCGGATCACAATAGGCCCGGCAATCAGACAGATAGCCAAGGCGGTCAGCACAGAGAGAATGCCTCTCAGGGTCAGATACTGCACCACTGAGAACGGGCTGTAATATTGACTTAGATAATCTGCAAGCCAGAGTAACATTAGGTGTCCCCTCGGGTAATTAAATGTTCCACAATCTGTTCCATGCCAGCACTTCTCGAACCCTTGACCAAAAAGGTCACAGGGTTGTTTTCTGAATCTGCTGTCTCTAATTCCTGCTCTAAAGCGGTCGCTAGCAACTCTTTAGTGGCACAATGATTACCGGCAAAGATCTGACAGGCATGAGCACTTAGATCACCCACGGTATAAAGGGCATCTATACCAGCCTGCTGTGCATACATACCCACCTGGGAATGCAGATTGACACTGTCATCACCCAATTCACCCATATCGCCCATAACCAGAACCGTGCGCCCTTGCCGATTAACCAGCACATCAATAGCTGCGCGGAAAGAGCTGGGGCTGGCGTTATAGCTGTCATCAATAACGGCACTGCCATTGGCCAATGGCTTCAACTGAAGGCGGCCTGCAATAGGCGATACCAGCGCCAGACCATCGGCAATCTGCTTTAGGTTGGCACCTGCGGCCAGAGCGCAGGAAGATGCGGCCAGTGCATTTTCAACATTGTGGCTGCCGGGAACCGACAGCTCTATCGCTTGCTGCAGGGCCGGTTGCTCTGACATTAGATTGACGTTCAGCACAAAACTACAACAGCCGTTGTCCATTACTTTAATATCCGTAGCACTGATATCAGCAGATGCATTACTCGCAGAAAAAGTCAGGCAAGGCTTATCATCAATGAGTTGGCGCCAGCTATCACACCAAGGCTGATCAAGATTAAGAACAGCGATACCCGCTGACTTCAATCCGCTGTATATCTCACCTTTGGCTGCGGCCACAGCCTCGACACTGCCAAAACCTTCGATATGAGAAGACTGCACATTGTTAATCAGGGCGATATCTGGCGTCGCAATTGAGCATAAGTAACCAATCTCGCCGCCAGCACTAGCACCCATTTCGACTACTGCAAACTCGGCATCAATATCCATAGATAGCAAGGTCAGCGGCACACCAATATGGTTATTTAGATTCCCGGCGGTAGCATGCACCGACCCGCAGTGGCGAAGGATTGAGGCAGTTAATTCTTTTACCGAGGTTTTGCCGGTGCTGCCGGTAATAGCAATCACGGAGCCTTCAAAGGTCTCGCGACGCAGTTGCGCTAATTGGCCAAGGGCCACCGTGGTATCTTCCACAACCCACTGGGGCAAGGGCAATGTTTTATCAGCCACAGAGACCACTAACCCACTGGCGACGGCAGCTGCTTGAGGCAGAAATTGGTGGGCATCAAAGTGGTCGCCAACCAGAGCAACAAAGAGGTCGCCCTCATTGATCGTGCGGCTATTAATAGAAACCTGATCGAAGTGACAGTCAGGGTTTAACAGGGTGCCACCAAAGCGCACGGCGGCATCTGTAAGGCGCTGCTGGGGCATCATTGGTCACCACCATCATGCAGCGCAGCCCGCTCAAGTTCTCTCAACGCCAATCTGGCTTCTGCCTGATCACTAAAGGGCAGGCGTTGTGCACCTAATATTTGGTAATCCTCGTGGCCTTTTCCAGCAATCAATACCACGTCATTTTTATCCGCCGAAAAAATAGCCTGACGGATAGCCTTGCGCCGATCGGACTCGACGATTACCTCGCGACTGGTACCCTGAAGAATTTGGTCAATAATTTGTTGGGGAGATTCCGTGCGCGGGTTGTCACTGGTCACTACCACCTTATCTGCACAGCGCTGGGCAATCTCACCCATTTCAGCGCGTTTGCCGGTATCGCGATCACCACCGCAACCAAACACAACCCAAAGATTGCCGCGACAGTGCACCCTCAATGCATGCAATGCCTTTTCAAGAGCATCTGGTGTATGGGCATAGTCGACCACAATAGATGGCTCTGCACTGGCATCCACTAATTCCATACGACCGGGCACAGCCCGCAATAAGGGGATGGCACAGAAAATATCGGTTAGCGCAAAACCTTGAACACCGGCAGCACCAATCACCGCTAGCAAATTTGCCAGATTAAATTTCCCAAGAAGTGGAGAACTTATTTCACCCTGCCCCCAAGGTGTGATCACAGAGGCTCGCAAACCTTCGGGAGACAATCCAATGGTGGAGCAATAAATATCAGCAGCGCTATTATCCAGGCTAAAACTGACCCCCTGAATATCAATATTCAGGTTTGCCAGTATTGCCTTACCCACGCTGTCATCCAGGTTGATCACCGCATGCTGCAACCCCTGCATGGCAAATAACCGGGACTTGGCTGCCGCGTAAGCATTGATATCCCCATGATAATCAAGGTGATCGCGACTTAAATTGGTGAATACTGCGGTCGTGATTTTTACTCCGGCAACGCGGCGCTGAACCAGGCTGTGGGATGAAACTTCCAACGCTATATTTTTAGCGCCCTTGCTTGCCAGCTCTGCAAGAATGCGCTGCATGGCCGCGGCATCTGGAGTGGTTAACCCTGTCTGGGTGACCGAGCTAGCCACCTTATTATCTTGGCTGTCTGCACTATCATGGAGAGCCTGATAGCCTGCATTGCGAACCATGCCGTAACCCAATGTTCCTATAAACCCTGCGGTTCCAGCCTCCTTGGCATGCAAATTCTCTAGCAATTCAGCAAATAGCCGCGAACAGGTGGTTTTGCCATTGGTGCCGGTAATGGCAGTCAGGCTCATTTTTGCGGAGGGGTCGCCATAGAAAACACCAGCAATATCCGACACATACTCGCTAAGATTCTCAATACCAATAACTGGTATTGAAGCATTAGCACCGTCGATTAGCCCGTCTAGCAAGGGGCCCACCAGCTGATCTTTCTCAACTAGCACTGCTACGGCCCCGCGCTCTATGGCTTGGGGGATAAAGGTCACGCCATCGCTAGCAGTTCCTTTAATGGCAATAAAGAGATCACCGGTCTGCACCTCGCGACTGTCCAGCGCTATACCTTCAACAGCCACATCTGGGTAGGTGCCAGAAACACTAAAATCAGCGATAAGCTGAGCCAATGTCATTGTCCATTTTTGCGATAGGCTCATCATGAGTCCCCTCGCTTTTTTTGCCGCTGGCGCAAACTGGCAATGGTGCGATTTACATCTAATTGGTCTGGAGTAACCTGGAGTAAACGCAACGCATTACCTGTCACCTCTGAAAACACAGGGGCTGCTACCAAACCACCAAAATAGTCACCATCCTGAGGCTCATCAATCACCACAATGGTGACTAATCGGGGATTGTCCACTGGTGATAAGCCCGCAAACACTGACATATAGCGATTATCATCATAGCCACCGCTAGCCTTCACCTTATGCAACGTGCCTGTTTTACCGCCAACGGAATAACCATCAATCATAGCGCGCTTACCAGTGCCTGAGGCGCTGGCCGCTGCTTGCAGCATGCGTCTAACGTCTTGGGTGATACCAGCATCTACCACCCGAATACCCTCCGGCGCCTCTTCAACAGCCACCAGGGAAATTTCTTTGCGCAATCCATCATTGGCCAATACGGAATAGGCTCTTGCCATCTGCAGCGACGACGCACTTAAACCATAGCCAAATGCAAAGGTTGCCTGAGTGACTGGGTCCCACTTTATATGGCCGGGCAAATCACCCATGATTTCACCGGGGAAACCACTGCCTATAGGCTGACCAAAGCCAACGCGCTCAAATAACCCCCGGGTTGAATTTGGATCTAGAGCCAGCGCTATTTTTGTGGTACCCACCTGGCTTGACTTGGTCAAAATACCTGCAAGATCAAGTAAGCCGTAGTTCTTTGGGTCAACAAAGGTTTTGTAGGTGACCTTGAGGTAGCCAGGGCTGGTATCAATTTGCGTAGCCGGTTCGAATTTTCCACTTTCGAGAGCGGCGAGCAACGTAAAGGGCTTAACAGTGGAACCCGGCTCCATAAGATCGGTGATAGCTCGATTGCGGGTGACCCCTGATCTAAGGTTAGAGCGATCATTGGGATTAAAAGAAGGCTGATTGGCCATTGCCAGGACTTCACCAGTTGCAATATCCAGCACCACAACTGAACCAGACTTGGCCTGATGCTTTTGCACAGAGGCCTTTAGCGCACGATAAGCAGCGTACTGCACTCGCAAATCAATACTCAGGCGCAATGCTTCACCTGGGCTGGCTGGCTTAATCAAAGAAATATCCTTAATAATGCGGCCCGCGCGATCCTTCATAACCTTCTTAGATCCTGACTCACCAGCGAGCCAACTATCGTAGGCCAGCTCCATGCCCTCACGGCCCTGATCTTTAATATCTGTGATACCGACCAGTTGAGCTGTTACCTCACCTGCCGGATAAAAGCGCTTGTACTCTTGCTGGCCGCTCACACCAGGAATATGCAAGCTGAGGATTTTTTCAGCTTCCGCAGGCGGGATTTGTCGCGCCAGGCGCATAAATGATTTATTGCGGTAATGGTTAAGACGGCCTTTAAGGTCTGCCAGAGAAATATTTATGGCTCTGGCTAAGCGCAGCAAATCATCCTCATTGGCCGCAGTCTGCATATATCTGGGGTTAGCGATTAAGGTAATGACCGGGGTACTCACCGCCAGAGGCTCGCCATTGCGATCGGTGATCAGCCCTCGATAGGCTGGAATACCCTCTTCACGAATAGCCCTTACATCGCCCTGAGTCTGTAAAAAGTCTACGCCATGCTCTTCGCTGGGCATCACTTGCAGCTGAGCAATTTTGCCCGTGACTAAAATCGGCAGAGAGGCCAACCCGAGCATTACTAAGTAGTAACGCCAGCGCGGTATAACCTTCTGTACCGATTTCTTGGCCACTTTTATCCCTTAACCCTTGTATTTCATTGAGAGCTATTCCAGCTCTTTTTACCCGCTATAGTTAATTGCTTACCGATTGCGCTTAACTATTAAAATTTCTTCTGGTTCTGGGCTGCGCATATCGAGCTTTTGTGCTGCCATATTTTCTATTCGCTGCAAAGAACCCCAGGCGCTTTGCTCAAGCAAGTATCTGCCGTAATCCGCATTCATTTGATTCGCCTCGCGCTCCATCATCCCTAACTGGGCATACTGCTGACGACTCAGGTGGCTCACCAGCGCCACCGCTAGGGCACTTACAACAACTAGCACCCAGATAATGGCTATGCGCAAAGGGCTAGCTATGGCCCGCATATCAGGCAACTCGCTCGGCGATACGCATTACTGCGCTGCGCGATCGCACGTTCCCATCAATCTCTGTCACCGCCGGTTTTATGACTTTGCCTACCTTGACTAACCGAACGCCGCGCTCAACATCTCGAACGGGCAAATTTTTTGGCAATCTAATGCCCTTCTCCTGATCGCGAATAAAGCGTTTAACTCGCCGATCTTCCAATGAATGAAAGCTGATAACCACCAGTCGTCCACCCACCTTTAATGTGTCGATAATCTGCCCTAGCAAATCTTCCAAATCATCCAGCTCACGATTAATAAATATTCGTATCGCCTGAAACGCTTTGGTGGCTGGATGCCTGCCACGCTCCCAAGCTGGGTGAGCTGCAGCCAGTATTCCCGCCAGTTGCACTGTGCCAGTAATAGGCTTTTTTACTCTTTCGCGAACCACTGCACTGGCCATTCTTCGGGCAAAACGCTCCTCGCCATACTCTTTAATTACTCGCGCTATTTCCTGCTCATCAGCGCTGGCAATCCACTCCGCTGCCGAGAGACCTCGGCTGGTGTCCATGCGCATGTCCAAAGGGCCGTCGCGCATAAAGCTAAAGCCGCGATTTGCCTGATCTAGCTGCGGGGAGGACACACCCAGATCAAGCAGAACGCCGGACACTTCACCAACCTTATTCATCTCAGCGGCCACCTTCTGTAAGTCTGCAAAGGTGCCATGAAAAAGCTGCAACCGGTCATCCTGACTAAATCTGTCCTGCCCCGCCGCAATTGCCTGCGGGTCTTTATCTATAGCGAGGGCTGTGCCGCGATCCGATAATCGGCTCAACAGCTCTGCCGTGTGCCCGCCGCGGCCAAAGGTGCCATCAACATAAAAACCATCTGGGTCCACAACCAAAGCATCCACGGCTTCGTGTAATAGAACGGTTGCGTGTTCGACCTGCTTTGCACTCTCTCCAACCGCAGTCATAGCCAGCCCCTACCAGGAAAGGTTTTTAAGCGCATCAGACATGTTTTCTTTATCAATTAACATGCTGCGATAATTTTCTTGGGATTTGTCGCGCTCAGCGTTCCAGTTCTCTTCCGACCAAATCTCGAGGCGCTGCGTCCGCCCGACCAGCACTAGTTTTTTCTCAAGCTGCGCATAACCACGCAGCTCTGGTGGAATCAGGATTCGACCACTGCCATCCACCTGTAAGTCTTTGGCTTGACCCACAACAAAACGACTCAGCATTTCGCCAAGCTCATCCATTGCTGGCAATGCCGAGACTTTTTCTTCGAATTTTTTCCACTCAGGGAGCGGCGAGAGCGTTAAACAGGTAGACCTCATATCTATGGTGATCACTAGGTCGTTGGAGCAAATATCTCCGAGCAGAGCACGGTAGCGGGTCGGAATTGCCATCCGACCCTTGGTATCCATATTGATTGGATCACTACCTCTAAACACTTTTACCCCTTTTGCTCTACTTATGTGCCACTTAGATACCTAAATGTCCACTTTTTGCCACTTTTACCCATCTGTGCAGATTATGGGGATCGCAGGTCAATGTCAATGCTAAGGGAAGACTAAAAAAGTGAACAAAATCAGTAAGTTCCGCGTATTTTTAAAGTTTGCGCCACAGGCCGCTAAAAGCAGAAAATATTTACCAATAGAAAACATAGCCCTAAGACCATAAGTTAAAGTAACTTCTAGCTTTGCTGACTTTTAAGAACATTTAGTTTTATTTTTAGGTTTTTTTAGACTGCAAAAGAATATAAATTCCCGCAACTATTCTCTGCAAAACAAAAAGGGCCAACGATTTCTCGTTAGCCCTTTTGGCGTTACTGCATTAGGCGAGTTGACCGATAAGCCGGGTTCTGTCGTGGACAGTCATTCATCTGGGACAAACGTCGCCGCTTGCCTCAAGCAACCTACCCGTTCCCAACGCGGGTCGCGCCATACGGGAACCTATTTGGTCTTGCTCCGAGTGGGGTTTACCATGCCACTGTTGTTACCAACAGCGCGGTGCGCTCTTACCGCACCCTTTCACCCTTACCTGTATTCGCGAACGAACCATCGGCGGTCTTCTCTCTGCTGCACTGGCCGTGGGCTTTCGCCCCCCAGGTGTTACCTGGCACTCTACCCTTTGGAGCCCGGACTTTCCTCTGTATTACACCCTCTTAAACGCAAGCGATTAATTGAGAAATCAACACAGCGACTGTCTAGTCAACTCGCGGGGAGGATAACATAGGTTGGGGAATGGTGGAGGTGTGTTTGGGAAAATCCTTCAGAAACCCCACAGTGCATCAAAAAAGACAACCAATTACGCTCGGTATCGAGGCGAGCCCCGCAACACAGGATCCTTCACTCCGTTCGGGATGACAGCAGGGGATGGTCCGACGGAAGCTGGCGTGAAATCCACAGCGCTAACTTATGGCGCATATTGGGATCACTGATCTGGTCTTTAGCCAAAGGCTGAATCAGCTTATCTTCAACCAGCACTTTATAGATAAATTCAACCTTGAGCTTCACCGAGTCCTGAGCTTCAACCTCACCGTAAGCACGCTTCTTGGCATACACAGCGCCAACCTGCAGAGCCTTCTTAACTAACGCATCTTCATTGGCAATCTTATTCATCAGCGAGGCCCTCAGCCATTAATATTAACCGATAAAGGTGCGCGCATTTCTGAAAATACGCATCCAGCCACTGTCCTCGCCCCAGTCATCAGGGTACCAAGAATTTAGCACAGTGCGAAACACCCTTTCAGGATGCGGCATCATCAAAGTAGCACGACCATCGGTACTGGTCACACCAGTAATGCCGTCGGGAGACCCATTCGGATTAGCGGGATAACGAGAGGCCACCGACAAATCATTTTCCAAAAAGCGCATGGCAACCTGATCAGTTTGCTGCAGTTTAGCTAAAGCCTCAGGGCTGGCAAATTCAGCGCGCCCCTCACCATGGGAAACCGCGATCGGCATATGAGTGCCCGCCATACCATTTAGGAAAATAGACGGAGACTCCTCAATTTTTACCAGAGAAAAACGCGCCTCAAACTGTTCAGAAAAATTGCGCACAAAGCGCGGCCAGAGCTCAGCGCCTGGGATTAGCGGTTTGAGATTACTCAGCATCTGACAGCCATTACAAACACCTAGACTAAACGTCTCAGGGCGGTGGAAGAAAGCCTGAAATTGATCGCGAA
Organism: Porticoccaceae bacterium; assembly: GCA_029252555.1. Lineage (GTDB taxonomy): Bacteria > Pseudomonadota > Gammaproteobacteria > Pseudomonadales > Porticoccaceae > HTCC2207. The sequence goes on from JAQXBF010000014.1 coordinate 29,168, forward strand.
TCTGCTCATTAAATAGCACAGTCTTAGCCCAGCCTTCGCCAGCACCCAAAACATCGCCATAGGAAAAACCACCGCAGGCAACCAAACCAGCAACATCTGCGAGCGAGCAACGCCCGACAAGTAGATCACTCATATGAACATCGATCGCCGTAAACCCAGCGCGATCAAACGCGGCCGCCATCTCAAGATGGCTGTTAACACCCTGCTCACGGACAATGGCGATCATCGGCTTTACGCCAGTCTTGATATAGGGGGCACTGATATCCTCAGCAGGGTCAAAGGTCAGCTCAGCAGAAAGGCCTGCATCGGCATGGGAAATACGAGCAAACTCCTCTCGAACACATTCCGCATTGTCCCGCAAAGAAGCCACCTGATATGAAGTCTCACTCCAAGAGCACTGCAAATTGGCGCGGCTCTGAGAAAATAAAACCTGGTTGTTACGCATAATCTGAACTGAATCCTGCTCATTCAAAGCGCCTACTCTATAACCGGCAACCCCGACATTGGCAAAGCGTTCGATCATGCTGTCGGCCAGTTCAGTGCGCACCTGAATCACAGCGCCCAGCTCTTCATTAAACAGCGCAGCCATCCAATTTTCATCGAGAGCGTCGAGAGCAACATCAATACCCACATGGCCGGCAAAGCTCATCTCTGCCAAGGTCGCTAACAAACCACCATCAGAGCGATCATGGTAGGCCAGAATATCCCCCAGCTCCAGCGAAGCCTGCATCACTTTAAAGAAGCCCTTCAGCGCCTCCGGGCTATCGACATCTGGAGCTGTGTCTCCAAACTCAGAAAATACCTGAGCCAAAATAGAGCCACCCATACGATTAGCGCCAGCACCCAAATCCAAGAGCAATAACTCAGTACTACCCTGATCAGTGCGCAGCTGAGGCGTTAAAGTTTTACGCACATCCAGCACTGGAGAAAAAGCAGTAATAATTAAAGACATTGGCGCGGTGACAGACTTTGCGTCACCCTCTTCCTGCCAAGCCGTACGCATAGACATACTGTCTTTGCCCACAGGGACTGTAATGCCCAACTTGGGACATAAATCCATACCTACAGCTTCAACGGTGCGATAGAGCTTTTCATCCTCGCCCGGCGAACCCGCGGCACACATCCAGTTAGCAGACAGCTTGATATCAACCATATCGCCGATGCGCGCCGCACTAATATTAGTAATCGCTTCACCAATGGCCATGCGCCCAGAGGCTGGGCCATCGATCAGTGCGAGAGGCGTACGTTCACCCATCGCCATAGCTTCACCAGCAGTGCTGTCGTAGGTCACCGTGGTAACAGCACAATCTGCAACAGGAACCTGCCAGGGGCCAACCATCTGGTCCCGTGCAACCATGCCGCTAACCGTTCTATCGCCAATAGTAATGAGAAAGCTTTTGCTAGCCACTGCTGGGTGGCGCAAGACGCGGAAAACTGAATCATTAATATCCAGATTCTCCGGAGTAAACTCAGTACCTTTGATATCAAGCTTGGTGGCTGTGCGATGCATTTTTGGCGCTTTACCAAATAACACCGACATAGGCAGATCGACCGGATTGTTATCAAAGTGGCCATCGGCAACGGTGATATGTTTCTCTTCTGTGGCTTCGCCCACCAGTGCATAGGGGCACCGCTCGCGCTCACAGATAGCCTTGAAACGGTCCACATCTATCGGGTTAATGGCCAAAACATAACGCTCTTGGGCCTCATTGCACCAGATTTCTACCGGGGACATACCTGGCTCAGCGTTGGGTACAGCGCGCAAATCAAAACAACCGCCAGTGCCACCATCTTTAACAAGCTCAGGTAGGGCATTTGAGAGACCTCCCGCACCCACATCATGAATAAAGGCAATGGGGTTGGTATCACCCAGCTGCCAGCACTGATCAATCACTTCCTGACATCGGCGCTCAATCTCCGGATTCTGGCGCTGCACGGAGGCAAAGTCCAAATCTTCGGAACTGCTGCCGGTAGTCATGGAAGACGCTGCGCCGCCACCCAAGCCAATCAACATAGCAGGGCCACCCAACACAACTAGTTTGGCACCGGGCTTAAATTCCGGCTTATCAACATGGTCTTCACGGATATTACCGTAGCCGCCAGCGATCATAATGGGCTTGTGATAACCGCGGCGCTCACCAGCAAAATCTGCCTCGAACGTTCTAAAGTAGCCACAGATATTGGGGCGGCCAAATTCATTGTTGAAGGCGGCACCGCCAATAGGGCCCTCGATCATAATATCCAGAGCGGACACGATGCGGTCTGGCTTACCGTAGTCCTGCTCCCAAGGCTGAACATAATCTGGAATCTGCAGATTGGACACCGTAAAGCCAACTAAGCCAACCTTGGGTTTGGACCCCCTACCCACAGCACCTTCATCTCGAATCTCACCACCAGAGCCAGTGCCCGCACCGGAATAAGGCGATATCGCTGTGGGGTGGTTATGGGTTTCAACCTTCATTAAAAGGTGCACTGGCTCCTGACTGTAGCCGTAGACCTTGCTGATGGGGTCTGGATAAAAACGTCCACCCTCGGTGCCCGCCACCACGGCAGCATTATCCGAATAAGCCGACAGCACATTTTCGCCACCCAGATTATTGGTATTGCGAATCATGCCAAACAATGAGTTCGGCTGATCAACACCATCGATAGTCCAGCTAGCATTGAAAATTTTGTGGCGGCAATGTTCTGAGTTAGCCTGAGCAAACATCATTAGTTCTGTGTCGGACGGGTTGCGCTGCAATTCCTCGAAGCTTGCGACCAAATAGTCGATCTCGTCTTCAGCCAGAGCTAGACCCAAGTCCACATTGGCCAACTTAAGTGCACCAGCACCCCCTGCGAGAATATCAACTTCTGTTATTGGTTTTGGCTGATGGTGCGTAAACAGCGCCTCAGCTTGCTGTAAATCTGTCTTTACTGTCTCAACCATGCGGTCGCTGACCATCTCCCCTAACAGGCTTAGCTGTTGTTTAGTCAATGCTTCGCTGGAAGCAACATAGTAGGCCGTGCCTCTTTCAACCCGAACAATGCTCTCAAGCCCACAGTTATGGGCAATATCCGTTGCCTTGCTCGACCAGGGTGAAATAGTGCCTGGGCGAGGAATCACCAATAACAGACTGCCGTCATTACTCTGCTGCTCTTCGATAGGACCGTAAGTCATCAGTGCCTTTAGGGTCGCACTATCGGCTTCTGACAGAGCCTCGCTCGCTTCGGCAAAGTGCACATATTCTGCCGTCACAGAAGTCACTGAGGACACAGATTTTTGTAGGTTAGAGAGTAATTTTCGACGTCGAAAGGCGGAAAGAGAAGGTGCACCGCTGAGAATTATCATCAAGGCTGGTCTCAAAATCGTCATTAGGGAAAGGGCGCTATTCTAGCGGAAAAATCTAGCCATAGGCAGATAGAATTTACTAAACCATGTACAATTTTGCTTAATCGAACAGCAGCCGTAATAATGCCTTATATAAAGCCTTAAGAGGTATTTCGAAAAATAATGCGGGAACTCTCCAACAGAGAAAGAAAATTGCGCAATCGGATCATTTTGGCCCTTTTTCTGCTGCCATTTGTCTCGCTGATCTCAACGAGTTCCCATCTCAATGATCTCGCCCAAGTCAAAGCCAGGGGCGAGCTTGTGATGCTCACATTGCAGGGCCCTACCACCTACTTTGAAGATGGCCATGGTAAAAATGGCTTTGATTATCTTCTGGCCAAAGCCTTTGCCGACAGTCTCGGCGTTGAGCTGGTAGTCAAAACCAAGTCCACTCTGCGCAGGCTCTTATATTCGGTGGGTGGCCCCCAAGGAGATTTTGCTGCCGCCAATCTTGTGCAAACAGCGGAGCGAAATCGATCGCTGGTTTTTGCAATGCCCTACCTTGAGGTGACCCAGCAGCTTATTTACCGCGGCGGCAGCAAACGCCCAAAGTCTCTTGAAAGTCTTGACGGCGAGCTAGTCGTAATCGCGGATTCTTCCCACAGTGAGCATTTGCAGAAACTAAAGGCTGAACAGCCAAAGTTAACCTGGCGGGAACAGGATCAGGCGGAGATGAGTGATCTTATTCGCAGAGTCCATGAAGGTGAAATCGCCTACAGTGTAGTGGATTCCCTGGCCTATCTCATCAATCGGCATATTTATCCCAAGGCACGCAAGGCAATGGATATCTCTCAGCCACAGCCAATAGCCTGGGCGTTTCCGTCTCATAATGATGGCACCCTGCTCAATGCAGCCAATTCATTCTTGCAGGCTTACATTGAGTCTGGAGAGCTTGAATCACTAACCAGTCAGCTGCTGGCACAAACGGAGAATTTTTCCGTCTCAAATTCCCAGCGCCTCGGCAGATTAGTGGCCAACCGTCTGCCTAAGTATGAAACATTATTTCGTGAAACTGCCGCTGAATTTGGCATGGACTGGCAGTTACTGGCAGCGATCGCCTATCAAGAATCCCACTGGAACCCAAGAGCTAAATCCCCCACTGGTGTGCGGGGGCTAATGATGCTGACTATGGATACAGCCAGAGAGATGAAAGTGACCAACCGCCTTGATGCTGCCCAAAGTTTAAGGGGAGGCGCGGCCTATTTTCTAAAACTAAAGGCTCGAATGCCCGCCCGTATTGGCGACCCTGATCGCACTCGGTTTGCACTGGCCGCCTATAATGTTGGCTTTGGTCATTTGGAAGATGCGCGAATTCTAACGGTACGCAATGGCAAGAACCCGGATAGCTGGGTCGATGTTCGCCAGCACCTGCCGATGCTAAGCAAAAAGAAATATTACTCGACCCTAAAATATGGCTATGCACGGGGCAACGAGCCAGTGCTGTATGTGAATAATATTCAATACTACAAAACCTATCTTCAGCTCCATGCTCTCTCTCTGCAAGACTACCAGCCCCAACTCGAGGAGCAGTCTGAATCCGTAGACTGGGAAATCAACGACCTGCCTTCAATATAGGAACATAAACCACAGGAAACTAGGGCTAATTACCCCGCTTGCGACGGAAGAACTGGCTAATGAGGTCACCACATTGTTTTTCCATCACCCCCCCCTGCCAAGCAATTGTGTGATTAAAATGGCTACTGCCCATTAGCTGCAATTGGCTGGTCAAAGCCCCAGCCCGCGGTTCTTTAGCGCCAAAAATAATCCGGCTGACGCGGGCGTGAATCATGGCCCCCACACACATGGTGCAGGGCTCAATAGTCACATAGAGATCGCAACCAGTTAAGCGGTAGTTTTCGAGATGAACGGCAGCATTGCGCAGTGCCACAATCTCTGCATGGGCGGTGGGGTCGCAGCTAAAAATAGACTGGTTGTAGCCCTCACCAATCACCAGACCGTCTTTTACCAGCACTGCGCCTACGGGTACTTCACCTGCTTCGCCAGCCTGAACCGCTAGTTCCAGGGCTCTGGCCATATAAAATTCATCGGTCTTCAATAGTTTATTACTCTCGGTCCATAAACCTGCTGAAATAGCGTAAACTTGACAAAAGTCGCCGCATCCAAAATTGCAACCAAAGCTTACCGCCTATGCCCGCCATTATTGCCTCCCAGGCCATTGATATTCAACCGAGCTGGAAAACTGAATTTAGCCAGTGCGTCAGCTCAATTGATGAACTGCTAGCCTGCTTGCAACTTAAGCCAGGACAACTCGCCACAAGCCATCAGGCCGCTAGAGATTTCCCTCTGAGAGTACCTCGCCCATTTATCGAGCGCATGGAGGTTGGCAACCCCAATGACCCCTTATTGGCTCAGGTGCTGCCTGTTCTCCAAGAAACTCAGCCTGCGGTTGGCTTCAGCTCCGACCCCTTAGAGGAAACTCGGCATAATCCGGTGCCTGGTATTGTGCATAAGTATGGTAATCGGCTGCTGTTGATCGTGAGCCCTAGCTGCGCGATCAACTGTCGCTACTGTTTCCGTCGGCACTTTCCCTACCAGGAAAATCGACAGAATAAAGAACAATGGCAACAGGCCCTACTTTATATAGGCAAGAGTAAGGAGATCAATGAGGTAATTTTCAGTGGTGGCGACCCCCTCGCGGCCAATGATAGCTTTCTAGGCTGGCTGGCTGAGCAAATAGCGAATATCCCGCATATTAAGCGTCTGCGCATCCACAGCCGTTTGCCTGTGGTAATTCCATCGCGAATTGACGAGTCATTTTTAAGTTGGGCCACAGCCACGCGCCTTGTGCCAATAATGGTGCTGCATATTAACCATGGCAATGAAATTAATCCCTCGGTAGCAGATATGGTTCAGAAGCTATCGGCTAAGGGCATGCTGGTGCTTAACCAAACTGTATTGCTGAAAGGTGTCAATGACAGCTCAGAGGTATTAGCCCAGCTTAGCGAATCCCTCTACGATATAGGTGTAACCCCCTATTACTTGCATCTATTAGATCCGGTAGCGGGCGCTAGCCATTTCGATATTTCTCAGCAGCGCGCCTTGCAAATCTATGCACAGTTACAGGGCGAACTGCCCGGCTTTCTAGTGCCGAAATTAGTGCGAGAAATTCCGGGTGAAAAATCTAAGACCCTTATGGCCAAGAAAAAAATATAAACTTAAATGCCAGCACAATGCGACTTTTATTTACCTAAAAACGACTATCGAAAAATAAATATAATTAGAGTAAACTCTCGACTGAGGGGAGCGGGACCACCTTCGTCCTATCAATGCAGTATTGGAATCAGAACCCATCTGACTTGGTTGACTGATTAAAACCATAATCCAATACGTAAATAGAAAAGTAAGCTTTATCCACAATCATCTCGGGGGAGATTTATGAAATCTAATACCTTTTTGAAAATGAATACTATTGCAGCAGCAGTCATTGCGGGAAGCACTGCGCTCCCTTCAGTTGGATTCGCCGCAGAGGCAGCACTTGAAGAAGTGGTTGTTGTTGGTTCACGTGGTGCACCTCGCACCGTTGCTGAGTCACCAGTTCCTGTTGACGTTTTAAGTGCAGACGAGCTGAATTCAGCTGGTAGTTCTGACCTGCTTATGCAGCTTCAGGGAGCTATCCCTTCACTAAACGTTCACCTGCAGCCAATTAGTGACGCGGCTTCTATGATCCGTCCAGCCAACCTGCGTGGCCTGTCTGCAGACAGCACCTTGGTGCTGGTTAATGGTAAGCGTCGTCACCGTGCATCCGTTATCGCCTTCCAGGGCGGTGGTGTAAATGACGGTTCTCAGGGCGCAGACGTTTCTGTCATTCCAAGCATTGCTCTGAAGCAGGTTGAAGTTCTGCGTGATGGCGCAGCAGCTCAGTATGGTTCTGATGCGATCGCTGGAGTTTTAAACTTCGTGCTCAATGATTCTTCCGAAGGCGGAAGCTTGACTGTTAAGCAGGGTGAGTACAGCGAAGGCGACGGCACCACTACTACAGTGGCAGGTAACATTGGTATGCCTCTGACTGCTGCTGGCTTTATGAATGTTAGCTTCCAGGTTAAGCAGGCTGACGATACTTCTCGTTCAGTTCAGCGTCCGGATGCTCAGGCTCTGATCAACTCAGGTAACACGGCAGTAACTGACCCAGCTCAAATCTGGGGAGCTCCAATCATTGACGACGACGTAACTTTCTTCTTCAACTCAGGCCTAGACCTGGGCAATGGCGCTGAAGCTTACATGTTCGGTAACTATTCTGAGCGCGACGTGGATGGTGGTTTCTACTACCGTAACCCAGACAGCCGTGGCGGAGTATTTACAAATGGTGATGGCAACCGTTTGATTGCAGACGTAACTGGTGATATGTCCGGTAACTGCCCAACTGATGTAGATCCCTCTGACTACGCGCTGCGCGATGCGATTATGGCAAACCCTAACTGCTATATTCACAACGAACAGGCTCCAGGCGGTTACACTCCTCGCTTCACCGGTAACATCACCGATACCTCTTTCACAGCTGGTACCCGTGGCGAAATCACTGGTGGAAACATGGACGGCGTTCGTTATGACATCAGCGGTTCTGTTGGTCGCAACGAAGCAGACTTTGGTCTGAACAACACGTTCAACCCATCGATGGGCCCTGATTCAAAGCGAGACTTCTACACTGGTAGCTACATTCAGCTGGAGAAGACCTTCAACCTAGACCTGCAAAAGCAGTATGGCGACACTAGCATCGCTGGTGGTGCTGAGTGGCGTGAAACTACTTTTGAAGTTGTCTCTGGTGAAGAAGCTTCTTGGAAAGTTGGTAAGTATGCCGAGCAGGGTTTCAACATTGGTTCACATGGCTTCGCTGGATTCTCTCCAGACTCAGCTGGTGCGTTCTCTCGTCGCAACTACGCCCTCTATATGGATGTTGAATCTCAGGTAACTGATACTCTTTTGGTGGGTGGTGCTCTGCGCTATGAGGACTACACAAGCTTCGGCGATACTGCTAACTACAAGGTAACCTTCAGCAAAGAGATGTCAGAAAATCTGTCTATCCGTGGTTCACACAGCACCGGTTTCCGTGCTCCAACTCAGGGTCAGGCTAACGTTGTTAACACTCAGACTACTCTAGTTGGTGGTCAGCTGACTCAGGCGCAGACTCTGCCAAGCTTTAAGCTGGGCGCAGGTCAACTGCAGCCAGAAGAGTCGACTAACTACGCGTTCGGTATTGTTATGTCTGTGGGTGACATCGACATCACTGCTGACTGGTTCAAGATCGAAGTTGAAAACCGTGTTGCTCTAACCAGTAATGCCGACACCACAGCTGCACAGCGTGTTGCTATGTCTGCTGCGGGTATTCCTAACCCAGAGCTAATTGGTCAGGTTAACTACTTCACTAACGACTTTAACACAAACACTCAAGGCCTGGATATCGTTGCTACATACGATACCGAGCTGCTAGGTGGCTCTACGTCGTTCAGCGCAGCTTACAACATGACTGATACTGAAGTTTCTGATCAGGGTAGTGTTACAAGCGACAGCAAAGTTAAGCGTCTTGAAGAAGGTCTGCCTAACCACCGTGCTACATTCACTATGTCTCAGTCAGGCTTCGGTGCTACTGAAAACCTGAGCGCATTTATCCGTGCTAACTACTACGGCGAGTACTATGCAGTGCATGCTGACTGGTTTGGTACTGAATCAGATGCAGAGATGACTGTAGACATGGAAATGACTTACAGCTTCGACAATAACATCGACCTGACTCTTGGAGCTCAGAACATGTTTGACCAGGATGCACTGCGCATCGATGGTTCAGCAGGTGCTGTTGCCGAAGGCGTTCCAGGTAATGTTCTGGGTGCAATCTTCTACGAGACCTCTCCTTATGGTATCGAAGGTTCATACTGGTACGTGAAAGCTGGTTACAACTTCTAAGTTAAACCAAGTTGTAAGTAGCAAGAAGTTCAAAAGGGGTGCCAAATGGCACCCCTTTTTTATTGTCGATTACAATCATTGAAACTCCATTGACAGCAGTCTTTTTCTAATATACCCTATGGGGGTATGAAGACTTTATGTTTTATCTGTTTCCTGATGGTTGCCTCAACCTCGCTGAGCCGGCCCATTTCTTATGTCGGCGGCCATACATTGATGTTCAATTCCGCAACACTTGCAGATAATATTTACTGGCACTACACCCCCAATATTAACTACTCGCTGGGGCTGGATTACCAAAAAGACAAAATCACTGGCCAGCAATTTCCCTCGGCCAGATTAACCTACTTAATTAATCGCAAGAACAGCGACACCTCCCAACGCAACCTATATCTTAAAACTGGAGTTGGGCTGAACGATACCAACAATCACTTTTATGCTCTGACCGGCGACTGGGAAACCAGACGATTGTTTGTTGGCTTCTCAGCCAAGCAGGTATCAGGGGATGGTTACGATCTCTTCGAACAGTCGGTAACGTTTGGCCTGGCACCCTATCTGGGCGACTACGGTGCTCTCCATACCTGGCTGATGATTAAAAGTAAGAAGAATGACTTTGACAACAAACGAGCCACCTATCCAGTGCTGCGGGTTTTTAAAGGTGGCGCCTTGATTGAGTTCGGCTACCACAAACGGACCAACTGGGACGTCCATCTCATGTACAGATTCTAAAAAAAATAGCGAGACCATTATGAAAAAATTACTTTTGGCAATATTACTACTGACCGCAACAGCACCTCAGGCTGCCGAACATGAAATGGAGCATATGCACTCCCACAAAGGGCATGTTCACGATACGATGGTCGACGGCCAAACCCTCAGCGTTGATGCCGAGCGCTTCGATAACTTTGTTAATGCCGTTCCCAGTGATCAGATAGTGGTTATCAGTGTTCAGGGTATGGTCTGCGACTTCTGTGCTCGTGGCATTGAGAAGACCTTTGATAAAGACAACACCGTAACCAAAATAGACGTGGACCTGGCATCAGGGAAAGTCTTGCTAGCCTATTCCCAGGCGGTAAAAATAGATCGCACTGTGATTGAAAAAAATATTCTTAACAACGGTCTTAATGCCACTGCCATTCAAGTGATAGGCAAATAAGATGCAAGATAAAGCGGCCAATTTCTTTTCCCTATTTGCCTCTACATCAACATTGATATGCTGTGCCCTGCCAGCACTTTTTGTCACTCTGGGTGCTGGTGCCAGTTTTGCCAGCCTGATTGGCGTATTCCCATTTTTGATTGTGCTGTCCCAATACAAAATAGCCATTAGCCTGTTCGCACTGGCGATGATTGTAATCGCAGGACTGGTCAATTATAAAACGGCCAGAATGCCTTGCCCTGCCGACCCAGAACTTGGTCGTACCTGCTTGCAAACCAGGCAGCGCTCGCGACAAGTCTATTACTTTTCCACTGGTATCTTTATCTGTGCCAGTATATTCACCTATGTTCTCCCCAACTTTATCTAAGGAAGGGCCATGACACATTCATGCCACAAAAAATTAATTCCCAATATCAATCGTATTTCAGGGCAGATCAATGGTGTGGGTAAAATGGTTGATGAAGGTAAATACTGTGTCGACATTCTCAACCAACTGAAAGCGGCTAAATCAGCCATAGCGACAGTTGAGGCAAAGATTTTAGAAAAACATATTGAGGAATGTGTGAGAGATTCTCTGCTGAGCCAGAATCAAGTGGACATCAAAATCGCCGAGCTGGTAAAAGTTCTAAAACGCTCCTAGTGCGCTATATTGTCAGCATACCCTCAAGGCTATTTATTCAAATAGCCAGCTAACAAATATAAAGCCAGCTTAAAGTCTGACATTTAATGGAATAACAATTATGCCCGCTGCCGCAGGCTAGTATCTTATCCACCACGACGTCAACTTGCAGGCAATTGAAGATATTACTGTGGCTATGATTTTTGACAGCTCTCAAGCGAGACAGAAAAAATATGAGACCTCGTTAAAGTCTCTGGTTGAGTGTACGGTGAAAAAGGATTAGCGCGGCTGAAATAGCGGGTCTGCAATCCCTTTAGCGTCGGTTTCAAAAATAAATAAATTACCCGCCTCAGGCTCTGTCTTGCGAGCCTCTGCGTTCAAGCCCTGATAAGCACTGGTGACAAAAAGCCTGTTTAATGCCGGCCCACCAAAGGCGGCACAGGTAGGCTGGCTAACCTGCAGAGGTAAAATAAAGTCGATCTCCCCCTCTGGGCTATAGCGCACCACACGGCTGGCAGCCCACTGGGCGCTCCAAATATAGCCTTCTGCATCTACTGTGGCACCATCGGGAAAACAGCCCTTCTCGGTGCGCACTAACAAGCTTTGATTTGTGATAGCGCCAGTGGCTGTGTCAAAGTCATAGCGATGGATACGCCTTGAGGGGGTATCCGTGTGATACATCAGCTTGCTATCTGGGCTCCAGCAGAGGCCATTGGAAATTGACAGGCCCCCAATCTGGCTGGAGACCTGTAACCTATGGTCAAGACAGTAAAGTGCTCCGGCACCCTGCTCCCCGGATTCCACCATAGAGCCAGCCCAAAACCGACCTTGGCGATCAGCACGGCCATCATTGAGTCTGGTGCCAGGATTAGCCTGCTCTGTTTTACTGAGCCATTGAATAGCGCCAGTTGCAGGATTGTAATAGGCAAAACCACTGGCAAAGCCGCACATTAGATTGTCACTGTTAGCAACTAAAGCAAAAGACCCCAAGCGCTCCGGTGTGGCCCATTGATCGAGCTGTTTGTCTTGCGGGCAATAACGATACAGAATGCTACCCTCGATATCCGTCCACCAGACAGCGGCACCAGGGGCATCCCAGATCACCCCTTCGCCCAATTCATTCTCGACCTTCACTATGTCTATTAATCTGGCTGCTACCATTATCTTTTCCTTTGCCTTTATTTAGCCCGCACAGCATTAATTGCATCCACCACCGCCCGCGCAGACTGGTAAACCTGTTCCGCGCTATCACCAGGTTTATAGAGCTCCGAACCAATGCCAAAACCATCGGCCCCAGCCTGTAGCCACTGATTTGCAACATCTGCCCCTACACCACCCACTGCCAATAGTTTGCAGCTTTTCGGCAACACCGCACTTAGCCCTGCAATATGACCGGGCCCATAGGTTGCAGCGGGAAAGCATTTTAAATAGCGGGCACCGCACTGATAAGCCGCAAATGCCTCAGTCGCGGTGGCCCATCCGGGCATCGGGACTAAACCCGCTTCCAGACTGCGCTCAATCACTGCTGGATTGGTGTTGGGGCTAATCGCAATTTCGCCTCCAGCTCCGGCGACACCCACCACATCAGCTTCGGTCAACACTGTGCCAGCACCAATAACACAGCGATCACCCATGGCTTCCACCAGATTTTTAATACTGGTTATTGGGTCGGGAGAATTAAGTGGCACCTCAATAATACCAATGCCAGCCTGATGCAAGGCCTCGCCAATGTCCACCACTTCCCCTGGGCACACACCCCGCAAGATGGCAATAACCGGCATCTGCGCAAACCAGTTTTCTAATTTTTCTGTCATTGAGCTCTGTCCCTGTTGAGAGATTGATAAACGGCCTGATAGCCGGCAATAGCAATCTGAGTTGGGTCAAAAATCTGTGCCTCTATGCCCATAGAGCCCAGAGCCAGTTGATAGGCATGACCTAGCAACTGATCGCCAATAATCACTATTTCTGCTAACTGCCTAGAGCCATCTACTAACTGCCCCGAGCCAGGTACAAATAGCCCCATAGAACCAATAATATCAGAGGCAACCAGTAGGCCCGACAGAAAGGAAGCTGCATCCTCTGCTTTTAGCTCTCCCTCAATCTGACGACTGCGGGTAGTAAATAGGGCATTAAGTAGCTGGCCCGGCTTTAAGGTTTTGGCAAGCTCAACCCCCTGTATAAACGATTGATCAGAAAAATGATCAGCCATGGGCTGAGTAATTAAGATGCTGTGCTGCTCCAACACAGAGTAAAGCTCCCCAGTGAAGGCGGTGACAAAGCTGTCTACCCGGCCGTTCTTTACAAGAGCCCATTTGTTATGGGTGCCAGGCAGTATCACAATCTGCTCTGTGCCTTTTTCAGCCTGCTTCTCGGCTAGCATCCAACCCAGCAGGTGCAGCTCTTCACCGCGCATCATGTCTGGAGTTCCAAGAGCAGTGCGGGTTTTTAGCCCAGACAAGATCCACAGTTCTAGCCCACGAATAACCCGCTTATTGGTGCCAGCAGCAATCTGCTCTGGCTTGGCTGGGCAGTCCAAGTAGGGCACTGTATGCCAGCCAACATTAGAGCCAACCGCACCAGATAAAATGACTGGTACAGGGCCATACTGCTCAATCCAGTCAGCCACCAGATCGAAGAAAATTTCTTCAAAATCATTATATATTTTGCTGCAACCAGGGCCATTTTGAGTGGCTAATATCTCAGCTACTGAGTTCTTGGAGCAACAGAGATGCAGGCGCAGATTAGTGCTGCCCCAGTCTCCGGCAATAAAAAAAGATTCGGACATGGGTCAGGTCCTGCCACCATCAATGGTAAAGCTCTGGCCGGTTATCATGCGGCTATCATCTGCCACCAGAAACAAGGCTAGGTTGGCCACCTCAGAAGGCTGTAGTCGCTCTTTAAGAGCCACCTGCTTCATCCAGTCTGCCTCGGCCTCTGGAGTCAGCCAGCTGGCAAGTTGGCGCTCGGTCACCACCCAGCCGGGTAAAATAGCATTTACTCTGATGTGCGATTCACCGTAGTCTCTGGCTAGCGCCTTGGTCATACCCACGATCCCAGCCTTGGCGGTAACATACCCAGGCATATTGGAAGGGCCAAGCAGAGCATTGATCGAGCTAAAGTTAATAATGGAGCCGCCTGCCTGCTGAGCCATCAGCTCTGCGCCAGCCTGGGCGGCAAAAAACGCGGCATCCAGATTGATCGCCATACAGTCGCGCCAACTCTGAGCTGTGACCTCTGCGGGGGAGTGGCGATTATCATTGGCGGCATTGTTAATCAGTGCCTGCAATGGACCCAGCTCTTCTACAGCAACTGCAATAGCTCCCTGCAGAGCATCGACGTCAGTCACATCAATCTGCCGAAACCAGGGGCTGGTGCCAGTCTGATCTTGCAAATTAGCGCAGAGAGCAACGGCGGCAGCAACATCCAGATCAACAAAGGCAACCTTAGCACCCTGCATGGCAAATGCCTCAACCATAGCAGCGCCTATGCCAGTGGCACCCCCAGTAATAAATACACAGCGCCCCTCAATACTTGGGTATTTTGTCGTTTGGCCCATTGGACGACCTCTTAAGTTTGAGACTGGACTGTATTAACACACAGACTGCAATTACAGCCTGTAACCGTGCCTATTTATGTTTTATTATAACAGTCACCATAACGCGAATTTGAAGCAACAACAACGTTGGTACCGGACGCAAAAATCAAAACCTTATAACAATAAAGCAAAGGGTTCAGAATGATCATTAGAGGGCTGCAGCTAACAATATTTGTCTGCACATTGCTTATTAGCGGCATCGCCACCTGTGCCGAACAGCTGTATACCAATCAGCCCCAAGTAACACCAGAGCTGGCTTTTTCCGGAACCTATGGCGTGGGTGTAACCACCATTACCGCCACTGATTCAAAGCGCTTAAATACAGCCAACTTTATAACCAATATTGAGCGATCTCTGACATTAGAAGTTTGGTATCCCGCAGAGATTTCAGCCAACGCAGCGCTGGCCACCTATAAAAATGTCACTCGGCTGCAAAAGCTTTTTGAACTGCAGGGTGCTGCCTATCGCGATGCGCCAGCGCTCGACGAAGGTAGCTTTCCGTTAATTCTGCTATCCCATGGTTTTACCGGCTATCGCACCCAGATGTTTTATCTGGGCGAGCATCTGGCCAGTCATGGTTATGTCGTAGTGGGCATAGACCATACCCACTCAACCAATGCCGAGATCAAATCGCCAGATGATCGCCCGGCAGGGTTTATTAGCACATTGTATAACCGCGCCCGCGATCAGCAATTTCTTCTCGATTACTTTACCGAGCAGCAGTCTCCCGTCGCCAATATTGTGGATACAGATAACGCCGGTATTATCGGCCATTCGATGGGCGGCTTTGGTGCCATTAATACCATTGGTGGTTGCTATAACTTTACCTATGACATGCTCAAGGCTCTGGGAACACCAGCACCACTGGCACTGGTTATGCCTCTGGTGCTAAATTCCTGTTATGGCGGCCGCAAGGAGGCAGATCCACGCTGGAAAGCTGCACAACTCTTTGCCCCCTGGGGCGGTGAACAAGGTGCCCACAGCGCTGAAGCCATGAACAATATTGAGGTACCTACCTTTTATATTGCCGGTGATCAAGACAATACTTCCGGTTATCAACAGGGCATCAAAAAGCTCTATGACCAGACCGGTTCTGAACATAACTACATGCTGCTATTTAAAAATGCGCGACATAATATTGGCCCCCATCCAGCGCCAGCAGCCTCATTTGCCACAGACTTTGAACTGGGTCATTACGCCGATCCCAGTTGGGATATTGAGATCATTAATCGGGTTATCGAGCATATGAGTCTGGCATTTTTAGACTGCCATATTAAAAACGATGCAGCCCGTTGTGACTACCTACCTGTGCGCCAAGATACCCAGCAATACGAGGGTGCCCTGAATCAGCACCGAGATCCTTGGCCCGGCTTTAAACATCTCTGGGGCAGCGGCCTACAGTTTTATCGCAAATAATTAAGCAGGGTAAATCTATGTTTGGAGTCTGTTACTACCCAGAGCATTGGCCTCAATCCCAATGGGACAAAGACGCAAATATGATGGCCGAACTGGGTTTAACCTATGTGCGTATTGGTGAGTTTGCTTGGTCAAGGCTGGAGCCCAATCCCGGAGAATACGACTTCGACTGGCTGGATGCAGCCATCGAGAGCCTGACCAGTGCCGGTCTTAAAGTCGTGATGGGCACCCCCACCGCCACGCCACCCAAATGGCTGATTGATCAATACCCAGAAATACTCCCAGTAGATCCAGACACCGGCCGCACCAGAGGCTTTGGCTCACGCCGTCACTATGACTTTTCCAGTGCCGTGTATCTGCGTGAATCACTTCGTATTACCGAAGCTCTGGCCAAACGCTATGGTGCCCATAAGGGCGTAGTGGGCTGGCAGATCGATAACGAGCTTTGCTGTCATGACACTGCCCTTAGCGATTCAGCCCTTGCTCGCGATGCATTTCAACACTGGTGCCAACAGCATTACACCAGCATAAATACGCTTAACAACGATTGGGGCAATGTGTTCTGGTCCATGGAGTATCGGGATTTTAGTGAGATAGAGTTACCCATAGGTGCAGTGACCGAAACCAGCCCAGCCCATCGTCTGGCCTATCGTCACTTCTCCTCAGACCAGGTGATTAACTATCACAACCCCATGGTTGAGATGATTCGCCAGCATGCCCCGGGCAAGTTTATTACCCATAACTTTATTCCCATGAATGAAACCGCGGTGGATAACTTTGCCCTGGCCGCACCATTGGATTTCACCAGCTACGATAACTATCCACTAGGACGTACCGATCTATTGATGACCGGCGCTCCCGAACAACAGCTGCGCCGTTATATGCGCACTGGGCATCCAGACTTTGCCACCTATTATCATGATCAAACCCGCGGGCTATTAAACCGCGGTTTCTGGGTGATGGAGCAACAGCCGGGGCCGGTTAACTGGGCCAATAATAACCCTCGTCCAGCACCGGGTATGATTCGCTTTTGGACCTTAGAAGCCTTTGCTCATGGTGCCGACTGTGTCTGTTATTTCCGTTGGCGGCAGGCACCCTTTGCCCAAGAGCAAATGCATGCCGGGCTATTGCGCCCCGACAATTCCAAAACCGAAGCCTGGCCAGAAGCAGAGCAAGCAATGGCTGAAGTGGTTGCATTAGATATTGGCAACCAGCCTTTACAACCAGCATCTGTGGCCATTGTTACCGGCGTAGAAGGGCTGTGGGTAAGCGATATTGAAAAGCAGGGCGAAGCCTATGACTTCAATAATGTACAGCTGAGTTACTACAGCGCACTGCGAGAACTGGGGGTTAATATTGACTTTATCTCGGTGGACTCTGACTTCACAGCCTATGCATTAATTATCGCCCCCAGCCTGCCGATTATTGATCAGGCCTTTGTGGACAAATGCAAAGCGAGCAGCGCCCAATTTATTTTTGGCCCCAGAGCTGGCGCCAAAACCTCAGAGTTTGGCTATCCCGCCACGTTGCCGCCCGGGTTATTACAGCAGCTAATCCCCATTCGCATACTCTCAGTCGAAACCTTGCGAGCCGACTGCATGGAAGACCTGTGGTGGAATAACCAGCAATACCAGAGTGGCAGCTGGTGTGAGCAAATAGATGCCGGGGAGTCAGAGGTTATGGCCCGCTATGATAATGGCGAGCCCGCTGTAGTGTGCCAAAATCGCACCATCTATATTGGCACATTGACCAATCGAGAATTTTTATTGGACTTTTTCCAACAGGTTTGCCAGCAGGCCAATATTCAAACTTATAGATTTGGTGAGGATATCAGGGTGTGCCAAAGAGGCGATCTGATGTTTGCCTTTAGCTACTCAGATCAACCTCAGGAACTGCCACTGAATACCGATGCCAGCCTATTGCTAGGAAGTACTCAAATAGAGCCCCATGGTGTTACAGTCTGGCGGGCCTCAGGCAACGAATAAAAATAACCAAAACAATGAACAAACAATAATAAATAGGAGTCTCCCTTGAGCGAGCAAGCCATTCAACTAGCCGTATTCTGTTTTGTCCTAGGTGCTATTGCACTGATCACCTATGTTAAATGCACAGGTGAGAACCGACATTCAGCAGACTCCAATAAAGAATACTTTCTCGCCGGCGGTGGCCTGACCTGGGTGTTTGTCGCAGGCTCCATCACCCTTACCAATCTCAGTACCGACCAGCTGGTGGGGATGAATGGTAATCAGATGTTATTACTAGCGCTTTGGGAGCTGGCCGGTTTTGTTGGTCTAATGGTATTGGCCAAGGTGTTTTTGCCCGTGTACTACCGCAACAACTGCACCACGACCACGGAGCTTCTCGAGCGGCGCTACGATAGTAAGCATGTACGAGCACTGGTTTCGACCATGTTTCTGTTTATCAATGTGTTTGTCTTTCAGCCCGCGGTTATCTATACCGGCGCGCTATTTATGATTTCTATGACTGGCATTGATGCGAATCTAATGACAATTGCCATTGCCTTTGCCTTGGTCGGCGCGGCCTATTCTGTATTGGGTGGCCTTAGAGCCGTTGCCGTATCCGATACCTATGGTGGTGTGCTAGTGTTGCTTATGGGGCTGGTGATTGTGGTGCTATCTCTGATGGCCATCAACTTTGACTTTAGCGGTATCCCAGCCGAGCGATTAACATTGATTGGCGACAGCGCGTCGCCTATACCTTGGCATACATTACTAACCGGTATGTTTCTGATTCAAATTTTCTATTGGAGTACCAACCAGACCATCACCCAGC
>JAQXBF010000035.1 GCA_029252555.1 Porticoccaceae bacterium
ATACGCTGGGCTGAGCAAATTCAGGCGCGGCCCGCTGTGCAGCGAGGCTTAAGAGTTAACCGGGTCTGGGGAGATAAAAGCCGGCAGCTTGCTGAGCGCCATGATGCTAGTGATTTTGATAACTAGAGACCCAGAGCGCTAAAGGGCCCTCTGCCAAGTCTTGGTCTGGTAGACAAAGCCAAGGTAGCCGCGCACCATAAGCGCATCACCTTCGAGCCAGACCCTGCCTTTGTAGGAGCCGCCAGTTTGCGGATCAAACACCGTGCCCTTCTGCCAGATATTTTTCTTTAGACTAAGCCCGTTAATCACTTCCATACCAATAACGGGCTTACCGAATAAGTCACCCTCGCACTTTTCACAGACCGGGTTTTTCTCAGGCTGATTATGCAGGCTGAGGATAGTTGCATATAACTTGCCCTCTTCAACTCTCACCTCAACCGTCGACTGTACCGTGCCAGCCTTATCAAAGGTATTCCAAAGCCCTGAGGGGTCAGCTGTGGGTTCAGCCCAGCCTGTGATGGCCCGCAAGGACATGATCAAAATAATTAAAGTTCTCATAACTATCCCCTCTTAGGATTCAGGTTGAATATCCAGTACTTTTCTTGGCCCGGGGAAAAATCTATTAGTTTGTTTTTGATACTCTGTATAACCGGGTCTTTTCTGAGCTGAGTAATATTCTGAAGGCACTGCACCGGTAATATAAACCAATGTGCGGTACATAAATTTGGAGGCCGTTGGCAGACCCAACCCCAGCAGCAACCACAGCGCATCAGATTCAGCACCTCTCAGGGCCAGCCAGGAAGGAATAGCCGCAATCACAAGACCGTTCCATACCATCCACTCAGCAAAATAATTTGGGTGTCGGCAGTACTTCCACAGGCCAATATTGCACACCTGCCGCTGCTTGCCCACCTTTTTCATCGCTCTTAGAAAATGTACCTTTTGTAAGTCGGCGATAGTTTCCATGGCAAAGGCCAGAGCCCAGATTATCAACCCTAACAGCTCGAGAGGCTGAAACTGCTCACTGCTATTGGACGCAATAATAAATACTGGGAAGGCCAAAAATGAGGCATTCGCCAACCCTTGAGAAACAGCATCCACCTGTAATGCTAGTATCGTATTGGTTTTGCCCTCTTCCTGCCAAACTATGCGTTGATACTGATAGCGGGGAAACTCCTTATCGAGCAATCCCATCCGCCACATTTTTAGAGCACCCAGCCCCATACGCAGACCTATCAGCATAACTACCGCACTGACCATAAGAGACCGCAACCAATAACCATCGCTATAGACAAAGCTGATAATACCCAGCACGACCAGCCCCCAGGGCCAGCCTATATCAACATAGCTCATGCGTCCGGTGCGCCAAATAGGTATACAGACTACCAAGGTGAACAGCAGCAGCTGTGCCAAGCTATTGATAAGCGCCAGATTAAAGAATGTCGAACTTTTTAAAATAACCATCAACCCTAGCAAGAAAGCGTACAGCGGACGAAAATACTTCATAATTAGTTGCCAATCTTTTAGGTTAGTAGAGTTGCTCTAGAGATACGGTTTCGCCGCGCTCCAGGTTATGAATTAGCGCACTTATCTTGCGGTTAACCGGAACCTCAATACCTAAGATCTCAGCACGCTTTACGACGGCTTGGTTGAGGAACTCAATTTCGGTTTTTCGACCCAATTTAATATCCTCCCACATTGAAGAGCGCGCAAGGGGGTCGACATCCAACATTGCCTTGGCCAGGCGCAGGAATATCCAATTGGGCAAACTCAGGATAGTTGGCATTAATGATGGCTTTACCGCGGTAAACTGCACCAATTCAACCCCCTCTGCTGCTGCCACAGCAAGCCATTCACGCTGAGCTGCGGCATAGACTCTGCGCAGTTTACGATTTTCAAGTTGGGTTTTAATAGGCTGATCTGCAATGGCATTGAGCGCATTGTTTAAGTTGAGCAACAATTTGCCATAGATAACAGATTGCATATCGGTATGCAGTTGGCAGGGAAAACCAATGGCACCCAGCTGCTCGGCAAGCTGCTCTGTCACCGATGTCCGTTGAAATAGAAATGTTCCCTCAGTGCCGCGATGGAAATGCGCATTGTCCAGGCTCAGAATATTAAAGGGTGTAATCCCCTGTTTGAGACTATCGCTCGGCAACTGTTGCCGAACAAGATCCAGACTGCCGAGGCCATTTTGCATAAAAAATAGCTGGGCGCCGTTTTCGGTAAGCTGTTTTAAATCAGGCACCGCAGCTTCAAGCTGATGACACTTCAATGTTACAAATACCGCATCAAAGGTTTCATCTGCCAGCTGTGTAATCAACGCGGTTGGCAGAACATTTTCATTCTGGCCACTGTAGTCGGTAAGGGTGATACCGCCAGCAGCCACAATCGAATCACGAATACGTGGGCGACAAACTAAGCTAACCTGATGGCCGCAAAGTTGCAAAAGCCCGCCCAGATAACAGCCGGTTGAGCCAGCGCCATAAATTGCCAGTTGCATGCGGTCACCTCAAAATACATTTCTAATTATTATGTCTACTTCTTATTTTTAAGCGTCAGCAAGTCCAGTCTTTTAACGCTAAATACTGAGATCCCGAAGATTGTAATCTTTTAATTTCGCTTTGACTGTCTTATTCCAGCGAAAGGTCATACCTGAATCAATAAATGGCTGATACTGATAAGAAGGCTCATCGGGAAAGCGCTGTTTACGCGCATCGATGGCATAACCCAGGGGTTTAGAGCGCTCTTCGATCAGAGCCTCATCATAGAACATAGGCTCGCTATACAAGCCGGGGCCCTGAATCCCCAATACAGATGAACGCCGGTGAAAACCAAAGTTCACCGTTACTCTGGGTTCAAAACCGCAGTTGGGAAAGGATCCATGTAGCAACTGGCGATTACAAATAATCACATCACCCGGATTACAAATCAATGGCACCATGCCTTCAATGCGTTCACTACCAGATTCGTCTATCAATTGCTTAATATCAATTTTGCCCACCTTGTGACTGCCCGGCTTAACCCAAACACCATTGACAGCCGTGCTGCCATAGACCTGGGCCATAAAATTAAAGCCATGAATACCCTCATCGAAATGCTCACTCTCCCAATGGGTATTGCCATCCTGATGCCAAGACACTGCAGCGCCAACACCGGGGTCCTTGATAAATAGGCTCTCATTAAAGGGTGCAAAGTCCACACCATTAATTGACTCGGCCACACGCAGCAATTGAGGGTGACCATAGACTCGCAAGCAACTGTCTGAAAACTGTAGAGAACCCAACAAAATAAAGGGTGCATATTCTGGTGCCGATTCGCTGGCCTCTGGTTCAAACAACTTAACCTGATGACGACCATTGGCAAGCTCTGTACCGCCCAGAGGATCACCCAGGGGCTTAGACCACACAAGGTTGGGACCAAGACAATCAGCTCCCAAGGCGGGTTTGCCATCTTTAGTCAGCTTGCCATTGGGCTCGGCAGGGTAAGATTCACGTATGCTATCCAAGTCACTCTTTATATCGTCTAATTCATCCTGAGCTAATACGTTCTCGAAGATATAAAAGCCATAGTGAGAATAGGCACTCAATATATCCTCAGCTAGGCCACCGTTTTCATCAAAGCGGATCGCACCACGATTATTTAGACCATAGGCACTTCGCTGACCCTCCATTAAATAGTCACGCATAGCAGCGGCATGTTCGCCATAGTGGGCCGCACAGGCTTCGATTGATCGGCTGACATCTTGTTTCATAAATAGGCCTTTGTTAATATTTTTTATTATATTGTCTTTATTTTCCCACAAGTTTAATATCTTATTAAAACTGTGGTCAAGATTTTTCTCCGGAGGTTGTCAATTGGGTACTCAAGTCTTAGCTCGAGGAAACACCACCCGCCAAGCAAATAAAAAATTGCGACGCCAACATATCCTCGATATGGCGAAAACCCTAATAGCAACAGAGGGTTTTGAGGCATTTACGCTGACACAGCTGGCCAAACAAGCTGGCGTATCCGCACCTACAATCTATAACCTATTTGGCAAGAAGAATGATATTTTTCATGAATTGGTGGCAGAACTGGTTGAATCCATCAATGTGGCCATGTCGAATCCCGACAGGTCCGACCCCATTGAAGGCGCTGAAGTGTTTACCGATAACTTGCTGCATCTGTATAGACAGGATGAGGCTTTTTATCGCGCGGCTTTTATAGCGGCAGACCGAACAAAATTATTTGACCATGAATTGCCAACGGGAATCTTCCACCAGTCACTGCAAATAGCACAACGCATCTGTGATGCAGCACTAAAAGACGGGTTCCTTCAAGGCAATATCGAAACCGCAAAACTTGCCGAGCAACTTTTTGCCTGCCAACGGCTCGCTCGTCAAGACTGGGTCAATGGCTATATAGATTTGCAGCATTATCGCCAACAGATTTTGATGGCTATGTATATGACCTATGCCTCCGACGCCAGCCCCAACTTTTATAAAAGACTCTGCGCAGAAATTCAGCAGCTAAACAATAAATAGCAATTAAATCTATTCAATCTGCCGACAAATTGCTGGTGCGGCATCGGTCAGCTTTGACTTTTCTTTGTGTAACCTTTATTCCCTTATTTTGCATGGTAAGTTTGCGTTACATCAACGTTTAAGAGAAACCCTATGAGCGATCTAATCCCTATTTTAGGCATACTCACAGGTATTATTGTGCGTGTGGCAGTCTTTATCTGGCTGTATTTGGAGGGCAAAGGCAAGAGAGAAACCATTCTGGAGATCGCTAAGAATATGGATGACCCATCAAAGGTGGAGGATTTGCTGGGTATTTTTGATGAAAGAAAAAAACAGCCAATCGATTATCGCAGAGGCGATGTCATAACATTGTTTTTCGGTATTGCCTATACCTTTTCGGTTTTACCGCCATGGGACCTTTCTTTGAGGGCGTCTGGCTTCTGGTGAGCGCTATAGGAATAGGCACTATGATTGCTGGCTATCTCTACCCCAATACCAGTGCAGAATTAACCGATGCCGTTGAATAGTTTGAAGTGCAATAGGCGTTGGGCAAACACCACAAGAAACTTTTAAATAATCTTGAAGAGCTTAGAAAAGCTGCCGGTTTAACTCAGCAAGAGCTTTCGGAAAGTGCTGAGGTCTCGAGAAAAAGCATTAATGCCATTGAAAATGGAATCTATGTTCTCTCTACTGTGCTGGCATTAAAAATTTCAAAAACCCTTAGTTGCTCGGTGGACGATCTATTTCAACTGCCTTGATTTCACAGCGGAGTCGATTTAGTCGTCCATAAAGTCAAGGGTCAACAATAGTCGGCGTGTTTGATCTGACAACTGGGGTGAGCGATGAATAAGCCCTGCCCCTTGATTTCCCTGCCAAGACTCGCCTTTCAGCAGCGCAACATCACCTCGGCATAACTGTTGGATGTCGCTGGCACCCTTAAATAACCCAGATTCCTCATCTGGTTTGCCCTGATTGCCGAGACCCAGCTTACTGCGATCAGCAGCATGGTGTGGAAGCCATTCTGTGGCCACGCCCTGATAGGTCGTAATCAGTCGACAGGGCACCTTGTCGACATGAAACCTCGGACACATGGCACGATCCAGTGCCGTTAATCTCAAGCCGGCACGCCGTAGGTCAAACAGGCAGCAGAACATATCCACCAGCTGTGCAATATCTTCGCTCAGCACTGTTGCCATTGGCATTGCACCCAAGGCTTTGGTGACAGCGGCATTAGCCTCCTCTGGTGTAACGATCAGGGAGAGTTCCAGGCTTGAGTTGGTAGCAAGAATACTCTCACCGGCTTCAAACAGCGTTGCGGGTACTGAGCGCTGCCAGATAGCGATATTGGTGTTCTGCTGATAGATATCAGTAAGCACGTCGGACTGATCGCCCTTGGCATCATGCCATGGATATTTTGCTGGGGTTTTAGCTTTAGCCACTGCGCTTGTTGGGTTCATGCATTCTCCGTCCATGCAGGAAAGGGGTCGCTTAATGTTGTCCAATACTGTTTGCCTTTAAGCAATTCATCTTCTGATAACAGACAGTCATCGAGGGCATTTAACACAGCTTGCTGGTCAAGCCCCTGGCCGATAAAGACTAATTCTTGGCGCATATCGCCAAAGGGCTCTTCCCATTGCATCTTGATGGTGGCCATTGACTCTTCGTCTGTAGGCCAGTTGTGTTCCGGAACGGCTTTCCAGAACATACCGGCAAAGCCATAGCGCGCAATGCCGCCCGCCTGACTCCATTGGCCAGCAAATTCAGGGCGAGTCGCCAGCCAGAAGTAACCTTTGGATCGAATCAATTTGCCGTACTGCTCTGTACCATGCACAAACTGGTGGAATTTTTCCGGGTGAAACGGGCGGCGTGCAACATAGCTAAAGCTGCTAATGCCATATTCTTCAGTTTCCGGCACATGTTCCCCGCGCATTTCCTTAAGCCAGCCTGGGGCCTCCTGTGCGCGCTCAAAATCAAATAGACCTGTGCTCAGCACCTCGTCTACAGGCACTTGGCCGTGACTAATAGGAATAACCTGAGCATGGGTATTAAGACTTTTGAGAATAGCGATAAGCCTCTCAACCTCACTGGGTTCAACCAAATCTGTTTTGCTGACCAACAGCACATCAGCAAACTCCACCTGATCTGCCAGCAAATCGGCAACACAGCGTTCATCATCTTCACCCAGAGATTCACCAGAGTCCTGTAAGTATTTGGCGTCTTCGTAATCCTTCAAGAAATTGACCGCGTCGA
Source organism: Porticoccaceae bacterium (assembly GCA_029252555.1). Taxonomy (GTDB): domain Bacteria; phylum Pseudomonadota; class Gammaproteobacteria; order Pseudomonadales; family Porticoccaceae; genus HTCC2207. The sequence goes on from JAQXBF010000035.1 coordinate 6,756, forward strand.
CCACCGTAACCATGGTATCCAGTATTGCCACATCTGATAATGAAACTCCCTCTTCATCGGCAAAGGTAAAGGTCTCTGCCACTGGCAAGGGCTCTGAGATACCTGTCGACTCAATGACTAAATAATCAAATCTGCCGTCTTTGGCTAGTTTATTCACTTCCAGCAGCAAGTCTTCACGCAGGGTGCAGCAAATACAGCCATTGCTCATTTCAACGAGTTTTTCTTCGCTGTGGCTGAGAGACACATCGTTTTTTACCATTGCTGCGTCGATATTGATGTCGCTCATATCATTGACAATAACGGCCACTCTTTTGCCCTGGCGATTGTTGAGGATATGGCTAAGTACAGTGGTTTTGCCCGCACCAAGAAAGCCAGAGAGCACAGTTACAGGGAGTCGATTTGTCACAGGATATTCCTATCTTATTCAAGTTACCGCGCAGATAGCACCGCAAAATGATATGATACAACATATCATTTTTGCACTACAACTATCTACTGACAATGCTCTTAAAATGGAGCTGCGCCTGGAAGGTACTTGGTTGTTAGCCAGTGGTTGTCAAAAAGCTAGGTCGGAATATTGCGAAGCATCATGTTTTAGGAATTGCGATACAGGAATTCCTCAATGTACTTACCATCTGTTGATGCTTATACAAGAAGGCACCAATCGAGAGATACCCCCACAGAAGAAACATCCAGTTGAACATCAGTAAGACAGCAGTTAGTTCACTAACTCAATCCCCGCACAGGCAACAGCGCACCGTGCACGGCTTTGCAGCTGGATAAAGTAGGAAGCATATAACAGAAGCCAGGTCATCGGGCGATACCCAGTCGGCAGGACTATTTTCAGGCATTGCGGAACGGTTGACGGCAGTATCAATTACCGTGGGTAATACGGCATTAACAATGCTACCAACGGTACTGGTACTATGTAAAAGCAACTCCGGATTAGAAACTTGATTGATAGGCAGCATTTGCCTCAAAGGCTGAGTCGAAATATTGCGCAGTATAAAATCTCGCTTGACAAGCCTTAGTGCATGTCGGATGACATGCTTGCAGATAGTTAGTATCATTAGACTATTTCTTAATAAACCCGCAATCCATCGAGGAGATTTCTTTTGGCTACCGAAACTAGTTTAACAGTACTACTCCCAGCACTTGTCACCGTCGTTACTGCGATATTGAGTCGCCGACCCATCGAATCCTTACTGGCAGGTGTGTTTGTTGGATTATTAATGCTCGAACCGGCTGCCGCCCTGAGTTACTTCTCCTCCATACTGCTCGACGTGATGAT
>JAQXBF010000013.1 GCA_029252555.1 Porticoccaceae bacterium
CCTAGCCGGCCCAAAGATATGTTAATAAACTGATTGTTACTCAGATGAATTATGTAGCCGATTTCATCTTTTATCTCGGTAAATTTAAAATAACTGCGGTAATACTCAGTCTTTTTAAATCCTTCTGGCGCGAGATCACTCAGGCGATGAAGACCACTGCTGCGGAGGTCGATTGCAGCCCGATAAAATGGATCGAGCAAAAATGCGCCATTTACAAAACCATCGATTTGGCTTTCTCTCTCCAGCGGGGGTATATCATTGTAGTGGACCATAGGCTTCTCACCACCGTGATAGTGAACAATGACTGCATTATCAAAAGGCACCAAACCTTTGAGCATGCTGACTAGCAGAGATGGTAGGCGTTTGCTGCCGATCTCGGGAATGATTGGCGCAAAGCGCGAACTAAAGGCTGTAAGGTGATTGATTCTAGCTTATGGATTAAGATTTAAAGGCTCTCTTCTGATCATGCTCAACATTGTGTCCTGATGTAAAAATATTTTGAGTAATAGCCTGCAACCTAGTACTCAGTCAGACCGCTACCGCCTTTGGCATCATCGTAAAGACTGCCATCGAGGACAGTTTGGGCCGTAACCAATTCGATGCCATCGATAACAAAAACAATCGGCTCATCCGAGCCGGGTTCGCCGCGATAGTTACCCGAGCGGAGCTTCGAAACTGCCTGTTTCACCTTGGCCAAGTGGCCTACACCAACCCGAGCTGAACGATGTGCGCCCAAGAGATAGTTAGCGCCTTTTTCAAGTTCAGCCAGCCGCGCCAAGGAGCGTTCGTAATCGTCGAGATTAGTCTCGGGCACAAACAACCATAATTCCGCATCGTAGTAAGTATCGCCAGTAAACAGCAGCCCGTTATCTGCGTCTAACAGGGCGGTTGCATCGGGGGTATGACCGGGCACGTGTAATACCTGAAGACTGCGCCCACCCAGGTCAATAACATCTCCATCTTTTACATAGCCCGTGGCTTGCCATGCTTTTACTGTAAATTTTGCTACATCCATACCTACTGGCGGGCCCTCACAAAAAGCGTCGGGGGCAATATCTCCGGCCACGGCGCTATTGTCGAAGCCTGCCATATTGGCTCTGGTGTAGTCGCTGTCAATAGCCAGAATAGAATCAAACTCAGCATTAGCCCCAGTGTGATCAAAATGGGTGTGGGAATTTAAGACCGTAACCGGTAAATTGGTTAAGCGCTCTACGACCGCCCGCAATGGCAAAAAGCCCATGCCCGTATCAAACAACAAGGCGCGGGTTTCACCGACAATCAAATGCGAAATAGTTTCTTGAAATTGGTACGGCTCGACAATCGAATACACGCCAGGGCCAGCTTCATAAATACGAAACCAATCATCTGAGGCGGGTGATAATGGTAGGTTCGAATTCTCGCCACTGATTTGTTGCGCACAAATATCAGAGAAGGATCCCTCCGGGGCGTAGGGCGCACCCAACACGATCTCGTTGGGCTGAGCTGAAAGCGTACTTGCCACCGCAAGCAAATTAGCTACTAAACCCACAACAAAATACCGCATAGCACTCTCCTCGAAATTAACAGGACCAAAGTTTAGCCTCAGGGCTCTATCGAGTAAAGATGACTGGAATATTTATCACAGCCTTTCTAGCGGAATTGGTTTTATGTACTAGACACAAAACAGAGTCTAGAAAAATAATTATATTTTGGTGTCTAAAGGCACCCTTCAATTTGGGTTAGTCACTCGCTTGAAGATACTGCGAACGCGGTTAGTCCGCCTTTTTGGCACAGTGAATTCTATTAGATGGGATGGACTTAGAAAATGTTAGCAAGTCTTGGTTTATTCCCAGATCAGAATAATACTCTCCTATTTTATGGATGGAGGCTCCGATAGCATTATTGGAACAAAAAAATCACCAGATTCGCAGGCTATGTAATGAGATGGCGAAATATGTCATTAGCCTTGAACAAGGCAACTTTGCTGATAATGGTATTTATCGTCAGATAATTAGCCTGTCGCAAAAGATGCTCTCAGATTCATTTGATGAGCAGCAAATTCCCCTGATGCTCAGGGAATTTATGTCAGCAATCGATAACTAGATTCGCCAGACGCGTTTCAGGAGCTCGTAAGCTGGAAGAGGTCGCAGCGAGAGAGAGTGAACTAGGATTACACCGGAGTTGAAAAAGAAATTACAGATCGCCTTTTGGGGCAAGAAATGGCTGTCGCGATCTTGAACTTTGTTGAGCAGAACTGGTGCAAAGTTCTGCATATTGCACATCTACGCGGTGGCGAAGGCAGTTTCGACTGGCACGATGGGCTGCGCATTCTGGACCAGTTGTTAGCGGTCAAAAACACGCCTTTAGCTCAGTGGGATAAACATGCTGTTACTCAGGTATTAGAGGACATTGCGTTCCGGCAACAGCATATGGCTATTGATACACTGCAGCGGGCGGACCAGATGGAGCGCCTCACATTTATTCTTGATCCAGTTATGCCTAGTAATGTCACGCCCTTAAAGCCTCAGGGCAGGACAGAAGCCGAAGACAGCAGCGATCAAATTAAGCGAATTGTTATCGCCAACCTGCAGGCAGAAATGCCCGGCGAGAATATGGCGCAGTCAGTTGATAGAGTCGAAGAGCTCAACTCTCATGATCAAGAGAGTCTGGTTGCATTACAAAAGGGTTGTTGGATTGAATTATCGGATGATATAAAGTCACACAGGCGCGGTAAGTTGGCCGGTATTGTTGGGCCCTCATGGAAATACGTGTTTGTGAATAATAAAGGCAAGTTAGTGGCGGCGCTAAATCGTGCGCGACTGGCGGAGCAGCTAAAAGCAGGCGAGGTGAAGCTGTCGGATAATTCCCATCTGTTCGACAAAGCCATCAGAGCCGCGATAAACGATATCAAAGAGTTATCAGTCGCCACTTAGGGTAGGCAACATAGGATTCAACATGAAAATTGAGCAGGGTTGGCTCAGTGTCAGCACGCAGCTTATCTCACCCAACACAGATCACAGGCCAGATCAGGCTGATATTAGTCTGTTGGTGGTGCATAATATCAGCCTGCCGCCAGAGCAGTTTGGCGGGCCTCATATTGGCGAGCTGTTTTGCAACTGTTTGGATCCAGATCAACATCCATATTTTGCCGAAATCGCCCATCTCAAAGTGTCCTCACATTTACTGATTGATCGCACGGGCCAAATCATGCAATTTGTGCCGTTTCAGCAGCGAGCCTGGCATGCAGGTGTCTCTGAATTTGAGGGTCGCACTAACTGCAATGATTTTTCTATCGGCATTGAGATGGAAGGCGCGGATAATATTGCTTACACTGACATTCAATACCGCACGTTGGCAGAGGTGAGTCAGACATTGCTACAGTGGTATCCACTTATCACCAAAGACCGTATTGTCGGTCACAGTGATATTGCCCCGGGGCGAAAAACTGATCCGGGCCCAGCCTTTGACTGGCCCCGTTATAGAAACGCGCTGACATAGCGCCAGGACTGCCATGAACTTTTTGATTGCGCTAATCGCCATCATCCTACTCGAGGCCTACAGTGAACTTGGCTTTGTGCAGCGCGATGGTTGGCTGCGTAAATGGCATAAGGCGCTCTCAGTTCTGGATACCAGCGGCCGGTCGTCGCTGATGGCATTGGCGCTTTTGATTGGTGCACCAGTGCTGGTATTACACCTGGTTTTCTCAGCACTTGCACAACAGAACATGGGGCTGATTAGTTTTCTCCTTGAGCTACTCATATTGCTGTACGCATTGGGTCGAGGGAATTTAGATACTCAGATTGTGCTGTTTACCTCTGATTTGCAGCGCGACGACTTGCAAGCTGCGCTCCATGACGCCGCTGTCTTTAATACCGCTTATCGCGAAGGTCGGGCAGAAACAGCCGAAGATTTAAAAGCAGAGGTCTTTACTGCACTGCCGTACCGTATTTTCGAACGCTCATTTGTGGTGATTTTCTGGTTTTTCTTCTTTGGTGCCCCCGCAGCACTTGCCTATCGCTTAATGGCCCTACACGGGGATCTAGGGTTGGATAGCAAAGATTGTCAAGCCGTTAAGTGGTTGTGGCTTATGGAGTGGCTACCGGTCAGGTTGTTGGGTTTAACAGTTGGTTTGGTGGGTAACTTTTCTAAGGCCGCCGGTTCAACTCGCCAGCTAATATTCTCCCGCAGGATAGGTACTGGAGATTTTTTGCGTCAAGCGATTAAAGGCGCTCTGGGAGAGTCAGATTCATCAGTACCCCTGAACCCGCTGACAATCAATGCTGTTGTGTCATTGTTTGGTCGAGCCATGACAGCATGGTTAGTGATTATCGCTATCCTCGTTATTCTGAGCTAAAGGCTGCTATTTAGCAGTTCATATGTCAGCAGCTAGTTGCCTATCTCCATTCCAAGGGGCTACTTTAACTAGCAACAACATTCCGGGAATGGCCAATACAGTGCACAGATAAAAGAAATTCTCCCAACCCATTCCCTCAATAATAATTCCGGTAGCCGAGCTCGCTACTGTCCGCGGCACAGCCGTGATGGCAGTAAAAAGTGCAAACTGAGTTGCGGCAAATGCCGGATTGGTGTTGCGCGCTATAAAGGCGACAAAGGCCGCGGTTCCCAAGCCAACACCCAAGTATTCAAAGCCAATAACGAGCGCCAATAACCATAGCCCTTCTCCAACTCGAGCTAAAACAGCAAAGCCGAGTATAGAAATAATTTGCACCAAGCCAAATAACCAGAGGGCGCGATTAATACCAATTTTGAGCATAAGAATACCGCCCAGAATACCGCCAATAACCATTGGCCAGAGGGCGGCATTTTTGGCCACTATGCCTATATCGGTTTTAGAAAAGCCCATATCTAAATAGAACGGTGTAGCCAGAGCCGTGGCCATGCTGTCCCCTAGTTTATAGAGCAGAATAAACGCCAGAATCAGGCAAGCTTGTCGCACCCCTTGGCGCATAAAGAATTCTTTAAATGGTTCAATCACAGCCGTTTGCAAATTGCCGGGGTGAGCTTTGAGTCTTGGGGGCTCAGAAATACTCAATGTAAGAGCAATGCCAGACAGCATAAAGGCGGCAGTGATTATAAAGACAGTCTGCCAGGGAAGACTATCTGCCAGAATCAGCGATAACGAGCCCGGCACCAGCCCTGCGATACGGTAGGCATTAACATGGATTGAATTGCCCAGCCCCAACTCCTCATCTGGGAGTATCTGGCGGCGATAGGCATCTAGCACAATATCCTGAGTGGCACTGAGAAAGGCAATAAGCAGGCACACATAGGCAATAGGCCAGAGCTGTGTTTTAGGGTCAAACAGCCCCAGCGAAATGATACTGACCAGCAGTGCAATCTGGCTGCACAGCATCCAGCTGCGACGCAGGCCAGGCCTGTATTTGAGCAGGGGTACCTGATAGTTATCAAGCAGCGGTGACCAGAGAAACTTCCAGGTATAGGGCAGGCCGATAAGCGCGAAAAACCCAATCTCTTTGAGCCCAACACCCTCTGTGCGCAGCCAAGCTGGAACCAGTGAGTACAATATATACAGGGGCAGCCCCGAGGCGAAGCCGGTAAAGATACAGATCAACATGCGGCGATTAAGCAGTGCGTCTTTGATGCTGGGAGAGTTCATTGTGGTCCGTTTAAATTATTAGGGTCGCCATTGGTATTTCGCCAGACTAATGCGGTTGCCCTGCACCACTAGCCCCTCTTCTCGCAAGCATGCAACTTGTCGCTTTCCACTATCACTATCTGGCGGCAGGCTTATCTTGCCTGCGGCATTGATAACCCGATGCCAGGGCAAGGTGCTACCCTCAGGCAGATGGCGCAGGGTTCGGCCAACCAGCCGTGCCGCTTGCGGTAATCCAGCGAGTTCGGCAACCTGACCATAGGTCACCACCACTCCAGAGGGTATGGCTGCTAAAACAGCATAGATCCTCTGTTCTGGGTCAATATCGCTCATGCACGAAGACTACGCTATTCCCGCAAATGTTGAAATAGTAGAAACTACCCCAATACTAACGTCAGTGTGACGGAGAGGTGTTTGATGCGTTTTCTATTTTTACTACTTATTGCTATGCCAGTGGTCGAGATGTGGCTTTTAATCCATGTGGGCTCAGAAATCGGTGCGTTCTACACCATTGGCCTGGTCCTGCTCACCGCCATTATTGGTGTGAGGTTATTGCGTCAGCAAGGCTTTGATACCCTGTGGCGAGGCCAGCGCAAGCTAGAAGAGGGCCAGCTGCCCGCTCAAGAGATTGGCGAAGGTATTGTTCTTGCGGTATCTGGCGCTCTGCTACTAACACCGGGCTTTATCACCGATGCCATTGGCTTTGCCGGGCTGTTTCCACCCTTGAGAAGCCTCTTTATTCGGCAGCTACTGAGCAAAATGGTAGTGGCTGATATGCAGGGCAACAGTTTTCGGGCAAACCGAGGGCCGGTGCAGGATGGAGATATTATTGAAGGTGAGTCTTGGGACAAGAGCGATGCTGTGGAAAAAACCGACCCACAAAAAAATAACGATTTAAGGTAATTAAATGGCTTTGCCCCTTGAAAAGGATTTGCCTTGCCTCCATATAAAGGAACAATTGCGAAAACTTTGAATTCGCAATCCACTGTTGAATATTGATTAATAGGAGAGACAAACAATGAAAATTCGCCCATTACACGATCGCGTGATCGTGCGTCGCGAGGAAGAAGAGCAGACAACCGCAGGTGGAATCTTGCTACCTGGTTCTGCGCAAGAAAAGCCCAATCAGGGCGAAGTTGTTGCCGTAGGCAATGGCCGCGTTTTAGATAGCGGCGAAGTGCGCCCAATCGACGTAAAAATTGGTGATGTCGTAGTGTTTGGCCAATATGCCGGCAATGACAAAATCGATATTGATGGCGAAGAGCTTATTATTCTCAGCGAAACCGACATTAAGGCTGTAGTAGAAGCGTAGGTAAAAGCATAGGCTGAAGTGCTACTTATATAGCGCTCATACTGGTGCAGAAATGGCGCACAGCCCCATCTTAAATAAATTGTTAATTGAATTTTTGTAACTGATTTGGAAGGAAAAGAATCATGGCAGCTAAAGAAGTAAAATTCGGCGACAGTGCTCGCCAAGGCATGTTGGAAGGTGTAAACGTTCTGGCAAATGCAGTGAAAGTAACTCTGGGGCCAAAAGGCCGTAACGTTGTGTTGGATAAGTCATTTGGCGCACCAACAGTCACCAAAGACGGTGTTTCTGTTGCCAAAGAAATCGAGCTGAAAGACAAGTTCGAAAATATGGGTGCACAGATGGTTAAAGAAGTGGCCTCTAAAGCCTCAGATGATGCTGGTGACGGCACCACCACAGCAACTGTACTGGCTCAAACAATTGTTAATGAAGGGTTGAAATCTGTTGCTGCTGGCATGAATCCAATGGATTTAAAGCGCGGCATTGATAAAGCAGTTATCGCAGCGGTTGCAGAGATTGCTGCTATCGCCAAGCCCTGTGCAGAGAACAAAGAAATCGCTCAGGTGGGTACTATCTCAGCCAACAGCGATGCACACATCGGCGATATCATTGCTGAAGCTATGGGCAAAGTTGGCAAAGAAGGTGTCATCACCGTTGAAGAAGGCCAAGGTCTCGAAAACGAACTGGATATTGTTGAAGGTATGCAGTTTGACCGCGGTTACCTGTCTCCCTACTTTATTAACAACCAAGAGAGCATGAGCGCAGAGCAAGAGAGCCCATTGATTCTGCTGGTTGATAAAAAAATCTCTAATATCCGCGAATTGCTGCCACTGCTGGAAGCTGTGGCTAAAGCTGGCAAGCCACTGATGATTATTGCCGAAGATGTTGAGGGCGAAGCTCTGGCAACTCTGGTTGTGAACAACCTGCGTGGCATTGTTAAGGTTTCGGCCTGTAAGGCGCCAGGCTTTGGTGACCGTCGCAAGGCAATGCTCGAAGATATCGCTATTTTGACCGGCGGCACTGTGATCAGCGAAGAAGTGGGCCTTGAGCTTGAGAGTGCAACTCTTGAACATCTAGGTACCGCCAAGCGCGTAAGCATGAATAAAGAAGCCACTACGTTGGTAGATGGTGCTGGCGAACCAGCGGCAATCGAAGCCCGTGTTAATCAAATCCGTGCACAGATCGAAGATACAAGCTCTGATTACGACCGTGAGAAATTGCAAGAGCGCGTAGCCAAGCTGGCTGGCGGTGTTGCTGTTATCAAGGTTGGTGCAACCACTGAAATCGAAATGAAAGAAAAGAAAGCACGTGTTGAAGATGCTCTGCATGCAACCCGCGCTGCGGTCGAAGAAGGTGTTGTGCCAGGGGGCGGTGTTGCTCTTATCCGTGTACTTCAGAAAATTGAGTCTGTGGTTGGCGATAACGAAGATCAAACTGTCGGCGTGGGCATTGCCCGTCGCGCGATGGAATCGCCTCTGCGCCAGATCGTTGAAAACGCGGGTGAAGAGGGTTCAGTTGTTGTCGATAAAGTTAAGAATGGTAAGGGTAACTTCGGTTACAACGCTGGTTCTGGAGACTACGGCGATATGATTGAGATGGGTATTCTCGACCCAGCCAAAGTAACCCGTACAGCACTTCAGGCAGCGGCTTCGATTGCTGGCTTGATGATCACTACTGAAGCCATGGTGGCTGATTCTGCTGATGAGGGCGGTGCTGCTGGCGGCGGTATGCCTGATATGGGCGGCATGGGTGGAATGGGTGGAATGGGTGGAATGATGTAAGCCTTGGTCCCAAAAGAAGTATCTGAAAGCCCTGTATCTTTGGATATGGGGCTTTTTTGTGTGTGGCTCGGAGCGCATTGAAGGTTGGAAGGCTTTGTGAAATGGGTAATGGGCTAGACCTATTTCGCTGCGCTCAATAGGACAAGGGGGGTGCTCAATAAGGGAAGAAGGCGTTTAATATTAAATTATTGGGCATTCACGGCCCTTAGGCGCGATTATTTTGGCTTTTAAGGCCTTTGAGTGATTGCTATTTGTTCTGGATTACAGAACAATTGCTCCGATTAAAAAATACGACCCATCTGGGTAAAAATCTAAGAGGAGTTGTCATGACTATTGAATTAATTAATTTCCTAGCCCGTTGGGGCCACGTGCTATTTGGTATTGTTTGGATCGGCATGCTTTACTACTTTAACTTTGTCCAAGGTGGCTACTTCAAAGAAGCTTCTGCTGAAGGCCTGGCGGATGCCAAGGCTAAGTTGGCGCCTAGCGCTCTCTGGTGGTTCCGTTGGGGCGCCATGTTCACCTTTATCACTGGCCTGTATCTACTGCACAGTATCTCTAGTGTGATTAATAACTACATCATCGTTGGCTCGGTTATGGGTACTCTGATGGCCGCCAACGTCTGGATGGTTATTTGGCCTGCGCAGAGAATTGCTCTGGGTATTGAAGAGGGCGGTGATAAGGCTGCTGCTGGTGCTAAAGCACTGCTGGCCTCGCGCACTAACACGCTTTTCTCAGCCCCTATGGTGTTCTGCATGCTGGCTGGTGCTCATTACGGTCAGTACGGAACCGAAGTTGGCGGTGATGGCTTAATGGCTATGTTGGCAATTGTTCTGGCTTTAGAAGTAAATGGCTTGAAAGGTAAGCAGGGTCCAATGACTACCGTTAAAGGTGTGATTAGTTCTAGCTTGGCGCTGACGGCTGTGATGGTGATCATACTTAATAACCTCTAGTATGATTTGGGGTTGTCAATAACCGGTGCTGTTTGCTCAGCGCTGGTTTTTTTATGTCGGTTACAAAGTCAGGCTACAAGCCATATGCAAAGCGCCATAAAAAGTCTCTTATCAAGGATGCCCAAGCGCCGCTATGGGCGTATAATCTGGAAATACCGCACTGACCTTCTAGCAGGGATAAGCCATTATGGAAAAAAAACGTATTAACCCCATTGTCGCTGAGCGTGATGACATGATCGGTCGCTCTCCCTCTAGTGCTAGAGCCGATGGCTCAAACGGTACTAATGGCAATGGCTCCGATGGGCAGGCTGGCGGCATGTCTGGTTTATGGAAATTTCTAGTTTTGGTCGCTTTTTTCGGGTTGGCCGGAGCTGGTGGTTTTGGCTGGATGCAGTATCAGGACCTATCCTCCAAGCACAGTGCCTTGCAGCAGCGCTTCGAGTCTTTTGAATCTCGCCTTAGCAGCACAGATGATTCAGTGACCCAGTCCGGTGCAGCCATGCAGGTCAATATTAGCAAGCAGGGCGACCAGCTTAAAAAGCACTGGAGTGAGATCAGAAAACTCTGGGGTGTCACTAACGATATCAATAAAGGCAAAATCGAGAAAAATCAAAAGGATATTTCGTTTTTGGCGAGCAAGCGCAATGCCCTCGAACAATCTGTGGCCAAAGACAGCAAAAAGATTGGTGCCCTAAGTGCCAACTACCTAGGCCTCTCTGCAGATGTGGACGTAGCCAATGAGAGCATGCGCAATCAGAGTGACGGGCTAAACCGTCTTAAGACCTCTCTGGCAATTCTCGATCGAGATATTAAAAACAATGCTGAAGGCATTGAATCTATGGAGGCATTCCGCCGCCAGATTAATCAGAAAATCTATGCGCTTGAACAGCGCAGCGCGGTTTCATCAATTCATCAAGGAACCAGTCAATAAACCCCATGGCTATTATTCGTCAGCAAGATGTTATCCAAAGTGTTGCAGATGCTCTGCAGTATATTTCTTACTATCATCCCGCAGATTTTATCAAAGCGGTAAAAGAAGCCTATGATCGCGAAGAATCCAAGTCTGCCAAAGACGCTATGGCACAGATTTTAATCAATTCGCGTATGTGCGCCATGGGCCATCGGCCGATCTGTCAGGACACTGGCATTGTGACTGTCTTCGTCAAAGTGGGTATGCAGGTGCAGTGGAATGCAGAGATGAGCCTGACCGATATGATTAACCAGGGAGTGCGTGAAGCTTACACCCACCCCGATAATATTCTACGCGCCTCAATACTGGCAGATCCAGATGGTGCTCGTACCAATACTGGTGACAACACCCCAGCGGTAATCCATTACGAAATAGTGCCTGGCGACAAGGTTGAGATTGATGTTGCGGCCAAGGGCGGTGGCTCAGAGGCTAAATCCAAGTTTGCCATGTTGAACCCCTCAGACTCCGTGGTGGATTGGGTGCTAAATGTTGTACCTACCATGGGTGCTGGTTGGTGCCCACCGGGTATTTTGGGAATCGGCTTGGGTGGCACCGCTGAAAAAGCCATGTTAATGGCCAAAGAAGCACTGCTTGAGCATATTGATATTCAAGAGCTGCAGGCCAAAGGCGCCGAGAATCGCAACGAAGAGTTGCGTCTAGAGTTGTTCGACAAGGTCAATGCGTTGGGCATAGGTGCCCAGGGTTTGGGTGGCTTAACCACCGTGCTAGATATTAAAGTCAAAGACTATCCCTCCCATGCGGCCAACAAAGCCGTGGCCATTATTCCTAACTGTGCGGCAACTCGCCATGTGCATTTTGAATTGGATGGCAGTGGCCCAGCCCAGCTGGAAGCTCCCAATCTTAAAGACTGGCCCGACATTACTTGGGAGACTGACGAGTCTGTGCGTCGTGTTAATCTCGATACGGTTACCCAGCAGGATATTGAACAGTGGAAGCCCGGTGACACCTTATTGCTGTCGGGTAAAATGCTCACGGGTCGCGATGCAGCCCATAAAAAGATGACCGAACTATTAGCGAATGGTGAACAGCTGCCCGTGGATTTAACCGGTCGCTTTATCTATTACGTTGGCCCAGTTGACCCAATTGGCGAAGAAGCAGTGGGGCCCGCAGGCCCAACTACTGCCACCAGAATGGATAAGTTTACTCGCACCATGCTGGAAGAGACCGGCTTGATGGGTATGATCGGTAAAGCCGAACGCGGGCAGGTGGGTATTGATGCGATAAAAGACAATAAAGCTGTGTACCTGATTGCTGTAGGTGGTGCCGCTTATTTGGTCTCCAAAGCCATTACCCATGCTGAAGTCATTGCCTTTCCAGAGCTTGGTATGGAAGCTATTTATGAGTTTGAGGTTAACGATATGCCGGTCACCGTGGCAGTGGACACAGCCGGTGAATCAGTGCATCGAATAGGGCCAGAAATCTGGCAGGCCAAGATTGAAGAAAAGGCGCTTGAGCTTAGATGAATGACTGGTTAAAGATCGGGCCATTGCCTAAGCTTTATAAAAGTGAAACTATGAACAGGAAAACAAACAAGTCAGATTTAACAAAACTCAGGGATCGGAGTTAAACCAGCCCGAGGGCATAACATAAAACGAAAGGACGGTAACATGAATAAAATTTCATCAGTCATTGGGGCATTGGCAATTCTTGCCTCTGGTGCAGCGGCATCAGATAACTGGTATTTGGGAGAGACAGTTAGCCACTATGTTCTGGATAACGAACGCGCGATTGAAGGCGATATAGAAGGTACCCAAGCAGGTCTGCAAATTGGTAAATATTTTGCTGAAAATGTAGCAGTAGAATTGGGCTACAGTACCAATGTCGGCCACGATGATTTTAATGTTATCTCGTTGACCAGTGTTATCTGGTTAGGCGATGAAGCGGCAAACTGGCGCCCCTATGCAATGCTTGGCTTAAATCAGTACGACTTTGACGACACCAGAAATCTGGCTCCCGGCCATGACAACAGCTCTAATCAGGTTCTGTTTGGTGTTGGTGTTGGCAAAATGATCGCCGACGAGGTGCAGTTCCGTGCCGACTTGCGAGGTATGGGCGGGCATGATGAAAGTGGCGAAGACCTCGGTTTTCAGTTGTCGATCAACCATATGTTTGGTCAAAAATCTGCACCAGCGCCAGCAGCTGCTTCCGCACCAGCCCGTGCCCCAGTGGCCATGATGGAAGAAGAGCCTGAAGTGCGCACCATTACCATTCGTCTAAACGTTGAATTCGAATTTAACAAAGACACAGTGCTCGCTGTATATGGCGACCAACTAGAGGCGATTGCCGCCGCGATGAGCGTCCATGAAGATATAGGCTTTGCGCTGGAAGGCCACACAGATAGCCGTGGCTCTGACGATTACAATGCCGATTTGTCTTCTCGCCGCGCCGCCGCAGTCAAGCAGAAGCTCTCTGCTGACTATGGTATTGCCGCAGATCGCATCTCGTCAATGGGCTATGGTGAAAGCCGTCCAATCGCCAGCAATGAAACCGACCAAGGCCGTGCTCGCAACCGCCGCGTCGTCGGTGAGATGTCTTTCTCAGAAGTCGCTCCTGACTAGAGAGAATCATCATTATAGGTAACAGGTTAAGGTTAAAATAAAACGGCGTTCCATTTGGCGCCGTTTTACTATCGGCAAAAGGGACTGCTCATGGGCAATACATTTTATTGGCACGACTACGAAACCTTTGGTGTCGACCCTTCAAAAGATCGACCATCTCAGTTTGCCGGGCTGCGTACCGATGAAAACCTGGACCCCATTGGTGAGCCCCTGGTGATTTACTGCAAGCCGCAAAAAGATATCTTACCTGCACCCATGGCCTGTTTGGTTACAGGCATTACCCCTCAGCATGCCTTGGAACATGGCCTTCCGGAGCCAGAGTTTATGGCGCAAATTCATGCTCAGCTTGCCATGCCCGGCACCTGTGGCGTGGGCTATAACAGTGTGCGCTTTGATGATGAGGTCACCAGATACAGCCTTTATCGCAACTTCTATGACCCCTATCAGCGGGAGTGGAAGAACGGTAATTCACGCTGGGATATTATCGATATGCTGCGGCTTTGCCGTGCGCTGCGCCCCGAGGGTATTGAATGGCCAGATCATGAGCCAGGCCGCCCCAGTTTTAGATTAGAAGACCTGACCAAGGCTAATGATATTGCCCATGAGGCTGCTCATGATGCATTGAGTGATGTCACAGCAACCATTGCCATGGCCAAGCTAGTCAAACAAAAACAACCCCGCCTTTTTGACTATGTGGTTAATCACCGGAGCAAAAAAGTGATCTCGGAAATGCTCAATGTGCAGCAGCGCAAACCGTTTTTCCATATCTCCGGCATGCTATCCAAAGAGCATATGTACGGCGCCATTATGATGCCGCTTGCGATGCACCCAACTAATAGTAACGGTGTTATCTGCGTAGATTTATCTGCAGACCCCGAGGCTTTAATTAGCCTCAATGTTGAAGAGATTCAGCGCCGAGTTTTCACTCATGCCGAGGAGTTGGCTGCGGGTGAGGAGCGGATTCCGCTAAAAGTTGTGCATGTGAATAAGGTGCCAGTGGTGACTACTCATAAACTTGTCGACCAAGCCGCAGCAGACCGCTTAGCCATAGATGTGCTGGTCTGCGAGCAGCATTGGCAGCGGCTAAATCAGATAGATTTAAAAGCTAAGCTGCAGCAGATATTTGCCGAGCAGGAATTTCCGCCAAAGCCAGAGGCCGAGCAGCAGCTCTACGGAGGCTTTTTGCCCGGCCAAGATAAACCCCTACTAGACGAAGTGCGCCGAGCCAGCCTAGATGATTTTAAGCAGCACAGTTTTCACTTCACCGATGGGCGTTACAACCAACTATTGTTTAGTTATCGCGCACGCTACTTTGCTGATTCTCTCAGTGCAGAAGAGCAGAAAACTTGGCATGACAGCTGCAAATGGCGTTTAACGGATGAAAATTCCGGTTATCTCACCCTCGAACAGCAGACCGGTGAAATTAATACATTATTGAGTGATAGCAGCCTGAATGAGGAAAAACGGGCAGTTTTAGCCTCACTTCAGCATTGGGCGAGCAATATAGCGACGGAATTTGGTCTGACAAGCTAGAGTGAAACGCCTAAACAGGCTAAAATCCGTCAAATCAATTTGCCCTGAGGTTATCGTTTGAATTTCACCGGCGCGCATATTCTCTCAATCAATCAATTCCAACGTCAGGATGTCGATCGAGTTTTCGCTGTGGCAGACCAGATGCAGCCCTACGCACTGCGTAAAAAAGTCACCCGAGTGTTGGAAGGGGCTATTCTTGGCAATATGTTTTTTGAAGCCAGCACCAGAACAAGAGTCAGCTTTGGCTCAGCGTTTAATTTACTTGGGGGAGAAGTTCGCGAGACCGCAGGTTTTGAGAGTTCGGCTCTGGTCAAAGGTGAATCCTTACAGGACACCGCCCGAGTGCTCTCCGGGTTTAGTGATGTCATCTGCATGCGCCACCCTCAAGAGGGTTCAGTGGCAGACTTCGCGTCGGCAAGCCGCGTACCAGTGATGAATGGTGGCGATGGTGCCAACGAACACCCAACTCAGGCTCTGCTTGATCTCTATACCATTCGCAGTGAAATAGCAGATAAAGGCAGAACCATCGACGGTTTAAAAATGGCCATGATCGGCGACCTTCGCCATGGCCGTACCGTGCATTCTCTCAGTAAGCTACTCTCATTGTACGAAAACATCGAGGTGGTTCTGGTCTCTCCAGAAGAGCTCTGTCTCCCCGAGTCGATTATTGAACATATGCGGAGTGCTGGGGTAAAAGTTACTGTTTCTCATGAGTTGACGGGGGGCATTACAGATGTAGATATTGTCTACTCCACCAGAATTCAGGAAGAGCGTTTTGCGAGCAAAGAAGAGGCGGGTCTGTATCGCGGCAAGTTCCGGCTTAACCAGGCCATTTACACAGAGTTCTGCCAGCCTAACACCGTGATTATGCACCCGCTGCCGAGAGACTCACGCGCCGATGCCAACGAGCTAGATAGCGACTTAGACAACAATCCTAATCTGGCGATATTTCGCCAGACCGACAACGGTGTGCTTGTGCGCATGGCACTATTTGCATTGGTACTAGATGTGGCCCATTTAGTCGACGGCTATGCCTCCGATGTGCGTTGGTATAACTCTCGTCAGAGTTAACCTCCATAATAAAAACTAAAGCCGGCAGACCTATGACTGAATTTGATGATATTCGCCCTTACAATGATTCCGAAGTGCCGGTGGTCATTGCGCGACTTCTCGCCGACCCAGAGTTTCTCAATCTATTGCTGTCGCGCAAACTCCCAGTACTGAGTAAACTACCGTTATTGAATTTTTTTGCGCGGCCGTTTTTAAGAAACAGCCTAAGTAAACTCGCAGCTGGTGTGCGAACCGTAGAAGACTTCCAGTCCCATATGTCGACAGCACTCGTCAATGTGCTGGAGAGAACCACCGACGATTACAGTTTCACCGGTCTTGAAAATCTCGATGCCAATAAAGCTTATTTATTTATGAGCAACCACAGGGATATCGCCTTAGATCCCGCCATGATTAATCTGGCCCTGATTCTAGAGAAGCTTCAAACACTGCGTATCGCCATAGGCGATAATCTGCTGCGCAAGCCCTATGCCTCAGATTTAATGCGTGTGAACCGCAGCTTTATTGTAAAACGCTCAGTGACAGGCCGCCGGGATAAACTCGAGGCACTAAAAACATTATCCCGCTACATTCGTTACAGTATTGTCGAAGAAAAAGTGTCGTGCTGGATTGCCCAAGCCGAGGGGCGCGCCAAAAACGGCCGAGATCGCACCGAGACAGCCCTGCTAAAAATGCTCGCGCTATCGAAAGCAGAGGGACAGAGCTTTGGTGCTGCCATCCAAGATATCAACCTGATCCCTGTTTCCATCTCCTATGAATACGACCCCTGTGCTGGAGACAAAGCGCGGGAGCTGCACGCCGCCCAGCAAGGGCTCACCTATGTCAAAAATGAATTTGAAGACCTGGATAGTATTCTTAAAGGCTTGGTTGAGTACAAAGGCCGGATACAGGTTAACTTTGGCCAGCCAATAAGTGCAGAGTATGAAATTGCCGACCAGCTAGCCGCCGAAATTGATCGCCAGATACTGAGTAACTATAAGCTCTTCCCAACTAATATTTTGGCCTGGCAAATGCAAGGTGACAAAGATAGTGCTGCATTAGCAGCGTTAAAGCAGCGTTGGCCTAGAGAAGACTGGCTCGAAACCGAAGTACGGTTCAAATCACATTTGGCGGCGATACCCAGTATGCATCGGCAGATTGTTATTGATGCCTATGCTACGCCCGTAGATAATCAGTTGTCACTGCAAAACAAATCATAGGGAAGTAACTATTGTTAGACACTGACGTCAGAGACAGTATTCAGCAGAGCTATCGGCAATTTCTAAAAACTCGCGAACTGAGCCCCCGGTTGGGACAGAAGCAAATGATTGGTGCCATAGCCAATGCGCTCAGTGACGACGATGCAGACAAACGTCTGGCAGTTATCGAAGCAGGAACAGGCACGGGTAAAACTGTTGGTTACTTAATCGCCGCGCTGCCCATAGCACGAGCCTTAAAAAAGACCGTGGTAGTCGCCACCGGCACTATCGCACTGCAAGAGCAGCTCATACATAAAGACCTCCCCGAATTGCTAGAGAGCTGCGGCTGGGATTATAGCTGCGCACTTGTGAAAGGCCGTGGCCGCTATGCCTGTAATTTGCGTATGGAGCAGATTATTGATTCGGTTAAATCAAAAGATGCCGGGTTATTTTTGTTTGAAGACGAACAGCAATTTAACCCCAATGCCGAAACCGAAGAGCTTTATCGCGAGATGGCCCTTGCCTTAGAAGAGGGCACTTGGGATGGCGAGCGAGATTCTTGGGAAACCCGTATCAAAGAGGTCGAATGGCGCGCTCTTACTGTTGACCGCCGCCAGTGCACAGGTCGACGCTGCCGGTTTGTAAATCAATGCCCATTTTTTAATGCGCGCAATGACCTAGACGAAAGCGAAGTCATTGTCGCTAACCATGATTTAGTGATGGCCGATCTGGCCCTAGGAGGCGGTGCGATACTGCCCCCTCCAGAAGACTGCATCTATATTTTTGATGAAGGCCATCGTTTGGGGGACACCGCTGTTCGCCACTTTGGTGCCGAATGTCTTATCAATAGCACCCTGAGCTGGCTGGAGCGGTTGCCCAAACAGATTAAAGGTCAAACTCCTGTTTTTGCCAAAGACACAGGGTTGTCAGAGCAGCTGCCGCGCATTGAAAAAGAAGCGGGCAAAATTACTGAACTGCTGTCCATGAGCTACCCATTGCTAAAACAATATGTAGATCAGTCGGACCATGCCGAGGGCCGCTATCGTTTCGCCCATGGTGATGTTGGCGAAGCCATTCGTGATCTGGCTTCACAAATCACCCTGCGCACCAGTGGGTGGTTGGGTCGCTTGGAAGTTTTGGAAGATACCTTGAGCGACGCCCTCAGTGATAAACAGTACCCAGTACCTCTACCCGATATTGAGTTATTTTATCAGCAAGCAGGCAACTGGTTGGGCAGGGCAGAAAAGCTTTTAGCCCTGTGGGACAGGCTGCATAAAGAACTGCAACAAAATGAAATGCCCATGGCTTGCTGGTTAAAGCTGGATGAAGCGGGCGGTGGCAATGTAGATATTAGTATCAATGCCAGCCCCATTCAGGCCGCAGAGATTCTGAGACAGCAACTGTGGGGTCGCTGTTATGCAGCTGTAGTGACCTCAGCAACTCTGCGCTCGCTGGGTAATTTTAATACCTTACAGCGCGAGACTGGCATGCCTAATACCGCTAACTTTGTCTCTGTGGCCGGCGCGTTTGACTATGCCGCAGCGGCGACATTGCGAGTGCCCAGTGATGCCGTTGAAGGTAATAGCGTAGAAGAACACAGTCGCTATATTGTCGACAATTTTGAGTCGCTGGTAGAAAACAAAGCCGGTACCTTGCTGTTATTTTCCTCCAAACGCCAAATGGAACAGGTTTATGATGAACTGTCTGGAGACATGCATAAGTTAATCCTGATTCAGGGCCAGTATTCCAATCGTGAGATGGTGCGCCTGCACAAAGAGAGAGTTGACCAGGGCCGCACCAGCATTTTAATGGGCCTGGCCAGCTTTGCTGAAGGGGTAGATTTACCCGGCAACTATTGCAAACATGTGGTGATCGCCAAGCTGCCATTTGCCGTTCCCGACGACCCATTGCAAGAGGCCTTAGCCGAATGGATTGAAGATAATGGTGGCAACTCGTTCTTTGATATTTCCCTACCTATTGCCTCCCTAAGATTAATACAGGCCTGTGGCCGCTTGCTGCGCACGGAATCAGATACAGGCACCGTGACTATTTTGGATAAGCGGCTTATTACCAAACGCTACGGCACTCAGCTCTTAAATGCATTGCCGCCATTTCGTCGTGAGATTGGTTAATGTCTGTATATGCAGAGCTTGCAGAGTTATTGGCACAGGTGACTGAGAGCTTGCAGGCAGCAGGGTTATGGGAAGGCCAGAGCCCACCAGTGGAAGCACTAGCCAGCACCGAACCCTTTGCAGTAGACCAGCTATCGTTTAGCCAATGGCTACAGTTTATTTTTTTGCCGCGAATAAATAAGATCGTTGATGCTGAAACACCTCTCCCAGAAAGTTGCAGTATTGCACCTATGGCAGAAGAGTTTTTTAAGGCTGAGCCTAATATTGAGGCAGAGAAAAGCTCGGCTATGGTTACACACCTAGCCGCCATTGATCAGCTGATTACCCAGAACTAGCTCTTCGCTTTCTTGGGCTTCTTGGTATAGGTTTTCTTTTTCTTGATAGGGCTGCTGCCATCGGCAGGCTTACCACCTTCAAAAGATTTCTTACCTTTAAAAGAACGGCCTTCACCAGAGTCTTTCGCAAACTTTCCACCCGCGGGCTTTTTCTTGCCAAAAGATTTCTTCGCTGACTTCTGGTCATCCTGTGTCTGCTTATTTTTAATATCGCGACTCAGGGTTTTCCTTTCTCTAGGCTGTCTTGGCGCTTTCTTCCCAGCGTCGTCCGCCGGTGCAGCATTAGGGTTATACACACTAATACGCATAGGCTTGGCACAAACACGCACCTTCTTTAAATGAGTCAGCAAGTCGTCTGGCATACCTTCAGGTAGATCAACGGTGCTGTAATCGTCATGCAGTTTGATAGAGCCAATATAGCGGCTGCTGATATCGGCCTCGTTGGCGATAGCACCAACAATATTAGATGGCGTAATGCCGTCGTTATTGCCCACTTCTAGGCGGTAGGTGACCATTGCAACATCTTCACCAGCCTCATCGCGAACACGGGGCTCACGTTTCGGGCGGTCTTCGCGACGGTTATCTTTGCGATCGCGCTTATCACCGCGGTCACGATCACGATTGTTTTCACGAGGCGCTACAATATTGTCCAGCTTTGGAAATAGCGGGCGTTCTTTCTGGTTTTCGTAAGTCAGAGCCGCAGCAATATCGGCCATATCCAGTTCATTTTCCGCAGCAAACTTAGTAATCAAATCGCGGAATTTATCTAGCCGGGGAGTCTCAAGCGTTTTAACCAGCTGGTTAGTAAACTGCATAATACGCTGGTCACTCACCTGCTCATTGCTCGGCATGGTTAATGGCGTAATAGTTTGGCGCGTAGACTTTTCAATAGAACGCAGTAGGCGGGTTTCTTTAGGCGTAATAAACAGAATTGCCTTGCCCTCACGGCCAGCACGGCCGGTTCGACCGATGCGGTGAACATAGGATTCGTTGTCGTAAGGGATATCAAAGTTAATGACATGGCTGATGCGTTCAACATCTAAGCCGCGGGCAGCAACATCGGTGGCCACAACCACATCGACCTGACCTTTCTTTAGACGGTTGATAGTGCGTTCACGCAGCGCCTGGCTTAGGTCACCATTCAGTGCCGCAGAAGAGAAACCTCGCGCTTCTAAACGCTCGGCAATATCCACAGTTGAAGACTTAGTGCGCACAAAGATAATCATGCCATCAAAGTTTTCTACTTCCAGTACGCGGGTGAGAGCATCCATTTTTTGGTGGCTCTTAACCGTGACATACTGTTGTTCAATGCGCTCAACAGTCTTTGTTTTAGCTTCAATGTTAACCGACTCAGCATCGCCTAGGTACTTGGTGGCAACACGGCGAATGGCCGGCGGCATAGTGGCAGAGAACAGCGCGCGCTGACACTCTGGCGGCGTTTGCGCCAAGATGGTTTCAACATCATCAATAAAGCCCATGCGCAGCATTTCGTCGGCCTCATCCAAAATTAAACCTTTGATCTGGCTAAGATCCAAACTGCGACGACGCAAATGATCAAGCATACGGCCGGGCGTACCCACCACAACCTGAACACCGCGCTTTAAACTGCGCAACTGGCCACCAATATCAGCACCACCGTAGATGGGCAGTACATTGAAGCCTTTCATATGTTTGGCATAGCTTTGGAAAGCTTCAGCCACCTGAATGGCCAGCTCACGGGTAGGTGTTAGCACTAGAATCTGCGGTGATCGCTGCTTCTCATCGATCTTGCTCAAAAATGGCAATGCAAAAGCCGCCGTCTTACCCGTACCCGTCTGGGCAGTACCCAACAGGTTTTTACCCTCCAGCAGAATAGGTATACTCTGCGCTTGAACAGGGGAGGGCTGCTCGTAGCCGAGTTGCTTAACGGCTTTGAGAACGGGGGCGGAAAGACCCAGTGATTCGAAGTCAGCGGATGACATTAATTTACCTGTGGCTTGGGGTGATTAGACCCCCGATTGAGAGGCCGCGGAGTATACGCGTAAGTCATTCATTTTTATAGTGTATTTAGGCTTATTTTTGCTGTTAGAGTTGGGCGCTCAAACCGCAATAATCATTCGCCTACAGTATAGATTGAGCTGATAACTAGTTGACTGCTAATACAATAAATAGCTAGTCAATATTTGGCGATTAACCAGTCACAACCTCAGATTTAACCGAAAAGGCCAGTACAGTCCTTATCAATGCCACTAATAGTCTTTATAGCCATAATCTGGCTATTCACAGTGAATAAACTGGGTTTAAATACCATCGATAAACATAATATTCTTAATGTAGCTGGAATTCCCATGAGTGAACTCTACCTAGTCCGTCACGCCCAGGCTTCATTTGGCGCAGCCAACTATGATCAGCTATCAGACCTGGGCCACCAGCAGTCCCGCTGGCTGGGCGACCATCTGAATATGCGTGGTGCCAGGTTTGATCAGCTGGTGGTGGGGGATATGGTGCGCCACCATGAAACCATGAATGGTATCTGTGCGGGCATGGGTATCGATGGTGCAGAGCGGTTGGTTATACCCGGGCTTAATGAATATAACTTTGTTGCCATGACCGAAACCTCTGCGCAGGCCAATGGCGATGATCCATTGATTAAGGCCATCGCCGACAATCTCAATGATAAGCGGCATCATTTTCGGCTGCTGCGCAAAGTGCTGACCCTATGGACTCAGGACCGGGTAGAGAATGTGCCAGAGACCTGGGCACAGTTTAAAGGCAGGGTGCAGGATGCCCAGCAGCAGATTATGGCGATGTCTACCAGTGGCAACCGTATTTTAGCGATTGGCTCTGGTGGGTCCATAAGTACCTTTGTGGGTATTGTGTTGGGGATTCCTGATGAGACTATTTTTGATCTAAACCTGCAGTATAAAAATACGGCGATTAGCCATTTTTTCTTTAATCAGCAAAAGATGAATTTGACGGGGTTTAATGGTATACCCCATTTGGATACGAATGAGATGGAGCAGTATGTGACTTATGGATAGTTGGCTTTGTGGTTGTTAGATCTGTGGCCAACTTTTACAAGCTGAACCACCAGT
>JAQXBF010000028.1 GCA_029252555.1 Porticoccaceae bacterium
CGTGAAAGCATTTTCTCTTTGGTGGGTGGTACAGGGATTGAACCTGTGACCCTCGCCTTGTAAGGGCGATGCTCTACCAGCTGAGCTAACCACCCCCTGAGAGAGCGACGCATTCTACCGAACTGAAGGTGGCTGTCAAACTTTTTCTGGTGCTATATACATATCAGGTCCGCGGCCCTAATATACCGCCTTTTTTAGAGGGTTTTTTAAGCAAAAATGCAGATTTACAAAGAGTTTAGTATCGAAGCTGCGCATCGGCTACCCAATGTTCCAGAAGGGCACAAATGTGCTCGTCTTCATGGTCATTCATTCCAGGTGACCATTGAGGTTGAGGGCCCTGTAGGGGAGGAATCGGGTTGGATAATGGATTTTGGTAATATTAAAGCGGCATTTGCACCAATTTATAACAAGTTAGACCACCATTACCTCAATGATATCGAAGGTTTGGAAAACCCCACCAGTGAAAATCTCGCAATGTGGATCTGGCATAAGCTTAAGCCGGCGTTGCCCGAACTATCGTGCATTACCATCAAAGAAACCTGTACCAGTGGCTGCACTTATCGCGGCTAGTGGCGTGATGCTGCTATCTGCTGAGTTTTGATACGCTCCCAGACTAATACTCCCAGCATCAATGTGATCGGAATCAGGCAGCCAAGAAGCATCTGCTGCCAGCTAATCAGATTAATCACCCAGCCTGCACCCAGGGCTGCCACAGACTGCAGTGAAAAGACCATAAAATCATTCATCGCCTGAACCTTGAAACGGTCACTGGCACTATGAGTGCTGGGTAGTAGAGAAGTGCCGGCGACAAACAGGAAGTTCCAGCCCACGCCGAGCAGTACTAGTTGCAGCCAGAAGCCGCTGACGCTGGTATCGGCAAAACCAATTACAATAGTTGCACAGTAGCAGGCTAGGCCTAACAGCATCATGGCTCTGGTATCAAGGTATCTAAATAGCAATGGCGCAATAAAGGAAGGCATAAACATGGCTGCAATGTGGCTTTGAATCACCCATTTTGTGTCAACTAATGAATGGCCATGGAAATGATGCATGCTAATGGGCGTGCCCGTCATGACAAATGACATGATAACGTAGGCTATGGCGGCGCTGGCTATGGCTAGGCAAAGGGAGGGGTTGCGCAGTAACTGTCTTGTCGAAGTGGCCGTTTTCTCAGCAACCACCTCAGTCATGGCTGCTGGTTTGTACAAGCTGAGCAACAGCCCACCCATCAGAATGCAGATTGCGGCCAATAAAAATGACCCCTGATAATCAGTCGCGGTAAGTTGTCTACCAATGACGGCCAGTTCTGGGCCAACAAATGCAGCTATGATGCCGCTGGCCATCACCATAGATGCTGCAGTGGCACTGTGCTCCACAGCAACCGACTCCATGGCAGCAAATCTGGTCTGCAATACCGCTGCGTTGCAGGACCCCAGTATTAATGCCGCTATGCAAAACAGGGTAAAACTTTGTAGCTGCAGCGCAATGATGGCGACGCCGCAGGTTAGCACGGCAACCATCATAAACAGCAGCAAGCCTTTCTTGCGGCCCAATGTGCGCATACATTGGGTAACCGGAATCACTGCAGCGGCAGTACCTACAATCATCAGCGCTATAGGTGCTGTAGCCCAGTCAGCGGAAGGCGCTAAATAGGTGCCCGCCAGGCTACCAGCCAGCAACATTAGGGGGATTACTGAGCCCGCCAACGCACTGCTAATACTGAGAACCCATACATCTTTAAAGCCTGCGGACGAAAATATATTCATGTAATGATTCCTGGTTGATTAGCTGCAGCGCTCTTATTATTTTGCGAAAAGACGGATTCTAGACTACTTTTATTATATCAGATGCAGTTATTGCCATATTTGATTCGGCCATTGAAAACGATGAAATATTGGTCCGGAACATGATTCTGACAATCATAAAATAAGAGACTAAACATTATGGACGATACCAATCAGTTGACGGTTAAAAAGACCGTATGCGAATTTATCAGCAAAAATCCCGCCGTAAAATCTAATCATATCCAAGTCGATATGGCGCTGGCAGACCTCAACGTCGATTCCTTGGAAAAATTATCCATTGGTATGGATTTAGAGGAAGAATACTCTATCGAGTTTATTGATGAAGAGATCGAAGCTTTTGTTACTGTCGCCGATGTGATTGTGCCTGTCGAGGTGGCACTTGCCGCTAAAGCGGCTTCTCAGGTTAAGCCAGTGCTCGCGCAACACCTGCAAGACCAAGCTCCAGAGAGCCACCACTCCGCGTAAATAATAAAGAGCTAGCGCAGCAGTAATCTGCCGCGCTAGCTTTGACTGCGGTATACTCTTGACCGTCAAACCGCTGCGCAAAAGTAGTCTAATTCAGGTCAGAGAGTCTAATTAATGGTAGAAATCGGTACATTTAATCATCTTGAGGTTGTTAAGCAGGTCGACTTTGGGGTCTATGTCGATGGTGGCGAGCTGGATACGATCTTGTTACCCAAGCGCTATGTCCCGGTAGGCTGTGAGATAGGTGACTGGGTTGATGTATTTCTCCATTTCGATTCCGATGACCTTCTTATTGCAACCACTGAGAAGCCTAAGGTTCAGGTAGGCGACTGCGAAATGCTGACCGTGGTTGATATTAATCACGCGGGTGCCTTTATGGATTGGGGACTGCCCAAAGATTTACTGGTTCCGTACAACGAGCAGCAAAAGCCAATGAAAGTCGGCTATTCCTATGTTGTCCATGTGTTTCACGACCAACAGTCTGATCGAATTGCCGCCTCTACCAAGCTCAACCACCATCTAGACGAAGAGACTGTTTGGCTAAAACCTCGCCAGGCTGTCAATTTATTGATTGCAAGCCGCACCGAGCTTGGCTACAAGGCGGTGATAGACAATAAGTATTTGGGGCTTATTTTCCGTGGAGATGCTTTTCGACCGCTTAAGATTGGTGAACGAATACCCGGCTTTGTAAAAAGCATAAGGCCTGATGGCAAGATTGATCTGTTGATTTCTCAAGCAACTCTGCAGGGTGATCATGAGCTGGGTGAGCAGATTATTCGTTATTTGCAGGAGGCGGGCGGAGAGTCTTCGCTCTCCGATAAAAGTGAGCCTGATGATATCTATCGCGCGTTCAAGGTTTCCAAGAAGAAATACAAGCAGGCCTTGGGTACATTATATAAGAGCCATAAAATTGTGATCGAACCCGGAAAAATAAAACTTATTAATGCATAAATTTATGTCGTTTTAATCGGCAAAACCTACCGACTTTGTGCACCGCTGTATATAAGCACTAATAGCCAAAATAAGACCTTATTCCCAAGAATGGCTGTGAAGACGTTAAATACCCTATATACTATTTGCCACTTGTGGTGCATTAAGATTTAACGGTTACATAACAGTGAGCCTTTGAAGGTTGAAGATTTTTCTGCTTAATAAGAATATTTTATTAAAGGATTTGGTTTATTAATTTGTGTCTCTCACTCTACTGGGTGAGTATCAGTAAGTGGTAGCTCGAAAACATGGCTAAGTTGTATTTAAAAACAGTGAAAGCTGAATAGAAAAAGGCCAGCATCAAGAAAATTTTAATGTCTAATTGGGGAGTAACCTATGTTTCGAAAAACGAAAGTAAACCGAGCTGTTATCTCGGTGATTGCCGCAGGTATTGCTGCAAGCACTGCAGGTGTCGCCGTCGCTGAAGGAATGCTAGAAGAGATTGTGGTCACGGCGACTAAGAAATCTGCCAGTATGCAAGATATTCCGGTTGCAGTTCAGGCCATGACAGAAGAGTCGCTTGAGGAGCAAAATGTCACAAGCTTTGAAGATTATGTTAAATATCTTCCCAGTGTAAACGCTGGTGGCCGTGGCCCTGGCCAGAACGAAATTTATATCCGTGGTGCAGCTGTTGATGCGATCAACATTTCTGTTGCTGAATCACAGGGTTCGGCGCCGAACGTTGCACTTTACTTGGATGAGCAGCCAGTTACTGCTGGTGGTCGTAACCTAGATGTTTATATCACTGATATGGAGCGTATTGAGGTTCTTCCTGGACCCCAAGGTACTCTCTACGGTGCCAGTTCACAGGCTGGTACAGTTCGTTTGATTACCAACAAGCCTGTTATCGACGAGTTCGATGCTAGCCTCTCCGCTGGTTATGCAAGCACTTCAGGCGGCGAAGACAGCAACAAAGTTGAAGCGATGATCAATATTCCGCTGATCGAAGGCAAATTGGCAGTTCGCGCTGCGGTTTACTCCGACAATAAAGGGGGTTACATCGACAATGTTGAAGGTACTTTTACTGCAAGCAGCGCACTTAACCCAGCCTATCCTGGCGACTCGGTAAGCTTTTCCGAGGGTCATATCTTTGGTAACGGTACAGTAGTGGGTGAGGGTGGCG
Source organism: Porticoccaceae bacterium (assembly GCA_029252555.1). Classification (GTDB taxonomy): domain Bacteria; phylum Pseudomonadota; class Gammaproteobacteria; order Pseudomonadales; family Porticoccaceae; genus HTCC2207. Next base: position 4,384 of record JAQXBF010000028.1, read on the forward strand.
TTACTATCCCCGTAAACTACACAACTGCGACAAGCTCAGCGCTGGTTGAAGATGACTTCAATGATGTGTCTTACCAGGGTATGCGCTTGGGTGCTAAATACCTGATTAGCGACGATTGGTCAGCGCTGGTCCAGTTTACTCAGCAGTCTTTGAAGACTCAGGGTGTATTTGACTATGACGAATCACTTGGTGACCTTAAAGTTGCTCGTTTCACTGAAGATTCATTGGAAGACGAGTTCACTCAGTTTGCATGGACCTTGGAAGGTCGTGCTGGTGCCCTAGATGTGGTTTACACCGGTGCTTACCTCGATCGTGAAGTTTCACAGCGTTTGGACTACACCGGTTACTCAAATATTGGTGCCTATATTCCTGGCTACCAGTGTGAGTACCTAACTGGTTCTTACTACCACGGTTTAGATATTGGCCAAGCCAACTATAGCTGGGATCCAACTCTTAGCGGTAATACTGGTGTGATCGAATGTGGTAACCCAGCAAATAACTTCAATGCAGAAAACGAAAATACTCGTATGACTCACGAATTCCGTGTTTCTACTGACCCAGATGCGGCTGCTCGCTTCACTGGTGGTGTTTTCTACGAAGATGCTGAAATCCTTCACGTAGGTAACTTCAACTACATGGGCCCAGCAGAAGCAGGCTTCACGCCTATCGATATCAATCTGAACTCTTCACTAGATGATGCCGCCGCGAATGCTCGCGGTCTGGTTAGCCCAGCGACTCAGTTCCGTAACGATAACCACCGTAACGAAGAGCAGATCGCTGTCTTCGGTGAACTTTCCTATGACCTCAGCGAAACGCTGACCGTTGCCGCCTCAGCTCGTTACTACGATCTGGAGTATGGCTTCACCGGTTATGGTGCATGGCGTTATGGTAACCGTCCTCTGTTTATCGATGACGCTGATCCCACCAATGACGTGATTCCAAATGTTACTGGTGGTCGAGATTACGCGCAGAAGTTTAATGTTCTGCAGCCAATCAGCACTACTGATACCATCACTAAGTTCACAGTTACCTGGACGCCTAACGAAGACATGTTGTTTTATATGACTTCTTCTGAAGGTTACCGCCCACCAGGATTCAACCGTGGTGCGGCCCAGAAAGGTACCTACAGTGGGACTGACTGTGTGGATGTTCCAGCGAAAGATAATGGCTTCCCTGGATACTGTCTGCCTTACAAGTTCGATTCAGATACTCTGGAGAACCTCGAGCTTGGTTGGAAACTGACCCTGATGGACGGCGATATGCGTCTTAATGGCTCGCTTTACCAAATCGACTGGAACGACATTCAGGTGTCTCAGTTTGACTCACAGAACATTTCTATCTTCACCATCGTAGATAACGGCGGTGACGCTGAGATCACTGGTCTTGAAATGGATATGGTTTGGGCAGTTAGCGACAATCTGACTCTGTTCGGTGCAATGTCTTACAACGATACTGAGCTGGTTCGAGTAGACCCAGGTTTCTCTTTCGTTGTTCAAGACGAAGGCCGTCCTTTGCCTCTTACTCCTGAGTTCCAGGGTAATCTGCGCGCGCGTTACAACTGGGATATGGCGAACGGAATGGAAGGCTTCTGGCAGCTGGGTGGCAAGTACTCCGGTGAAGCACTCAACTCAATCGTTGATACTAACGAAGAGCCAAACACCATGCAGGACAGCTATGTTGTTATGGATGCTGCCGCTGGCGTAACCACTGATGCAGGCTGGGGTGTTGAGTTGTATGTTAGCAACCTAACTGACGAACGTGCACAGTTGCACATCAACCGTCAGGACTTCTTGGAAAGAACAACCACCAACCGTCCTCGTACAATTGGTATGCGCTTCAACTACGACTTTAACTAATAGTTAAAATTCGTTAACTCGAAGTATCAGGAAAGGCGAGCTTAGGCTCGCCTTTCTTGTATTGGCGGTGAGACACATTATCGGTATGACTCTATACTTCATAAGTTATAAATTCATACACAGTTTAGGTAACGGGAAACTCTATGTTTGGCAGCGATCAAATTGATCACAACAATCAAGCGTCAAAACTCTCAGCTGGGGAGGCATCAGAGCTATTGTCTCGAGGCAAAGCACTACTCCAATCTGGCGAATTTGCTGATGCCGAAGAGGTTATGGCGCAGCTCTTAGCCGATTATCCCAACCATTCTGAGGCGTTATATTTTATTTCTGTGGCCCAGCGATTTAGAGAAAACTATGAGGGTGCGCTGGGTTCCCTACAAAAATTAATTGAGATTGAACCGACTTATGGTCGTGCTTGGCAAGAGCGAGGCCATGTTTTTATGGCCTGCAATAACAGTGCTGAAGCTCGCTCTGCCTTTCAACAGGCAGCTACCCATAACAGCAGCTTAATTGCCAGCTGGCAGATGTTGGCCAGACTCACGGACCCTGAGGTAGATGAAAAAGCCCACGAGTATTTTAGCGACCAGTATCAACGTCTTGCGGCCCTTCCACCGCAGCTTTTAGGCGTAAGAAATTTGATGGAAGAGGGCAAGCTGTCAAAGGCCGAGCAGTTGTGCCGAAGCTTTCTGCAAAAGCAGCCAAAAAATATTGAAGCCATGCGGCTATTGGCTGACTTGGGTGTAAAGACTCATGTCCTGGACGATGCAGAATTTATTCTCGAAAGTGCATTGGTTTACGAGCCAGATAATAAGTTAGTGCGTTTTGACTATATGAATGTGCTTTACAAGCGGCAGAAATTTGAGCTCTGTATGGAACAGGCGCAGATACTCTTAGATGCCGAGCCAGATAATAATAAATATCGTTTTTCCTATGCAAATCAATGTGTTGCGGTAGGGCGGTTTGACGAGGCTTTGGCTCTTTACGATGAGTTCGTTGCGGCTGACCCCAGTGCCGCGCCTGCCCATTTGCTGAGAGGTCACACCTTAAAAACTATAGGCCGCATAGATGAAGCGGTTGAGGCCTATCGCTCTGTCTATCGTGCTAAACCAGATTTTGGCGATGCTTTTTGGAGTCTGGCCAATCTTAAAACCTATCAATTTGAAGATGCAGAAATTGACCAAATGCGTGAGTATCAGCAATCTGATGCCACAGGTCTGGACGATAAAATTCATCTTAGTTTTGCTCTCGGCAAAGCAATGGAAGATGCCAAAGATTATGCTGCGGCCAGTGATTACTATGTCACTGGCAACCAGCTGAAGAAAGAGGACGTTCAGTACGACAAAGAACGTATGGCCTATAAGCTGTCTTTGCAGAAAAAGTTCTGTACAAACGAACTGTTTGAAAAGTTTGGTCAGTCTGGTTGCCCAGCAGCAGACCCTATTTTTATTGTCGGGTTACCTCGCGCTGGCTCTACGTTGCTCGAGCAGATACTGGCTTCTCATTCCATGGTGGATGGTACCTTGGAATTAAATAATATTCCGGCGATAGCCCATCGCCTAAATGGCCGTCGCACTGTCTATGAAGAGCCAAGATACCCCCAGGTACTGGCACAGCTAACACCAGAAATTGCTGAAAAGCTTGGGCAAACCTATATCGATGAAACCCAAATTCATCGTGAGGGGGCCCCGTATTTTATCGACAAGATGCCGAATAATTTCCGCGATATTGGTCTTATCCAAATGATTTTGCCTAACGCCAAAATCATTGATGCTCGTCGCCATCCCATGGCCTGCTGCTTCAGTGGGTTTAAACAGCTTTTTTTTGAGGGCCAAGAATTTACCTATGGCCTTGAAGAGGTCGGTACCTATTATCGGAACTATGTAGAGCTGATGGATCATTGGGATACTGTTCTGCCCAACAAGGTTTTGCGTGTTCAATACGAAGATGTGGTGGCAGATCTGGAGACCCAGGTGCGGCGCATTCTAGACTACTGTGGCCTGCCATTTGAAGAGAGCTGCGTTAGTTTTCATAAGAATGAGCGCTCCGTGAGAACCCCAAGTGCAGAGCAGGTGCGCCAGCCAATTTATACCAGTGGCTTGGAGCAGTGGAGGAACTTTGAAGATAGCCTCAGCCCCCTTAAAGAGGCTCTTGGCCCAGTGCTGGATTTATATCCAATCCAATAAAAATATTTATAAATGCTTTATGGGAGTGATCTATGACTGCAACTAATATGACTGAGCGCGAGGTGCAGGCGCTGGTTGAAGACTGCCTCACAGTCAATGGCTGTGATAATGAAAATGCCGCTGCGGTGGCTCGGACCATTGCCGCGGCTGAGCGGGATGGCTGCGCCTCTCACGGGCTTTTCCGTATGCCAGGCTACATCGCTTCCTTGCGCAGTGGCAAGGTCAATGGCAACGCCAAGCCATCGGTGAGCAGAATATCTGCATCAGTGATTCGGGTAGATGGCGACTATGGTTACGCACCTCTGGCGTTGGAAGCTGGCCGTGAAGCACTGATAGAAGCAGCGCGAGAAAATGGTATAGCTGCTATGGCATTGGTTAATGTGCATCATTTTGCGGCCCTGTGGGTTGAAGTTGAGCCCATTGCCGAAGCCGGTTGCGCGGCAATGGCTTTCACTACCTACAAGCCAGCGGTTGTTCCCGCTGGTGCCAAGCAGCCATTGTTTGGTACCAACCCAATGTGCTTTGGCTGGCCTCGAGGGGATCAGCCGCCAATGGTATTTGATCAGGCCTCTGCCTCAATGGCTCGGGGCGAAGTTATGATTGCCGCTCGCGATGGTCATACTGTTCCTCTGGGCACAGGTGTGGATGCCGAGGGCAACCCGACCACCGATCCGCAAAAGATTATTGATGGGGGTGCCTTATTGCCCTTTGGAGGGCATAAGGGTTCGACTATTGCTATGATGATTGAGCTGCTAGTAGCGGGTTTGACCGGTATGGACTTCAGTTTTGAAGCCCAGAAAAATGATAATAATGATGGTGGCCCACCCAATGGTGGCGAGTTTATGTTGGCGATTGATCCCAGCCGCTTTGGTGATGCTGACAACTGGTTGCAGCATTCGGAACTATTTCTCCAGCGATTGACCGGAATGGAGGGCGCGCATGTGCCCGGTAATCGACGCTATGCTAATCGGGCTAAAACCGCAGCGCAGGGAATCGCAGTTTCTGACGCATTGCTGGCAAGCTGCAAAGACTTTCTCAAACCCCAGTAGTCTGAGAAAAGGGGCTAAGAGTTGCTGGTGGCATCGAGCATGGTTAATCCATGCTTCTCCATCTGTCGGGGTGTCTCGCGAATAATCGTCTCAATCATTGCCTCGGCCGCAGGTGATAGAGTCCAACCCTTGCGCGTGATGAGATAGATTTCTCGGACTTCAGTAGGAATAAGAGGCCTGGATACCAGATTTTGTGTGGATTTAGGAATCGCTAGCGAGGGCAATACCGAAACTCCGAGATTAGATTTCAACATGGCTAGCAATGTGGTGATATTGGGAAAGTCGAATTTAGACTCGCCGAAGTTCTCACGTATTCTCAGGGTTTGAGTAATCCCCGTATCCAAAAACGTGGTGTTCCCAAGTTCTTTGACATGCACATCCCCAGTTTTTTTCGCTAACTCATGATCCTTATGGCATATTAATTCTAGCTTATCGGCAAACAAAGGTTTAAATTCCAGTAATTTATTAGGTTTCCAGAGGCTGCCTAATCCAAAGTCCACCTCATTGCGTTCTACGCGTCGCTGGACACCCTGAGAGCTATCGTCATCCAGATGCAGATGGATGCCCGGAAACTCATTGGCAAAGGTTTTAATAATATCGGGCAGGACATTGCTGGCGACAGAGGGAACAATGGCCATACTGACGTGGCCGCTGCGGCGTTCAGCTGTGGCGCGCAAATCATAAATTGCACTATCGAAGTCGCGTACCAACCGCCGGGCTATGGGGATAAAATTTTCTCCTTCGGTGGTGGTGCTCACCTGTCTGGTTGTGCGCTCAAGCAGCTTTAGGCCAATAAATTCCTCAAGCTGTTTGATAGCGAGAGTGATCGCCGGCTGGGTGCGTGAGAGTTTCTCAGCGGCACCGTTAAAACTACCCTCTTCCGCCACAGTGATAAAAGTGCGTAGATGTCGCAAAGTTACATTTAAGTAGCTGATAATATTCTCTTTTTTATAATTATTAGTTGTTATATTGGGTCTGAGAATAAATTAATTAGCCTTATAAATCTATATAAACTTTTGATTAGATTTATAGGTGGGGAAGTATAAAAATACGACGTATTGCATCAGTTAATGCTAAAAACCATAAGCGGAGTCAGTATGAGTCAGGATTTACACAGCAACTATATCAATGGTGAGTGGGTAGGTAGTTCAGCGGTCATTGAGAATATTAACCCCTCAGATACTAGCGACATAGTTGGGCGCTATGCCAAGGCGACCTCAGAAGACTGTCTGGCCGCCGTGGCGGCCGCCAATGCAGCTTTTGATGGCTGGTCTCAGAGTGCCCTAGAGCAGCGCAAAGCAGTGCTGGATTTTATTGGCGCTGAGCTAATTGGCCGCAGTGGTGAAATTGGCGAGATTCTGGCGCGAGAAGAGGGCAAAACCCGCGCTGAGGCTGTAGGTGAGGTTTATCGCTCAGGGCAGTTCTTTCAATACTATGGTGCCGAAGCATTGCGCCTAATGGGCGAGAACACCCAGTCTGTTCGGCCCGGTGTCGATGTTGAGGTTCACCGCGAAGCACTGGGCGTGATTGGCATAGTGACACCATGGAATTTCCCTATGGCTGTGGCTGCTTGGAAAGTAGCACCTGCACTGGCCTATGGTAACTCCGTGGTACTTAAGCCCGCCGAACTTGTGCCGGGCAGTGCATGGATACTGGCAGAGATTATTAGCCGCAGTGGCCTACCTGAGGGCGTATTTAATTTGGTGATGGGCTCTGGCCGTGATGTGGGTGAGACCCTATGTACTTCACCCGATATTCAAGCGGTCACTTTTACTGGGTCGGTCGGCGTAGGTCGTCATATTGCCCGCAATGCCATCGACAATATGGCTCGCGTGCAGCTAGAAATGGGCAGCAAAAATGCGCTGGTGGTCCTGGATGATGCAGATATTGATCTAGCTGTGCAATCTGCCGTTGCTGGCGCCTATTTTGGTACTGGCCAAAAATGTACCGCCTCGTCAAGAATTATTGTGCAGGCCGGTATTCATGACGAATTTGTTGAAAAAATGACCGCTGCCGTGGGCAATCTAGTGGTTGGCCATGCCCTGGCCGAAGGCTCGCAGATTGGCCCGGTGGTCGATGGCCGCCAACTTCAGCAAAACCTAGAATATATGCAGATTGCTAAAGACGAGGGCGCTGAACTGGTGGTGGGTGGTGAAGCCCTGAGTATGGACAATGAAGGCTTTTACATGTCGCCAGCACTATTTATTAATACCAATAATCAGATGCGTGTTAACCGTGAAGAAGTGTTCGGCCCGATTGCCTGTATTATCAAAGTGGCTACCTATGAAGAGGCGCTGGAAGTATCCAATGACTCAGACTTTGGTTTGACCTCGGGCATTATGACCAACAGCCTGGCTAATGCCGGCCACTTTAAACGCCATTCAAAATCCGGCTGTGTCATGGTCAACCTGCCTACCGCAGGCACTGACTATCATGTGCCCTTTGGCGGTCGCAAAAATTCAAGCTACGGCCCCCGCGAGCAGGGTCAGTATGCGAGAGAGTTTTACACCATTATCAAAACTAACTACAGCAAGCCCTACTAATCCGTGTTAAGGACAATGTGATGAACAAAGATATGCTCCTTGTCGATGGGCTGCAATATGTTAATTGGAATCGAGAGCTTTTTGAAAAAGCCCAGCGCAGCGGTTTAAGTGCTATTCATGTGACCATTGCCTACTGGGAAAATATTCGCGAGACATTAGAGAATATTGGCAACTGGAATCGGCATTTTATTAATCATGCCGACCTGATTATGCCCATTCATCAGGCGTCGGATATTCTTGAGGCCAAGCGTCTGGGTAAAGTGGGTATTATTTTTGGTTTCCAGAACTGCTCACCCATCGAAGACGATGTCAAAATGGTGCAGCTTTTGAAACAGCTAGGCGTGCATATTATGCAGCTTAGCTACAATAATCAGAGCCTGCTGGCCACGGGCTGTTACGAAGAGCAGGACGGTGGTATCACTAGGTTTGGCCGCGAAGTCATCAAAGAGATGAACCGTGTGGGTATGATTATTGATATGTCCCATAGCGCTGAAAAGTCGACCCTGGAGGCCATCGAAATCTCCGAGCGGCCCATCGCTATTACCCATGCTAATCCAACTTTTTTCCACCCGGCACTGCGCAATAAATCCGATACAGTGCTGCGGGCCATCGGCGAGTCACAGGGCATGCTGGGTTTTAGCATGTACCCATTCCATCTCAAGAATGGCTCTGACTGCACCCTGCAAGAGTTTTGCCAGATGATTTCCCAAACCGCCGAGATGATCGGTATTGACCGCATTGGTATTGGCTCTGATCTATGTGAGAACTGGGATTACTCCACTTTGGAATGGATGCGCAGCGGCCGCTGGACCATCGGCATTGATCACGGTGAAGGTTCCGCGGCCAATCCTTCCTGGCCCCGCCAACCCAACTGGTTTACAGGGTCAAAACATATGCTCACCGTGGCCCAGGGCTTGGAAGATGTTGGTTTTAACAATATCGATATCGAAAAAATCATGGGCCAGAACTGGCTGTCTTTTTTCGAGAAATCTTTTCCGAACTTACCTGTTTAACCCTTGAGGCCAAGTAAAAAAACCGTCACAAATTGAGGCGGTTTTATTCGTAAAAGTGAGATGTCGCAACTGCGTTTTCAGTGTCGCTTTTAATTAAGTCGCTACGGATAACTGCGCCTACAATACCCGAAAATAGGCCCCATATCGGGGTTCAAAATCAACTGAGCCAATGGGGTAAAGCCTGTGCGGTCGGATCATAATTCAGCTGGCAAAAATAGTCACCCCATTAGCGCTGCGCTGCCCCTGCGTCCTGCTAGTCAGGTTATGCAACTGGACCGCTTGGGTAGCTTTCATCAGTCGCGCCTTAGCTTCATGCGCACCCTGGTGAGACGCATGGTGCAAGAAAACTGGCAGATAAATAGCACCGTTTTTGATCTGGACACAGAGGGCTATGGCACCGTAGTCTATGAAGTGAAAGCCAAATACGGCACCTATAGCTATGTGTTGTTCTCCCATTACCTCGCCCCGGAAAATCGCAATGATCGCGTGATTGCTGACCAGTGGGATCTGACTATGGCCCTGTGTGAAGGCACTGTGGATACAGAGCAGTTAGCGTTTTTGCGCAACAATGTGCCCAAGCAAGAAGCAGGGCGTGTCGATTCCCGAGTGTTTGTTTTGTCCAGAGGTAATCGCAGCGGCCGCACCTTTGAATATGTAGTGGATGAACTGGCCCAAGGCCGTCAGCCCGATGTTGATGTAATTGCCGAGGTGGGTTATCTGTATCGCACCACCGCGGCCTATGGTAGTGGCAAATTAGGTATGGCCGACTGGGAAAAGGTTCGCACCAAACACCGCGACTTTGCTCGCCCGTTCGCAGCAGAGATGTTTACCTGTTTTATGTTGCGTCATTTTAGTTTGCAGCACGCCGACTATATTGCCGCCCAGCGGGCGCCAAAAACTGCAGTGCAGCTGGATGATGATATCAAACGCTATTTTGGTATTGGCAACTCCACTGGTTTGGGCATGGCACCATTTTTGATCAACCACCCACTGCTGATTAATCAGTGGATTGAGCAGCGTGAAACCGCTCTAGCTCGAGCTAAAGTTGCTGGAGCCGATGGTATAGATTCTGTGATACTAGAACGATTCCAAATTGCTACCGATAGGGTTATTCAGCATTTGGGTGAGATTATGACTGGGGATGTTCAGCAGAATATTTCTAATGCAATGGTTCGCCAAGAGCTTCAAGAATTGAGCCAGTGGCTGCTTGATGAAGGTGCCAGTATTGTTTCCAGTCGTTACAACTGGGCAGAGTTGGCACACTACGCCGAGCAGAGTTGGCGGGTTGAAACTCAGGAAGTGATCAACACTATGCTGATAGAACTCTATCCAGAGTTAGTGGATGAGCTCGAAGAATTGATGGCTGTCGATGAAGATCAGCATCTGATTCCCCATATGTCATTATGGGAATTGCGGGGGCTGATAGAGGATAAATATGACTGGGCACTGGCGATCGATTTTTCCCAGCCCGATGCTCAGGGTTCTTTCTGGTATCGCTCCCAAGAGAAGATGGAACCCCGTCTGGGACAAACCCATATTGATATGGGCGTGGAAAAGCAGATGCCTCTGGCGATTGGTCGCATGGTGCGAGAGTGCTATAACGAAGTCTGCGCTTATATGGTAGAGTTTCCCCAGCAGGACGTTGCTCATTTTATTCTTCAGCAACCCAATTTAAGTGGTGCGATCAGCCGTATTCAAACTATGGCCCAGAGCCATTATGGGGATATTCGGGAGAATCTGGTTCACAGCGATGTACTGCCCATTCATCTGTTACGCTGCAAATTATCCTTTTTTGGCGTCAGCAAATTTGACCCGCGCTCACGGCTTTGGGTGCGCAACACCATGTTTCAGGGCGCACCCCTAATCAGTGATTTTGATAAGCCCTTTATGGACGATTGGCAGTTTCCGATTAAACCCGTGCTATCCAAAAGCATAGATTCTGACCGCTAAATCATGAAAGTTTCGCGCAATGAATTAACGGCTTCCCTCAAGAAGGCGTTCGAAGGCTTGGGCTTCTCTGTGGGAGACTATCAGGATGCCGCGGCTATGGTTATCTGGTCCCAGATGCATGGCTTTAATGGCCTCAAGCAGTTACAGCATGCCTTGCCATATCTTAATAATTGCCTTTGCCTGCACGCAGAGCTGATCAGAAATGGCCATTATCAGGCGCTGCTGAATGGCCAGGATAGTTCTATTTTGCTCAGCGGTAGCCAAACAGTGAGATTAGCCTGCGCTCTGGCGCGCCAGTATGGCAGTGGTTTTGTGCAGCTAGACAATTGCCGCAACCGCAGGTTTATTATCCAGCGACTGGTAAGTGCGGCTCAGTCTGGATGCGCATTGGCAGCTTATTGGGAGCAGGGAAGTACCGGCTTTAAAGTCACTATTCAGCCTTACGACAAGCAACCTGAGTACGCTCAATACTCTCTGCCGAAAGAGACAGTGAACCAGTCGTTAATGATCTTTTCCGGCACAGATTTGGCAATGGTAGAACAGCAATTTTCTAAGCAGGTTAGCTTGCACTCAGATCCACAGATCAACTCATCCGAAGCTATGCTTGATAGCTACAATAATTCTCTAGAGCAAGGCATAGAGATTGACGAAACCCTTTGGCATGAACTTGATAACCTGGTGGCTAGGGTATTGGTCGAGTCCACAGAGAGCTCAAGAGCCGGTGCCGGCGACTAGAGAGTAATCACGACGACTCTAATAAAACGCATCCCTTGAGCTGATCTATTCTGCCCAATCAAGCCCAGCCTGATCAATTAACCAGAGCTGAAATGCTTCAACGTGTGGCCGCACAGGCCTATTCGAAGGTGTCGCTAGAAAAAACGATTCCGAAGTCCCGGTGGTCTCAGAAAACGGCGTAATCAAACGCCCGTTCTCTAACATTGGAGCAATTAACGAAGTGCGCCCTAGTGCCACTCCATGGCCCTGTGCCGCCATCTCCATCGCCGTCATCAACGAATCAAAATGAATACCTTGGGAGGCATCAATGCTGTGATAGCCAAGCTGTTTGAGCCAGTAACCCCAACCCTCCTCATAGCCAATAACATGAAGCAACGTGTAATCAATAAGATTCTCAGGGTTGCTAGGAGGGGGACGATCATCCAGTAATACCGGGCTGCATACAGGAACAAGCTCATCCCAAGTTAGACGATTGCTGGCAAAGCCAGGCCATATACCTTTGCCATAACGTATTTCCACATCCGCCTCTTTATCCTGGCCAGCCACCCAAATATTACTGGTAAAACGCAGATCAATGTCTGGATGTTGCCGACGAAAGTCTGCCAGTCGCGGAGCCAACCAAGTATTAAAGAACACCAGATTAACCCGCACAGTTAAAGTATGGCTGCGCTCTTTACCGAACACCTCATCTGTCACCAGCGCCAGTTTTTCAATCGACTCACGCACACCCGGAATGTAGGCTCTGCCAGCATCAGTAAGCTCAAGCCCCCTTGGCAAACGGATAAAAAGCGCGCAGCCAAGTTTTGTCTCCAGCCCCTTAATTTGCTGGCTCACTGCCGCTTGAGTCATATGAAGTTCGGCCGCCGCCTGAGTAAAATTTAGATGACGTGCAGCGGCTTCAAAAGAGCGAAGCCAATTTAAGGGGGGTAATCTTTTTTTCATGACAATCTTCTTCGTGTTGCCTATTAATTACTCTGGGTCATCGATCAGCTGCCCAAGGCTCTTCGCTGCGTTTTGCAAAATAGGGGTGTAACCCATAAGCTCATCAAAGCTTTTGCGAACCACCGGAGCATGGGTAAACAAACAGGCACAGAGTTTACCGCTGCTATCAGATACCGGCACAGCGCAGGCCACCATACCATCGACAAACTCTTCATTGTCTGTTCCAACGCGACTTGTTTTTATCTGCTGAAGCTCCATTTCTAGGCTGTCTGCATCAACAATGGTGTTGCGTGTGTACTGCATTAGAGGCAGCTGATTGATAATGCGCAGGCGCCGCTCTTTGATCAGCGAGCTCAGATAAAGTTTACCGCTGGCCGTGCACCAGGTAGGCGTATGACTACCCACCTGCAGATGCATTTGCAGAGGCCAATCAGACTGAACGCGATCGTAGTAAACCATCTCGGTACCATTGGGCACGGCAATACCGCAGGTCTCGCCAATCTCTTCGGTAAGAGTTTGTAAAATAGCCCGGCGCAATGAGCTAAAGCGCTCACTGTGCAATACACCCCACGCGAGGCTGTGCATTTTGGCACTGGGAACAATCAGTCCACGCATATTGGTCTGCACAAACCCATCGCCCTCCAACTGATTAAGCAAGCGATGGATACTGGGTTTGGGGATATCCAACTGGCAGGTTAAATCTGCCGGCGACAAGGGTCGCTCGGCCTTGGATACCGCTTCGATAATCTGCATTACCCGGCTGACCGCCGAGCCTTTTTCTCTGCTAGTCATAATTGTAAGCTCGTCACAGCTTTAATCTAACTCATGGCTGGCATAGAGAACTGAGCACCTTCACGCACACCAGCCGAAGGCCAGCGCTGAGTGATGGTTTTGCGCTTGGTATAGAAGCGCACAGCATCCGGGCCATAGGCGTGCAGATCACCAAACAGCGAACGCTTCCAACCACCAAAACTGTGATAGGCCACGGGCACTGGCAGCGGGATATTGATGCCCACCATGCCAACCTGAATATGGTCAGAGAAGTAGCGCGCCGCTTCACCATCGCGGGTAAAGATACAGGTGCCATTGCCGTATTCATGGTTATCAATCAGATCCATGGCCACCTGCATGCTGTCTACTCGAACCACTTGCAATACAGGGCCAAAAATTTCAGCATTGTAGCTATCCATCTCCGGAGTTACGCGGTCGATTAATGTGCCGCCCACATAGAAACCATTTTCATAGCCATCAATACTGGGGTTGCGGCCATCTACCACAATATCAGCGCCTTGCTGTTGCGCACTGTCGATATAGCCAAACACCTTGTGCTGATGCTGTTGCGTAATCACCGGTCCAAAGTCATTGTCAGCATCATGGCAGGGGCCAATCTTTAAGCCTTTCATGGCTTCCTGCATTTTGCTGACCAGTGCATCTGCTGCAACATCACCAACGGCCACGGCAACTGACAGGGCCATACAGCGCTCACCGGAGGAACCAAAGGCCGCGCCAAGAAGTTGCGCCACAGCATTGTCCATATCGGCATCGGGCATCACGATCGCATGGTTCTTAGCGCCACCCAGTGCCTGACAGCGTTTGCCATTGGCATTAGCGGTGCTGTAGATATATTCTGCGATAGGCGTGGAGCCCACAAAGCTCACGGCCTTAATGCGCTCGTCGTTGAGCAATGTGTCCACTGCTTCTTTATCGCCATTGACCACATTCATCACACCATCAGGTAGGCCTGCTTCTATCAGCAGCTCAGCAATAAACAGGGTGGAGCTGGGGTCGCGCTCGGAGGGCTTAAGAATAAAACAGTTACCGCAGACAATGGCCATAGGGAACATCCAAAGGGGTACCATCGCGGGGAAGTTAAATGGTGTTATGCCCGCCACCACACCCAGAGGCTGAAACTCACTCCAGGAGTCGATATTGGGGGCAACATTTTTGCTGTGCTCGCCTTTTAGCAGTTCTGGTGCGCAGCAGGCATATTCGACATTCTCAATGCCGCGCTGTAATTCACCGGCTGCGTCATGGGAGATTTTGCCGTGCTCTTCGCCAATAAGTGCGCAGATTTTATCGGCATTTTGTTCCAGTAAATCTTTAAATTTAAACATAACTCGAGCGCGTTTAATGGCTGGCGTATTACGCCATTCGGGATAAGCTGCCTGGGCCGCTGCAATGGCATTTTCAACGGTTGTTTTAGAGGCCAGAGCCACCCGCTTGCTGATATCACCAGTGGACGGGTTGTAAACATCCTGAGTGCGTTGGCTCTCTGTTGTTATCTGGCCGTTAATTAAATGTCCTACTACTGTCATTGTTGTGTCCTCAAAAAATTGTCTTAACTATTTAGTGGCTCTGTGCTACCAAAGCTTGCGATAGATTTCGATAATCTCATCGGCACTGGGCACCCGTGGATTATTACCCGGTGAGCCAGAGGCTAATGCTTGCTCTGCCATCACTGGAAGGTTGTTAAAAAATTGGTCGCGTTCAATGCCAAACTGCTCGAGAGTGGGCACCTGTAGTTCTTCATTGATGGCATAGAGTTCAGCCATTAATTTACTATTGGCGCTCTCGTCACTGTCATCCTCATTGGCTACGCCCATAGCGCGAGCACAGTCTGCATAGCGCTCAGGCGCGGCAGGAATACTGTACTCAGTCACCATTGGCAGCAGCATGGCATTAGAGAGCCCATGGGGCACATGATAGAAAGCACCAATTGGCCGCGACATACCGTGCACCAAGGCCACAGACGCGTTGGAGAAGGCGACACCGGCTAGAGTGGCACCAAGCATCATTTCTTCCCGCGCTTTTTGGTTACTGCCATCATGGAAAGTTTTGCGCAGATTGGGCGCCAGTAGTTTCATGGCTGCTATGGCTTGGCTGTCGCTGTACAGGCTAGCCTTTTTGCTGACGTAGGCTTCCATGGCATGCGTCAGGGCATCAATACCGGTGTCCGCAGTGGTTCTTGCGGGCAGGCTTAATGTCAGGCTGTAGTCCACCAATGCAGCGGTGGGCATAAAGCCAATACCCACGCAGAGCATTTTTTCGTCATTGGTTTCATCGGTAATAATTGTCACCTTGGTGCACTCGGAGCCCGTGCCTGCGGTGGTGGGAATCGCAATGATCGGCAGGCCCGGCTCATTCACCACGCGGGGGAATTTATAGTCACGCATCACGCCACCGTACTTACCCAAAATAGCAATGGCCTTGGCGCTGTCGATGGGGCTGCCGCCGCCAATCGCGATAATGCTGTCGTAGTTCCCATCACGCACTTTGTCCACGCCAGCCTGAATTGAGCTTACCGTCGGCTCTGGCACCGTGTCTTGAAACACATCCGATGAAATAGAAGCAGCTTCAAGGCTTTCTTGCAGGCTGGCCACATAACCCAGCTCTACCATCATGGCATCAGTGACAATTAAAGGCCTCTGGCAGTTCAGGCTATTCAGGATGCTGCCAGCCTCGTTACTGGCGCCATCGCCCACTTGCAAAATGCGCGGCAGAATTATTTGTGTCGACATAATCACTCCCCAGTTTTAGTCTCTAGTGTTTGGGCCCCAGGGCTTTGACCCTCGGCATATAGAGATTTACACAGGCCAACAATGGCCAAAATAAGCACGAATGAAAAAGGTAGTGCTGCGGCAATAGAAGCGGTCTGCAGCGCATTAAGCCCGCCGGCAAACAACAGGACTGCGGCGACGGCACCAATGGCCAAACCCCAGAAAATACGCAGTCGTGCACCCGGATTGTTGTCACCCATAGCCACTAATGTACAGATAACTAATGTCGCAGAATCTGCGGAGGTGACAAAGTAGGTGATCAACATAAGGGTACAGATACTGGCCATAACACCTGTTAGCAATGCACCTAAATCCATGAGCTCAATCGTTTTAAATAATGCGGTGGTGCGATCAGCATTTACTGCTTCAACTATTCCGCCATTGCCAAATAATTCGATATACATCGCCGTATTACCAAATAACGTAATCCAGATAATTGTCAGTATTGTCGGTGCACCGATCACCCCCACAAGAAATTCTCTGATAGTACGACCGCGGGAAATACGAGCGATAAAAATACCGGTAAAGGGAGACCAGGCCAGCCACCAGCCCCAGTAAAAAATAGTCCAGTCTCTCTGCCATTGGCTGTGTTCTTGGGGTGCAAGCCAGACGCCAAGCGCCGGAGCATTGGCCAGATAGTCCAGCAGATTGTCAGCCAAAGAACTGACCAAATAGGCTGTTGGCCCAAAGATAAAAAACAGGGCCAGAATTAGCATGGTCAGCTGCATATTTAATTCGCTGAGAATACGGATACCACGATTTACACCAGTTAAAACAGAGAAAGTCGCGACCACAGTAATAATCATGATCAAGATAATCTGCGTGGAGACGCTGATATTGAAGCCCAATAAATAGCTAATACCTGCGTTCAGTTGCTGGGCACCCAGCCCCAGAGAAGTGGCAATACCAAAAACCGTGCCCAGTACCGCCAACAGGTCGGCGATATGACCTATCGGGCCATTAATGCGATCACCAAAAATAGGGTAGAGCGCCGAGCGAATTGATAGGGGTAGCCCTTTGCGATAGGTAAAATAGGCAAAGCACATCCCGAGCAGGGCATAGAGCGCCCACCCGTGCACGCCCCAGTGAAAGATTGTGATACGCATGGCGGCTTGCGCAGCTTCCGAGCCCATGGCTTGGGCATCAGTAATAAATGGGTTGCTCTGCAAATAATAGGCGGGTTCAGCAATGCTCCAGAACAGAATACCAATGCCAATACCGGCACCGAACAACATAGAGAACCAGGCAAAGTAACTAAATTCTGGCTTATCCGAATCTTTACCCAGTCGAATAGCACCGTATTTGCTAAACACCAAACCTATGGCCAGCAACAAAAACAGATTCATCAGACTGATGTAGTACCAGCTAAATTCGGCGTCAATAAAATCTCGCGCTGAGCTGTATAGAGCACCAGTCGCAATTGGATTAATCAGGGTAAACAAAACAAAGGCTGTAACTAAAACAGCAGAACCTATAGCCATCACAGGGTGAGAGTCTGGCAAAAGTCCAGAGTTTGTTGTGGGCATAGGTGCAATTCTCCGTTTATTTTGGTTTTGAATAATATTATCTAAAACGATACAAAACATATTGTTATTCATATAAAACCCTAGTGCAACCAATAATTATTTAGCTGTTCTTGCCACTCACAGCCCACCGCCATTAATAAAACCATGCCTGGCCATAAATCCAGTGATGGCAGCGCCTGGAGCCAAGTTAAATAATCTATAGCAATAAAAAAAACCATACCTTAGGGGCATTATTTGTTGCTGGTCTGGGCCCCAATTGGTTTCTATGATCGAGGCATAACGCAGGGGTCAGACGCTGCTAAAAACATAGTGTAAAAAGCTATATCAATTATAAAAAAAGCAGGTCGCAGACCGCAGATATATCAGGGTAAAAGAAATGGAAAAACAGGCTCAGCTACCCCTTGAAGGGGTTCGAGTTGTCGACTTCGGTCAGCAGATTGCTGGCCCAGCCGTGGCTATGGTAATGGCAGATTTAGGTGCCACCGTAGTGCATATTGACCCACCCTCTGGGCCCCAGTGGAAGCATCAGGCTAATGCTATTTTAAATCGCAATAAAAGCAGCCTATCACTGGATCTAAAAACCCGGGAGGGTTTCGATCAGGCTATGGAGCTTATTGACCATGCGGATGTGGTGATTGAATCATTTCGTCCAGGGGTAATGCAGCGTCTGGGTATCGACTTTGCCAATCTGCGCGAACGGCGCCCTGAGTTGATCACATTATCGGTGCCAGGCTTCGCTAGCAATGATCAACTGCGCAGCCAATGGAAAGCTACTGAAGCCGTGGTTGCAGCAACCGCTGGTGCATTTACTGATATGGGCTTTAATCGAGTTCTTATGGGCTTGAACCCCTGCTTCTCACCACTGCCTCTGGCCTCGTCTTACACCATTACCTTGGCCGCTAGTTCAGTGGTATTGGCACTGCTGGGGCGGGAGAAATCGGGCTGCGGTGACAGTATAGAAGTACCAGTGATTGCCGCAATGATGGAAGGCCTGTCTTATAACTCCTATCAGGTGGCCGATCTGCCTGAGCGCTATAAGACCATGCGCGAGTTAGAGATTGATCGCCGTCGCGCTAATAATATTGATTTTGACCTTAGCTACGAAGAGCTTCAGGAATATTTAGACCCGTTTTATCGCACTTATGAATGTGCCGATGGCCGCATGTTTTACATCGTCTGCCCCTCTCACCGCAATCATGCCCGCCGCTGTTTAGAAGTGCTGGGTCTATATGAGGAGGTGATGGCCGAGGGCATGCCAGAAGTGACGAATCTCCATCTGCCAGTGAGTGAGTGGGAGGGCGAGAGCTCTCTGGGTGTCTACCCGTTGCCAAAGCGTTGGGCAGATATTATCTCGGCGAAAATAAAACTGGTGATGCTGACCAAGACATCTTCTGAATGGGGTTTGATTTTTGGTGAAAGTCAGATTCCCGGTGCCCCCCATAGAACCACCAAAGAGTGGGTCAACAGCAAACACTGCAATGAGGCTGGACTGATCGTTGAGGTAAATGACCCAGAGTACGGTTTAATGAAACAGCCTGGTCCGGTGGCCTGGTTAGAAGAGTCTGCCCATAGGATGCTAGCCCCGTCTGCGCGCAGGTTTGTCTCTTTTGATCAGGCCCTGACCGAGCTGGCTTCTGTATCGAGACCAGCTATTAATGCCCTGCAAGAGCAGGCACCCGCACAACAAAAAGCCCAGGTAAAGCAACGAGCGGCCTGGCTTGATGGCCTGCGTGTATTGGATTTAACCAATGTGATCGCCGGGCCCCATTCCACCGCATTTCTCGGGCGCTTTGGTGCCGAAGTGATCAAGGTAGAGCCGGTGGTGCCAATGTATGACCCACTGATTGGAACATTATTTGCTTTTCAGGCAGATATGGGTAAAAGCAGCGCACTGATTGATATTAATACGGGAGAGGGGCGAGACGCCTTTAATCGCCTTGTGCGCTATGTTGATATAGTCGTGATCAATGCACCAGAGCGGCAGATGAAACCATTGGGGCTAGATCACGAAACTCTGCAAGCGATTAATCCCGGTGTGTTGTTCTGCCGTCTTGACTGTCTGGGTGGGCCAATGCCTGCGCAGAAAACTAACTATATTGGCTACGACGATATTATTCAGGCCAATAGCGGCATTATGAGTCGCTTTGGTGGTGCCGCTACGCCAGAAGAGCATGCCCATCTGGGTACTCTGGACGTTAACTGCGGGTTTGCTGGCGGTCTGTCAATGGCCGTGGCCCTATATCACAAGGCTAAAACCGGATCAGTTAGCCGCGCGCGCACCTCTCTGTCGGCGGTAACTAATTTAGCGCAATTACCATTTTGCTTTGACTATGCAGGCTTAAAAAACTTTAACGAGCCCTCGGGTCGGCAGGCTATGGGTAACCATGAGCTATCGCACTTTTATCAGACCGGCGACGATTGGATTTTCCTCGATGCAGAGCAATCTGATC
This sequence comes from Porticoccaceae bacterium, assembly GCA_029252555.1. Classification (GTDB taxonomy): domain Bacteria; phylum Pseudomonadota; class Gammaproteobacteria; order Pseudomonadales; family Porticoccaceae; genus HTCC2207. Next base: position 24,188 of record JAQXBF010000028.1, read on the forward strand.
TGTCTGCTCTGGAAGATATTCAGGGGCTGCAAGGGATATCCACCACTGCAGATATTCAGGTATTTTTAACCGTGGCATTCCAGCAGGCATCGTCAGAAAAGTGGATGGAGCGATTAATAGCCGCAGACATGGCAGCGGCTCAGCCTGTCTCTATCGAGACCTTGCGCCAGCAATACAGTCGCGTGGCCGATGGTACTGTGGGCCTCGAGCGCGGTAGCTTTGCGTTTTCTATCTACCCGGATCACCCTAGCGGGCATGAGTTAACACAGATCGACCATTATGCGATTCGCCCAACTCATGGGCGTATTGATGCGGTTAGCCCAACCGAAGCCCATGGCCACTCCACCCGCAAGATTCTAGCTGCCCTGAGCTATAGCGACGTGCAAATTGATTCAATGTTGGAGCGGGGTATAGCGGGCTTGGCTTGGGGTAAAACCTATCTGCCCGCAGATTCATTGGGCCAGCCCATGCCAGAGTTAGATGGACTTTTCAGCGCAGTGAATACAGAGGGTGTAAGTTGGGTCGATACCGAGCCGACCGATGGAGATATCTTCATTACATAGGCTGCAATAACCATAGTCGCCAGAATTAATACGGGCCAACGCCCCTGAGATTCTGACTAATTGCTGCTGGCGGCGGCGGGAGGCTTCCTGGGCCATCTGTGCCCCTTGCATCGCATCTATTCTGGATAGCCTGCCCACCATAGATTGGTCCAGTTCCACTGGCTTGCAAGCCTCAGCCGACATCGCCTCCAAGTCTCGAAGTTCTATTCTTAACGCCAGCAGGCGCTGGCGAAACCCCTCTTGCTCCGACCTGTTCATTAGATTGGGGGCATTTCGGTTATGGCGCAGGCCTGTTGTTCAAGCCAGGGAGCAATATCAATTAATTGGGGCACTATTTCATCGCTGTAGATAGAGCGGCAGATACCGGCGATTTGCTCTGGCAAGCTGGCGAGTTCATTTTGGCGGCACAGCATAGTGAGATGGCGAGCATTGGAACCATTGGCTAACTGCAGCACGCGGCAACCGTTGAGTAATTCAGGATAGCGCACCAGACAGAGCCCAGTGGTGATAGCCCAGCCCTGGCCAGATTGCACAAAGCGCAATAATGTCTGAGTACTATCCAATTCATAGGTAGTCTGTAATTGAATATTCAGGCGTCGCGCAATCAAATCTGTAAGAGCACCGAGCCGCGACTGTCTGGTGTAGCGGATAAAAGGGATATTATCTGCTAACCAAGAGGGACTTGCCGACCCCGCCTCGGTATATTTTTCCGGCACAATCATCACAAAGGGATCACGCAGAAGAGGGTAGCGTTGCAGTTCAGGATGTTCATCAATCGGGTCACTGGTGATCAATATATCCAGGTCGCGATTTAGCAAATCTTGGGACAGAGACGACCCCAGTCCGGTGCGCAGGGTTAGCCTGGAAACAAAGGGATTAAGCTGCTGCATAAGCTGCAAACCGGCCACATCACAGAATGAATCGACCATGCCCACCTTTAAGGGTAGCAAGCCACCTTTCGCTGTCAAACGCACATCGGCCAGCATACGCTGAGTATCATTAACAATTTGTTGGGCGTAATCTTTCAGTACCTGGCCGCTGGGGGTCAGCTTGATAGGGCGAGAGCGAGTGACAACCAGCTGGGTTTCAGTTTGAAGTTCCAGCTGCTTAATCGTTTGTGACACAGCAGACTGGGTAATGCCCAACCGCTCTGCGGCCTGAGTTAAGGTCTCGGATTCCGTGACTGCGGCAAAAATGCGCAGGGCACCGATTTCTATATTCTTATTATTTTTCATGGCTCGCCACTCATGTTACGCAGTATAGGCCAAGCCGTTATGGGGGCGTTACCTATCTGCGGCAAGAGTTCTCAGTGCTGCGACACCAATGGCAACGCCCTGATACTCCTCCATCGCATCCAAAAGGCAGTCCCAGAGGAATTCTGTAGAGGTGATATCACTAAAAATATAGAAACAGGGTGTGCTAGCTAAATCATGGCGCACAATCACGGCATTGATTTTGGCCAACGAGGTCTGAGCCACCTGACCCTCGGCAAACTTATGGGTGCGCAAATCTACACCACAGACTTTGGAGAACATCTCTGCCGCTGCCCCACCAGTGATTGCTAACCAACTATGGCTGTCGGCCCGGGGCAGAGAATAGGTCTGGGAAGCCTCAGGCTGTTTGTTGAGATGGTCGACAGTAGAACCTGTAGCCATTAAATCAGAGACAACTAAAAGTTCTTGGTGAGATAATTTAGCAACCATTGTGCCGTCTGTTTGCAGCACCGCAGTATTGGGCTGATCTGGCAGCTTGACCCCCTGACTAGCGACCCAAGCCAGCGCACCGGCACCTTTAAAACCAGTGCGCGGCAACGTCGATAAATCAGCGATGCCCAGATTAGCGGCGAGCAGTGCTTCCATAGAGGGCTCGGCATAATGGCTGACTAATATGGCTTTGCCAGTCTGTTCAAACTGTGCCTGCAGTCCAGTATGACGGCGATAAATGGGGCTGCGACGCAGTGCCTGAGTTGGAGATGGTTCAGTCATGATTACAACTCCTGGCGGGCCGTTTGTGGGTCATAAAATGGCAGAGAAACGACATTGGCCTGCACTAGCATACCGCCAGTGGATCGAATCGTAATCTGGCTACCGGCTTTCGCGACTTCAGGATGCACATAGGCCAGCCCAATAGGTTTACCCAGACTAGGTGAATAGTTACAGGAAGTCACCCGACCAGTCATCTGTTCCCCATCAAGCACCAGATGGCTCTCCATTGGGATTGGTGCTTTTGAATCTGTGACGACAAAACCCACCAGGCTTCTCATAGGCGCTTTCATTTCCAGTTCAGCAATAGTTCGGCCACCCACAAAGAATGGTTTCTTCTGCGATACAGCCCAGCCCATTTGAACTTCCATAGGGTTGGACATAGCATCTGTGTCCTGGTTAATTATAATATGGCCTTTCTCCAGACGCAGAATACGCTGAGCCTCAATACCAAAGGGTTGCATATTGACCTCTTGGCCAGCGGCCATCAAAGCATCCCATAGTGCTTCGCCAAATTGCTGGGGCACATGTACTTCGTAACCCAGTTCGCCGACAAAACCCACGCGAATTAATCGCGCCGCGATACCTGCGACAGAGCCTTGGCGAACACCCATATAGGGGAAAGCTTCGGCAGCCAGATCAATGTCAGAGCAGACTTTAGCAAGCACCTGTCGCGCTTTTGGCCCGGCAATATTAACGCCGCAGTAGGCTGAGCTGACGTTGGCGATATCCACATCCAGACGCCATTGGGCATTCCACTTAAGCATGTTCTGATAGACGCGATCTACACCGCCAGTGGTGGCAGTCACATAATAATGTTGATCGCTAAAACGACAGGCCACGCCATCATCAATTATCACCCCGGCCTCATTGGTCAGCAGAGCATAGCGGGCTCGTCCTACGGATTGTTTTACAAAACCAAAGGTGTAGATTCGATTGAGAAATTCACCCGCATCAGGGCCGCGAATTTCAAGGCCACCCAGAGTTGAGACATCGACCAAGCCAACATTGTTACGAACATTGGTAACTTCAGCATTAATGCAACTGTCGCGATCAGCAACGGCGCCATAATAAGCGGGTCGATACCAGGTACCAGCCTGCAACATCTGAGCGCCAGCCTCGAGATGGCGATAATGCATGTTACTGCGGCGGGCAGGGTAAAAACTGCGCCCAGCACTATGACCTAAATGCTCAGGGGCAAAGGGCGGCCGCGCTGTGGTTACACCGGTCTCTGCCACTGTACGGTTTGTTGCCGCAGCCACCAACCTGGCGGCCGCCAGCGCAGAATGGCGGCCCTGGGAGGGGCCCATACCACAAGTTGAGTAGCGCTTCACCAGCTGAATATGCTCATACCCATCGCGGGTAGCATTAACAATATCTGCAATGGTTAAATCTTCATCGAAGTCGACAAATTCCTTGCCTTTTGGATGGGCGAAAATAGGCCAGCTATGATTAGGGCTGTGGGATTCTTTGGTCATGGCATCTGGAATATCCGCCTCAGTAAAGCCCAGTGCATTGGTTGCAATAGTTGCGGCCCTTGCCCCTTCTTCTAAGCAGTTGCCAAGATCCCAGTAACTATCAACTGATCCGGCAATCTGTAGCCCATCTGGCAAATTGTTGAGGGTAAACATGGCTGACTTATCATCGTAGCTAAGCTGCCCGCCAGCCTGACAGGCAAGCTGATAAGTGGGAGTGTAACCAACAGCCATGCAGAGTAAATCACAGCGCACTGTCTCTCTCTGGGGCGCGCAAATTCCCGGGCTAATAATTTTACGAATATCAACAGAGCTAATATGCCCGCGGCGCTGGTGTGCCGCAAACACTGCATAACCAGCTTTAATGTCAATGCCGCGTCTTTTTGCCGCCTTAGTTAGACCTGTAGATTTGGGTTTTTCACGCAGATCAACAATGGCCCTAACCGAGATATCAGCATCCATCAAATCCAGAGCATTGGCATAGCCATCGTCATTGCCGGTGACAATCACCGCAGCGGTGCCCGGGCGGATACCATAGAGATGCATTAGGCGCTGGGCTGCGCTGCTCATCATCACCCCAGGCAGGTCGTTGTTATGAAAAACCGCTTGCTGCTCTAGTGCGCCGGTGCAAAGAATAGTCTGCTTGGCGCGCACCTTATAGAGACGCTTGCCGGAGATAATAGGCAGCCAGTTATCGGCGAACCAAGCATTGACTACAGCATTCACCATGCAGGTGATATTACTGTTTGCGGTTACCTCAAAAACAAGTTGGTCACGCACCTCTCTGGCGATAGTGCCCTTGGCATCCAGGCGAGCGTAGTTTAGTGAGCCACCTAGTACCGGGTTTTCATCGACCAGCAGCACTTCACAACCATCCACAGCAGCAGTGAGTGCCGCTTGCATTCCGGCGGGGCCTGCACCAACCACGACCACATCATAGAACTTGTATTGCTTGTCATAATAGTCAGGCTCTAGCTGTTGGTTGATCACTCCCAGACCGGCTTTTTTACGAATCAGTGGCGCCCATTTTTCCCAAATTCCCCGAGGTTTAAAAAAGGCTTTGTAGTAGAAACCCACCGGCAAAAATCTTGAAAACAGCCCCAGCAAGGCACCGCGGTCATGTACCAAACTGCCACTGTAGTTTTGCCCCATTACCACTAGGTTAGGGGTTATTAGTTCTTTATCCGCCAAGGCATTGGGGTTGGAGGGCAACTGCACCATGGCATTGGCATCTTGCCCCGCCATAGTCAGTAAACCCCGAGGGCGATGATATTTAAATGAGCGACTCAGCAACCACTGATTATTGGCAGCCAGTGCACTGGCAATACTGTCGCCTGCAAACCCATTGAGGTTTTTATTTTCAAAGCTAAAACGTACAGGCTGGTCGCGATCGATCAGTAAACCGAAGGGAGCGGGCAGTCGCTTCATGATTGACTCCCAATATCTGGGGCAACAAAGTCGACGCGCTGATTGAATATTTCGCTGGTATCAAAGGTGCGAATAACTTGGTCTGTGATGGTGTTGCGCTCCGCTAAAAACCAAAATGAGCTGGCAGTGTGACACCACCATTCGGTGACAACACCAGCTGCGTTATCATGGAAAAATACATGCTCAGCCCAGCGCCTCGGGTTGGTGGTATTGGGGTCTGGCATGGGATGATATTCCCCGCCATAGGTAAATTCAGAAATATTGCGTTGGCCATTGAGAGGGCAGGTTAATAGCTTCATTATCGTCGCCCTTAGTGGCTTGCGGCTGTCGCGCCAGCTTCATTAATTTGTTGGTAACGGTAAAAACGCTCAAGCTCAAAAGGCTTGATGATCTCCGGCACCCTCTTGGTTGCGACCAGCTCAGCCATGGTGACACCACAAATTGGCGTCGCTTTAAAGCCCCAAGTACCCCAACCAGCATCCAGATAATAATTCTCTACGGGGCTCAATCCCATAATTGGGCTGTAGTCTGGGGTCATGTCAGTGGTGCCCGCCCACTGGCGCAACATTCTTGCCTGCGATAAAAATGGGAACAGCTCCATCGCGGCTGCGCTTAGGGATTCACGCTGATCCAATGTGGCTCTGGTGTGATACAGCGGGTAGGGGTCTGAGCCTCCACCAATCACGAATTCACCTCTAGATGTCTGGTGCACATAAACATGCACATGGGGCGAACTCACATGGGGGGTTAAAACAGGTTTGTAGGGTTGAGTTACCATCGCCTGCAATGGGTAGCAGTGAATAGGAAGCGGAATTCCAGCTTTTTTCGCCACCACCGAACTGGCTCCGGCAACCGCCTGTACAACAGCGCCACATTCAATATGTCCGCGGTTGGTTTTGACCCCAGTCACACGGCCCTTAGTAACCTCTATATCCTCTACTTCGGTGAGCTGGTGTAGCTCAACACCCCGATCACAGGCCCCTTTTGCATAGCCCCAAGCGACAGCATCATGGCGGGCAGTAGCGCCATCGGCATGCCAGAGCCCTGCCATAATTGGAAAGCGGGACTCTTCAGACATATTAAGGTTAGGCACCATTTCAGCGATGGCCTGGCGGTCAATAAGCTCTGAGCGAACGCCCATATGCTGATTGACCTCGGCACGCCAGCGGAAACTGCGAATAGCGGCGTCGCTGTGAGCTAACGTTAACTGGCCGCGGCTCTCCATCATTACGTTGTAATTAAATTCATTGCTCAGATTATTGTAGAGCTTGACCGATTCTCGATAAAAGCTAACGCCTTCTTCCGTCAGGTAATTAGAACGAATAACAGCGGTATTGCGTGCCGTATTGCCGCCGCCGAGATAGCTTTTTTCCAGTACCGCGACATTGGTGATGCCATGATATTTGGCTAGGTTGTAGGCAATGGCAGTGCCATGACCACCAGCGCCAATAATGACCACGTCATAATGCCTTTTAAGCTCTTTTGCGGGAGTAAAATGATGTTGTGCAGGGTACTCACTGCTGAGTCCATACTTTAAAAGCCCAAAAGGCATAAACCTCTCCCCCGGTAAAGGGTCAACTTCCCATGAACACGACTGTTTTATTGCCGTCCAAAAAGACTCGTCGCTCGATGTGATATTTAACAGCTTTGGCGAGGGCCATGCATTCATTGTCACGACCTACACGGACCAGCTGACTGGGCCCATAATTATGGTCAACTCGGGTGAGTATCTGCTCAATAATTGGGCCCTCGTCCAGATCAGAGGTAACATAATGAGCGGTGGCACCAATTACCTTCACACCCCGATCATAAGCCTGATGATAGGGTTTGGCACCCTTAAAGCCGGGCAGGAAAGAATGATGAATATTGATGCAGCGACCCGATAACTGCTGGGATAAATCATTTGATAAAATTTGCATGTAGCGGGCCAGCACAACCAGCTCGGTGCCGGTTTCGTCAACGATCTCCAGTACACGCTGTTCTTGCTGACCCTTAGTGTCTTTGGTGACCGGAAGATGAATAAAGCGGATACCTTCCCGCTCGACCATGGGGCGCAAATCTTGATGGTTGGAGACTACCGCGGTGATCTCCATATTAAATTCACCTTTGCGCTGGCGATAAAGCAAGTCGTCAAGGCAATGGTCGTACTTAGACACCATAAGAAGTGTTTTAACAGATACATCCGGATTGTGGAACTGCCAGTCCATGCCAAATTTTTCCGATACCTCACTGAACTGATCACGCATATCTGCTATCGCTGGAGACCCATCCTGAAGGCGAAAAACTGCACGCATAAAAAATTTGTCTGTCGACTCATCGTCGAACTGTTCAAGAGCGCATATATAGCATTCTCTATCGGCGAGAAAGCTGGTTACTGCAGAAACCACACCAGAGCCAGCGCGGCAGGTGCCGGTAAAAATATAATTATGAGCTTCTTGGGGCATGGTAGTCATCCTGAACGCCTAAATATTTTGTAAAAACCTGTGTGGGTGAGTAATCTCAAGATGACCCAAGGACCCCTACAACGCCGATGATGCATGGCGATTGCCTATTGGGTCAATGATTAGTTACGTCGTTAGTATTATTACTGATCACATAAAAATCTGCTAATAAACTAATTCCACAAGACGTTTATGCTAAAACGAATAGACATACAGGGTAGACTTTAAATTAAATGCTGAAAGACATTTATTAAACTGAATATTCAGCCTATTGAAGCAGTTAGCTTTAGTGCCAGTGGGTTATGTGTTTTTAAAAAAGCAGGCAGAGATATTATTGCAGCCCAGTTCCGTGAAGTTCATGTTAGCCAGCTTAAGCCTGCCAGACCACTCGTACTATCGCGGAACTCTGACATTTTAACACTTATATTAATCCGTGCAGTGACAGCCTATCTTATTCCTAACTTATTCATGCAAGCTAAACTGGTTGAGAGCCAACTCAATTCGTTCGTTATTTACCCAATGAGTGATTTGTTTCAAGTTCGTGTGACGCTTCAAGTTTGGTAGGGATACCATATTTATTAGCTGTGCTGTCAGGTCGCTATCATACTATGTCTCCTTACTCTGAACTATCTGGAAATTCAGCGCTAAAAGCCCCATGATTGAGGCATGACAATTTTTCGCCTGAGGGTTATTGCTCTTCTTTTTTTTCTAACTGGCTGTTCTACTTACCAACCGAGTCAGGTCAATGACGTCTGTAGAATATTTTACGGTGAAACTGACTGGTATGAGGATGCACGTCGCTCGAGTAAACGTTGGGGCACACCTATCGGCGTTATGATGGCAATTATCAAACAGGAATCAACGTTTCAGGCCAAGGTGAGGCCCAATCGCCCCAAGTTTTTATTTATTCCTCTGCCACGCAAGTCTTCAGCCTACGGTTACGCTCAGGCCCAAGACCCCGCCTGGAATGATTATAGAAAGGATACGGGGAACTGGTCCCATGATCGCGACGATTTCGGCGATGCCATTAACTTTGTAGGCTGGTATACCAATATGACTCAGAAACGACTAGGCATCTCCAAATGGGACCCATACAAGCAATATCTGGCCTATCACGAGGGCTGGGGTGGCTATTCCCGAGGTTCTTACAATAAAAAGCCGCAGCTATTAACCGTGGCTAAAAAAGTCCAACGCACCGCCGAGAGCTACGGGGCACAACTACAACAATGCAGTGCTAAGTTGGACAAGTCTGTGCGGGGCTGGTTTTTTTAAGATTGTCGCGCTGGAGACATCGACGCTATGTTATTTTAAGTAAAATAAGAATAATAAAAGAATTGAGATAGATGCAATGCCCAATAATCATGTAGATGTCCTTATTATCGGTGCTGGCCTTTCTGGTATCGGTGCGGCCAGTCATTTAGAGCGTGAAGCGCCAAATAAAACTTACGCTATATTAGAAAGCCGCGCAGCGATGGGGGGAACCTGGGATCTTTTTCGCTACCCCGGCATAAGGTCAGACTCAGACATGCACACCCTTGGCTATAGCTTTAAGCCTTGGAAGCACGAGCGCGCCATTGCCGATGGCCCAGCGATTCTCGACTATATTCGCGAGACCGCCAAGGAATACGATGTTGAGAAACATATTCGCTACAATCATCGCGCCAGTAAAATTTCCTGGGACAGCGATAGCGCAACTTGGACGGTCACCGTTAAGCAAGAGGGAAAGCGCGCCAGTAAAATCACCTGCAACTTTATATATAGCTGCACCGGTTACTACAGATATGACAAAGGCTACACCCCAGATTTTCCCGGGGTAGAACAGTTTACAGGGCAAATGATTCACCCTCAGCACTGGCCAGAAAATTTAGATTACAGCAGTAAGAAAGTGGTGGTGATTGGCAGTGGAGCCACTGCCATTACGCTGGTACCAGAGATGGCTAAAACCGCTGCCCATGTAACCATGCTTCAGCGTTCCCCCACCTATGTGGTATCGCGCCCCGGGCAAGACCAGTTTGCGCTCAGGCTGGCAAAATATCTGCCACAAAAGACGGCCTATCTGATTACCCGGTGGAAGAATGTGACTATGCAGGCGCTGATTTTTCAATTTAGCAGGCGCCGCCCTGAAAAAATGAAAGAGTGGCTGCTGAAGCTGACACGCAGGGAACTGGGTAATAAGGTGGATGTAGACACCCACTTTAACCCCAACTACAACCCTTGGGACCAGCGGTTGTGTGTAGTGCCAGATAGCGACCTGTTTAGGTCCCTGCGCAAAGGCACGTCCAGCGTGGTGACAGACCATATCAAAAAGTTCAGCGAGACTGGTATAGACCTGCAATCCGGGCTGAGGCTAGAAGCGGATATTGTTATCAGTGCTACCGGCCTTGAGCTGTTAGCTATGGGTGGCATGGAGATAGAGGTTGATGGTGATACCAAGCAGCTCCCTGATACCCTCGGCTATCGCGGCATGATGCTCAGTGATGTACCAAATTTTGTTCTTGCCGCCGGCTACACCAATGCCTCATGGACATTGAAGTGCGACCTTACCAGCGAGTTTGTCTGTCGTATGCTTAACCGCATGGACAAAAAAGGGTTCCAGTACTGTGTGGCTCGCAACCAGAATTCAAAGATGGAACAGGTGGCGTTTTTGGATCTTGATTCTGGCTATGTGAATCGCTCAATTGATAAATTCCCAAAACAGGGTGCCAGGTCCCCTTGGAGGCTGTATCAGAATTATCTATTGGATATTATCAGTTTGCGCTTCAGGGCAATGGGGGATAAAGAGTTGGAATTCGGGAGAGCGAAAGGATAGACACTAGACCTGTTTTGAATAGTAAAACAAGAATCTAGCCGTTTCTGTGATTAGGTAATGGCTTCTATGATTGTCCGAATAAAGAAGGACTGTCAAGAACCTGCGGCTGGTCGAAAAATTTAAGGCGCTTTTTGGCGATAACCCTACAGCTGATTATTGCAACTTTTCAAGGGCTACTGGCAGTAGCCGCTCAACAAACTTACTGTAGGCCAGTGCTGAAGGGTGCAGTCGGTCAGGGGCTACCAGCATTGGGTCTTCTAACCCCTGCCTAGTGATATCCGTTATATAGACATAGGTTAGCCCATTCTCTTCACAATAATTTCGCGCATAATCGTTAAGGAGGTCTATGCCCGAGCTTATGCTGAAAGGGTTTCTGAATTCGCCAAAGGGTGTAAAGGCATAATCTGGAATTGAAACAACAGTGAGTTTGTTTGCATCCCCTCCAACAAAAGAAATTGCCGACTCTACTAACTCTATAAACTCTGCTTCATAGATTTCAAAAGGTCTGTTTTGAACCTGATTGTTGACCCCGATAAGCAGCGTTACCAGATCAAAATCCGCAGCGGGATTTTCCGTCACAATGGCGGTTTTTAAGTCAGTGGTGGTCCATCCCGTTTTGGCAATAACCTGTAAATTAAGTGTATCTCGATCTGAGTATTCGAAAACCAGACTTTCTTTAAGCTGCTCTGGGAAGCTGCAGGTATCACAGACTGCTTGCCCAATCGTGTAACTGTCGCCGAGAGATAAAAGTTTAAGATTAAGCACATTGTCGCGATCCGTTGACCTGAAGAACGACCAAATAAGAGTATAGAGACTGAAGCTTTCGCCGAAAGAAGTGCTGTGGCCTAGGTCTGCTGCAACGAAATACCGAATCTTTTTGTTATTCAGGCACCCGGTGAAAGTAAACTCCTCTACAGGCTCCTCGCCCCAAACTCTGGTTCTGTTAGACGGAGCCATATCGCAGTTAAAATTTGACGCCCAATTTTCGGCACTTTCCTGAGCGGACATAAATATATTTTCGGCAACTCCGGTTCCGCCGTTAAAGGGGACCAGATCATCCATGGCGCCATTAAACTGAAATACCGAAACCGCCTGATTGGGTACTAGCTGGCCCAAAGAGACTGTTTGCTGACTAATCAAGGGGGCGATCCCCGCAAACATTGATGTTTCTTTCGCTAGTTTATTCACGAGGCCAGCCCCGTTAGAGATGCCAACCCCATAGACTTTATTTAAATTAAACCGCTCATCAGAGCCCAGGTTATTGACAATCAATGAGATAAAACTGACATCATCGGCGTTAGTCTCACCGTTGACATTCCAGCGCTGATTGTACCCATCGGGGAAAATCCCAATAAATTTGCCAGAGTCGATGAGTTCTTCAATGTCTGGATTGTTGTTTAAATACTCCTCGCCAAACCCACCGTCTCCATGGAAAAAGAGCACTGCGGGGTAATTTTTCTCTGCCAGAGTTTCAGGATACCGAATAAGGTAGGTGCGATCGACTCTCTGGCCATCAATAGTTTGTGTGACTTTATTTTGCCCTGAAACTGGAGGGGCGGCGGCAGCTGGAGTTGAAGTTACAGCCTGAGGTTGAGGGCTTGGAGTGGACGAACCGCCGTTACCACAGGCCGTTAGTAAAAGCAGATATAACAGAGCGACAGACTTCAACAGAGCTCCTTTATTGATCATGCTTTCTGCGCGTAATCGTCGTCTCTAAGCCGCCAGCTTGAAGGCGCTTATCAATTTCCTCCATTGATAAATAATCTAGGTCCCAATGATTGCAAAGATCATTTCTGTATCTTGTATGATCTTTATCAGTAGAGTCTGACTTCTTTTTATTAAAATATTTGAGTAGGCGATCAGTAATATCCATGATATCAATACTATCGGACGCAATGATTGGATTGGTCGTATTCTGGGAACTGGTGCACCCGGAGGGATTCGAATAATATCTCTCAAGCTGCATAGCCAGTTTCTCTGTACACTAAAATATGATTGATTTATATGCTTTCATTGTCAATCACATTAAAAAAACAATTGTGTGTACGTCTGTGTGTACACGTTGTTGCAAATTAAGGGCAGGGGGCCTCTATATAGGGGGCGGGGGCAGCCGCCGAGTGCTTGTTATTGTTACTGTATCTGGGGAGATACTTAGAAGTCCATTTGCTAATGAAGCCGTCTTACTTATCCCAATTAAGGATATCCATCACAACCTTAGCCTGCTGATTAGCCTGCGCCAACATAGCTGTAGCTGCCTGCTGAATGATCTGTGTTCTTGCTAATTCTGTCGTTTCTTTTGCGTAGTCCGCGTCATGAATCCTACTCTGTGATGCTTTGACGTTAGTTGACATAGTCGTAAGGTTATCTATAGCGTACTCAAGGCGATTCATCACCGCACCGTAGCTACCTCGCTGACTGTCTATTTGTGTCATAGCTCTGTCGATTATAGCCAGCGACGTTGTTGCTGAGGCCGCTGAGGTGATCGCTGAAGGTGATACTGAGTCAGCGTAGTTGTTAGCATCTGCCTCTAGGATCACAGTGAGTCCTGATACAGAGTTACCATCCGCAAGACCAGTAATACTGATCACGCCAGAGCTCGCTGATGCGCCGCCATACAGACCCGTTTGCGCAGCGATCTGTGAGGCCATAGAAGCTAGAAGAGCATCCAAGCCTTCTACCCCAATGATTCCCTGTACCTGTGTACCTCCGGCAACATTGATGGTAATGCGGTCGCCTGTGACTAGGTTACGGTTGTTGAAGTCTAATTGGCTGATACCGGCGATATAGACGGTGGTGGTGGGCCAGTCAAAAATTCGGACGTGTCCGGCATTACTCCCATTGCCATCGTTGTTAGGCGCACCTATAGCAACTGCGCTGCCACTGGCGCTTATGCTAACGGAACTACCGTTGTTATCGGCTAGTGTCTCGGCGTCTATATCAGCACCGATTTGGACCCAAGAGTTCCCATTCCAGCGGTATAGACGTACATGGCCAGAACTGGAGCCACCGCCTGGCGCATAAGCATAGGCAGCACCTATCGCTAAAATGTTGCCATCATCGTTTAAGCTCACAGAGTCCCCACTGGCATCCATCATCTTTTCGCCGTCTATGTCTGACCCAAGTTGTACCCATGCAGAACCGTTCCATGAGTAGACCCTGACATGACCTGAGCTAGTCCCATTGCCATCATTACCCTGAGCACTGATGGCAACTCTGCTGCCGTCGGAGTTGATGCTTACCGAGTAACCACTTTGATCCCAGGCTGCTTCCCCATCTATATCAGCGCCACGCTGTTCCCAGGCAGAACCATTCCAAATATAGACACGGACCTGTCCGGAATTATTGCCATTTCCATCATTACCTGTTGCACCTATAGCTATGCTGTTTCCATCTGAACTAATGCTTAAAGATTCGCCACTTCTGTCGCCAGCGGCCTCACCATCTATATCGACGCCACGCTGACTCCATGTAGTACCATTCCAGTCAAAAACTCTCACATGTCCAGCTCGACTACCTGAGCCGTCATTTTCAGGAGCACCTACTGCAATTGTTTGCCCGTCATCACTAACCGCAACAGCGTCACCAAATGTGTCACCCGCGGCTTCGCTATCTATGTCAGAGCCCTGTTGCACCCAGGAGGATCCATTCCAGTGATAGACCCTTGCATGACCTGAGAAAGCGCCACTTCCAGCATTGTAATGAGCTCCAATTATCAAGGTGTTCTTATCTTGACTTAAGCCTACTGAGCCGGGGCCGCCACTGTTATTGTTAGTTGCCTCACCAGGTATATCAGACCCACGCTGAGTCCATGATGAACCATCCCAGTCGAAGATTCTTACATGACCTGAGTTTGAGCCACCGTCATCGTTATGATCAGCACCGATCACGACTGTGTTGCCATCTGCGCTGATAAATAAACCAGCACCACTCTTATCTTCGGCCGCTTCTCCATCGATATCAGCACCACGCTGAATCCATGCTCCAGTAACATTTAGAGTCTCGCTGGAGACTGGTGCAGTTGTCTGGGTCAGGGTTGGAGGCGTTGATGCATGAGTTACATATCCCATTTCTGTAGAAGTCCCGCCAAGCCGGTTGATGGAGAAGTTGCCCAGTGAGAAGTCAATAGTCTGTGATGCATTAGCGCCTACTTGAAGTGATGTAGCAGGGCCAAAATGAGAGCCATCAAGCAGATTTTCACCATTCCACTGGGTGTTGCTAAAGACGCTTTCTATCTCAGCTTTAAGCGCCTGATACTCTAAATCTAGAGACGATCTATCCTTGCTGGTATTGGTGTCATTGGCAGACTGGACAGACAGTTCTCGCATCCTCTGCAATATGTCCGTGACGCTTGCAACAGCTCCGTCTGCTGTTTGAACCATTCCAATAGCATCGTTAGCATTCTGGACAGCCTGATCCAATCCTCTGGCCTGACTGGTCATTCTTGAGGCGATAGCCAGTCCAGCGGCATCATCAGCGGCTGAGTTGATTCTCAGCCCTGTTGAAAGTCGCTGCATAGATTGCGCCATGGCTCGCTCGTTCTTAGCGAGGCTATTGGCGGCAATGCTTGCCGGTATGTTTGTGCCTATCTTCAAGTCTTAATCCAATATCCCAAAAAATGGTTATCAGAGAGGCGGACTTATTTCCGCGATCTCGCTACGCGAGATCGACAGTGAAAATGACTTCTTTAGGTAAGTGGCAATAGGTCGCCGGCATTAGCCAAATAAACTTGAGTTTGGCAGGAGTTTGCCACTTTGAAGCGGGTGAAATTGATATCTTAGGAAGGTTGTTTTAGGGGGGCGGGGCAGCCTGCTGAGGTGTTGTGATTGTTACTGGGGCTGCCCAGATACACTAAAAGTCAATTTTTAGCTTTGACCAGAAAATCTGATGAGGCAGCACTGATTAAAAAAGAGGGCTAGAGAACCCTCAACATATCTTTGTTATGCAGAACAATATTGGCATATTTACATTCACCCTTATTGCGCTGGAAGGCGCTGTTGGCAATTAGCCAGACACGCACAACGCGTGCAGGTGGCTCTCCCATATACTCTTTGTAATCATCAAAAAGATTTCTTCTCTCGTCTTTCCACTCTCCGAGGCCCTCTTTTCCGCTGCGAATAACGACATGATATTCCTTGCCTTGCCAATTCGGCAGGGGGCAGTCATAACCTGTACCAATAGAGAGAGTACTGCTCCAGTAGTAAGTGATATCGCGACCATTATCAAATTCAACCGCGATACTTAGGTAATCATGACTGGGAACCGTATCTTCGCGGAGTGTTGACGGTAGTTGATCGACACACCATTGCCAGCTTATTTCGGTAGTCTCATCTAAAACCATATCCACTTTTTTTTGCAGAATACCGGTGTCGCCCTGAGCTTGACAGTGGATACAGTCATCCGCGGTTTCCGAGCGTTGGTGATGAAAAATAGCACTTCTTCCAACGTTCCAAAGATAAGACCAACCTTTAGGCGTAGTGTCACCGACCTCTAGCCGGGCAATTTCAGATTTTAAATAGCCGTCAAAATCTCCACGACTGAGCATTTCGCGAAGACTCTGAATAGCCGATTCGTGCCAGCGAATAATCAAAATTCTTACCATACCACTAGAGATTTCATAGACTTTGTCGTCCTGTTGGCGCTCTCCCTGCAGGTTTTCCCAATCGTTAGGAAAGTAATTGCCAAACTGCAGTGCACCATTTTCTTTGGCGATAAAGGAATGGCCATTCTGGGCCCCCCTAAATATCTCGCCATCGCCCACTCTAAACCACACCTGTAGCGCGGGACTCAACCAGATGTCCAGCGGTCTGCTGGCAAATACTCGCCCAGCCATAAAGCAGCTAACCTCATCGCCTACTTGCAGGTTCGTGCCAGAGGCAACCCAAGGTGGTCGATTTCCCTGCATATCCAACCACTCATAATCTTGAATCAACCCCTCAGGTGCCCGGTCTAATAGCCCCTGCATACCGGAAAAATACTTTTCCAGATCGGGTTCGGGGTCACTTTTTGATAGGAGTTTTCTCCCCATGGCGCGTAAAAAAAGAGTTGCTGCGACGCTTAAATCGTTAATCATTCCTGGCATAGATATTTCTCTGTATTGACGAAGCTATCTGATAAAACAGGCAACTTAGTTGGAGACTGCTGCGGCCACAGCTTTATCACTTTGTTTTAGTGAGATTTCTATAAAAGGCTTGGGGTAATGCTGTGCTAACTCTTTAGGCACGCGTCTGCGGTAGTAGTATGTATTTCTGTTGCCACGCTTAAATAAATATTTCATTGAGATGGTATAATTGCCGACGCTGCATTGGATCATAACGTAAAAAGCCTCTAGTGTGTGTACGTTTGTGTGTACATGACTAAAGGCTTTTTCGGCTAGAGCCCTTTATTGAAAAGGAATCTATCTACTAAATTGGTGCACCCGGAGGGATTCGAACCCCCGACCAAGTGGTTCGAAGCCACCTACTCTATCCAGCTGAGCTACGGGTGCGGTTTAAGCGGCATTGTAGCTTAATTTATCGTTCCAGGTATTGCAGTTTGTCTGGAACACCATTCCATTCTTCGGCATCTGGCGGAGCGTCTTTTTGAACGGTGATATTGGGCCACACATCAGCGAGTTCGGCGTTTAGCTCTAGGAAAACTTCTTGGCCTGCTGGAATCTCGTCTTCTGCGAAGATGGCGTCCACAGGGCACTCTGGCTCGCATAGGGCGCAGTCAATGCACTCGTCGGGGTGAATAACCAAAAAGTTAGGGCCTTCATAAAAGCAGTCTACTGGGCAGACTTCTACACAGTCTGTGTGTTTGCACTTAATGCAGTTGTCGCCAACAATAAAGGTCATCGGTTACCACTCTTATCTGGTTGAGGTCATTCTGAGCGCGGCATTATAGCAGGAAGAATTCCCCTGTGAATGCATTGCTGAGCTTATTTGGTTCTATCTTACAAAGCATTGCCATGGCTTACGTTAGAGCAGTTTTTTTAGCTCATAAACCAGATCCAGTGCCTGCTTTGGAGACAGCTCGTCCGGACTTAGTGATTCCAGACGTTTTTGCAGTTCTGGGTTGACTGGCGGCAAAAATAGTTCTGCCTGGCTCGGTTGGGCATGGGGTTGTTGTGGCGGGCTAATCACTCCTGAGCTGCCTGCTTCCAGCAGGGCGAGTTCTTGTCGAGCCAGGTTTATCACGTCTCCTGGTATACCCGCCAGTTTGGCCACCTGGATACCATAACTCTGGCTTGCGGGGCCATCCTGAACGCTATGTAAAAATACAATGCTATCGTTATATTCTGTGGCATCCAGATGCACATTTACCGTGCCCGCCACTTTCTCGGGTAGTGCGGTTAGCTCAAAGTAGTGAGTTGCAAACAGGGTAAAGGCTTTGACATTTTCTGCCAGATAAAAGGCGCAGGCCCAGGCCAGAGAAAGGCCATCAAAGGTACTGGTGCCGCGGCCTACTTCATCCATGAGTACCAAGCTGCGATCAGTGGCATTGTGCAAAATATTGGCAGTTTCCGTCATCTCCACCATAAAGGTTGAGCGACCGCCGGCGAGATCATCGGAAGAACCTATCCGGGTAAAGATACGATCGACCAAACCAATTGTTGCAGATTCCGCGGGTACAAAACTACCAATTTGAGCAAGCAGAACAATCAGTGCCGCTTGTCGCATATAGGTCGATTTACCACCCATATTGGGGCCGGTGATCACCAGCATTTTGCGCAGGTTATTCATAATCAGGTCATTGGCGACAAAGGGGTCGCTAGACACCTGTTCTACAACAGGGTGACGGCCTCCCTCAAGATGAATGCCGGGCTCCATCTGAAGCACCGGTTTACAAAAATTCAGGCTGTGGGCGCGTTCGGCCAATGTTGCCAATACATCGAGCTGAGAAATAGCAGCGGCGCAATTTTGCAGTGGGGCCAGATCCTGATTCAAGGTTTCCAGTAGCTCTTCATAGAGATGTTTTTCACGACTCAGTGCACGGCTCTTGGCACTTAGAGCTTTGTCTTCGAATTCTTTTAACTCTGGGGTGATAAAACGCTCAGCATTTTTTAAGGTCTGGCGGCGAATATATTCTACTGGTGCTTGATCACTCTGGGCCCGAGAGATTTCAATATAGTAGCCGTGAACTCTGTTGTAGCCTACCTTAAGAGTGGAGATGCCTGTACTGGCTTTTTCTCGCTCTTCCATGGCCAGCAAAAATTCGCCGGCATTGGTATTCAGTGCTCTCAGTTCATCTAGTTCTTGATCATAGCCGTCGGCAATAACGCCACCATCGCGAATGACCACCGGTGGGTTTTCCAATATGGCAGCAGAGAGTAGTTGGACTAAATGGGGCAGGGGTTTGGCGTCGATTGCCAGTTGCTGCAGATGGGAAACTTCAGCGCCTTTTAGCTCGCTGGCGATTTGTGGCAACACGGCGAGGGAATCCAGTAACCGAGTTAAGTCTCTTGGGCGGGCAGAGCGCAGAGCAACTCTGGTAAGGATCCGCTCCATATCACCCACTTGCTTCAGGTGGCCATGGAGAGACTCGTAGAGATAATTGTCTTGTAGCTCAGAGATAGTATTTTGGCGCGCCTCAAGGGCAATCAGGTCCTGCAATGGCCGATTTAGCCAGCGGCGCAGCAGTCGGCTGGCCATACTGGTTGCACTGTTATCCAGTACATCGAATAATGTGTTTTCCTGGCCACCGGCCAAATTGGTATCCAACTCCAGATTACGCCGGCTGGCAGCATCTAGGGCGACGCTGTCTTCGCGATGTTCAGCGCTAATACTGCGGATATGAGGCAGGTGATTGCGCTGAGTGTCTTTGGCATATTGCAACAGGCAGCCTGCTGCACTGAGGCCTATAGGCAAATGGTCACAGCCAAAACCATTGAGATCTTTGGTGCCAAATTGTTTGTTGAGTAGGCGCTGGGCGCTATCGATATCAAATTCCCAGGGCGGCCTATGTCTTATGCCGATATGGTGCTCTAGAAAATCGAGGCTTGGCATGTCATCAGACATTAACAGCTCAACTGGGTTTAGACGCTGAAGTTCTGCATGCAGTTCGTCAGAATTATCCAGTTGCAATAGTTGGAACCGACCACTGCTCATATCCAGGGTGGCAATACCAAACTGACTGTCGCAATGATTAATAGCCGCGAGCAAGTTGTCGCTGCGATCGTCGAGCAGAGCTTCATCGGTGAGGGTGCCAGGCGTTAAAACACGCATTACAGCGCGCTCAACTGGGCCTTTGCTTGTTTCTGGGTCACCAATCTGTTCACAAATAGCGACCGAAAGGCCCTGTTTGACCAGCTTGGCAAGATAGCCCTCTGCCGCATGATAGGGTACGCCACACATGGGGATAGGATTGCCATTGGTCTTGCCTCTAGCCGTAAGCGTAATGTCTAATAGCTGGCTTGCCTTTTTTGCATCGTCGAAAAATAGCTCGTAGAAATCTCCCATGCGGTAAAAAACAATATCATTGGGATGTTCGGCCTTGATGCGCAAATACTGCTGCATCATTGGTGTGTGTTGGCTGGTTTCGGCGGTTGTGGTCATAGGGCCTAAATTGATAGGTTGTCTGTCGTTAAATAGAGGCTTAGTTTAGACCAAACTGATCGCTATAGCCTATTGAAATAGGCGGTATTGACTTGGAAATCTGATATTTTCCAGCAACTAAAGGCAGAACTGCTGACGATTGTTATAGCAGCAGAGTAATGCTAAATTAAAGTTTTAAGGCGCTGGTAGGACTTAACTGGCCGCCTACCGAGAACAAATATAGTCAGACAGACTTGGGGGAAGAATATGAGCGAAGCAGTAGCAGTAACGATTGAAAATGGCGTGGCCACTATTGCAATGGATGATGGCAAAGCCAACGTCTTGGGCAATGCTATGTGGGATGAGCTTGAGGCAGCATTTGACCGGGCCGAAGAGGCTGGCGCTGTGGTGATTCTCAAGGGTCGCGCAGGTATATTCTCCGGTGGTTTCGACCTTAAAGAGATAGGCAAAGGTGCCCAAGAAGCGATTACATTGACATCGAGAGGGTCAAAGATGGCCCGGCGTATTCTGTCCTTTCCAACACCGGTTATTGGCGTATCCCCCGGCCACTGTATCGCCATGGGTGCTTTTTTGATGCTGGCCTGCGACTATCGCATCGGTGCTTCTGGAGACTTCAAAATAGGGCTTAATGAATCAATGATTGGCATGACTATGCATCATTTTGGCATTGAATTGGCGCGCTATCGCATCCCACTGAATTACTTTAGCCGCGCGGTTATTAATGCGGAGATATGGAATCCCGAAGATGCAATTTCTGCCGGTTTTTATGACCGTATTGCTCCCTTGGAGCAGCTTGGGAAAGCTGCAGACATGGCCGCAGAGATGTTCGGTAACTTAGATATTGGCGCTTTTAAAGGCACCAAGAACAAGTCGCGCAAAGAATTTCTGGCGCTGTTAGACCAGTGCATTGAGACAGATCTTATCCTGCCTATCTCTTAATCTCAAAACCCACAATATTTAGCCAAGAGCCTTTCGCGCACCAAAAGTGTGCGGAGTATTTTTCGCTGCATGCTATACAGACACTACTGCTTAATAGAGAGCCGGGCGCATTGGAATGTGCCGGGGCCAAACTGTCTCTATTCGCGCTTAACAATTCGGTACTATAGAGTTCACGACTCAGACTGTAGATCACCCCAGTGGCATGTTTATCATGCTTACAGATGGAGTCACCGATGTCATGAACGAAATGGACCAGCCCACTGCCTTTTGTCGCACTCGCCTGATGCGCCTGATCGAATCCATGGACACCTCGAACCCACATCAGGTTGTGAATCAGATTATGCAAGCGGTCGATGAATAGAAAGGTGCTGGTGCTTAGCGCGATGATCTGACATTGTTAGCCTTATATATTGATGAATAAAAGCGTTTCGACCAAGACCATATCTCATCCCCTAACCTCAGCTCAGAGCCACAATATAAACCTGATGAAGCCACAGTAGTCTCGTAATATTTATTTACAGAGAAACAGCTACCCGCTCCCATAAAAGCGAGATACACTCTGTCGATGAACCCAGATATTTATCATCTCGCAGCGCAGGTTGGAGAAGCCCTTGCCCAGCACAGTGGCACAGTAACATTTGCTGAATCCTGTACCGGTGGTGGAGTTGCCCATGCTGTTACAGCAGTGCCCGGCAGTTCCGCTTGGTTCGGCGCTGGTTTTGTGACCTATGCTAATAGTGCTAAACACCGAATACTGGGGGTGTCTGAAGGACTTCTCAAGTCTCAGGGCGCAGTCAGTGAAGCGGTGGTTGTGCAAATGGCCGAGGGCGCGATCGCTGCTTCAGGAGCTGACTTCGCTGTGGCTATTAGTGGTATTGCCGGCCCCGGGGGTGGCACTGATGACAAGCCGGTGGGAACAGTGTGGTTTTGCTGGGCTGGTCCCCAAGGTACGGTTACTGAAAAGCATCAGTTCTCTGGTGACCGCAGCCAAGTGCGTGAGCAGGCCATCACAATTTCTTTAAAACAACTGTTGCATCAGATTACTGGATATTATACTGTATAACCATACAGCTACTGATTAAGTAACCAGTATCTAAAAAATACCGCAAATCATCGAGGATACAAATATGGACGCCAATAAATCAAAAGCACTAGAGGCAGCACTGGGTCAAATCGAACGACAGTTTGGTAAAGGTACAGTTATGCGTATGGGTGAGGGAGGCCGTCAGGCAGTCCCCGCCATCTCAACCGGCTCTCTGGGCTTGGATATTGCACTGGGCATCGGCGGCCTACCCAAGGGTCGAGTAGTTGAAATCTATGGCCCTGAGTCCTCAGGTAAAACCACATTGACGCTGCAAGTGATTGCCGAAGCTCAAAAAGCAGGTGGCACCTGTGCCTTCATCGATGCAGAGCATGCCTTGGATCCGGTGTATGCAGAGAAGTTGGGGGTTAAAGTTGATGATTTGATTGTTTCCCAGCCAGACACCGGTGAGCAGGCCCTCGAAGTGACTGATATGTTAGTTCGCTCAGGCGCGTGTGATGTGCTGGTGGTAGATTCGGTAGCAGCATTGACACCCCGCGCTGAAATTGAAGGCGAAATGGGCGACCATCATGTTGGCCTTCAGGCTCGCCTAATGTCGCAGGCACTGCGGAAGCTAACGGGCAATATCAAAACAGCTAACTGCCTGGTTATCTTCATCAACCAGATTCGTATGAAAATTGGTGTTATGTTCGGTAATCCAGAGACAACTACTGGTGGTAATGCGCTGAAATTTTACTCCTCAGTGCGCTTGGATATTCGACGAATTGGCGCGGTTAAAGATGGCGATGAGATTGTGGGTAACGAAACCCGAGTCAAGGTAGTTAAAAACAAAGTGGCACCACCCTTTAAGCAGACAGAATTCCAAATTCTCTATGGCCGAGGTATCAACCGCAACGGTGAGTTGGTTGACCTGGGTGTCAAACATGGCCTAGTGGATAAGTCAGGCGCCTGGTATGCCTATAAGGGCAATAAAATTGGTCAAGGTAAAGCCAATGTCGGTGTATTCCTCACAGAGAACCCAGAGATTGCAGCTGAAATCGAATCTCAGATTAGAGCGAAAGAGCTGGGTAGTTTGACTCCGGAAGCGGAAGCGCCAGAGGCTCCAGAGGAAGGTTTCACTGAACAGTAGACTGGGCTTGGCATCAGCACGGCAGCATGCGAGTGTAGGCTGCGACCAAAAAAGCGCCCAAGTGGCGCTTTTTTTATAGGTTATCTATTTCCTACGGAGGTTGCTATGATTTTGGCGGCCTATAGATGTATTTCAATCAATTCGCAATGGCTTCTAAGGGTAATGGCAACGGCGTTCAAATAGTCTGGCAATAGCATTACATCAGGATAGAGAAATGAAAAAACAAGACGAGGTCTTTACTCCTGCCAGAATTCGCTCTGCTGCGATGGATTTATTAACCGGGCGTGAATTTTCCCGTGTCGAGCTGGCGAAAAAATTAGCTAAGCGTTTTGATTCTGATCCTGCGATTGACGCTGAATTGGACAGGCTACAGGACGAGGGCCTGCAGTCAGACCAGCGATTTACCGACGCGTTTCTGCGATCCAGAGTCTACCGAGGCCATGGCCTCACCCGCATTCGCATGGATATCCGGCAAAAAGGTATCAAAGACGACTTGTTTAATGCCGCTGTTGAAGAGTCTGAAACCGACTGGTTCAGTCTGGCTCGAGACGTAGCTGAACGGAAATTTGGCCACAGCCAAGCTACAGAGCAAAAAGATAAAGCCAAGCGTATGCGGTTTTTGCAGTATCGCGGCTTTAGTTTTGACCAGATTAAATACGCGTTATCTGGCGCAGATATAGATGAATTTTAGCCGTTACCCTTATGCAGGTAGCCATCAAATAACTCCACCATTCTGGGCTCCATATAGCTATGGGCTTTCATATTCAAAATAAACCCGCAATGGCCACCATAGTCGTATACCTCTAGGTTAAGCTTGTCTGGGCAATTAATTTTATGAATATCTTCTACTGGGATAATGGGATCATCGGATGCCGTTATAAGATAGGCTGGGATTTTTAGCTCACTGAGCCTATCACCGGTTAAAGCATAGGATCTGAAGTAGCTGTCGGCATCCTTAAAATCTGTATGTCTGGGCACAAAAAACTCATTTAACTGGGCAAAGCTTTTGGCTCCCTCAAGCTCAGGCCCAAAATCATATTCTGGGAAATGAACAAGCTTTTTGCGCAGAGACTGGGTCCAGCGATACATAAAGTATTTTCGGTAGATAAACGAGCCCTTATTTAATGCAGCCATCGCGTTGACTGGATCCACTGGGGGCGAAATGGCTACTGCGGCCTTGAGCCCTAAAGCCGCACCTCGATCAGCCGCAATTCGCAAAGTGAAATTTCCTCCTAGAGAGAAGCCGACCAGAAAGACTGACTTATAGCTGTGTTGGCCCAGAAAACTCTCAATAGCATCTCCCACCTCACCGATCATCGTTGAGTTAAACAGCTCTTTATTGAGATGCTGAGTGTCACCGTGATCGCGCATATTAAGCCTCAGTACATCATAGCCATGATCGAGTAGATATTTGGCGGTGGTAACCTGATAGGCCGATTTGCTGGAACCCTCCCAGCCATGAATCATCACTACCAATGCCTTGTTGGCGGCAGCCTTTTTCTCGGTGCTGTAGTCAAATTCGGCTGCCAGCCTGACACCATCTGGAGTGGTTAGAATGAGTGCTTCCGAATTAAGCGATTCTGCCAATAGATTGGCCCTGCGTTTACGAGGCCCGACACTGTTCAACGCACTTTGAATATGTGGGTGGCGCAAATAAAAAGGTGGGGTAAATCGTTGTTGTGCAGTCATATATGGTTAATGGATTATTTCTGAATTTTTTAGTGATTACTGAACCGCACATAATAACTGCGGCCGAACTGTAAGACCAATGAATTTGGTTATTCAGGAAGGTATAGTATCAAGGAGATCAGGATGATTAAGATACTGCAGTTATCTGCAATAATAACGACAATATTTCTATCTGTATCTCCATTCGCTGCGACAGGGGACAATCCCTTCCCAGAAGAGCAGATTGAGGCTGAGTTAGTTACCCCAGACCTGTCTATTGTCGAACGCATGTGGGCGATTGAGTCGATTGATTACAAAAAGTGGAGCATTTGCAGCGGGTGCATCAACACGGGCCGTATAAGCAGAATTAGGCTTTTAGACTATAGAACCGCAGTCATCAAGCTGCTGGGTAAGAAAAAAGCCATACTTAGCTTGGCAACTAGCTGTCCAGGTATAAAGAAACATGGCTTCTCCTATGTCAGCAATGGCCAGAGGCTCTGTACCAGACATACCCGTTTTGAGGTGCTCGGTGGAAGCTATGCCTGCAAGGTGGCGTCCATAAGCCCTTACTTGGAGTTAGAAGACCCGCCAGAGCAGCAAGAATTTGATTAATTTAGCGATTTTTACTTGCTTCTGCCTGAGGTTTTAGCTTTTCATAGTAGCCTCTAAGGTTTGCTGAGAGTCGCTAAATGAAGTTAGTAAAGCTGTGCCTTCCCCTAGTCCTAATGTCGGCTTTAGCCGGTCTCACCTATGCCGAGGAAACTCCGGTCGAACAAGAGGGCGAGTCTAGCTCGGTGGTAGATCGCATGAAGGCTATTGACGGGGTCAATCCGAAAAGTTGGGGTATCCGCAATAACTGTATTGCTGTTTCAAGAATTCGTGGTATCAACTTTAGGGATGATCAGTCGGCAATTGTCGATGTGGGCCGGGGTAAAGAAGTTCTGTTGCGGCTAAAAAGCGAATGCAATGGTATCAAAATCGAAGGGTACATGTACAAGCCGCGGGGCATTCGTCTCTGCGCTCGCTACGACTATCTAACTCTACTAAGAAGCAGACGAATATGTCATATCGCCTCATTTGAGCCCTATTTAGTGGTTGAAGAGCCCGAGAACGAGGAAACTCAGCCATGACAGGCTCCCGAGTAGTTTTAGCCGCGCTGTTTATAAGTTGTTTTAGTCTAGGTGCAGGCCTGCAGGCGAGCCCGCTTACGCTCAAAGGTAGTTTGCAGCAAGGGGGACTTTTATTGGGCACAGTTGAAGCGGGTTCCAGTGCTTATTATCGAGGGCAGTTGCTGCCAATTACCGCTAATGGCCAATTCTTATTGGGGCTGAGTCGAGATGCTCCCAGTGGCATTGAGTTGCGAGTTGTCGACCCTGCGGGTATGCAAATCGTTCAGACGTTTGCGGTGGCAAAACGGGAATATCGCATTCAACGGGTCAATGGCGTGCCGTCGAAAACGGTCACCCCAGCTGAGGCCGATCTGGCTCGCATCCGCAATGACTCCGCAATGGTAAAGTCTGCTCGCAAAGAGATTACCACCAGAGTGGATTTTCTCGATGGTTTCCAGCTACCTCTGAATGGTCCCGTGACCGGTGTCTATGGAAGCCAGAGGTTCTATAACGGTGTGCCTAAAAGCCCTCATTATGGCATCGACTATGCCGCTCCCACTGGCACCGAAGTGCTGGCACCTGCAGCTGGTGTAGTTCGACTGGCCCATCGCGATCTGTTTTACTCTGGTGGTACCTTGATTGTTGATCATGGCCACGGCCTTAGTTCTAGCTTCTTGCATCTAAGTGATATTCTTGTGGCAGAAGGTACGCAGGTTCGCCGCGGCCAGCCCATCGCCAAAGTTGGGGCAACAGGAAGAGCTACTGGGCCTCATTTAGACTGGCGTATGAACTGGCATAAAGAGCGAGTTGATCCCCAGTTGGTTCTTGAGACATTACCCGTCCAATAGTCTCTCCCCTGTAGACAACCCAAAATCCGGATATTTCGCCTTGGGCATGGCGGTTTGGCTGGATTTTGCGTAAACTAACGCGGTTTTTTAACGGACAAAAACAGTGGATAAAAAACTACTTAGTATCTTGGTTTGCCCTGTGAGCAAGGCACCTCTCGAATACGACGAAGCAGCACAAGAGCTGGTTTGCCGAGCCAGCGGTTTGGCCTACCCAATTCGCGACGGTATTCCCGTGATGATGGAAACCGAAGCGCGGCAGCTAAATGCTGATGAAAAACTTAAATAACTGATGGCGCAGGCGGTTCACTGAGCTGCGCAGGCCCCGAGCATTAGATCATGACAACAGCTACTTTATTTACACGCATTATCAATCGAGAGATACCGGCAGACATCCTCTACCAAGATGATCAGTGCATTGTAATAAATGATATTGCGCCCCAGGCACCAGTCCATATGCTGGTTATCCCCCGCCAGCCAATGCCCCGATTATCCGATGCCAGTCAGGACGATCGTGCTCTGTTGGGCCATTTGATGTGGGTTGCTGGCGAAGTGGCTCGGCAGCATGGTGTCGACGATGCATTCCGTTTGGTGGTGAATAATGGTGAAGATGCAGGGCAGACTGTATTTCATTTGCATCTCCATGTGCTGGCTAACAAAGGTAGCGATCAGACCTTCTCAGAAGCAAATTTATAAGTGGTTCAGCCCTGATGTCTGGGCCCACAACTGGAAATAAACAATCATGAAAAGCGCCGAAATACGTGACGCCTTCTTAAGCTACTTTGCCAGCAAGCAGCATAAAATTATGCCTAGTAGCAGCCTGGTTCCCGGCAATGACCCAACGCTGTTATTTACCAATGCCGGCATGGTGCAATTTAAAGACGTGTTTTTGGGCGAGGACAAGCGGGACTACAACAGAGCTGTCTCCTCCCAGCGCTGTGTGCGTGCTGGCGGCAAGCACAATGACTTAGAAAATGTGGGCTACACCGCCCGCCACCATACCTTTTTCGAAATGTTAGGTAACTTTAGTTTTGGCGACTATTTCAAGCGTGATGCGATAGCCTTTGCCTGGCAGTTCCTTACGGAAGTACTGGAATTACCCAAAGAGCGTCTTTGGGTCACAGTACATATCAGCGATGACGAAGCCGCAGATATCTGGGTGAATGAAATTGGTGTTGACCCTGCTCGCCTGTCGCGCCTTGATGAAGATAACTTCTGGCAGATGGGCGATACCGGACCCTGCGGCCCCTGTACGGAAATTTTTTGGGATCACGGCGAAAATATTCCTGGAGGCCCTCCAGGAAGTGAAGACGACGATCTGGATCGCTATATTGAGATATGGAATCTGGTGTTTATGCAGTTTGAGCGAGACAGCAGCGGCAAGATGACACCGCTCCCCAAGCCTTCCATAGACACAGGCATGGGTCTTGAGCGCATCGCCGCGGTTATGCAGGGCGTGCACAATAATTATGACATTGATCTATTTCAGCACCTGATTAAGTCAGCCGCTGGGGTTATTGGCTGTGCTGACCTAAAAGAAAACTCCTTAAAAGTAGTTGCAGACCATATTCGCTCCTGTGCTTTTTTGGTTGTTGATGGCGTGCAGCCCTCAAATGAAGGCCGTGGCTATGTGTTGCGCCGGATCATGCGCAGAGCATTGCGCCACGGCCATAACCTTGGCGCCAGTGGTAGTTTCTTCTATAAGCTCGTCGCCCCTCTTGCTGAGGTTATGGGAGAAGCCTATCCAGAGTTAGTAAGCATGTCCGACTTGATCGCCCACGTGCTGAAAAAAGAAGAAGAGCAGTTTACGCGAACCCTCGACAAGGGAATGGGTGTTCTAGAAGCTGGTTTAGCAGGGCTATCGGGCACCGTTTTACCGGGAGAATTGATCTTCCAGCTCTACGATACCTTTGGTTTCCCCACGGACTTAACCAATGATGTAGCCCGTGAGAAAGGCTTTAGTTTGGACATGCCTGGTTATGAGAAATGTATGGAAGAGCAGCGCACCAGAGCTCGCTCTGCCAGCCAGTTTGGTCTCGACTACAGCGATAGTATTCGAGTTGAGGGCAGCACAGAATTTTGCGGTTATGAGACACTAGACAACAGTGCCAATGTGTTGGCGCTGTATTTGGCGGGTGAATCTGTAGACAGTGCCAGCGCAGACTCAGAAATTGTTGTGGTACTTGATAAAACTGTATTCTATGCGGAGTCCGGTGGGCAGGTAGGAGATTCGGGTTATTTACAGACAGACTCAGGAAAAATTGAGATTGTCGACTGCCGCAAATCCGGCGATCACCATTTGCATATAGGGCGAGTGCTATCTGGTGAAATCACCTCGGGCCAACATATAACCGCTAAAGTTGATGGAACTGTTCGTCAGGCGACGGCGCTCAATCACTCAGCCACGCATTTGATGCATGCAGCATTGCAGCAGGTGCTGGGTGAGCATGTCAACCAGAAAGGTTCATTGGTAAATAGCGAGAGGCTGCGTTTTGACTTCTCCCATAATGAAGCGGTAACCCCAGAGCAAATTCGTCAGATAGAACATATTGTCAATGGCGAAATACTGCGCAACAGCAGTGTAGATAGCGAAGTGATGTCCATGGAGGATGCCAAAACCAAGGGTGCAATGGCACTGTTCGGTGAGAAGTATGGCGACCAGGTGCGAGTGCTTAGTATGGGTGGCGACTTCTCGGTAGAACTCTGTGGTGGCACCCATGTGTCAAGAACAGGAGACATAGGCCTGTTGCGTATCTCTGGTGAATCCAGTGTAGCCGCAGGGGTGCGCCGTATTGAGGCGGTAACCGGTGAAAAAGCCGTGGCACTCTGCGACGAACTGCAGGATACCATTCACAATGTAGCGGCTGTAGTGCGAGCATCAGGGAGTAATGTTGCTGACAAGGTGCAGCAGCTAGTCGATGATAACCGCCGACTACAAAAAGAAATTGATAACTTAAAGAGCAAGCTAGCCAATGCCTCTGGTTCCGACTTAATGTCGGGATTGCGTGATATTAAAGGCGTCAATGTACTATCGACTGTTGTCGAAGGGGCCGATGCCAAGAGCTTGCGCGGCGTGGCCGATCAGGTTCGGTCAAAGCTTGATAAGGGCATCTTCTTCCTTGCCGCAGTTGAGGGCGACAAAGCGGCACTAGTAGCCGGGGTGACCAACAATTTAACCGATAAAGTTAAAGCTGGTGACCTGCTAAAGCATGTTACAGCTCAGGTAGGTGGTAAAGGTGGTGGCCGGCCAGACATGGCTCAGGGTGCAGCTGGTGATGTCAGCGCACTGCCCGACGCGATGGAATCAGTCTATAGTTGGGTAGAGCAAAACCTCAACTAAGATCCAAGGCATTTAGCTTTAAGGGTTAGATGGGGTTTAATTATGTGACTTAATAAAAGACCTAAACAAAGACCTAAACAAAGACCTAAAGACAGATGAGTTTAATAGTTCAAAAATATGGTGGTACCTCAGTAGGTACCGTAGAGCGCATCCAAGCGGTGGCAGAGAAAGTGGCGAAAAGCCATCGACTCGGTTATCAGCTAGTGGTTGCAGTGTCCGCCATGAGCGGAGAGACCAACCGTCTTATTGGCATGGCCAAAGAGATTGATGCCGAACCCTGCCTGCGTGAAATGGATGTGTTAGTCAGTACCGGCGAACAGGTCACCATCGCACTACTGTGTATGGCACTCAAGAATCAGGGAATTGAAGCTCGCTCTTACACGGGAGGGCAGGTACGGATTCTGACAGACAATGCGCATGGCAAAGCACGCATTAGAGAAATTGATGGACACCGCATTGAAGCCGACCTAAGTGCAGGCCGAGTCGTTGTGGTCGCTGGCTTTCAGGGTTCAGACGAAGACGGCAATATCACCACATTGGGGCGAGGTGGTTCAGATACCACAGCCGTGGCGCTGGCCGCGGCACTAAAAGCGGATGAATGTCAGATTTACACAGATGTTGATGGGGTCTACACCACCGACCCAAGAGTGGTTAGCCGTGCGCAGCGACTTGACAAAATTACCTTTGACGAAATGCTGGAAATGGCCAGTCAGGGTTCAAAGATACTGCAGATTCGCTCCGTTGAATTTGCCGGAAAATACAATGTACCACTGCGTGTAATGTCCAGCTTTGAAGAGGGCCCAGGCACGTTGATTTCTCTTGAGGATGATGATCAGATGGAAAGAGCAGTTGTTTCAGGTATAGCCTTTAATCGCGATGAAGCGAAACTCACAATCCGTGGTATTCCCGATCAGCCGGGCGTCGCATATAAAGTGTTGGGCGCAATTAGTGCCGCCAATATCGAGATTGATGTGATTGTGCAGAATGTCGCCAAAGACAACTCCGCTACTATCACCTTTACGGTCCATCGCAATGATCTTAATCAGGCAGAGAAATTACTCAATCAGATTGCGAAAGATTTGGGTGCTCAAGAGGTAGATGCAGATGACCGCATCGCCAAGGTGTCTATCGTAGGTGTTGGTATGCGCTCCCATGCAGGTGTGGCAGCAACTATGTTTGAAGCGTTGGCAGAGGAGGGTATTAATATTCAGTTGATTACTACCTCAGAGATCAAAATCACCGTGGTCATTGAAGAGCGCTATCTGGAATTAGCCGTGCGTGCGCTTCATTCTGGCTTTGATCTTGATGCTCCAGACGCTGAACAGGCCTAATTCTTGGACAACACCTTTAAAAGCTGATAAATTCCGAACATCGTTTATGGCTAGTGACACGGCTGTAGGGGGATGTAGGCAGGACAGCCCACCTAATTACAGGGTGGATTAAGGACAAATACACCCACCATAGATTGGTAGGGCAGCAGTTTAGGAGCTTGCAATGTTAATACTTACAAGAAGAGTTGGAGAGACTCTTGTCATTGGTGACGAAGTGACCGTAACAGTATTAGGTGTCCGAGGAAATCAGGTTCGATTAGGCGTCAATGCACCAAAAGAAGTCGCCGTTCATCGCGAAGAAATCTATCAGAGAATCCAAATGGAAAAAGGTGTAGAAAAAGCACCTTCAGCAGGAGATTCAGACGATAACAACCTTTGATTTTCCCACCGATGTGATATTATGCCGCCGCTGCTGCAGGGCGGCATAGTTGTTTCTAGGCATTGGTTAAACTTTAATAAAGAAGCAATAATTCGTCTTAAAAATGCACAGCATTTTTGACGCACGACGGGCGTTCTCGAAGAGACAAGAAGCGAAAGCTTCACAGCAACGCGTGATCGGGCGCGACTGCAAGTTGGTTAGGAAATGCCGGACAACAAGTTTATGGAGAAATGGCCGAGTGGCTGAAGGCGCGCCCCTGCTAAGGGCGTATACGTTAATAGCGTATCGAGGGTTCGAATCCCTCTTTCTCCGCCAAATAAAAATGTATTCCCATTCAAATCAATGAGTTAATGGTTTGAGTGGGAATATACCCCCAAAATTACCCCCAATAACTTCATCTTTACTCAGCAGCGCCAGTTC
>JAQXBF010000019.1 GCA_029252555.1 Porticoccaceae bacterium
AATTTAAAAGGTGAATACCGTGACAGACAATATTTTTTCCGTGAAGGGCAGGGTCGCACTGGTAAGTGGCGCTTCAAGTGGTCTTGGTGAGCATATTGCAGAAATGCTCGCAGAAAATGGAGTAGCAGTTGTCTGTGCCGCTCGGAGAATGGATCTGTTGGAGAGTCTTGCCGCTCGGATAAAAGCCAAAGGTGGGAAAGCGCTCGCTGTGGCGATGGATGTCACTGATCGAACGTCTGTTAAAGCTGGCTTTGATTTGGCGGAAAAAGAATTTGGTACACCGGATATCTTGGTATGTAACGCAGGTGCCACTGGCCGTCAACCTTTTATAGAAATGGAAGAGGCCAATTGGGACCATGTGTTAGACGTGAATGTTAAGGGTGTGTTTAACCTTGCGCAAGAAGGAGCCCAGCGACTGGTGGCAGCAGGCAAACCCGGCAATATTATTAATATTTCATCCATCTGTGCTGTCTCTTCATTTATGGGCCTCACCCATTACAGTGCATCCAAAGGCGCTGTTAATCAGCTTACCGCGGTGATGGGTCATGAGCTGGCAGAACATGGCATTAGAGTTAATGCATTGGCTCCAGGATTTCTGTATACAGATCTGGTGGCTGACTATTATGAGACGCCTGCAGGCCAAGCTGACTTGGCTAACCTGCCTCTTAAGAGAGCCGGTAAACTATCAGAGCTCGACGGCGCAATTCTGCTGTTGGCCAGCGATGCTGCAAGTTATATGAGTGGTTCAGTTATCACAGCCGACGCGGCCCATTCTGTTAGATTGGGATAGCTAATAACGGAGTAAGGGATGAGTACAGATTCATTACCTAGCCATGTTCCAGAACAGCTGGTTCGAGATTTTAATATCTATATGCCTCCCGGAATTGATAAAGATTTCCATGAGGCCTGGGCCACATTATTAGCCGAAGACGAATCTTGTCCTCTGGTGTGGACCCAAAAAAATGAAGGCCATTGGCTGCCCACACGCTCGGCCATTATCGAAGAAGTCCTGACCGACTACAGCAGATTTTCCAGCCGCAGTATTATCCTGCCCAAGAGTCATAGTGAGGATCATGGTTTATTGCCAACCACTATAGATCCTCCACAACATCACTTTTATCGTAAAACTCTAAATCACAGCATGGCCCCAGCTGTAGTCAATGCCATGGGCGATGATATTCGCGGCATTGTGAAATCCCTAATCGATGGGTTTGTGGATCAGGGCGAATGTAATTTCTCTCGTGATTTTGCAGATATTTTGCCCATTCGAGTTTTTCTGTCGATGATGGATTTACCGGAAGATGATATTCCACAAACCAAATATTGGACCGATCAGCTAATCAGGCCCGATGGCACCATAACCTTTGCCGATGCACTGCAAAATCTAAAAGATTATATTGCCCCCTACGTGGATGAGCGCATGGGCGTCGATGGCATAGATATGCTGAGCCGCATGATTAATACTGAAACCAGTGGTCGACGCCTGACCCGTGAAGAAGCAATTAAATTATCCATTCAGGTGTTTATTGCCGGTGTGGATACGGTGGTTAATTTATTGGGTTTTGTATTTTTGTTTCTGGCTCGTAGTAAAGAACATCGTTTGCAAATTACCTCGGGTGAAACCTCTGTCAGCGACGCGGTAGAAGAAATCTTAAGGCGCTTTCCATTAGTCACTGTCGCTAGAGAAGTGACCGAAGATATGGAATTTCACGGTGTGCAGTTAAAGGCGGGGGATATGGTAGCCGCACCAACGCCATTGGCGGGTATGGATAATGCCTTTACAGCCAATGCAGTGAATGTGGAGTTTGGTCGCAAACAGGGCAATAGTCTTACCTTTGGTCGTGGCGCCCATACCTGTCCGGGGAAAAATTTGGCTAGGGTGGAGTTGCGTATTGCGATTGAGGAGTGGTTAAAACGCATCCCCAATTTCCAGGTAGATGATGAAAGTCAGCTGAGTTTTAGCAGCGGGATCGTCGGTGTCGTGAATGAGTTGAAGTTGCGCTGGTAGGAATCTGCAGCCTAAGAGTAAACAAATAGGGCATAAAAAAGGGACATTAGAATGTCCCTTTTTTATGCCTGTTTGAAGACTATCCTGCAGCCGCCCGCGCCTTGGCTAAGGCATCTGCGGTTTCTTTATTCAAAGGCTCAATGGCCCATTGAATACCCCGCCGCAGCAGTTGATAAAATACTGGCAGGTCCCAGGATCCGCGATCCAACGTAGGCCAGTAGTCGAGCATTGGCTGCATATCATGGTGATGACGGCAGTGACCCAGCGTTAGATAAAGTACTTCACCTTCGCCAACCTTATGTGTATAAAACACTGGGTGACGGGCATGCTCCCAATCATCTTCTTCAAAGCCTTCTGCCTTGCCGCCGAACTCTGTATCTAGAATTACGTGCAGGTCGCCATAGGTTTTCATTAGATACAGTTCGTCATCTGATTCAAAGGGCTCAATCCCCTGAGCAAGAGGATGATCTGGATCAGCGACGGATACTTTATAGGGTTCAATGGGTGGATGGGAGCGAAACATTGAACCCAGGGTTTCTACAAATAGCGGTGCCCAGTCTGGAGTGCCATACAGACCGCTCGACATTAGCCGAATAATTGAATTTGTACCATGCAGCGCATACCAGCGGCCGCCTCTTTCGACCCATGCTTTTAGGGCTTCTTGAGCACCGAGAGAGGGCACAACATTACAGGTGTAGCTTACAATAAAGTCGGCTTCTTCGATGGCTTCTAGATTTTCATAGTCCTCAAAAACCCGTACCCGAAAGCGTTCATCTTCTGACAATAATTTCAGTAATTCTAGCCTGGCATAGTCAATGTCATGCCAAACGCCTCCGGCAACCAGTAAGCAATTGATTCGGCCTGCGCGGTTGTCGTGAATGCTCATGAGCTATCCTTTTTTCTATCGAGCTCAGGTTTAGGCGCGGAGGGATCCTGCGCTAAGTACCATTCAACCCATTTATGGAACAGTTGATTGCCCGCCTCGTTGCGACCGAAGGTAACATTGGCATGAGCATTAGACTCAAGACCTTTTTGAATCTTCAGCCCTACTTGATAGTCTTCGACATCCACCACTTCTTGGAAGAAGTCCATCATACCCTGCAGTTCGGTATCTTCTCCGTCCGGCACAGTGGGGTGAATGAAGTTGATATAGGTGGTGTTTTGGTTGGGCAATGGGCCAGGGATAATCTGGCTGACCAGTGTAATTTCCGGCGCCACAAACAGTGAAATATTGGGAAACAATGTGCGGATCCAATCGTAGCCATTGTTTTCATGCTTGTGAT
This sequence comes from Porticoccaceae bacterium, assembly GCA_029252555.1. Taxonomy (GTDB): domain Bacteria; phylum Pseudomonadota; class Gammaproteobacteria; order Pseudomonadales; family Porticoccaceae; genus HTCC2207. The sequence continues at coordinate 3,292 of JAQXBF010000019.1, forward strand.
AGTCCTCTGGCGCTATGTTCGTAAGATTCTCTTTAATCGCCAGATGGGGGAAGCAAATCAGGGTATGGGGACCGTAGGCATCAAACTGCATTACGTTGGAGTAGGTGCGCTCGGCAATAGTGTCTGGGTGGGCGGCGGCGAAATGATAGCCTTCCAGATAGCCGTCGTAGGCAACTTTCCAGTTGGCGCCATCAATTTTGCGCTGACCACAGAAATGCCAGTTTTCCAAACCGAGACGACCGATATCTTCCATTACACCACCGAGGAAGTCATCGAAATCCACCTCGTCTTCCCCGGGCTCAAGCACGGTAAAGATCATGCCGCCGCGCTCGTAGACAGGAAGCTGAGTTAAGCCGTTGGTCTGCTTGTCGAAGTCACCGAACTTCTCCTGATCTGCAACACCGCGCAGTGTCCCGTCATTACTGTACATCCAGCCATGATAGGGGCAGGTAAAGCGCGACTTATTACCACAGGGCTCGATGGCCACTGTCATAGCACGGTGGGAGCATGCATTCAGCATAACCCTGGCAGTGCCATCTTTTAGGCGAGTGATTAGCAGGGGCTTATCTAAAAACTGAAATGTTTTGTAATCACCGGGGTTCGGCAGTTCCTGAGTCAGTGCCACAAACACTGGAACCTTTTTAAAGATAAGGTCCATTTCCTGCTGCCAGATATCAGCGTCGATATAATTTTTTGATGGTACGGACAATGTGCCCTCGGCCTGGTCTGTGGTGTTATTGTCCACGTCATCAATGATGCGGGCGACAATACGATTATAATTTTCTGCAATAGTCATGCTCAATACTCCTCAATGAGTTTTCATATTAGCTCTCTGGCAGTTCAAGGGGGCCAGCGGCGGAGACCTCGAATTTGATAACGTTCATGTCGGTGATCTCCACGGTCTCACAGAAAGTTAAGAACTCCACAATATGAGGCATGCCTAAGTGGGCCCAAAGATCACTTTCATCCTGCCACTGTTCGGTAATCCAGAAAACATTTGAGTGGTTGACATCTATAGCAAAGGAATACAGGAGACAGCCGGGCTCGGCATGAGTCGGCTCGATTATTTTCTGTGCAGCTGCGATATAGGCAGCAACGTCTTTAGCAGCTAATTCAATTCTTGCGGAGATGGCTAACATGGTTAAACCCCTGATATTGATTGGTTATTATTGGCAGATGTTGGTTAAACAGCAATACTATCTAATTGTTTAGTCCTATATCACCCTCTGAGTGCATGGATACCAATGTGCGGTGAACAATGCGCCAGCCATCGCTAGTACGCACCAACTTGTCTTTGTATTCACCCCAGACGGTCATTGTTTCAGTAGCATAATCACCAAGTCCAACATGCAGAGCTGAGAGATAACAGGATGCTGTGGCTGTATCACCCTCTACTTCAATGTTGATGTTACCTAACAGATGCTGTGTTACTGAGCACTGGATGAGTACACTGGCAATTAGGTCAGAAATGGTTTGGCGACCCTTAAAAACGCCTAACTCAATAAAATCTGCCTCCGCATCTTCAGTAAAAACAGATTCCAGCGCCGACCATTGATGCTTGTCAATCGCTGAGGCATAAAGATTAATCACCTGCTGAATTTCTAGGTGGTCGGCAAAATTCTGTGTTGTAGTTGTTGCCATCTAAGGCCTCCGCTATAGGGTTAATACTAAGCTAACTCTGAGTCGGACTCTTATCAGGCCTTGGGCAGACTCTGGCTAGACTCTCGTTAAACTCTTATTAAACTCTTTTTAGAAAGAGTCTGATTTTACGTCGCTATTACCTGCGACTTACGTACCTTATATTACTTTGGGGTCTACACCCAGTCAATAAAAACCATCACACATGTTTGTTATTTACCTAAGGGATTAGCTGAGGTACTATAAGTTAAAGCAAGATAGCTTAATGACTATCTCGATTCATAATAAAAACCATGGACCTAAGCATATGACCCAGATGAACACTCGTGTTTTGCTCGCTCGCAGGCCTGCAGAACATTTGGTAGCCGCTGATTTTGAAGTTGATACACAGCCTGTTAAGAGCTTGCATGATGGTCAATTTCTGATCAAAAACCTCTATCTGTCTCTGGATGCAGGTTTTCGTCAATGGATGAATGAGGATTCGGGTGATAATTATCTGTCATCAATGCCTTTGGGTGAACCGGTGCAGAGCATTGTCATGGGCACCGTTGTTGAGTCTCGCAATGAAGAATACCCTAATGGCAGCGTTGTTATGGGTAGAACCTCTTGGGAGGAATACAGTATTGCTGATGGTTCCGACCTAATGAGCATTCTTGAGCCAGACCCTAATGTTGAGCTCCATGAATATCTCTGTAGCCTTGGGCCCTCTGGTATGACAGCCTATTTTGGCATTATGGACATTGGTGCGCCTAAAGCTGGTGACCTGTTTGTGATCAATGCTGCAGCTGGCGGCATTGGCTGTATTGCCGGGCAGATCGCCAAGGCCGAGGGTTGCAGCACTGTGGGTATCGCTGGAGGTACTAAAAAGTGCCAGTGGCTTCAGGACACCCTAGGTTACGATCAGGTGATTGATTATAAATCCACTGAACCCTTCGAACAGCAGCTACAAAAAGCAGCCCCACAAGGGATCAATATTGTCTATGACAATGTAGGTGGCACTATGCTTACCACTATGCTGGGTCAGCTGGCTGAAAATTCCCGCATTATTCTATGTGGTGCGGTTTCCCAGTACGAGAGAGAGGGTGGCCATCAAGCTGTTGGCAATATGTGGGAGCTGATCACCAAGCGCGCAAGAGCCGAGGGCTTTATGTTTTCGGACCATGTGGATCGCTATCCAGAGGCCATTGAATATATTACTACCATGCTCACCTCCGGCTCATTGGTCAGCCCGGTTAGCTGGTCTGATGGCATTGAGTCTACAGGGCAAGGGTTTATCGATATGTTAGCGGGTAAGAACCTTGGTAAGTGCTTGATTAAGTTGTAGTACCTAAAGAGGTGTTCCCCCGAGTTCCTCTGCACACTTTGAAGCCCTCCATGCTCTGTATGGAGGGCTTCAAAGTATTAGAAGCTTACTTGAAAGCCAGAGTTAAAATTAAGGTCAGAGCTTATAAACTAATTAAATGTGCCTAATAAAAATAGAAACAGGATAATAAAATGCCATTAGAATCAGTAACCGCCGCTATTTTGGCCGAGATCGCCAAATCTGGTGCCCCAGCGTTTAATGAACTACCCGTGACTGAGAGTCGTGCAATTTATACCGAGTCGCAATCTTTGCCACCCACCGTTGAGGTCTACAGCGTTGAGGATACTCTTGTAGAGGGTCCCGCCGGCGGGATTCCAGTGCGTATTTACCGGCCCCATGCCGAGCCAGCGCCAGTACATATGCATTTACATGGTGGTGGCTGGGTAATAGGCAATCTGGTCACCCATGATGCCGACTGCCGCGAAATCTGTGTTGCCGCTGGATGCATTGTAGTGGCTGTGGATTATCGTTTAGCGCCAGAGCATCCATTCCCCGCAGCAACTGAAGACTGTTATGCAGTGGCCTGTTGGGCCTCAGCATTAGATCCCCAATTCGGTGGTAGACCAGGGCCAATTAGTATTGGCGGTGACTCCGCTGGTGGCAATTTAGCCGCGGTAGTCGCATTGATGTCACGGGATCGTAATGGCCCTGAATTTGCTCTGCAACTGCTGCTCTATCCGATTACCGAACCCAGCATGAGTAGCGCTTCTTTCCATGAAAATGCTGAGAATTACCTACTCACTAAAACTATGATGACTTGGTTTTGGGACCATTACTGCCCAGATATTGAACAGCGTAATAACCCATTAGTTAGCCCATTGTTAGCACCAGATCTTTCTGACTTGCCGCCAGCGCTGGTGATCACTGCTGAATTTGATCCGCTGCGAGATGAGGGTGAAGCCTATGCCGAGCGACTGCTAGCGGCTGGAGTTGAGGTTGAGAAGCGGCGCTTTGATGGCCTTATTCATGCATTCTTCTCAATGGCTGGCATGCTCGAGGCAGCTAGAGAGGGTGTTGACCTGGTGGGCAGCGCACTGCGCAGGGCCCATGGTCTGGACAGCTAAGATTTGAGCTGTCGGATCCATGGCGCGTCCAAGGCCTATTTCATAAAGAAATCAGCTCTGGGTGTACCAGTCTCATCGTAGACGGGCTCGGAATGGTCAACACTGTACTTTAGGATATCGGTGTCGAGTATCTCGTAGTTATAGAGTATCGCCAGCATATCGCTATAAAAGTGACTGGCCAGATGAGCGCGCAGATCCTCTACAGACTCCCAGTTTTCATGCACATAAACTCGGCCAGGCACCGCTGGATCCAGGCTCCAAACATAGTGGCGGCAGCCTTTTTGAAGACGGGTGTCCGCCATCAGTTGAGCGGTTTCCGGCAGCACTTTGATCGCGTCTTCAGGCTTGAAGTTTACGATGCCATTAATTAATACAGTCATAGCAGTTCCTTGAGAAGTCGAAATTACTCACCATACATAGAGTTAAAAATACGCTCTTTGAAAAACCACTGACCATCGACTTTGACTAATTGATCGTCATACTGGCCTCGCGGACGAATTTCTTCACCCTCTAATGTGGTGCCCACCTCTGAGGTATAGGATCTGGCGGTGGCGGTATCACCACTGACTTGGATATCACCCACGGAAATAGACATAAAGATAAATGGGAACATGGCCATGCCCGCTTCCCAGGATGAGACAATGGTGTTTTTGCCTTTGAGGTTTTCCATTCCTGGAATTACTGGTAGCTTCCAGGCCGAGTTTTCCGCCCAGGTTGATGCCCACAGGGCAGTGTCGCGCTGATTGACGGCGTCAGCATAGATATCCATAAGTTCACGAATGGCTAGGCGGTCTTCAGTTGATCCGGAAAAAGGCATATTGATCTCCTTGTTATTGTTTTTATTAGCTTGAAATAACTATACATGACTGACCCTCAAAAAAACAATCTCAGTTGATTTTTTATTGCTAAAAGGGTACCTTAAATTTCAGTGATACGTTTCGATCCAGCGGATCGAAGAACAGCAACTTATTAGAATAAAAACGGGAAAAGCCATGTCAATCCAGTACAAGCAGTTTTACCTCCACCAGCGTCCTAACGGGGATACCACCGACAATGATGTACAGATTCGCACTGTCGAGGTGGATGGCTTAACCGATGGTCAACTTTTGATTAAAAACGATTACTTTTCGTTGGACCCCGCCATACGTGGCTGGATGAGTGCTGAGCCTAACTATATGCCGCCCATCGGACTGGGTGAGGTGGTCCGCAGCTCAACTGTGGGCACCGTGGTAGAGAGCAAGCACCCGGACTTCGCCGTTGGCGATCAGGTATATGGTCTTAATGGTTGGGAAGAGTACAGCCTGTCCGATGGTTATTTTTTGACTAAGGTGCCTAAGAGTAACCAGTTTCCTCTGCACTATTATTTGAGTGTATTTGGCGCTGTAGGCCTGACAGCTTACTTTGGCATTACAGATACAGCAGAGTTAAAAGCGGGTGATACCTTATTAATGAGTGCGGCCGCGGGCGCTGTTGGCTCTCTGGGCGGCCAGCTGGCAAAAAATATGGGTTGTCGTGTTGTGGGCCTTGCGGGAACAGACGATAAGTGTCAGTGGCTTAAGGATGAACTTGGCTTTGACGCGGTTATTAATTACAAAACTGAGTCTGGAAACCTAGAAGCTGCAATTAGTGCCGCCTGTCCTGAGGGGGTAGATGTCTATTTTGACAATGTGGGTGGTGAAATTCTGGATGCTGCACTATTAAATCTTAGGGATAACGCAAGAATCGTTTTCTGCGGTTCTATATCGACCTATAACGCCTCTGAACCGGTTCCCGGTCCTTACAACTACTGGCAGATTCTTGCTAAGAGCGCCGTTGTGAAAGGCTTTTTAGTCAGTGCTTACTTTGAGCAGTTTGAAGCGGGTGCCGCGGCACTGGCTGAGTTACTAGTGGAAGAAAAGATTGACTTTAAATATGAAATTGTCGAGGGCTTTGACAATACCTTGTCAGCCTTCCACAAATTGTTTGATGGCAGCAATACCGGAAAACTTATGTTGAAAGTGTAGATTTGTGGCAGAACAAAAGCTAACAGGCAGGCGCGCTATAGTCACTGGCGGCGCTACCGGCATTGGCTACGGCATTGCGCTGCGGTTTATTGCCGAGGGCGCGACGGTGATCATCACCGATATCGACAAAGCTGGTGGCACTAACGCCGCTGAAAGGCTCGGACCAAGCTGTGATTTTGTGCACCATGATGTTTCAGTGCCAGAAGAATGGGACAATGTTTTCGCCATTGCAGCAGATAGATTCTCCGGCCTAGATATCATGGTGAATGTTGCGGGCGTTACCCTGATGGGCACGATTGAGGACGTGGATGTCAAGACCTGGGACACAACCATGGCGGTCAATGTTCGCAGCTGTTTTCTAGGCTGTCAGGGGGCGATCAAGTTAATGAAAAATGATGGTGGCGGCGCCATTATTAATATGGCCTCTGTCTCCGCCTTTAGGCCACAGGCAGAGCTGGTTGCCTACAACACGTCCAAGGCAGGCGTGGATATGATGACCAAATCTGTCGCCCTACATTGCGCTCGCAGCGGGTATGGCATCAATGTTAATTCGATCAATCCCGGCGTTATTCAAACTGCTATGTTGGAAAAAGTAATCAATCAGGTAGAAGACGGTGAAGCTCTGATGGATAGTTATAAGGCTATGCATCCGATTGGTCGTATTGGCGAGCCGGAAGATGTCGCCGCTATGGCCGTATATTTGGCTAGCGAGGAGGCTTCGTTTATTACTGGCTCGGGGTTTACCGTAGATGGCTCTCTTAGCAATAACTAAGAGATATAAAAATAATTTTATAGGGACACATCATGAGTGAAGAGTTAAGAGAGGGCGGTTGTCTCTGTGGTCAGGTACGCTATAAGGTGCCGGCACAACCATTGGACACCATAGTTTGCCATTGTAAAAACTGTCAAAAGCAGGCTGGTTCAGCATTTTCTGTGGTATCTTTTTTCCCCCGAGACAGTCTTCAGTTAGAGGGTGAGTTACAGACCTTTGAAGATAAGGGCACAAGTGGTCAAAAGGTCTTTCGCCGTTTCTGCGGTATCTGTGGTTCTCCTGTAATTACGGATACAGAGGATGCACCTCGAATGGGTATGATTTTTATAAAGGCTGGTACTCTCGATGAAATCGACGATTTAAAGCCATCTTTTCATGTTTGGGCAGACAGTAAACACTGCTGGTTGACCTTGGCCGACGATCAGGTACAAATTGCGCAGCAGGACTTTTAAGCAGCTCGACTATTAATTTTCAGGAATCATAACGGCCTCACTAGCAGAGGCTGTTTTAAGTATCGAAAACAAGTACAGGCTTAACACATTCTCCTCGATGCTGGGCATCAATTGCCTCATTGATCTTATCGAATGGATAGGTGGTTATTAAGCGGTCAAAGGGGAAATTGCCGTTTTTATAATGATCCAGCATTAACGGAATAAACAGCAGTGGATCTACTTCTCCTTCACAGATTCCTCGAATCTTTTGGCCGGTGAGGAGGGTGCCGGGGTCAAACGTGGGAAGCGGCGAACTTTGGCTTGATGTACCCACAAGACCCAGCTCTCCACGGGGCGCTAAGGTGGCTATTGCTGCTTCAATAACGCTGCTGATTCCTGTGCTATCAAAGCCATAGTTGACTCCCATTGTACAAATTTCTCGAATAGATGCCCGAGTATCGCTGAGGGTGGGATCCACCGCATGGGTAGCCCCCAGAGACATGGCTAACCGCCGCCGGCTTTCCATGGGCTCAATGAGGATAATCGTTGAGCATTTTTGCACCACTGCACCCATTACGGCCGCAAGGCCGACACTACCGCCGCCATATATGGCTATGCTAGAGCCTTCTTCGCAGGCAAATGCCTGCATAACGCTACCTGCCCCGGTTTGGATGCCGCAGCCTAGAGGTCCCAGTAATTCAATGGGTAGGTCTTTATCTACCTTGATGGTGTTGCTCTCGCTAGTCAAAGCGTAGGAGGCAAATGAAGACTGATTAAAAAAATGAGCTGATAGTTCAGTTCCATGCTCCGTTACAGTGCTGCTACCGTCAGTGCGAGTGCCCATCACATTAAGTGGTACAAAGCTTTCGCAGTAGGCCGGACTGTCTGAGGTGCAGCGGGAACAATGCCTGCAAGAGGCAAATGATAAAACCACGTGATCTCCAACGTCCACGCTGGTGACACCGCAGCCGATTTTTTCTACAATACCGGATCCTTCGTGGCCCAGCACTGAGGGATATGGTGGCGGCAGCATACCCGCTTTAGCGACCAGATCCGTGTGGCAAACTCCAACCCCTTTGATTTTCACTAGGATTTCATTTTCTCGCGGACTATCTAACTGAACATCTTTGATTTGGAACGGTTGGTCCGCTGCTACTGCTATGGCCGCTTTAATATCCATCTGTGATCACTTAAGAAAGTTGGGTACAAAGCCTTGGGTTGCAGGCTCGCTCTGGATTGCCCCTAATACGTTGCCTAGTATTAAGGGATTGCTTTGTTTACGTGGGAGATTGTAGAAATGCGCCTATCAATAATCTACTAGTGCTTTAGAGGGTGGTAGCCCAAGCTTTTGCGATTTGCGATTCACATGGTGAGATTATTAATTGACTCAGACTGGTTAAAATACAGCTCAGTGGTCGATTTTAACTAGCGCTTTGCCGACGGTTTTACCCGACATCAGGTCACAAAATGCCTTGGGTGTATTGGCGAACCCTTCGGTAATATTTTCTATAACGATAATCTTTCCCGAACCAATCCATTCCTCTAGCTGGGCCATGGCCGCTGGTACCTTAGCCTGATAGGTGGGTAACAAAAACCCCTGCATAGTTAGCTGTCTCGACACCATTTCCCAGAGGTTGGTAATCGGGTTGGGGTTATCGGTGCGATTGTAATCAGAGATCATGCCGCAACCGATTATGCGCCCGTAGACTTTCATGGCGGGGAGCATTGCATTGAGTACTGGACCGCCGACATTATCAAAATAAATATCTGCGCCCTCTGGTGCAAGGGTTTTAACCGCGGCAGTAATGTCATCTGTCTGGTAATTTATGGCGGTATCAAAGCCAAATTCATCCATAATGAGCTGGGCTTTTTTATCGCTGCCAACGATACCAATGACCTTACAGCCGCAGAGTTTAGCGATCTGTCCAGCCATGCTGCCTGTGGCACCTGCGGCGGCACTGACCACCACTGTTTGCCCCGCTTGAATCTGGCCCACTTCATGCAAACCAATATAGGCGGTGGCCCCTGCACCGCCCAGTGAACCGACATAGTAGGAGATGGGTAAGCCGGCTTCTGGTTGCAGCTTTTCCAGCAATATAGCGTCGCTGTGGCAGATTGAATAGTCTTCCCACTGGTTAAGTGCAAAAACGAAATCACCCTCGACAAAATCATTATTGCGGGACTTGATAACCTGTCCCACTGAGGGGCCGCGTATCACACCACCAATGGGGATTGGCTCAAAGTAGTTGGCCTTGCCATCGACCCAGCCGCGAATGGCAGGCTCCATAGAGAAGTACATGTTGCGCAGTAGAAACTCGCCTTCCGCGGGTTCAGGTATTGGACCTTCTGATAGGGCAAAGTTATCTGGCTGTGCAGCGTCAGTGACATAAGAGGCGAGAACGATTTGGCGATTGGCGGCCATGGTTAATCCAACTCTATTTGCAGATTGCCATTGTCAGCCAGCCTTACATCGTAGGTTTTCAGAGGTACTCTGGTGAGTTCGCCCATTGGTTTACCCGTACGCAAGTCAAAGCGCACGCCATGTAAGGGGCAAGCGAGAAAACAGTTCCTAATGCGGCCGCCGGTCAGTTCTGCGCGCTGGTGCGTGCACATATTATCTACGGCGTAAAAGTCTCCGTTAGCCTTACATATAAGGATATTTTTTCCATTTAGGGTGACAGGGACTGTTTGGCTGTCAGTAAAATTGGTTGCGGGAATTAAAGTATCTGTGGTGGGCATACAAATCTCTTCAGTAAAATTCTAGCTATCTGCGCCGGGTCCAGTGTAAGGGTTGGAACCCGGCACTAAAAGCCTTTAGGCATTAAGGTACTTGTCAATAGTTTGGTGCAGGTGACGAATGCGGCTCTCTTGATAACTTGCCAAACTTACCTTGCCCTTCCTCGATGCAATCATACCTTTCTGTACTGCGGCCATATTGCTGTCGTCTTGATCAAATACTGGGCCCAGGCCACCTATTTCTGATGCTTCGCTAAAGGCCTGATCTGGGCGCAGTGTGTTTTTCTCTGCAGGGTCTGGCTTTTTAGTACCCTTTGGATAGCGCATCAGAATCATGGTTTCGAAAATACAGCTATTGTGATCGTCACCATTAGGTAGGAAGCGATACACGATATTACCATGGTAGCCAGTCCATATTTGAGTATTTGGGAATAACATATATAGAATCGCGTCTTCTAGTTCGGACTGAGTCGCATCATCTAGGGGCTCACCGATAATATCGCTAAACATTTCGCGATTGGTCTCGGCTACATACGTGCGTGCGGTGAGTCCTTCTGGCATCTCATGGCCCTCGGCGCTATCGGTTGCCATACGGCCTGACAGCTCAAGAATATCGCGCATGGTATCTTCAGCAGTCACATCGGGCATGTGCGGGCTGGCAATGCCCATAGGGGTAACAGAACGGCTCACATGATCACCGAATGTGTCGTACTGGGAGTTAGCATCACCGGTAAAGGTGAGAATTTCACTGTGGGTTTCGAGGGTATGGAACGACTCCATGAAGGCCTCGGCACCAACTTTCCAGTTACAATTTACCACGCGTTCAACATGAGCACCTTTGTAGTAGTCATGGAGTGGGAAGCGGGCGAAGTGTTCTGGTAGAGGGCTGAGGTAGTCTTCCAGAGGCTCGCAGTTGTCATCAAAGTTTATAAAGATGAAGCCGCCCCAGGTTCCAGTTTTGACCTGTGGCAGGCTCATATCTTTCTGGTCTAAATGGCTAAAGTCCCACTTGCAGGGGATGCCTTTAAAGTTGCCATGAATATCCCAGGTGGCACCGTGAAATGGACAAACGAACTCTTCGGCGTGGCCATCGTTATCGCGCAGTATGCGGCCACGGTGCAAGCATGAGTTAATAAAGGCTTTAAATTCATTTTCTCCAGTGCGTGTAACAATAATCGACTGGTCAACTATTTCATAAACATGGTGGTCACCTACTTCAGGAATATCTTCCTCGCGGCAGGTCATTTGCCAGACCTTGGGCCATAGCTTTTTCTTTTCTTGTTCGTGAAAATCACGACCGACCCAGCGCGCTACGTCGATGTCCTCATCACCCATATAAGGATTGGTGTTTTCGCGCAGGTAGGCAGGTACCTCGACTGTTTCTTCGTCGAGTAAATCCTGATAGCTCAGACCTTCGCAGCGAGCTTCACCCTGCTGTTTTACTTTGATTAGTTCAGACATAGAATCTACTCCTACCTGTTGTTTTAATTATGTGGTAATTATATTAACGCCACTTATGCCTGGGGCTCCATAGACATGAGTGTAGCCGACTTTGGGCTGATTAGGCACCTGTCGAGTACCACCTTCTCCGCGCAGTTGCACGCAAACTTCATATACCTGTCGCAGGCCAGAGGCCCCAACCGGCTCACCATTGGCTAAACAGCCGCCATCGGTATTAATAGGTAGACGGCCATTAATACCGGTGGCACCGTCACGGAGCAGTTTTTCCTGTTCGCCGTGCTCACAGAAGCCATTTTCTGCCATATGCATAATCTCTGTGCCGCTGTCAGTATCCTGAAGCTGCATAACATCCACATCTTCTGGACCAATGCCCGCCTGTTCAAAGGCGGCCTTGGAAGCAGTGACTGTTGGCGCGTCGGCAACGTCCATTGCCTGAGACGGGGCAAATACTTCGAAGCTGCCATAGTGGCGGGTGCGCACGGCGGCAGCTTTCAAAAATAATGGGTTACTGCAGTACTGATGAGCTTTGTCGGCATTACAAATAATCAGCGCCGCGCCACCTTCTGCAGGGCTGCAAAACATATACTTGCGCAATGGATCGCTGACCATGGCCGAGTTGGCAATCTCTTCATAGCTCAGGGCCTGCTGGCGCCAAGCAGTTGGTGTCAGGGAGCCGTTGGTAAAGGCTTTTTCGGAGACGCGAATTAATGCATCTTCGGTAATACTATGATCGTGCATATAGCGCTGGGTCTTAAGGGCAAAAAACTGGGTGGTGAGCATAAGCCCAGTCTCCCCATACCATTCGTCCAATCCCCATTCTTTGGGT
>JAQXBF010000040.1 GCA_029252555.1 Porticoccaceae bacterium
GATGTTGGCGACGTAACTCAGCCAATTGATGTTCTCAATTACAAACAAGGCCAATAGGGAGTATTTGATATGGCACATGGTCCCGCAACTCTGGCTGATGGCTGGGGAAAATATATAAGTCGTTGGGTGTTTACCACCAACCATAAAGATATCGGCACACTGTACCTCTGGTTCAGCTTCGCGATGTTTATTATGGGCGGCGCATTCGCAATGATTATCCGCGCAGAACTTTTTCAGCCAGGAATGCAGCTGATTAAACCTGAGTTCTTTAACCAGATGACCACCATGCATGGTTTGGTCATGGTGTTTGGTGCGATTATGCCGGCCTTTGTTGGCTTGGCTAACTGGTTGATTCCGATGATGATCGGCGCGCCAGATATGGCATTGCCACGCATGAACAACCTGAGCTTTTGGATTCTTCCGTTCGCATTTGCGATTTTGACTTCCACACTGTTTATGGAAGGCGGTGGTCCTAACTTCGGTTGGACATTCTACGCACCACTCTCAACCACCTATGCACCGGATACAGTGAACTACTTTATCTTTGGTGTGCATATTATGGGTGCATCATCAATTATGGGTTCCATTAACATTATCGCCACGGTAATGAATATGCGCGCACCTGGCATGACTTACATGAAAATGCCACTGTTCGTCTGGACCTGGGTTATCACCGCGTTCTTGCTGGTGGCAGTAATGCCAGTACTGGCCGGCGCAGTAACCATGATGCTGATGGATATTAACTTCGGTACCAGCTTCTTTGACGCTGCCGGTGGCGGTGACCCGGTATTGTTCCAGCATATTTTCTGGTTCTTCGGTCACCCTGAGGTATATATTATTATCCTGCCCGCCTTCGGTGTGGTTTCGCAGATTATCCCAACGTTTAGCCGCAAGCCGCTGTTTGGCTACTCGTCAATGGTTTACGCTACTGCTGCGATTGCCTTCCTGTCGTTTGTGGTTTGGGCTCACCATATGTTTACCGTAGGCATGCCAATTGCAGGTGAGCTGTACTTTATGTATGCCACCATGCTGATTGCAGTGCCAACAGGTGTGAAGGTGTTTAACTGGATCACCACCATGTACCGAGGCTCATTAACCTTTGAAACTCCAATGCTATTCAGTATCGCGTTTGTGATTCTGTTCACCTTTGGTGGCTTTACCGGAATGATGCTGTCGATCGCTGCCGCAGATATGCAGTATCACGACACCTACTTTGTTGTGGCTCACTTCCATTATGTAATGGTTGCCGGTGCGGTATTTAGTGGTACAGCTGCGGTTTATTACTGGCTGCCAAAGTGGTGTGGTCGCATGTATGACGAAACTATGGGCAAGGTGCAGTTTTGGATCGCCTTTATCGGTTTCAACATTACCTTTATGCCACAGCACTTCTTAGGGCTGGCTGGTATGCCTCGTCGTTACGCCGATTATGGCCTGCAGTTTGCAGATTGGAATATGGTCTCAAGCATCGGTGCATTTATGTACGGTGGTGCTCAGATTCTGTTCCTGTTTAACGTAATCCGCACTATCGGCTGGGGTAAGCCGACAGACGATGCGAAGGTTTGGGAAGGTGCAGAAGGACTTGAGTGGACATTGCCCACACCAGCGCCATACCACACATTCGCTACTCCGCCGAAAGTTAAGTAAGAGATTAGTAAACATGTCAGCGCGCCCTAACGCTCGTAAGCTACTGGCAAAGTTGGTTGCTCTGGCAGCCGCTATGTTTATGTTTGCAATATTTGTATTGCCGCCCCTCTACGATCTTTTTTGTGAGATCACTGGGATCGGCGGCAAAACAGATGGCGCCTACACAGCAGTAGTAGTAGAAGTAGATACATCGCGAGATATTGAAGTGCAGTTCGTTGCGACCAATAACGCAACCATGCCCTGGGACTTTTATCCCATCGAAGAGCGAGTGATCGTGCATCCCGGCGAGTCTCGCGAAGTGTTGTTTTATGCCCATAACCGAACTGGGCAAGATATGTTGGGCCAAGCCATTCCAAATGTGCTGCCCAACAATGCCGCAGACTACTTCCACAAAACGGAATGTTTCTGCTTCAACAACCAACCGTTGGCGGCCGGCGAGAGTGCCGAGTTAGCGTTGGTGTTTATTGTGGATCCAGATTTACCGGTCAGCATTAATACAGTAACTCTGTCCTACACAATGTTTGATATAACAGATCGCACCAAGGTGCAGGTCTCACAAGTACAGTAAACGGAGAGTAACAATGTCAACTGAAGGTACTTATTACGTTCCCGACCAGAGTAAATTGCCGATATTTGCGGCAACCGGTATGGGTGTAATGGCTTATGGCGCAGCCTCATGGGTGTTGGATGGTGGTTCTGCCACAATCTTCCTGATTGGTTCATTGATCATGGCCGCCGTATTGTACAAATGGTGGAGCATCGTCATTGACGAAAATATGCGCGGCCTTGCCAGTCCACAGCTCAAGCATTCCTATGTGCTGGGTATGCTGTGGTTTATTTTCTCTGAAGTCATGTTCTTTGCTTGTTTCTTCGGTGCCCTGTTCTATGTGCGCGTTCTTGTAAGCTCCTGGATTGGTGGTGAAGCCGCCGTCGGATGGTTCGACGACACGCCAACGGATGCTTCGGCAGCCAATGCACAGTATCTGTACCCTGGTTATGAAAATGTCTGGCCACCCATGGTAACTCCAGATCAGGCAGCCAACGGCGATGCAGCTCAGTTTAAAGGTCCGGATGAAGCCATGAACAACCCCGGCTGGGTTAACTGGATTTCTTGGTTACCCTTCTGGAACACTGTTGTTCTCCTAACCTCTAGCTTTACCGTTCATGTTGCTCACGTAGCATTGAAAGACGACAACCGTAAAAAGTTTAATAAATGGCTGGGCATCACCGTTGGCCTGGGTATTTTCTTCCTGTTTTTGCAGGCAGAGGAATATATTCATGCCTATCAAGAGCTGGGCCTTACGCTGGAGTCTGGTATCTACGGAACAACCTTCTTTATGCTGACTGGATTCCACGGCATGCACGTAACTCTTGGTACAGTCATGCTTCTGATCCAGTGGTTACGCGGCCTCAAGGGACACTTTAGTCAAGATGATCAGTTTGGTTTTGAAGCGGCCTCTTGGTATTGGCACTTCGTTGACGTGGTGTGGGTAGGCCTTTTCATATTTGTCTACATTCTCACGTAGCAATTACCAGCGAATACTATGCGGCCAGGTAACCCCTGGCCGTTTTTATCTGTGCAAAAAGTTATTCGGGTTGTGCGGAGGGAGCTGGCGGTGCAGACTGAGGGATGACTTTGGCAGATTCCGGATGCAGCTTGCGATCCCAGGGGGCGGCACTGCCAAGCTGACCTGAATAGAGGCCGTAGCCAATAGTGCCTAAAAGCAGCGCGGCCAGTGTAATACGGGTGCCCAGTGCAACAAGCAGGCGTCGCTTGGAATTGCCCAGATCTTTCACCAGAAAATTGAGCCCGCTAAACAAGCTTATTAGCACAGCGATAAATAGTACAACGATAATAGTCTTTAACAGCATGGTTTTGACCACTCTTGTAAAAGGTTGGAATTTAAACACAGATGACAAACAAGCCCCAATACTCTACGCAGCGATTTCACTGGCAGCCCAATAAAAAAATATTGTTGCTGAGCCTGTGTCTGTTTCCGCTGTTAGTAACCTTGGGGTTTTGGCAATTAGATCGGGCTGACGAAAAGCAGCGTATTCTCAAACAATACAACGCCAACCAGCAGGCGGCCCCAGCAAATGCTACAGACTTGGTTGATGGTGCCAACTTGCAGTACCGCAGTGCATGGTTGCAGGGGCAGTTGGATTCCAGCCGCCGCCTGATTCTCGACAATCGAGTAAAAAATGGTAGGCCAGGCTATGAAATATTAGAAGCCCTAAGCATTGTTGGCATGCCCCAAAAAATATTAGTTAACCGTGGCTGGGTGCCAGCCTCACTGGATCGCAACAGGCTGCCAGAGATCGAGCCGGTAACAGGCACAGTTCAGTTGCGCGGAGCTCTATACCAGACACTGGGTGGGTATCGGCTTGACGATGGTATTGGCCGAGTCTCAGAATGGCCGGCTAGAGTAGGCTGGATATCGGCGGTTCGTGCAGAAGAGCTATTTGCTGAAGAGTTTTTTTCCTATCAGTTGCGGCTAGACCCAGACAGCGCGGGAGCACTTCAGACCGGTTGGGCAACAGTTTCAGTACAGCCAGCCAAACACACCGGCTATGCCGTGCAATGGTTTGTAATGGCATTGGTGTTATTAATAATGACAGTGATCGCCAACTCAAATTTGGCGGATCGAGTCACCCGGCACTAATAGATACAGCCGGCCCCTAAAAACAGGATATAAGCAATGACAGAACAGACTGAAATAACCGCCAAGCAGCGCAGCTTTCAATACCAGATTTGGTTGATGCTCATAATTGTTTTCGGTGTGATATTGGCCGGTTTCCTGATGGTACCCAAGACGGAAGAACAGCGCAGAGCCATGATGGAGCGTATGGGCACCACCAATCAGGGCGAAATTGTCAGCCCCACCGTGGATATGAGCCCCCTACTAGCATCTTTGCCTCAAGGCGAAGCCCCCAAGTGGAAGGTGGTAGTGGCCGGAGGTGATGGCTGCAACCAAGGCTGTCAGGACGTGCTGATTAATAGCCGACAGATACATATGTTGCTCGGTAAATCCAGCGGCCGATTAGAGCGTATCTATCTGCCCGATGCTGCCAGTTTGGAGCTTATTGATATCGAAGAGCTACAGGCAGTGCATCCCTATCTGAGCATTCAGCCCACAGAAGCCTCGACTCTGGGTTCAGTTTTACAGGGCAGTTCCGCTGAGTGGGATATGCGCGACACCCGTTACTTCGTGGTGACACCAGATTATCAAGCCGTTTTATACTACACCCAAGAGCATGATGGCGGCGGCCTGCTAGAAGACCTCAAACATCTGTTAAAATACTCGCCGAATCGATAAAAACAAAACGAGCCATTTGGGATAACCATTCATGTCGAACGTTGAAACTACCGCCTCAGTAACCTGGCGCGACTATTTAGAGCTCTGTAAGCCTAACGTTGTTGCCCTGATGATACTGACCTCAGGGATCGGCATGTTGTTGGCAACAGACCAGACTGTATCCGTGCAAATTTTAGTTTTTGGCAATCTGGGTATCGCCCTCTGTGCCGGTTCTGCGGCGGCAGTTAATCACATTGTTGACCGCAATGTGGACGACAAAATGGCGCGTACCGCCAATCGGCCCATCGCTCAGGGACGTCTGGACCCCCAGCAGGCAATAATCTTTGCACTGCTGACCGGTATCGCAGGAATGGCGATTCTATTAGTGTTTACCAATGTGCTCACCGCCTGGTTAACCCTGGCCTCGTCCGTGGGCTACGCATTTATTTACACCATGTTTCTCAAGCGAGCGACACCGCAGAATATCGTTATTGGTGGTCTCGCGGGCGCGGCACCACCGCTGTTGGGTTGGGTCGCTGTGACCGGAGAAATCCATCACAATGCCCTGCTCTTGGTACTGATTATTTTTGCCTGGACCCCACCCCACTTCTGGGCGCTGGCGATACACCGCAAAGAAGAATACGCCAAGGCCAATATACCCATGCTGCCAGTTACCCATGGCGAAAAGTACACCAAGATAAATATCTTGTTGTACACCGTTATGCTTATGGTTATCACCACATTACCCTATCTGACCGGTATGTTTGGCCTACTCTACTTAATGGGCTCACTGCTGCTGGGTGGCCGCTTCCTGTACTGGGCCGTGGTTATGTGGTTCGACAAAGATAGCGGCATGAAAACCTTCAAATTTTCGATTATTTATCTAATGGTGCTGTTTGCACTGATGTTGCTGGACCACTATCTCATAGACAGACTGCTATATATTTAGCTGGATAATGGCCCTTAACCCAGAGACAGACGACCAGATACAGGATTAACCCTATGGAACAGCAAGCTGCAATTCGCCGCACCATCGCCATCGTAGTAGCCTTTATTTTATTGGTGATTTACGGCTTTATCTGGCGTATGAATCAGCCAGTGATTATGAATAGCGAGCAGTTGCGGGTGAATGGCGCTGTCGTTTTAGACCAGCCAAGAATTTTTAGCGACTTTGAGCTTGTCGATCACCAGGGTGAAACCTTCAATATTGCTCGAATGCAGGATATTTGGACCATTGTCTTTTTTGGCTTTACCAACTGCCCTGATATTTGCCCAACCACCCTCGCTGTTCTCAATGATACCTACAGCAAAATTAAAGATAGCGAAAAAGAAAAGCTGCAAATAGTGATGATTTCTCTGGACCCAGAGCGAGATACCGCAGAGAAATTGGCCGAGTATGTGCCCTACTTTAATGAAGAATTTATTGGTGTCACCGGCAATAAGCACCTGATTCGCCGTCTCACCGCTGAAATTAACGTGGCCTATAACAAGGTGCCCCTAGAGGGAGAAGATTACACCATAGATCACAGCACCCAGCTGGTTTTGATCAACCCCAAAGGCCATTATCACGGTTTCTTTAGAGCACCACATAGCGAAACCATGCTGCGTAGTACCTGGCGGTCTATTTACTCGACCTTTTAAGGCTTACAATCTTCAGATTTGTAGCCCTCCAGCAGAAGAACCCCCTAAGTTCGCTGCCGAATGCCCAGAGACAGAGTAAATAACAGAGCGGCACATAGCACCACCGACGGCCCAGCCGGGGCATCGGTATGCCAAGACAACGCCAGCCCCATAATCACAGTTAGCATTGCAATAGCACTGGCCGCAAAGGCCATCTGTTCCGGTGTGTGACTTATCCGTCGCGCTGTTGCCGCAGGGATAATCAGTAGCGCGGTAATTAGCAGTACACCTACAATTTTCATGGCGATTGCAATTACCAGCGCTGTAATTAACATCAATGCTGTGCGTACCAACGCTACATTAGTGCCCTCCACTGCCGCCAGCTCAGGGTCTACGGTGATGTTGATCAGCTGCTTCCAAAGTGTCCCCAGCAGAATCAAGACCAGAGCCGCCACCCCATAGATCACCCAGAGGTCGCCAATAGTCACCGATAACAGATCGCCAAACAGCAGAGACATCAAATCTACACGCACATCCGATAGCAATGAAATCACCACTAGACCAGCAGCTAGAGCCGAATGAGACAGAATGCCCAGCAATGTATCCAGTGACAAGAAACCCCGCTGTTCCAGCATCACAAGCCCGAGAGCCATCACCAGAGGCACCGCAGTGACCGTAATATTGAGATTAACCTGCAACAGCACTCCCAGAGCCACGCCCAATAAGGCACTATGGGCCAGAGTATCGCCAAAATAAGCCATGCGTCGCCACACTACAAAGCAGCCTAGAGGTCCGGCCACCAGTGCTACCCCGAGCCCCGCCAGCAGAGCATACAAAAGAAAATCAGTCATGATCACAGCTCTCCCCGTGCTGGTGCACGCCATCGGCATCCAACACCTCCCCATGAACACTGTGCTGATGATCATGATGATGGGCATAAATCGCAGTCTGACCAAAAATATCCAGATAAGCCGGGTCCTGGGTTACCTGCTCAGGCCGCCCATGGCAGCAAATATGATGATTAAGGCAAATCACCTGATCCGTGGCTGACATCACAATATGTAAATCGTGGGAGACCATGAGTACAGCGCAATCAAGGTTTTTGCTCAGCTCACCGATCATTTTGTAGAGAGCATTTTGGCCATTTACGTCCACACCCTGCACCGGTTCGTCCAACACCAGCAAATTGGGCTTGCGCAGGATAGCCCGAGCCAGCAGTGCCCGCTGCATCTCGCCCCCAGAGAGCTTCTGAACAGGTGTAGCAGCCAAGTGGCCAATACCCACAGAATCCAGCGCACCGTGACAGGCACGGTGAGAGGTATTGGCCAGCTGCAGAAAACGGCAGGTAGAGATAGGCAGAGTAGGGTCAATATTTAGTTTTTGTGGCATATAGCCAATATTCAGATTCGCTGCAGGTATTACTGAGCCTGAGTCTGGGGTCAGCAAGCCCAAAATAATCCGTACCAGTGTCGATTTTCCAGCACCGTTGGGGCCAATCAGTGTGGTAATCTCCCCGCGGTTAAGCTGCAGGCTAATATTTTGCAGAACATGCTGACCTAAAAAGCTCTTGTTCACCCTCTCCAAGGCCATCAGTCGGCTATTAGTCATTGTCAGAAGTCTCCGCATGGTCAAAGCATTGGGGGCAGAGCCCAGAAAGCTCCAGAGATTGGCTTTTTAGGGTAAAATTAGCCTTTTCGCTAGCACTCTGTAGCAGCCCATTAATAGTATTATGCGTCATTTCAGCAACACTGCCACATTGGGTGCAGATCATAAACAGATTACTGTGCTCACTATTGGGGAAAGGGCAGCCAATATAGGCGTTTAGCGAATGGATTCGGTGGATTAACCCAAGTTCCAGCAAAAATTCAATCGCTCTATACACCGTAGGCGGGGCGATAGGTTTATTAAATAGCTCACTGAGTTGTGCTTGTAACTGATAAGCCCCCAGAGCCTTGTGGCTTTGCCATAGCAACCGCAGAACAGCCTCCCTAGTGGTAGTCATGCGGGCATTTTTTGCAGCGCAGATATCGTTGGCGCGGGCCAGGGCCGCATTGATGCAGCGGCTATGATCATGGGGTTGGTGCACTAGTCGTGAATTTGTCAGCATAAAGCGCGTACCGAACTAGGGTTTCAACAGCTAAAAAGTTATAATATAACACATATAAGCGGATAACGAATTTTTTACCCCTGGGCTGGCTAAATTTTATATTGGAACGAACGCAATGACAGTGATTTATGTGTAAAAAGATATATTATAACATTTTAGGGTGTTTCCTACTTTCCAGCTCTGCTGCTATGGCCACCGAAGGGAAGCAGGCGCCTGCCAATAGGCCATTAATAGTAACCAGCATCAAGCCGCTGGCAATTATCGCTAAATCTGCAGTGACCAACGCCGCCGATGTACAATATCTCCTGCCGGCAAATCAATCCCCTCACGACTACACCATGCCTGTGTCGGCACTAAAAAAAATCGCTAAGGCCGACCTAGTGGTTTGGGTAGGGGAAAGTTTTGAAACCAGAAGCGCCAAAACCATGGCCAAACTGATCGAGGCCAAACGCATTACCGCCATGGCAATAGTGGCAACAGAATCAGCGCAGCAGGGCCACAGCGACAGCCACAATAAAAATACTGACCCTCATATTTGGCTTAACCCCAAAAATGGCAACAAAATTGCTGCAGAAATTCAGAAACGCCTGGGTTTGCCAGTCAAACAGATCATTAGTGATGAACTCATCCAAACACTAACAGCCGACATGGCTGTCGCCTTTGCTGGCGATAAAAGTTACCTAAGCCACCACGATGCCTATGGGCATTTTGTCAGCGCCTTTGATTTGCCCCTTGGCTTGTCTCTCAGAGACACCATAGGAGGAGTGCTGGGCGTAAAAAGCCAATACCAGCTGCGCAAAACCATTCTTAATGCCAATATCAGCTGTGTTTTTGTCGAGCCCCAGTACCAAGACAAAGATGCCACCAACCTTGCCGCTGAATTTGAATTACCCCTTGTGGCACTTGACCCGCAGGGCCTTTCCCAAGCATTAGGTGATAAGGCCTACAGTGAATTTATCGGCGGATTAGCAGAGCAATTTAAAGCCTGTTTCCAGTAAATCATGTATCCTTAAAACTTAAATTTCCATCAAAAAAGCAAGCAAACTATGTCCACAAAAACACCGCTGATACTTGTCGATGGCTCCTCCTACCTCTACAGAGCGTTCCACGCCCTGCCGCCGCTAACCAACAGTAAAGGTAAGCCCACGGGCGCGGTTAAAGGCGTTATCAATATGTTGCGCCGCTTGCAAAAAGATTATCCGAGCAGCACCCATGTGGTTGTGTTTGACGCTAAAGGCAAAACCTTCCGCGACGAGATGTACAGCGACTACAAAGCCAATCGCCCTCCAATGCCAGACGATCTGCGGCTCCAGATAGAGCCAATCCATAATATTATCAAAGCTATGGGGATGCCCATGCTGGTGATAGAGGGTGTCGAGGCCGACGATGTAATCGGCACCTTAGCTGTGCAGGCAACCGCCGCCGAGCAGCCTGTAGTGATCTCCACTGGGGACAAAGACATTGCTCAGATGGTCAATGAACATATCGTCATGGAAAACACCATGACCAACACAGTGCTGGACAGGTCAGGGGTGATTGAGAAATTCGGCATTACCCCCGAACTAATTATTGATTACCTAGCCCTTCTGGGGGACAAGTCAGACAATATTCCGGGCGTACCCGGTGTTGGTAAAAAAACAGCATTGGGCTTACTGCAGGGAATAGGGGGCCTAGACGATATTTATGCGCGCCTTGATGAAGTTGCCGGCTTAGAATTTCGTGGCGCCAAAACCATGGGCCCTAAGCTTGAAGAGCATAAAGACCTCGCCTATCTTTCCTACCAGCTAGCCACCATTAAAACCGATGTTGAAATGGAGTTGACCATAGGCGACCTACATAATGGGGTTGCTGATGAAAACGCCCTGTTAGCCCTGTTTAAAGATATGGAGTTTAAGACTTGGATTGCCGAACTTGAGAGTGTTGAGAAAGCACCTTCAGCCGCGGCTAAGCCTGCAACTGAGAGTGCTAGCGCAGAGGCTGGGGACTCCACGGCCGCAACGCAACCGCTTATCGAAAAAGATTACCAGACCATTCTCAATCAAGAGCAGCTGGATAGCTGGTTGGATAAAATCAAGACCGCAAAGCTAGTCGCCGTAGACACCGAAACCACCAGCCTGGATTATATGCAGGCCTTACTCGTTGGGGTGTCCTTTGCGGTAGAAGCTGGCCAGGCAGCCTATATCCCATTTGGCCATGATTACTTGGGGGCACCAGCCCAGCTCAATAAAGACAGCGTACTAGCTCAGCTAAAGCCATTATTAGAAGACGCCAATATTAAAAAAGTTGGTCAGAACCTGAAATACGATATGAGCGTTCTCGCGCAGCACGATATTCAGTTACAGGGTGTCGCCTTTGATACCATGCTAGAATCCTATGTGCTTGACAGCGTTGCCACACGCCACGATATGGACAGCCTGGCCTTCGAGTATCTTGGCGAAACCACCATTAGCTTCTCCGAGGTAGCCGGCAAGGGCGCCTCGCAGCTTACTTTTAACCAAGTGGCTCTGGAGCAAGCAGCCCCCTATGCCGCCGAAGATGCAGATATCACCTTGCGACTCCATGAGGCTCTGTGGCCAGAAGTATCCAAGCACCCAACGCTGGAAAAAGTATTTACCGACATAGAGCTGCCCCTGCTGCCCGTGTTGTCGAGAATCGAACGCACCGGAGCACTGGTTGATGGCACCCTATTGTTTCAGCAAAGCGGTGAACTAGCCGAGCGTTTGGCCGAACTGGTAACCCAAGCATGGGAGTTAGCAGGGCAGGAGTTTAATCTTGCCTCACCAAAACAGCTGGGAGAAATACTCTTTGAAAAGCTCGAAATTCCGGTACTAAAAAAGACTGCCAAAGGAGCGCCGTCGACCAAAGAAGAGGTGCTGCAGGAACTGGCTCTAGACTACCCATTGCCCAAAGTGCTGCTGGAACACCGTGGTCTAGCCAAGCTAAAGTCGACTTACACCGACAAACTGCCAACCATGATTAACCCTACCAGCAAGCGTATTCACACCTCTTACCATCAGGCGGGAACAGCGACAGGGCGGTTATCATCCTCAGACCCCAATTTGCAGAATATCCCTGTGCGCACCGCCGAAGGTCGTCGAGTACGCCAAGCCTTTGTGCCGCCAGCGGGCTACAAAATGGTCGCCGCTGATTACTCCCAGATTGAATTGCGCATCATGGCCCACCTCTCTGAGGACCCAAGCCTGCTAGGCGCCTTTGCCGCAGGTCAGGATATTCACCGCGCCACCGCTGCTGAAGTTTTCGGCATGGCCAGCGAAGAGGTTACCGCCGATATGCGTCGCAGCGCAAAAGCAATCAATTTTGGGCTTATCTATGGCATGTCCGCTTTTGGCCTTGCCCGCCAGCTTAATATTGGCCGCAAACAGGCCGCGGAATATATCGAATTGTATTTTGACCGCTATCCCGGTGTGCAAAACTATATGAACAATATCCGCCATACAGCCGCCGAACAGGGTTATGTAGAAACAGCCTTTGGTCGTCGCCTGTATCTTCCGGAAATTAATGCCAGAAATGGTATGCGCCGACAGGCCGCCGAGCGCACCGCAATCAATGCCCCAATGCAGGGTACAGCCGCCGATATTATCAAGATGGCAATGATCCATGTTGACGATTGGCTAGAGAATTCTGAGTTGCAGAGTCGCATGATAATCCAGGTTCATGATGAACTTGTTCTGGAAGTGCCAGAAACCGAGTTAGACCTTGTTGTGCAGGGGTTAAATGATCGCATGGAAACTGCAGCTAGACTGCTAGTGCCGCTGGTGGTAGATGTGGGTATTGGCGACAACTGGGATGAGGCGCATTAATCATTAAATGCATCTAAGTTAGGAAAATGAGCTTTTTTTCAAACAGAATGGAACTTGTATACAAAGCTGTGTCTAAATAAAGGCAAATGATAATTGCATAGTATTCTCCCCCAACTATATTTATGCAAAGCAAGACTCTCCAAGTAAGAAAAAAGCCCTGAGTCATTCCTGGATCAGGGCTTTTTCCGTTCTGCGGTAATACAAGGGTGTTTTGAGAGCGCTTTCTAACAAAAATTTATTCAGATTCAGAATCTGTCGGATGTTCAAAATCAGCACTAAACCAATGGCTTAACAGACTCTCTAACTCGGGCAAGCCCTGCTTTTTTAACGATGAAAACGTCTGCACAGACAGCAGAGTGCAGCCAGGATCCATATCTCTCAGCAATTTTTCTACCTTAAGGCGCGAGCTCTCGGCAGGCCCACGCTTTAGCTTGTCCGATTTAGTCAGCAATATATGCACTGGAAGGCCAGCCTGAGCCGCCCAATTGAGCATCTGCTGATCATATTCTTGCAGCGGATGGCGAATATCCATGAGCAAAATTAAACCGGCCAGGCTCTTGCGCATCTGTAGATACTCTGCCAAATGACGGTCCCATTCAGCTTTCATGGCCTTAGGCACCTTGGCATAACCATAGCCCGGCAGATCCACCAGGCGCTTACCCTCGGTCAGCTGAAAGAAATTAATCAGCTGGGTACGGCCCGGGGTCTTACTGGTACGGGCCAACCCACCTTTGCGAGTCAGACTATTAATGGCACTGGATTTACCCGCATTAGAGCGCCCGGCAAACGCGACTTCACAGCCATTATCGGCAGGGCACTGCTTGATTGAGGGCGCGCTGGTTAAAAATTCAGCGATATGATAATTAATTACAGGTGAATCCATACAAAGACTACGCCAAGTGGCTATAAGAAACCGGGTTTATTG
The DNA here is from genome assembly GCA_029252555.1 of Porticoccaceae bacterium. GTDB lineage: Bacteria > Pseudomonadota > Gammaproteobacteria > Pseudomonadales > Porticoccaceae > HTCC2207. The sequence continues at coordinate 13,414 of JAQXBF010000040.1, forward strand.
GTATATAATGCGCCCGCTTTAGCCAATAGGGCTAATGTCCAATGGTCGCACGTATAATCAGGCCACTATTCTAGCGGATTGCGAGAGTTGAATAACCATGAAAAAAAGCTTTTTAAGTATTATTTATTTGCTGGCCACATTGACAGCGAATCAGGCACTGGCAGTAGGCGATGCAACAGCCGGTGAATCAAAGGTGGCTGTGTGTTCCGCCTGCCACGGCAGTGACGGCAACAGCATGGTCGCTTCATTCCCCAAGCTTGCAGGTATGGGCGAGAAATATATGACAGCCCAATTGCGCATGATCAAGTCGGGAGAGCGCGTTATTGTTGAGATGACTGGCATCCTCGATGCATCCTCAGATCAAGACCTACAAGATATGGCGGCTTACTATGATAGCCAAACCATTCAGATAACTGGTGCTCAGGATATCACTCTGGTTGGTATCAGCGACCCGGATGAAGCTCTAGACTTTGGTGAAAATGTTTACCGTGGTGGCAATATGAAGACAGGTGTAGCCGCCTGTACCGGTTGTCACTCACCTTCTGGCAAGGGCAACAACCCAGCGGGCTACCCTGCACTGGGTGGTCAGTATGCCGGTTATATTGAGAAGCAGCTTCTTGCATACCGCCGTGGCGAGCGCGCCAGTGGTGGCAACGCCAAGATAATGCAGGGCGTTGCAGCGAACCTCAGCGACAAAGAAATCAAAGCCGTTGCTAATTATATTTCTGGATTGAACTAGGCATTAGCAGAGCCATCAAAGGCTCTCAATTCATATTTAATCGAGCGCAAAGGAAACACAGATGACTAATTGGATAAAACGCCTCACTTTTATCGCCCTGATACTGCCCATGGCCATGTGCCAAGCGCAGACAGAAAAATATCAGCAAGGTGTGCACTACGAAGCACTGCCCCAGACGATCAGAACGGCCAATCCAGACAAGATCGAAGTCAACGAAGTGTTCTCTTATACCTGTGGTCACTGCTATAACTTTGAAGCCGTATTGCATCCATGGTCAGAAAAGCTCGCCGGTGATGTTGATTTTCAGCAGACCCCAGCAGTTTGGCAGCCCGCGCTAGAGCCCTATGCCCGCGCTTACTATAGCGCTGCCATGTTAAAAGTACTGGATAAAGTGCATATGCCAATTTTTGAAGCTATTCATGTTAAGCGCGAGCAGGTGCGTACAGAAGCCGATTTTGCGGCCATCTTTGCAGCGCAGGGAATTGATGGTGATAAATTTACCAAGGCCTATAACTCCTTCGGGATGAGTAGCATGGTCAATCAGGCCAAGGCTCGCATTCGCGGCTATCGTGTGCAAGGCACACCAGAAATTGTTATCAATGGTAAGTACCGCATCAGTACTCGCCAGGCAGGTGGTTTTGAAGGCATGCTTAATGTTGCTGATTTCTTAATTGAGAAAGAACGCGCTGCGGCCCAGTAGAGCTCAGCAGGGAGTTAAACCCCCAGGCTAGCAGGCAAAAATACGCTGTTTCTACAGCGTATTTTTTTGTCTCAAAACTATCTCCGATATTGGTAATTACCACTGGTCATAGTTGCTGCCAATGTCGTACATAGAATAATAAATCTTTATCTATAAGCGACCACTAGGTACTATATAGCCCCTTTTTTGCAGCCAGGAAAAAGCAGTTTTAAACATGAAACCAACTATAAAACCGAACAACCCCAATTTCTCATCTGGGCCCTGCTCCAAGCGTCCGGGTTACGACGTTGCCAATCTGGATATCTCCACGTTAGGCCGCTCTCACCGCTCGTCTACAGGCAAAGCTGCCCTGGGTCGCGCCTGTGCAGACACCGCAGAAATTCTGGGTTTGCCAGAAGGCTATCGCGTCGGTGTGGTTCCGGCATCAGACACAGGTGCCGTGGAAATGATTATGTGGTCTGTGCTGGGTGCTCGCCCCGTTGATATCTTCGCCTGGGAATCCTTTGGTAGTGGCTGGCTCACCGATGCTACCAAGCAGCTCCAGTTAGATGAGCTCAACAGCTATACCGCAGACTACGGTTTACTGCCGGACATGACCCAAGCCAATCCAGACCATGATTGCATCTTTACTTGGAATGGCACCACCGCCGGAGTCAAACTCTCCAATGCTGATTGGATCAGCGATTACCGCACCGGCCTAACAATCTGTGATGCCACCTCAGCAGTGTTTGCCATGGAGATGCCATGGGAAAAACTCGATGTTGTCACCTACAGCTGGCAGAAGGTGCTGGGGGGAGAAGGTGCCCACGGCATGTTAATTCTTAGCCCCCGCGCCGTAGAGCGCTTAGAAAATTATCAGCCACCTTGGCCCCTGCCGAAGATTTTCCGTATGACCAAAGGCGGCAAGTTAATTGAAGGTATCTTCCGTGGTGAAACCATCAACACACCATCAATGCTCTGTGTCGCAGACTATTTAGATGCGCTGGACTGGGTTCGCTCAATTGGCGGTTTGCCCGCAGCTATTGGCAAATCAGAGGCCAACCTCGAGGTGCTAAAAGGTTTTGTAGCAACTCGTTCATGGGCGCACTTTTTGGCTCAGGAAGAAAGCCAAATTTCCAATACTAGCGTCTGTTTAACCCTCGACCTCGAAGCCGATCAGGTTAAGCAAATTGTAAAACTGTTGGACGCCGAAGGCGTTGCCTACGACATTGGTGCCTATCGCGATGCACCAGCTGGTCTGCGTATCTGGTGCGGTGCCACCATTGAGCAATCTGATGTTGAAGCACTGCTACCATGGCTCGATTGGGCCCATGCACACGTTAGCCAATAACCCAAGCCGTCTCCCGACGGGAATACTGAGAAATTATATGTTTAACATTCGTACTTACAACGCCATTTCTTCAAAAGGCCTAAGCCGTTTTTCTGCCGACAAATATACTGTCTCCAGTGAATCAGCATCACCCGAAGGCGTATTGCTGCGCAGCCAAAAACTGCACACAGAAGTGCTTCCGGAATCGGTGCTTGCCGCGGCCAGAGCTGGTGCCGGTACCAACAATATTCCCACTGAAGACTACACCGAGCAGGGCATAGTAGTGTTCAACACTCCAGGCGCCAATGCCAACGCAGTAAAAGAACTCATCGTTGCTGGGCTGCTGCTGGGGTCGCGCGATATTTTTGGCGGCATGAACTATGTGCAAGAGTTGGGCGACATGCACGACTCTGGCGAAATGGGCAAGCTGCTGGAAAAAGAGAAGAAGCGTTTTGCTGGCTCTGAAATTACCGGTAAGACATTGGGCGTGGTTGGGCTGGGTGCCATTGGTTCTATTATCGCTAACCTTGCCCTTGATCTGGGTATGAACGTTATCGGTTACGACCCGGCAATTTCTGTTGAAGCTGCATGGCAGCTTTCTAGCCAGGTTGAGCGTATGGAAAGCATTGAAGCCTTACTGGCTCGCGCTGACTTTATTACATTACATGTGCCCGCTATTCCTGCAACCAAGCACCTCATTAATAAAGACACATTGGCTCTGATGAAAAGCAGCGCCAAGATTCTAAATTTTGCCCGCGAAGAAATTGTCAGCACAGACGATATGGTTGCCGCCCTAGACAGCGGCACCATCGCTGGTTATATCAGTGACTTCCCAGCACCTGCTTTGTTGGGCCGCAAGGATGTGCTGTTGATGCCGCATATTGGTGCCAGCACGGAAGAAGCTGAAGAGAACTGCGCGGTTATGGCGGCTGATCAGCTGATGGATTATCTTGAGAATGGCAATATCCGCAATTCGGTTAATTATCCGCCGACCAAAATGGCGCGAAATGGCGGTAGTCGGATTACTTTTACCAACAACAATGTGCCGAAGGTTTTGGGCAGTGTGCTGGCGGTATTGGCCGATGCCGAGCTGAATGTTGTGGATATGGTGAATAAGAGTCGTGGAGATATTGCCTACAATATTATTGATATCGAAGGTGATCTTGATCAGAGTATTGCAGCGGCAATCGCGGATGTTGACGGTGTTGTTCGGGTTCGGATTATCTAAATATTAGGGGCCGCGTCGGTGGCTCGCAACCTTCCCTATTTTGTCTGAATTCCTGACGGGTTGTCTTGAGGCTATGGGATGGGTCCGAGCTTCGAGCTTACCTGTAAAGGGGCTATTCAAGACAGGCCGTGAATACATCCATGTAGTCTCGTGGCCACCTTCTAGCGGTGGTCACTAAGTTTAGAGATATTAATTGAATAATTTTGCGCGAACTGTATTCCGATAGGCCTTGGGGCTATTTCCTGACCACTGTTTAAATCGCGAGGAAAACCAGCTCGCCTCTCCATAGCCGCTGTAATTAGCGATCTCTAAAATCGATAAATCTGTATTCTTTAACAGATCACAGGCAAAAATCATTCTAACTTCGGTTAAATAATCACTAGGCTTGTTGCCCACAGCATTGGTAAACCGCCGGTGAAAAGTGCGCTGAGTCATACCAAACTGACTGGCAATATCAGCAATCGCCAAAGGCTTACTTAAATTATCTTGAATCCATATTTGCGCCTGAGCAATCGCCTCATCGCTGTGCTTCCTCTGTTGCTGATCACCCACACCAGCAGGATCTGAAATATTACGAATCTCGTGGAAAAAATTGCGTTGGGCCTGCCGGGCAATGACTAGACCAAAGATACGTTCAACCTGATAGACAATCAGTTCTGCCATGGCATTAACACTGGCAGCACAATAAATATTTCCCGCCTGCGTGGTGAAGTGCTGCCGCTCTAGTCGCACTTGCGGGTATTGCTGTTGCAGCTGGTCGAAGTAGTGCCAGTGAGTCGTAGCAGACTTGCCGTCTAGCAGACCGGCTTCGGCGAGAAAACAAACACCAGTTCCCACACAGGTCATGGCAATATTTTTTTGATGCTGTGCCTGAAGCCATGGAATGTAGGCTTGGTATTTATTCACCGCTGGGCGCGGGTTGCGCCACAGGGCAGGGATATGAATCAGATCGCTCTCAAAATGGTCGGCTAATGAATGGGTAGGAGACAGCTCAAAGCCAGCGGATGTTTGCACCGGTAAGCCATCGGGGGTGATGCGCCGAATCACTACATCGCGCACCGGATGTTTGCTGGCACGTGCCATGGCTTGGGCAAAATTAAACAACTCTGCGGCCAAGGTACTGCTGGAGACCAGCATATTGTCGCAGAGCAAAAGAGTGAGATTAAAAGCCATAATGGCGAAAATATAGCACATTATGGCCATATAACTAATTAGAGTGGCCAAAAACCTTAATAATAAGGCCGATATAGCACCTAAACTACGTTTAACTGATTGCTTAACTATATAAGGACATCGCATGCCACATTCCCTGCCAGTTATCGTTGGTTTCGGTGGATACAATGCTGCAGGGCGCAGCTCTTCCCATCAGGCATTTCGCCGTATGGTTCTCGAATCACTATCACTCGCCGAACAGCGCAAAACCATAATTGGTTTAGCCTGCTTAATGGGCCATGTAAAAAAAGAGGGTGAGCATTACAGCAACGAGCATGGAGCAGTGCTTACTGCCGAAGAAGTAGACACAAAATATCGTGCTGAGGTGCTCGATGGCACGCTGATACGCAGAATCGAAAGCTTTGACCCGGCAGCCGTGCCCGGCAATAAAAAAATCACCTTCGATCACAAGCAGGGTGAGCAGATAGTTTTCACTATGGTCAAGCGAGACCTTCCAAGTATCTGCCCCGATGATTGGCAGGTGCGTGACCTTGAAGATGGCAATGTCGAAGTGACAGCCTCAGCGGTCAGTGATTATCTGATTGAATCTCATTATGAGTTGGTCGCCAAAGCAGCGGGGCAACTGCCTCGCGGTTTTAAACTGGATGCCCATTACAATAGCCGCTTCCACCCCCGTGGATTGCAAATGGCACTGGTGGGCGCCAGTGATGCCGTCCACTCTATTGGTGTACCCTGGGAAACGATTGCCGCCTATGTTAATCCCGATCAGGTGGGTGTGTACTCTTCCAGTGCACTCAGCCAGATGACCGAAGAAGGCATGGCCGGCCTTTTACAGGGCCGCTTAAAAGGTACGCGTACCACCGCTAAACAGTTACCTCTGGGGCTAAACTCCATGCCCGCCGATTTTATCAATGCCTATGTGTTGGGTAGCGTCGGCCATACCGAAGCTATTACAGGTGCCTGCGCCAGTTTCCTTTATGTCCTTCAAGCCGCGGTGCGTGATATTTGTAGTGGCCGCCGCCGTGTCGCCATAGTGGGTAATGCAGAAGCCGGAGTCACTCCAGAAATAATGGAAGGCTTCAGTAATATGAGTGCTCTGGGTTCAGATGAAAATATCTGCAAGCTCGATAGTACTGACACAGCAGACTTGCGCCGCGCCAGCCGACCCTTCGGCCATAACTGCGGGTTCACCCTCTCTGAGGCTACTCAGTATATTGTGCTGATGGATGACGCGCTGGCCATAGAGCTTGGTGCAGATGTTCATGGTGCGGTGCCTGATGTGTTTATCAATGCAGATGGCATCAAAAAATCTATCTCCGCGCCAGGTGTTGGCAACTATATCTCCTTTTCCAAAGCCGTCGCATCAGCCATCAGTATTGTTGGCAGTGAAACAGTGCAACATCATAGCTTTGTCCATGCCCATGGCTCCAGTACCCCAGCCAACCGCACCACTGAATCAGAATTAATCGACCGAGTAGCTCATGCCTTTGAGATTAAAGATTGGCCTGTAACTGCGGCCAAAGCATTTGTTGGCCATTCATTATCGACAGCCAGTGGCGATCAGCTGGTTTCTGCCTTGGGTACTTTTAAGTACAAGCTGATTCCCGGCATCAAAACTATTAGCGAGATTGCACCAGATGTTCATCAGCAGCGCGCGCATTTTCCTCTGGAAGATATGGACGTGAGCAACCGCGAAATGCAAGTAGCGTTTATTAATTCCAAAGGGTTTGGGGGTAACAATGCCACAGCCGTGGTATTAGCGCCCAGCAAGGTAGAGTCGATGTTGGCCGCCCGCTACCCAAATGATTTTTCTGACTATGTCAGCCGCCGTGAACAAACAAGAGCCAGTGCTGACTCCTACGCCAAACGCGCAGACCAGGCTCAGCTAGATGTGATCTATCGATTTGGTGATGCGGTGATCGATGACGCCCATGTCAGTATCACTGAGCAGGGCATTAATATTCCTGGCTTTGCCCGTCCCGTTAAGTTTAATTTGCAGAACCCTTACGCAGATATGCAAGAAACTCCTGCAACCGCAGCAGCAGGGCACGATCAACTTTGCGTGCCTGATTAATCCATTTTTCTGGCTGTACCTTAGCGCCGGGAACACCATTTCCGGCGCTAGAAAGCGTGCCACCATGAATGGCAATTACAGAGCCTACAGCCTGGGTCTCAGAGTCGCTATTTTTCATTTGTAGCAATGGGCCACCAGAAGACCCTCTTTCTGCGTCACAATTATGTAGTAGTAAGTCTTTACTTTTAAAATTAACAGAATCGTAAGTTTGGCAGCCTCCGCTAATATCAATACGCTCATTACTTGGGTTATATGCCAGCAACTGGAGGCCACTGGTATTGTCTGTCTGCGCTAAAGGCAGCCGATCTTGATACAAGTGGCGCTGCAATGCTACAAACACAATATCGGTTTCCGACTGGCGCATCTTGTCTTTAGCCAGAGGCTGATAAGCATGGCTAGAAACCTGTGCAAAGGGCACCGACCTCAGGCGTTTATTTTCTGGCCTGTAACTGCAATCAGAAAAGGGCGCGCCGGTGTTGGCATCAAACAACACATGGGCCGCGGTAACAATAATCGACGGCCGCTCTTTATGGCCTGTCGCCAAACCAGAATCAATATGGGTGCCAGTGCCGCGCAACCCGCCATCACAGAAAATAGTGCCCACCGCACTTAACAGGTTGGCCGGTGCAGCCACCCGGCCATCTTCAACACCATTAGCATCGTTGCCATCACCAAAAATCGCGCCATAGCAAATGCTAGGCACAAACATTAATGAAGCGAAGAGACTGTGTTTGGATTGACGACGCACAGGTAGTTTAGATAATGGGGTTAACCCATATCGCCCCAAACGGACTGGATAATACTGATCGCGGCAAGAGGCGCAGTTTCGGTGCGCAGCACCCTTGGGCCAAGAGCCAGAGGCTGGAAGCTTGCTGCCATAGCATGATCAATTTCTACTTCGCTCAGGCCTCCTTCAGGCCCAACCAACAGGGCAATACTATTATCGGCATTAGCCATTTCCCCAAGCCGCTTTTCAGTGCGATGGTGCAGCACCAATTTTAAACGCTGGTTACAGCTCGGCAACCAATCCTCAAAATTTAGCGCAGGCACAATTGTTGGCACAGTATTGCGCTGGGACTGCTCACAGGCACTGATGGCTATCTGCTGCCAGTGCTTTAGTCTTTTCTCCAGGCGCTCGCCACTTAGCTTCACTTCACAGCGCGAGGTAAACAGAGGAATAATTTGGCTTATGCCAAGCTCCGTGGCTTTTTGCACAATCCAATCCATGCGCTCACCCCGGGAAATACCAAGCGCCAAATGCAGCTGTAGGGGCGATTCTCGATTGCTATTAGTAAAACCTGTCACCGAAGCAGATGCTTTGCCCTTTTTGGCATGGGTCAATTCCGCAGAATATTCTCCACCGCGGCCATTAAATAAAATTAATGCCTGGCCCACAGCCATTCGCAATACAGAAGTGAGATGACGTGCCGCGCCCTCATCAAGATCGATACTGGTGCCTACATCTAAATTCTCTGTGGTATAAATTCGCGGGATACGCATTTTGTATTATTGCTCTGATGGCGCTTGTGGCTCTTAAGCAGGGGCCTTAACAGGAAGCCCCAGATTGCGACATAAGGTATCAGAAATTTGCCACTGATTCATCGTATAAAAATGCAAGCCGGGGGCACCACCTGCGAGTAAATCTTCACAGAGTTTAGTTACCACCTCTAACCCGTATTTAATTAAATCTTCCGGGTTATCCGTGCGCTCTTTTAATTGCCAACGCAACCAGCGGGGAATATCCGCACCGCAGTTATCGGAGAAGCGCACCAAGTTATGGTAGTTAGTGAGAGGCATAATGCCGGGAATAATCGGCTGGTCTATACCTGCAGCTGCACATTGCTCAATAAATCTGAAGTACGCATCCGGATTGTAAAAATACTGAGTAATAGCGCGATCTGCTCCGGCCGTAAATTTATGGCCGAGCCAACAAATATCCTTGCTGTAGCTTTCTGCCTCCGGGTGAATCTCCGGATAGGCCGCCACATTAATCTCAAAATGGTCGCCAGTATGTTCTCGAATCAGAGCCACTAATTCATTGGCATGGACTAGCTGCTTAGTGCCACCGATACCTGAGGGCAGGTCACCGCGCAGAGCCACCAACTTATTAACTCCAGCCTCTTTATAGGCCTGCACCAGCTCAATTACATCATTGGGGCTGTCACCACCAACGGACAGGTGGGGAGCCGCCTCATAGCCGTTAGCTTTTATATCCAACACAATATCTTTGGTTGTATCTCTGGTTGAACCACCAGCGCCATAGGTAACAGAATAAAATTCAGGATAAAATTTATCCAGTTGCTGGCAGGTGGTCTGCAGCTTGTTGCGGCCTTCTTCAGTTTTGGCAGCGAAAAACTCAAAGCTAATATGAGGGTTGTTCGTCATGAAACTTACTTCCTGTCATCTGTTATGTTGCCTATTCAGTTCTTTTAAGGACGCCTCAAACAGCGAGCGATCCTTCGCTGGGTTTAGAATGACAAAGGTGACATCCCACCATTACCTAGTATTTGTAGCTATCACCTTTAAAAGGACCCTCAACCGGCACATTAATATAGTCAGCCTGCGCCTGGGACAGCTTGGTAATAACACCACCAAAACCACCCACCATATGACGGGCTACCTCTTCATCAAGATGCTTCGGCAGCACCTCAACACGAAGCTGCTGTGCCTTAGTCGCATCATCCTGGGCAGCAAACTGCTGCTGATAAAGTTCAATCTGTGCCAGAACCTGGTTGGCAAAAGAGCCATCCATAATACGGCTTGGGTGACCAGTGGCATTACCCAAATTAACCAAACGGCCTTCCGCTAAAAGAAGCAGATGGTCATTGCTGGCGCGATCGCGGTAAACCTTGTGCACCTGAGGCTTAATCTCGTCCCACTCCCAAGTGGTGCGCATATAGGCTGTATCAATTTCATTATCGAAATGACCAATATTACAAACTACACAGCCACTCTTAAGAGCCGCCAAAATATCTGAGCCACAAACATTGTAGTTACCAGTGCTGGTAACCAGCATATCGGTATTCGCCAGCAACTCGGCATTAACGCCTTTGGCGGCATCGCCATCGATGTAAGTTGAGACCACTTCAAAACCATCCAGGCAAGCCTGCATCGCACAGATTGGGTCGCACTCAGTTACCTTAACAATCATACCTTCCTGACGCAGAGACTGAGCAGAACCTTTGCCCACATCTCCGTAGCCTACCACCACCGCTTTTTTGCCCGACAGCAAATGGTCAGTGGCGCGCTTCACTGCGTCGTTTAAGCTGTGGCGACAGCCGTACTTGTTATCACATTTAGACTTAGTGACTGAGTCATTAACATTAATTGCAGGTACTTTTAATTCTCCTGCTTCCAACATTTCATAGAGGCGGTGAACGCCTGTGGTGGTCTCTTCAGTAATACCATGAACAGCCTCTAACACCTGTGGGTATTTCTGGTGCAACAGCGCCGTCAAATCGCCGCCGTCATCCAGAATCATATTGGCATTCCAGGGCATACCATCTTTTAATACCTGCTGCTCAAGGCACCATTCATACTCTTCTTCGGTTTCGCCTTTCCAAGCAAAAACTGGCGTGCCATTGGCAGCAATAGCAGCGGCGGCATGATCCTGAGTTGAGAAAATATTACAGGAGGTCCAGCGTACCTCAGCACCCAGAGCTTCCAGTGTTTCAATTAACACTGCAGTCTGAATCGTCATATGAATACAGCCCAAAATACGAGCATCAGCCAGTGGCTGCTCGGCACGATACTTTTCTCGCAGCGCCATAAGAGCAGGCATTTCTGATTCAGCAATTGAGATCTCTTTCTTGCCCCAGTCGGCCAAGCTGATGTCTGCTACCTTATAGTCGTCGAAAGCCTTGTTGCTATCGATGGATTGAACAGTTGCGATCATGTTAGTCACCTATCAATGTTTAAGTTTTGAAATTTTTAATCTCTAGCTACAGTGCTTTTCTAAGCTCTGCTGCTTTGTCGGTTTTTTCCCAAGTGAAATTTGCTTCCTCGCGGCCGAAGTGGCCATAGGAAGCAGTCGCCTGATAAATGGGTCGGCGTAGGTTGAGCATCTCGATCAGGCCTCGAGGGCGAAGATCAAAATTGTCGCGAACCAACGCAATAATTTCATGATCGGGCAGCTTCCCCGTGCCAAAGGTATTGATGCTGATAGAGGTGGGTTCCGAAACACCAATGGCATAAGAAACCTGAATTTCACAGCGGTCAGCAATGCCGGCCGCGACAATATTCTTGGCCACATAGCGGCCAGCGTAGGCGGCCGAACGATCTACCTTGGTGGGGTCCTTGCCAGAAAACGCACCGCCACCGTGGTGAGCCATGCCACCATAGGTGTCGACAATAATTTTGCGGCCAGTCAGCCCGCAGTCACCCATAGGCCCACCAATTTCAAATTTACCGGTTGGGTTAATATGGTATTGGGTGCCAGCATGAAGCCATTCTTCCGGCAACACAGGACGAATAACTTCTTCGAGTACAGCTTCCTGCAAAGCACTCAACTCAATATCGGGGGAATGCTGCGTGGACAAAACTACCGCATCAATGGCCACAGGCTTACCCTGGTCATAGCGCAGCGTCACCTGACTTTTTGCATCTGGCCGCAGCCAGGGTAGAGCCCCTGTTTTGCGTAACTCCGCCTGGCGCTCTACTAAGCGGTGAGCATAGAAAATAGGCGCGGGCATCAACACAGAGGTTTCGTTGTTGGCATAGCCAAACATCAGTCCCTGGTCGCCAGCACCCAAATCTTTATCATCTGCGGCATCAACGCCCTGGGCAATATGACTAGACTGCTTACCGATGGCATTCAGCACCGCGCAGGAGTTACCATCAAAACCAATATCGGAATGGTCGTAGCCAACATCCTTAATCACATCGCGAACAATATCTTCCAAGTCGACATAGGTGTCGGTGCGCACTTCACCGGCAATAATCGCCATGCCAGTTTTCACCAAGGTCTCAACCGCAACCCGTGCATGGGAGTCGTCTTTGAGAATGGCATCCAGAACCGCATCAGAAATCTGATCGGCCATTTTATCCGGATGGCCTTCAGACACAGACTCGGAGGTAAATAAATTGTAGCTGGACATTATGTTTCCTTTATAATTTAAAGGGTTTTAAGCAGCAGTGCTTCCGGGACTAAACTGTCGCAACTGAATGCGAAAACCATTGCGCTGAGTCAGATACAGGCTATTGCCCTCAACCAGACCAGCGAGCCTTGCCCAGTGGGTTAATTCTTCTGGCTCAAAACCCAGCCAAAAATCCCCACAACTTTCTTTTACCCATTCCTGATCATGGGCACAGAGATCAGTGATCAGCAACACGCCTCCCGGCGCCAATAAATTGGCACAGTCGGTAATAATTTCCGCTGGGGCGGGGTTGTGGTGCAAAACCATATTCAATGACAGGCAGTCGGCTTTTATACCGCGCTGCTTAGCCAGCTCTGTATCACCAAGAATAAATTCGATATTACCCAGGCCTTGCTGCTGGGCTCTGTTTTGGCACTGCTCAAGCATCTCGGCACTATTATCCAGTGCCACTACATGTTCGAAGCTCTCGCATAGCTTACCTAAGAACTGCCCGTAACCAGGCCCAACTTCTATAGCAGTGCCCGCAGCACCAATGCTGCTATCGAGAAAGCTCTCAACACTGGCACCATAGTCAGACCAGCTGGCAATCAGGTCTTGGTTCTCTTCAAAGAGCGAGACATTACGATTAAAAAAGGCCACCGATGCCGTCGCCCTTTCTTTATTAATCTGTTTTAAATGTTCTTCAAGAGCCTCGTCTAACGCTGCCTTATCTAGGCTGGTGAACAGTGCCTGCTGCAAGGGCTGCAAATCAGCATTGCCATTGCGGGGATTGCGGCGATAAAAGATAGTGGTGCCCTCACGGCGTGTAGCTACCAGGCCAGCATTGGCCAAGATCTTTAGATGGTGGCTCATGGCAGACTGCCGAATATCAAAAATCTGACACAGCTCCAAAACACCATAAGCATTTTGTTGCAGCACCTTGAGCACCTGCATCCGCAATGGGTCGCCCGCGGCCTTACTCAGGGCCGTAATGGCACTGATATCCAAGGCTGCAATATCCTCTGCAATGGCTGAAAAGGGGGTGAGACTAGACATAACGCCGGACTTTAGCACAGCGACTCTACTATATCAAAATATTTTTATATAAGAATTGATGTCGCAGATTTTTAAGACTCATTAAGGCACCCAAAAGGTGGTGCAAATAATGAATATCGGTTTACTGACAACCCCGTCTGAGGGACAATAGCGACTACCCAATTTCCCGTTTCAGGAGTGAAAATACATGGCCTCACGTCGAGACCTTGCTAACGCTATTCGCGCCCTCAGTATGGATGCTGTGCAACAGGCTAACAGTGGACATCCAGGTGCCCCCATGGGCATGGCAGACATTGCTGAAGTACTCTGGAACGACTATTTAAGGCACAACCCAGCAGACCCAGCTTGGGTCAATCGTGATCGCTTTGTCTTGTCCAATGGTCATGGCTCGATGCTACTGTACTCGCTGCTTCATCTCAGCGGCTACGACCTGCCCATTGAAGAGATCAAACACTTCCGCCAGCTGCACTCCAAAACCCCGGGTCACCCAGAATATGGATATGCCCCTGGCGTTGAAACAACCACAGGTCCCCTGGGTCAGGGCATTAGTAATGCCGTGGGTATGGCGCTGGCCGAAAAGGTACTGGTGGGTCAGTTTAATCGCCCTGGCCACGATATCGTCGACCACAATACCTACACCTTCTTGGGTGATGGCTGTTTAATGGAAGGCATCTCCCACGAAGTCTGCTCACTGGCCGGTACTTTAAAGCTGGGCAAGCTCATCGCCTTCTATGATGACAACGGTATCTCTATTGATGGCGAAGTCGAAGGCTGGTTCAGCGACGACACCCCGGCGCGTTTCGAATCTTACGGCTGGCATGTAATCGCCAATGTTGATGGCCATGACAGCGACGCCATTAAAGCTGCAATCGAAGAGGCCCGCGCCGAGACTGGCAAGCCAACCTTGATTTGCTGCAAAACTATTATCGGTTTCGGCTCGCCCAACAAGCAGGGCAAAGAAGACTGCCACGGTGCCGCACTAGGTGTTGATGAAGTTGCGTTAACCCGCGCCGAGCTTGGTTGGGAACATGGGCCCTTTGATATTCCCACCGACCATTACGCTGGCTGGAATGGCGTAGAAAAAGGCTCCGCCGCACAGGCAGTCTGGAACGAACAATTAGCCGCCTACCGCGCAGCACACCCTGATTTGGCCGCAGAATTTGAGCGCCGCGCCAAAGGTGATTTGCCCGCAGACTTTAGTGCTCAGGCCGATGCGTATATTCAAGAGTGCCAAGACAAGATGGAAAAAGTGGCATCTCGTAAAGCCTCTCAGAACTGTCTCAATGCCTATGGCCCCATGCTGCCAGAATTGCTGGGCGGCTCTGCCGACTTGGCTGGTTCTAACCTCACCATCTGGTCTGGCTCCAAAGATATTACCGGCGACAATGCCGACGGCAACTACATCTATTACGGTGTGCGCGAATTTGGCATGAGCGCCATGATGAATGGCATTGCATTGCACGGCGGCTTTATTAACTACGGCGCCACCTTCCTGATGTTTATGGAATACGCCCGCAACGCAGTGCGTATGGCAGCATTAATGAAGCAGCAGAGCATCTTTGTTTACACCCACGACTCCATTGGTTTGGGTGAAGATGGCCCCACGCACCAGCCCGTAGAACAGCTGAGTGCCCTGCGCTCCACACCCAACCTACACACCTGGCGACCCTGTGACACAGTGGAATCTGCGGTGAGCTGGAAGAGCGCCATCGAACGACGTGACGGCCCCGCCGCGTTAGTGTTTAGCCGCCAAGGCCTCAAACCAATGTCACGCACCAGCGACCAGGTTGCTGCCATTGCCCGCGGTGGATATGTGCTGCAAGACTGTGATGCACCACAGGCGATCCTGATTGCCACCGGCTCAGAAGTAGAGCTGGCTACCAATGCCGCAGACGAGCTAGCCTCGAAGGGTATTAATGTACGTGTAGTATCCATGCCCTGCGCCGAGATATTCAGTGCTCAAGATGCTGCCTACCGCGACTCAGTTTTAACCCCGTCTGTTCGCGCACGAGTTGCAGTAGAAGCACTACACGCAGATTACTGGTACAAGTTTGTAGGGCTAGACGGCCGCGTCGTGGGTATGACTAGCTTTGGCGAGTCAGCCCCAGGTGATGCACTAATGAAAGAATTTGGCTTCACGGTAGACAATGTTGTTTTCAATGTTATGGAAGCGATCGGCTAATGATTCGCGTAGCCATTAATGGCTATGGCCGCATAGGCCGTTCAGTATTGCGAGCCCTGTATGAATCTGGGGCTCGCGACTCTGTGCAAATAGTTGCGATCAATGAGCCCGCCGACAGCAAGACAATTGTCCATTTAACCAGATATGACTCTACCCATGGGCGATTTCCTGGAACAATTATTGAAAGTGAGCGGTCACTTACAATTAATGGTGACGATGTTCAAATTATCCATAATGAGCCACTAAACCAGCTGCCATGGCAAGATCTCGACATAGACGTGGTGCTGGAATGCAGTGGCACCTTTAGCGATAGAGAAACCGCAGAGCAGCATCTAGCCAGCGGTGCCAAGCGAGTGCTGTTTTCTCAGCCCGCCGAACCTACCGTCGATGCCACCATTGTTTATGGTATCAACCATCAAATACTGACCGGTGATGAAACCATTGTTTCTGCAGCCTCCTGTTCCACTAACTGTGTGGTGCCAGTGATCAAAGTATTAAATGATAAGTTTGGTATTGATGGGGGAGTGATTACCACCATCCACTCAGCCATGAACGACCAGCCTGTGATAGACGCCTACCACCACACCGACCTGCGCAAAACCCGCGCGGCCATGCAATCTATTATTCCCGTGGATACCGGTTTGGCACTGGGCATAGACCGCCTGCTGCCAGAACTGACCGGGCGTTTTCAAGCCCAGGCCATGCGCGTGCCCACGGTGAATGTGTCAGCCATTGATCTGTCGGTAATGCTCAACACCGACACTGATACCGCCGCTGTTAATGCTGCACTGGCAGAAGCCGCAGAAGGCTATCTCGCTGGCGTGTTGGGATATACCGAAGAGCCTCTGGCCTCCTGCGACTTTAACCACGACCCCCGCAGTGGCATTGTCGATGCCAGCCAGACCAGAGTCAGCCAGCAAAAATTAGTCAAAGTGTTAATTTGGTTTGATAACGAATGGGGTTACGCCAATAGAATGCTCGACACCTTATTGAGCTGGTACCAATTACCGCCAGCCAACAACCCATAACAACAAGCACCCCAAAGGATTACGATGACCGTCACGTTAATGACCGATCTGGACCTAGCAGGCAAGCGAGTACTGATTCGCGAAGACCTCAATGTACCTATCAAAGAAGGTGTCGTTACCAGTGATGCCAGAATAAAAGCTGCCCTACCAACTATTAAGCACGCCCTAGCCGCTGAGGCGAAAGTCATTTTAATGTCCCACCTTGGCCGCCCCACCGAAGGCGAGTACAACCAAGACTTCAGCATGGCCCCAGTTGCCAAACATCTTGGGGGCCTATTAGGCCAGACCATCAGCGTAGAGCAAAGCTGGACCAACGGCCTAACCCAAGCAAACGGTGAGCTCGTGCTACTGGAAAATGTGCGCTTTAATCCCGGCGAGAAAAAGAACGACGACACCCTCGCCAAAAGCTATGCCAAGCTATGCGATATTTTTGTTATGGACGCCTTCGGCACCGCCCACCGCTCCCAAGCCTCCACCCATGGTGTCGCCAAGTTCGCGCCGGTGGCCTGTGCAGGCCCGTTGCTTGCCAAAGAACTAGATGCCTTACAACAAGCCATCGCCAACCCAGCAGCACCAGTTGCTGCAATAGTAGGGGGCTCCAAAGTTTCCACCAAATTAACGGTATTGGAAACCCTCGCCGAAAAAGTCGACCAGCTTATTGTTGGTGGTGGCATCGCCAATACCTTTTTGGCCGCAGCAGGAAAGCCGGTTGGCAAATCACTTTACGAGCCAGACCTAATCCCAGCTGCTCAGGCTCTGATGAAAAAGGTCAATATCCCACTGCCCACCGATGTGGTGGTAGGAAAAGAATTTTCAGAGACCGCTGAAGCCAGAACTATCTCAGCCGACGATGTAGCCGAAGACGATATGATTTTTGATATAGGCCCAGACTCCGCCAGAAATTTATCTGGCATAATCGCCTCCATGGGGACTATTATTTGGAATGGCCCAGTCGGTGTTTTTGAGTTTGACCAATTTGGCGAAGGCACCAAAGCAGTCTCATTAGCCATCGCCAAAAGTCCCGGCTTTTCCATCGCCGGAGGTGGAGATACATTAGCCGCCGTGGATAAATATGAAATTACCCAGCAGGTGTCCTATATTTCCACAGGGGGTGGCGCCTTTTTAGAATATGTCGAAGGCAAACAATTACCGGCTGTTGCCATGCTGGAACAACGGGCCAAAAGCTAAAAATTGATCTAAGGGAAGGAAGAGACTATGGCACTAATATCACTCAGACAGATGCTCGACCACGCAGCAGAATTTAATTACGGTGTACCCGCATTTAACGTCAACAATCTCGAACAGATGCGCGCCATTATGTTGGCCGCACAACAGAGCGATAGCCCAGTAATTGTTCAAGCCTCGGCCGGTGCCCGCAAATATGCCGGTGCTCCATTCCTGCGTCACCTTATAGAGGCCGCGGTAGAAGAGTGGCCAGATATTCCCGTCTGTGTGCACCAAGATCACGGCACCAGCCCAGCCATCTGCCAGCGGTCAATACAGCTCGGCTTCACCTCAGTGATGATGGACGGCTCATTAATGGAAGACGGCAAAAGCCCCTCCAGCTACGAGTACAATGTAGATGTCACCAAACGCTCCGTAGATATGGCTCACGCCTGTGGTGTATCAGTAGAGGGCGAACTTGGTTGCCTCGGGTCATTAGAAACAGGGCAGGCCGGTGAAGAAGACGGTGTAGGGGCACAAGGCATTCTTACCCACGGCCAGATGCTAACCGACCCAGAAGAAGCCGCTGACTTTGTCTCCAAAACCCATGTCGACGCCCTGGCCATTGCCTGTGGCACCAGCCACGGCGCCTACAAATTTAGCCGCCCACCAACCGGTGACATACTTGCCATTGACCGTATCAAAAAAATCAATAAACGCATTCCCGGCACCCATTTGGTCATGCACGGCTCGTCATCTGTGCCCCAAGAATGGTTAGCCATCATCAACCAGTACGGCGGAGAAATTCCAGAGACCTACGGTGTGCCCGTAGAACAAATTTGTGAAGGTATAAAACACGGGGTGCGCAAAATTAATATAGACACCGACCTGCGCCTGGCATCAACCGGAGCAGTGCGCCGTTACCTGGCCGAAAACCCCGCTGCCTTTGACCCACGCTCCTACCTAAAAGAAACCATCACCGCCATGCAAGATATCGCCATGGCCCGCTATGAAGCCTTTGGCGCAGCGGGTAATGCTAGCAAAATGAAAGCGCTGAGTCTGGATGCAATGACAGGCCGATACGATAGCGGAGAGCTGGACCCTAAAATAAACTGAGCATGCAATAAACTAAAACGGAATATGATAAGGGCTACGCAGCGGGGCCTTTTTTCGTCTCGGGCCTAAGATCACTCGTACCAAGTAAGGTTTTTAACTAAATGAATTTTGAATCATAATTAACATAGTAGGTCAGTTTTGGCTTTATATTAATTTAGAATAACAAAAGCAGCTCAATCTGTTTTGGTCTATGGTTACGTGGATGAAAGAGAAATTGGCTTAGTGAAATATGACGTGCCAGTTGCGCACACTAACTGATTGCAGGGCACTGCATTATATAGACATCGTTTTTAGGTCAACTTATCTCGAATTGATAGACTATTTAAGAGATTTAAAAAGAGCATTACTTATGCGAAAGGATTTGCAGCCATGTAACCAATACTGGCAGCAGAAAGACTATGAAATTGATTTATGAGAGATGGCGGCTGTGCTTTGAAATGCACGAAAAATAATACTCTCAATCACATTTACCATCGCTCTCCTCGCCGCCGCGTATTCCTTGGCCCTTCCTAATCAATATAAAGCTTCGGCTGTAATTGCTCCGGCTAAAAACTCCTAGTCATCATTGTCGTCCATGACTTTACAGCTTGGTGGGCTAGCGTCACTGGCAGGACTATCTCAGCCAACAGATGACTCCTCTGAGTCGAAGGAGGCAATTGAAATGACTCAATTAGCGGATATGAAAGAACTATTTTACGAAATCATAAAGGACCAAACTAAAAACAGAATGTTGGCTGAGGCAAGCCCCCAATATGCCTTTAACACTGTCAATAAAACCATGCTACCCGAGGAAAAGTCCAAACCTCTGCGTAGCCTGATATATTCTGGCTACTGTTTTAAGTTTTATGTTATCAACAGTTGTGGTGCTAGGTTTGCATTACTTGGGGTTACAGGTACGACCTATCAACTTTGATGACTAAAAGCCATAGCCTTCTCAAGCTCCCTCCAAATTTCGACAAGGGCTTTACAATATAGCCTCCTCTTGGCAGACTCAGTCTCACGCTATTAACAGCCTCTAAAACTATTATAAGAGACTAGATTCATGGATATTATCTATCCCATTTTTGCCCTTGTTTTGCTTACTTTTATGGTGGCCACTGCTGTTGGAATCTCTCGTTTACGCAGTTTGCGCCGCAAAGAGATCAGTCCTAAATACTATGCCTTGATGACCGGAGATACACCTCCGGAATATGTGCAGAAACTGGGTCGTAATTTTTCTAATCTATTAGAAATGCCGGTTCTTTTTTATGTGCTGGGCGTTTTGGTTATCGCCCTGGGTATTAATGATGCAGCGCTGGTAAACCATGCTTGGCTGTATGTGGGGCTGCGGTTTGTCCATAGTGCTATTCATGTTACCTATAACAACTCTATCCACCGCTTGATTGTTTTCGTGTTGTCGGTAATGGCATTGCTGGCCATGTGGATTCAACTATTTCATTTGGTAGGCTAAGTTATGAGTATCGATACAATGGCAGTATGGCACCAGGTGGCTAAAGACCGCGACGTTAAGGGGCTTTATGAATTGCTCCATGATGATGCGGTGTTTCATTCACCGGTGGTGCACACTCCACAGATTGGCAAGGCTATTGCGGGCAAGTATCTGAGCGCAGCGTTTGACGTTTTCTTTAATGACAGCTTTACTTATGTCCGTGAGGTTCATGGTGACGGCCATGGAATGCTTGAGTTTGAGGTTGAAATTGACGGCGTTAAGGTGAATGGCGTGGATATGATTAGCTGGGACGAAGCGGGTTTGATCACAGATTTTAAAGTCATGATTAGGCCGCTTAAGGGCGTGAATATTATCCACCAGAATATGGGTGCTATGCTCCCAGCCCAATCGTCTTAGCGGGCGCTAAGGGGAGCTTTATCTATGATGTTAAAAGTTGCGGTACTTGTGTTCTATGGGTGGCTGTCGGCGGCGGCTGCATCTGAAACTGCTGCGCCCTACCTCTATGTGCTGGGTGTGGCTCAGGATGCAGGTTACCCACAAGCAGGGTGCTATCAGGAACATTGCATGCCAGGTTGGGAGAACCCACTGCAGCGCCGTGGCGCTACTTCTATTGCGCTGGTTGACCCTGGTGCCAAGGCCAAATATCTATTTGAAGCCACTCCCAACCTGCCAGCGCAGCTCTATGCTTTGGAGGTGCAGGCGCCTTCTGCCCAGTATTCATTTGATGGGGTTTTTCTAACCCATGCCCATATGGGCCATTATGGGGGGCTGATGTTTTTAGGGCATGAGGCCATGGGTGGCAAAAATATTCCTGTCTATGCCATGCCGCGCATGATAGATTATCTGAGCAGTAATGGTCCCTGGAGCCAGCTGGTTGATTATAAAAATATTGTGCTGCAGCCTTTGCACCACAATAAACCAGTTGCCTTGGGTGGTGTAACCATTACCCCATTGCTAGTTCCCCATCGAGATGAGTTCTCTGAAACTGTGGGCTATCTTATCGCCAGCGCCAATAAGTCTGCGCTGTTTATTCCCGATATTAATAAGTGGTCGGTGTGGGACACAGATCTCGCAGAAATTATTAAGACAGTAGATTACGCGCTGCTAGACGCCACGTTCTTTGGCGACGGTGAATTGCCGGGGCGCGATATGTCTAAGGTGCCCCATCCGCTGGTCACTGAGACCATGAGCGCATTAAGCGGGCTGGCTCCTGAGCAGCAAAACAAGGTGTGGTTTATTCATATGAACCACACTAACCCTCTGTTGGATGCCAACAGTAAAGAGTCCCAGCTGGTGCGGTCTGCTGGGTTTAATATTGCGGTAGAGGGCACCCGCCTGCCGCTGTGATATTTGCCCGACACAAGGCCGGCACAACCCACTGTTAATTGAGTTACCTGATGCATATTCCTGTTAAGCCTTTACAAAAATACCCTTTCTGGCTGCGGCCTTTTTTCTGGAATCAGCGGCGTAAATACGGTGCGGTACTTGACCCGGGGTTGCTCTGGGGGCGGGCGCCAAAACTATTTGCCGGCGTGGCTATTTTGTATGGCGTTATTGATCGCAGGGGTTCGCCCCTCGACCCTGTTTTGCGTTCACTGATCACGGTGCGAGTGTCGCAAATTAACTGGTGCCATTTTTGCGTGGATATTAATTCTGCAACGCTGGCGGCTAGGGCTGGTTCTATGGCGAAGGTGTTAGAGCTTGAGCAATGGGCAGAGAGCAATCTGTTCCATGACAAGGAGCGGGTGGCTCTTGAGTATGCAGAGGCGGTGACCTATACAGACCGGCAGGTGAGCGAAGATCTAATGGCTCGGCTGAGGGTCTTTTTTGATGAAGAGGCGGTGGTGGAGTTGACGGGGTTGATTGCTTTTCAAAACCTTTCCAGTAAGTTTAATGGGGCGCTGGATGTGCCGGCCCAGGGGTTTTGTCATATTCCCAACAAAAGGTAGTAGGCAATTTGAGCTGTTGAGCACTGGTCTGACAAACGGTTGGGTTTGTGGCTCATAAATAGTCTATGTTTATTGGAAGGCCTTTGACCTAACTTGTTTTTGACCTTAGCTTTTAGTCCTTGTTGTAGCCCATGTTTTAACCCGAATCTAATCACACTATGAGATTTCATCATGGAAGATGACCAACCAGATGCTCGACCTACAGAAGCTCAGCCCGTAAAACCCAAAAAATGGTGGCAGTGGGTGTTGGTGTATCCGATCTTTATTATTGTCCTTATGGACGCGGTGCCTACCTTCAAAGAACTCTATGATTCCCATTCTCGAGATGTCGATTTTGGCACCTCCAAAATTGCCGAAATGCGCAATGAAATGTGGCGCAAAAACATGACCTGCGGCATGGCCCCTCTAGACCCTCTGATCAATGATTTTAATGTGGCCGTCGATGCCACTATTTGTAAGTCTGGTGATGTTTTAATTAGAGTGACTACACCAACAAAAAAGCAGTTCTTTGAATGGGTGGCTATCGATACCATTTTTTCCTCTATCACGCCAGATGTTGTTGGCGTTAATCTGTTTAGCAGTGCTATTGCGTCCGAGCTTGCGGCACAGAATTCAGGTGATCCAGAGGCTGAGATATTTGCCCAGTACTATGGCCCGGTGGTGCTGTGGCAAAACTGGATTAGTAACGCCTTGTTTGTACGGCGGGTCAATTACCCACAGTAGGGCTGTTTCGATGAAACCATAAATACCTTTATGGGCCAGATTGTAAACGTTACTCCGGCACCCTGTTATTGCTAATTGTTTTTGCTAAAGGAGAATTACTGATGTCACACAATATTCGGTTTTTGATCCCTATGCTACTCACTATCTTGTTTCTAATGTCTAATAATTCACATGCTCAGCTAGACAAAACCAAGAGCAAAAATGCTAAGTTATTGGTGCCCTTGGTACCTGAGCCGGAGAATGAGTTGGCCACGCAATTGGACAGTACCTCGCCAGCGGCTAAGGTCGTGGCAGTGCAAGCTACTGTGTCATCGGAAACGCCAGCTATCGGAAAGGTACCAGAATACAAAAAGGCCAAAAAAGAGCAAACGAATTCTCGGTAATAAATACATAAGCAATATCAGATAAACCTCCTGTAGGTTATGCTGTGGCCACGTGTTAGCCCGCCACCATGTTTTATAAGGTTTTCCCCACCTGTGACTATTGAATACCAAAACCTGATTGACCCCAGTGTTAGCTGTTCAAGCTGTCGCGCCTGCTGCTGCAAGCTTGAGGTTTTATTGATCACCGACACGGGCGTGCCTAAAGAGCATATTAATACTGACCAATGGGGCACCGAGACAATGGCGCGTATGGACGATGGTTGGTGCTCTGCGCTGAATCGCGACACCATGATGTGCACAATCTATGAGCTTCGCCCCTGGGTTTGTCGACAATTTGAGATGGGCTCTAACGAGTGTAAAACCGAGCGTCTGGAGGGCCTGTAAACCCTGAGCTAGGCCGAAATATAGCCCTAAAATCGGTTTTTTACAGATTCAGAGCTATATTTAATAGATGCACATTTTATTTCTATTCTTCGGATTCTATGCATAACGAACCCCAAACGACCATCACCACATTTTTAAAACTCGAGTCTGCGGGCGGCATTTTACTGATGCTGGCAGCGTTGTTGGCTATGGTTTGTGCCAATACATCTTTTTTGCAGCAATATTACAACCTGCTACTGTCTACTCCTGTTGAGGTGCGGGTTAGTGGGTTTGAAATCGCCAAGCCTTTATTGCTGTGGATCAATGACGGCCTAATGGCTACTTTCTTTTTGCTGGTTGGTTTGGAGCTAAAGCAAGAGTTATTAGAAGGGCAGTTAACTGACAGGCGAAATATTGTGCTGCCGGGTATTGGCGCTATTGGCGGCATGGCCTTCCCTGCATTGGTTTATCTCTACTTTAATGCCGGCTCGGGAGTAACTCAGGGCTGGGCTATACCGGCGGCTACGGATATTGCTTTTGCCTTGGGTGTGCTGTCTTTGCTGGGCTCTCGAGTACCTGTGTCACTGAAGATATTTCTTACCTCTCTGGCTATTTTCGATGATATTGGTGCCATCCTGATTATTGCGTTGTTCTACACCGCCAAGATTTCCTTTGTGGCAATAATTGTGGCGCTTAGCTGTGTGGCTTTATTGGCCATGTTGAACAGATTCGGAGTGATGTCCAAAAGCCCTTATATGCTACTTGGCATAATTATGTGGGTCGCTCTTCTTAAGTCTAGTGTCCATGCGACCCTCGCTGGGGTGGCGTTGGCTATGTTTATTCCTTTGGGCGCACCGGCCAATAAGGACCATTCGCCATTGCGAACCATGGAGCGCGATCTGCATGCGGTGGTGGCCTTTTTGATTCTTCCGGTTTTTGCCTTTGGTAATGCGGGCATAAATTTATAGGGTATGGGCCTTGAGGAGGTAACGCACTCGGTGTCTATTGGTATTGCCCTGGGGCTATTTTTGGGCAAGCAGGTGGGTATCTTTGGTTGCTACTGGTTGGCGGTCAAATTGGGCATGGCAAAACTCCCTTCGCAAATGAGTTGGTGGTACCTGTATGGTACGGCCGCCCTCTGTGGTATAGGTTTTATCATGAGCCTGTTTATTGGCTCTTTGGCCTTCGAGCAGACCGAGGTTCACAGTTTCTTTGATGAGCGATTGGGTATTATTATTGGTTCTCTCTTCTCAGGGGTTCTGGGCTATCTGATGTTGCGCAAGAGCCTGCCCCACCAAATCACTGTATAGTGTCGCCAAACCGATAGGAATACTCAGTAAGCTATGTCAGACCCACAACCTAATAACCCATTACATGGCATTAAGCTTGAGCAGGTGATCACTCAACTGCAAGATCATTTTGGCTGGGATGGTCTGGCCGATCGTATCAATATCAATTGTTTTAAAAGTAACCCTTCGGTGACGTCTAGCCTTAAGTTTTTACGCAGAACCCTGTGGGCTAGAGAAAAGGTAGAGGCGCTGTATATCGATACTTTTAGTCAGCCTCAGCCGCCGAAAAATTCAATATTATCTTCAGATCCTTGGGCCAATAGACGCAACAAAAAAAGCTAACATCACAAGCTTTTACAATCTGGTGTATCTTTAAGTAAATTTTTCTATCAGGCCTTTGGGTCGCCGTAGGCCTAAACCGTTACAGAACAACCCAATAGGCCGCAGAGATCGCTCTCTATTTTTTGGCCAAGGATCCAGAATGCAAATTATTTTAAGTCTCAGGGCTCTACTCTGATTTCGAGCAATGGTACTTTTTCGTGGGGGCCAACGTTAGGCAAATATCTTTAAATTGACTTAATAAAAGGAGCTATAAAAAATGGATTTTATAGATTCTAAAAATGTAAATAATCGAATTAAAAAACGCACTATTGCTTTGGCAGTTTTATTAAACATATATCTAGTAATAGGCACATTGGGCATTTGGCTTATTGTACTGACTGTTTTTGAGCTGGTTACCTCGGCACTCTTGCGCAACGATATTGATGAAGCGGTTTCCAGTGCCAATAGTTTTAATAAGGCATTGCCGTTTAAATATTTTGGTCAGGTATTTACCCATATCTAGCATATTTTTCATCACCCGATAAAAATTGAAGAGGATATATTCGCTACTATCAAAGAAGAGTTAAAAGCCAAGACTCCCATCGAGTCTCTGGAACCTATTGTTATTACCGATAAGGACAAAGATTTACTCGCCTCTGAGAAGCGCAAGTTCTTGAAGGGTGAAGCGAAGTCTGCCGACCGAGGCACAACGTTAACCCTAATTTTAAATCAGAGTAGCTTTGGTGCTGTTCGCTCTTTTGAATGGCGTGTGGTTGTTAGCGGCTATGTAGACAACGATGCCAAATTTAAATTAATTGCCTATTCGCGATTCACTTTTTTCTTTTGGATTGCTCCCTATCTTAAGCGTGAAACCAATTTGCTAAGCAAAGTTAGAACAGTTTATACCAGTGCGTACAATGATATTGATGTCTCTACTCAGGTGCGCTCCATTAGTGAAACTGTATTTGACGTTGACCTGAAAGCGCAAAAACTCCAGAGTATGAATATCAATATTTCTGGTGGTAAAGTGAATATGGATAATGTGGTGCAGGGTGCCATGAATAAAATTAGCGCTGCGGTAAAAGGTGCTAAGGCATGAGTAAGTCAGGTATCAATATTAATGTCTTTGGCGGCAGTGCCGCGGTGGGTAATGTTAGCCAGGGCGATAGTAACTAGCTGCATGCGTATCAAACTAATCATATTGAAGATGATGATTTCGATCGCTTTTATAAGGCCATTGACAACATGGTGGCAAACAAAACTGTTCCTCGCGCAGAGTATCTTGCCCTAAAGGCCGAGGTTGAATGGTTGCAGCTGCACCCTTCGCCCGCTGGTGTGATCGGGTCAATAAAAGCTCTTTATGAAAAATATGCTTGGGCCGCTACCCCCTTTAAGGCATTGCTAGGAGTTGTATTGGCTTAATACAATGGGATAACTATATTATTGGGGTATACAGAGTGCCTAAACTAGCGACCACAGATGCCGAGATAGAGAGCTGTTTTGATGTTATGGCTGAGTTGCGGCCACACCTGTCTCGGGTGACTTTTAGGGAGACTGTGCGGCAGATGGAAAGCCAAGGCTATAAGCTTGTTTATATTGCGGTTGAGAACGAGGTAGTCGCGGCCGCTGGATACCGCATTTATACTAACTTATTTATGGGCCTGCACTGCTATGTTGATGACTTGGTTACGGCTACAATACATCGCTCAAAAGGTTATGGTGAGCAGATGATTAAATGGCTGCGCAATGAAGCTGTGCAGGCTGGCTGCAACCACTTCCATTTGGATTCTGGTACTCATCGGGATCAGGCCCATAAGTTTTACTTTGCTCAGGGCCTGCATATTGCCAGTTATCATTTTTCTGAGGAATTAAAATAATGCCTACTGCTTATGCTGTGGTTATTCTTAACATCGTCTGTATATACATCTGTTATCAGATCGCCAAAAGCCGTAATGGCGATGCTCGCTTTTGGGGTTTAATGGGGGTCTTGTTTGGGCCTTTTGCCATTCCTTTTGCTTTTTTTTGCGAGAGCGGTCGATAAGTAAGATGTCTGGGGAAACTGACTTAAAAGCCATCCTCAAGACCCTGTCGCCCAATTTGCTGGGCGACACCTATGTCTTTTGCACTTTGCCTGGCGCTAGCTATGGTGACTATGCCGAGGCCAAGCCAATTGCCAGTTTTCAGGAGCATGAGGGGTTAACATTGGTGGTGACTCAACAAAGTGCCGATGCTCTGGGCTTGGGTTATGAGGGTTTGTTTCGCTGTATTAGCCTGCAGGTGCATTCGAGTTTGGAGTCCGTTGGCTTAACCGCCGTTGTTGCGGGCAAGTTGGCTGTTTATGACATCAGTGCCAATATGATTGCTGGTTTCTTCCATGACCATTTGTTTGTGCCCGAAGCGAAAGCTGATTTGGCGCTGGACCTACTGCATAATCTCAATCAGGTGTGACTTCAATAGTATTTCGCATTTCTCCACAGCATAAATTATAAGCTAGGCTTATTAGGAGCCATGCGTTTTACCCGCTATGCGTTTTATCAGCCAATGGAAGAAATTTTATTAATGGAATGGGGCGCACCTATGAAGATATTAGCTTTTGCTGCCAGTAACAGTTCAGTTTCGATCAATAAAAAACAAGTGACCTATGCGGTAGGCCTATTGAATGGGGTAGAGTCGGAAGTACTCGACCTCAATGATTATGAAATGCCTCTCTTTAGCCAGGACCGCGAGCATCACCTGGGTAGCCCCCGGCAGGCGGTGGATTTTATGGCAAAGATCGCTACCGCTGATGCGCTTATTACTTCTTTTGCTGAACACAACCGTTCTTATTCCGCAGCCTACAAAAATCTGTTTGATTGGTGCTCGCGGATTCAGCAAAACGTATTTCAGGATAAACCAATTGTCTATATCTCGACTTCTCCGGCCCCGGTGGCGCGGGTTCTGTGTTAGCTGCCGCATCAGCGTCTGCCCCTTATTTTGGGGTGAATCTCAAGGCCAGTGTTTCTATACTCCAGTTTTCAACTGTGTGAGACGATAAGGCTAAGATAATTACTGATGAGAATATTCGCGGTCAACTACAGCAGGCGGTAAATCTGTTGTTATAAAGCCCATGACTATAAATGGCTCAGGCACAAAAACCCCCGACAGGTTGTTATCTGCCGAGCTTTTTAAAGCGTTTAAAATTCTGCCTTTAGGCGCCAAACACCCCTTTAAAGAAAAAGAAGAACAGAATAGAAAGGCCTGCACCAGCGGGCAGTGTAACCACCCATGACAGGAAGATGGAGCCAACCATTCTCAGGTTGATTGCGCCAATGCCTCGCGCCATGCCCACACCCAATACTGCGCCTACCAATGTGTGGGTGGTAGAGATTGGTAGCCCGGTACCTGAAGCCAATACTACGGTGGCTGCAGCACCCAGTTCGGCAGCGAAGCCGCGACTTGGGGTTAGCTCGGTAATCTTGCGGCCGATGGTACCCATGACTTTAAAGCCGTAGGTCGCGAGTCCAAAGACAATGCCAGCACCACCCAGCAACAGAATCCAGCTGGGCATCATGCTTTTCGCGGCGATATCGCCACCGGCATTAACCACATTAACCACAGCAGCAAGGGGGCCGACTGCGTTGGCCACATCATTTGAACCATGGGCGAAGGCCATACTACAGGCGGTAAAAATCATGAGTACGGCGAAAACCTTTTCAACATTATAGAAACGGTTGTTTTCTTCTTTGCTTTCGTCGCGCTCGACTTTACTCAACAGATAGCTGCCGATGATGGTAACTACAATACCAAAGCCTATGGCGACAATGACGTTTTCACCATAGGAAAGCTTGATGCCGAAATCTTTAAATACATGCTTTAACCCTTTTAGCAGTGTCACCATGGCCATCAGGAAGCCTACGGCAAACATGTACATAGGTGCGTATTTTTTGGCTCGGTCAAAAGGATTATCTTGAATTAGAATCAGGCGCTGAACGCTTCTGAATATGGCAAAGGATATGGTGCCTGCCATCACTGGTGATACTACCCAGCTGGCGACAATGGTGCTTACCTTGGTCCAGTTGACCGCATCATAGGACACGCCAACCGCAGCAAAGCCAACAATGGCGCCAACAATACTGTGGGTTGTGGATACCGGCCAACCCATAAAGCTGGCGACTGCTAGCCAGGTGCCTGCGGCCAGTAGCGCCGAGAGCATGCCGAATACCAGCAGATCTGGCTGATCGGTAAATACCGCTGAATCTACAATGCCTTTACGAATGGTCGAGGTAACTTCGCCACCAGCTAAGTAGGCACCGGCAAATTCAAAGACCATGGCAATCAAAATTGCCTGTTTGATGGTTAGGGCTTTGGAGCCCACCGAGGTACCCATTGCGTTGGCGACATCATTTGCCCCGACACCCCAAGCCATAAAGAAGCCGAATGCACCGGCCATAATAATCAGGATGGTGCCGTATTCAGTAAATAATTCCATGGTGAGTGGTCCGAAAAGTGATTATTTAGCGAGTAAAAGCTCGAGGCTATTGCCAACGCGCTCAGCGGTATCTGCAATGGCACCGATATTATCGATGGTGCTATACAGGAACATCACATCAACTGGGGGCATATCTGCTTCCAGCTTGAACAGACGGTGACGGAGCTTGCGCTCTTTTTTGTCGACTTTCTGTTCCTGAGCGTCCAGCTCGCGTATTAACTTCTGGACAAACTTAACTTCCTGGCCGGTAAACCCTGTTTCCAGCAGTTCGTCTAACTCATTGATTGCTTTCAGAGCTTTTTCACAGGTTTCGATTGCGCTCTTTACAAAGCCGATAAGGTCGGCCTGCAGAGCAGCGGGGATATCCATCTCACGACCCAACACGATGCCGCACACATCTTTGGCCATATTGGCGATTTCATCTTGCTGAGAGAGAATATTGAGCAGATCTGAGCGTGACATAGGCATAAATAGGCTCTTTGGCATATTTAAGCGGAACTGCTTTTTCAGTTCGTCAGCGCGGTTTTCATTCTCGGCAATCTGATCAAAAATTTTACTGGCCTTGGGCCATTTGTTGGTAATGACTGCGTCAAAGAAAGGTTCTAACTGTGCCGCGCAATTTACGGCAAGAGACATATGCTCTTGCAATGGTTTGATCGGGGACTTGCCAAACAGATTAGAAATTGGGTTACTAAATGCCATAGAGCCATCCTCTTATTCAGTTCGCAGTATAGGCCGTTGTCATAAAATTGAAACAATTAAGATGGAATATTTTGGCCGCGTTTGCTGTGTCAGGCTTGAGCGTATTGTTCGCTGTGTCCGAGCCATCGATCGATCAAGCCATCGACCGTGTCGGCGTGGTTGAGCAGCAGATTTTCGGCGAGGTTTTTGATCTCTGGAAGCATGTGCGCATCT
Source organism: Porticoccaceae bacterium (assembly GCA_029252555.1). GTDB lineage: Bacteria > Pseudomonadota > Gammaproteobacteria > Pseudomonadales > Porticoccaceae > HTCC2207. Next base: position 44,119 of record JAQXBF010000040.1, read on the forward strand.
CGCTGCAAGTCGGCAATATGCAGCTGCATATCGCCGGTTTGGCGGGTACCCAGCACTTCGCCGGGGCCGCGCAGCTCGAGGTCTTTTTCAGCAATCTTAAAACCGTCGGTAGTTTCACGCATAATTTTCAGGCGCGCGCTGCCATTGCCGGAAATAGGGGGGCTGTAAAGGAGAACACAGTGGCTGTTCTGGGAGCCTCGACCCACCCGACCCCGCAGCTGATGCAACTGGGATAAGCCCAGGCGCTCGGCATTTTCGATAATCATCAGGCTGGCATTGGGCACGTCGACACCCACCTCGATAACCGTGGTGGCGACTAATAAGTTAATCTCGCCAGATTTAAAGGCTTCCATCATTTCCAGTTTTTCCCTGGGCTTGAGCCGGCCGTGAATCAGACCAATCTTCAGCCCGGGCAGCATTAGCTGCAGTTCGCTAGCGGTGACTTCTGCGGCCTGGGCCTCGAGCACATCGGATTCTTCAATTAAGGTACAGACCCAATAAGCCTGCCTGCCCTGGGTGCAGGAGAGGCGTACTCGCTCAATAATATCGTTGCGCCGCAGATTGCTTAGCACCACAGTTTCTACCGGCGTGCGGCCTGGAGGCAGCTCATCAATAACAGAACAGTCGAGATCTGCATAGGCACTCATGGCCAGGGTTCTAGGAATTGGTGTGGCGGTCATAATAAGTTGATGGGGCGCAGGTCCATTGAGGCGCGGGCCCTCCGGGCTAAAGCCTTTGTTGCGCAAAGCCAGGCGTTGATGCACGCCAAAGCGATGCTGTTCATCAATAATACTAAGGCCAAGGTCATGAAATTCTACGGTCTCTTGAAATAATGCATGGGTGCCGATCACCATTTGCGCTGTGCCATCGGCAATAGCCAGTAGCTGCATCTCGCGGGCTTTGCCTTTGACCTTGCCGGTTAAGAACGCAACTCGAATACCCAAGGGGCGCAGCCATTGTTCAAAGTTAATGCGGTGCTGGTCGGCCAGAATCTCGGTGGGTGCCATTAGTGCGGCCTGCTTGCCATTAGCTATGGCTTGCACAGCAGCCATAGCGGCTACCACGGTTTTGCCAGAGCCCACATCTCCTTGCACTAGTCGCAGCATGGGCACTGCGGTGCTGATATCGGCATTAATTTCGGCCGCCACTTTTTGCTGGGCACCAGTTAAGTCGAAAGCAAGTTGCTCGAGAAATTTATTCCGCGCACCTTTATCTTCTGTGAGTAATGGCGCCTGCTGTAGCTGTACCTTTTTTCGCAGACGCAGCAGGCTTAGATTGTGGGCAATTAGCTCTTCTGCGGCCAGACGTTGCTGGGCTGGGTGCTCACCCTCCGCCAGCAGATTTAATGCTGTGCCTGGGGGAGGGTTATGGAGCAGGTGCAATGCGTCCACCAGGGAGTAGGAGAGTTGGTGCTCTAGGCCCCCACTGATATCCGCGGGCAATAATTCGGCGACCGGATGATCATTGAGGCGTTTTAATGCCTGGCCACAGAAATCCCGTATCCGGGTTTGGGTGATGCCCTCGGTAGCTGGGTAAATTGGTGTCAATGTCTCTTCCAGCTCGGTGGGATTGGGGGTGTCCAGATACTGATACTCTGGGTGATAGAGTTCAACACCAGATTTGCCTCGCCGCACTTCACCAAAACAGCGCAGTTTGGTACCTGGCTTAAGCCGCTCTTGTTGGGCACGATTAAAGTGAAAAAACCTTATGGTCGCCACACCGCTATGGTCCTGGAGTCTGCATACCAGACTGCGGCGACGGCCAAACACAACATCACTGGCGCGAACCTCACCTTCAATAACCACTTCGGTCATGGGCTGAATGCCACCAATGGGGGTGATCTGGGTGCGGTCGATGTAGCGCAGGGGCAGATGAAACAATAAGTCTTGCAAGCTGTAGAGGCCGAGTTTTTTTAACTTGGTCGCCAGTGCTGGCCCAATGCCGCTTAGGGTTTCTACACTCAATTTATCCAGAGAGGCAGCCGTCATTAGAGATTTCTCAAGCCTGAACTTTTAACAATATCTACCCCGGGAAGGTTGCGCTCATTAATCGCAATGCGCAGGGCATCAATGGCCTTGTGCCGAGGGAAGCTTGCTCGCCAAGCCAAGGCGGTGGTGCGCGATGGCGCAGTGCCTGCAAAGGGCCGAGTCGCCAGAGCGTTACCGCGATAGCTGGCGCCCATGGCTGCTGATTGGGGCAAAATAGTAATACCTAGCCCAGACGCCACCATATAGCAGAGTGTTTCCAGAGAACTGCCTTCGGTCATGGTTCGAATGGGCGCGGTCTCATTGGGGTTTTGATTAATATTGGGCAGTGCTTCAATCACCTGATCTCTAAAACAATGGCCTTCGCCCATCATCAACACATTTTCGCCATCAAGATCGCTGTGCTCGATCTCCTGTTTAGCAGCAAGGATATGATTCTCAGGAATCAGCACTACAAAGGGTTCTTCATACAGTGGCTGCACAACGACATCTGGCTCGGTAAAAGGCAGGGCAACAATAATGACATCTACTTCGCCACTGCGGAGTCGCTTGCGCAAGCTGCTGGTATAACCCTCTTCAATAACCAGAGGCATTTGTGGGGCTTGCTTTTGAAGCGGCGGAATAAAATGCGGGAACAGATAAGGGCCAATGGTAAAGATGGCAGCCACATGCAGTGGGCTATTGAGCTGGTCTTTGCCAGAGGTGGCGATATCTTTGATCGCTGCTGCTTCCTCAAGCACGCGCTGGGACTGGGCAATAATCTGGTCGCCGACGGGGGTGGGCCTCACACTGCTTTTAGAGCGTTCAAAAAGATCAACACCCAGTTCACTTTCCAGTTTTTTAACCGCTATACTCAGCGTCGGTTGACTGACATTGCAGCGCTCGGCGGCTTGGCCAAAATGCTGGAGCTGGGCCAAGGTGGTGATATAGCGGAGTTCTGTGAGTGTCATGTGGCGTACCTTTTTTTGCGCTAACTAATCTTTTTAATAATAGCTAGTATTAATCAAATATGACAGATCAATTAAAAATATTATTTGCCGCCTGTGGTGATATTGCTCAGCGCGCGGCAGCCCGCACTCAACACCAGAGCTTTGGCCTGAGGCGTAACCCCGAAAGACTCCCGGCCGGTATTGACCCCATTGCTGGGGATATGACAGATAGTACTGAGCTGAGGGCTGTTCTGGATCAGGGTTTTGATGTGGTGGTGGTCACACTGACACCGAGCACCTTTACTGAACAGGCCTACCGGGATTCTTATCTTAAAGGCGCCCAGGCTTTGTCCCTGGCTATTGGCGCCACAGAGCACAAACCCAAACTGGTTATCTGGGTCTCTAGTACCAGTGTTTATGGCCATAATAATGGCGACTGGGTTGATGAGAGCACAGCCACGAACCCCCAATCATTTTCGGGCAAATTGCTGCTTGAAGCTGAGCAACTCATTGCTGATTTGCCCTGTGACCACAGCATTGTGCGATTTTCCGGCATCTATGGGCCGGGCCGAACCAGAATGCTAAGTCAGGTAAAAGCGGGTAAAGGCCGGCCAGCTGAACCTGAACAATGGAGCAATCGAATTTATAGTGATGACTGCGGCGGTGTGCTGTCTCACCTTATTGATCTGTTTGCTGCGGGCGAGGCCATAGAAACAGTTTATCTGGCCACCGACTCTGCGCCAGTGACTCAACATGATTTGCGAGTCTGGATGGCGGCACAGATGCAGGTTTCCTTGACCGATGAGATTGTTGTGCAGAAAGCCGTTAGGCGCTGCAGTAATCAGCGTCTGCTGGCGTCGGGCTTTGAGTTTATCTATCCCAGCTATAAAGAGGGCTATTTGGCTTTGATGGCTAAATAAATTGTTTTAGCACTCTGCCAATTTTGTCTGCACTGTATCTGAAGCTTATGTTGTTCCATGGATGTATCGACTGGGCAGACTTATTTTGTTGATCAGCTCAAGGAAGAAAAATGTTAAGGATAATGATTTTGGCAGCCATACTGCTGACCTCTATTGGCGCCCAGGCCTCTAATTTTGGTATTGGAATTTCCATAGAAGGAAGTGATAACCACGTTTATATCCCCTACATGCTCAACGATGATTGGATTTTGGAAGGTAGTTTTTACTATTCCAAACGAACTTACGACTATGATGAGTTTTTAACTCGATTTGAGGAGCGTGAGTTTGGTATTGGATTACTGAGAAAACATACTCTCAAAGAAAAGTCATTTTCGTATTACGGGTTGCGTGCGAGCTACGTTAAATCATCAAGATCAACATTTTTAGATTTCGCCTCTTTTGGGTTGATGTTGGTGGTAGATTTTCGTGAAGGCTCCTTTGCTAGTGCCGATGGATACTCACTTGAACACACTTTTGGTATTGCTTACGAGGTAACAGACAATTTCAGTATTGCCGCAGAGGTTGCATGGAAATACATGGACTTGGAGAGTAAACAAACAAGCCTTGGTGAGGCGATTTTGACTCCTCTGCAAGACAGCAATAGCACGGAAACCCGTTTGGCACTGAGATATTTCTTCTAGTGAGAGGCTAAGGGCGGGAGCGCAGCCGTCTAGCGCCCCTTGCAGTTGATCAGGCTAGATAACCAAAATGCCATCGATTTCAACCTGAGCCCCTTTGGGCAATTCATTCACACCAATCGCGGCGCGTGCTGGGAAGGGCTCTTGAAAATGCTGCCCCATGATTTCATTGACCACGGGAAAGTGACTGAGGTCGGTGAGAAAGATATTGAGTTTTACTATATTGCTGAGATCACCGCCGGAGGCTTCGCAGACCGCATGCAAATTTTTGAATACCTGATTGATCTGTGCGCCAATATCGCCATCGACCAAGGCCATGGTCTCTGGATCAAGGGGAATTTGCCCTGACAAATAGACGGTGTTATTGGCCTTAACAGCCTGCACATAGGTGCCTATGGCGGCTGGGGCGCTATCTGTGTGGATAATGGCTTTGTTGGTCATCTATTTTTCCTTTCGTAAAGTTATTTATTCTTCACTCGATACACACGGCGCACCGGTTTGAGGCTGCGAACTCGGCGCAGAATATCGGCGAGGTGAATACGGTCCCTTACGATCAGTACCACGTCGACGATGCTGGTAAAGGCATCTTTTTCAGTCATGCTGATATTTTCAATGGTAGCATCTTCCTCGGTCATTCTTGAGGCCAGCGCGGCGATAAAACCACGCTCTGGAGTGATCTCTACTTTCACCTCGACGGGGAATTCGCCTTTAACCACGGTGGACCAGCTGAGCGCCATGCTCTTCTCTGGGTTGTTGCGTATCTCTTTTAGATTACGGCAGGACTCAAGGTGAATGACCAGCCCTTTACCTGGAGTCACATGGCCTAGAATGGGGTCGCCAGGAATTGGGTGACAGCAGCGTGCATATTGAACCAGCAACCCTTCGGAGGCGTCTATCACAACGGGCAATGTGGAGTTTCTTTTGCCGTCAGCTATTTTACGCTTGGCTGGCGGGACTAAAAGGTTGGCGACGGCAAAGGGTACGCTGTTACCCAAACCAATTTGCTGAAGAACATGCTCGAAGGTTGGTGCTCCTGTCTCTCTTAACAGGCTTTTGATCTGAGATTTTTTCAGCTCTTTGTACTTGGTGCCTAAATTAGCCAATGCCTGATCGAGTAGGCGTTTACCTAGATCAACCGACTCGTCGTGCTGCTGGTTTTTAAGGAAGTGGCGTATGGCACTGCGGGCCCTGGCGGTGACTACAAAATTTAGCCAGTTAGGATTGGGCTGCGCGCCAGCGGTACTGATAATTTCAATTTTTTGGCCACTCTGCAGATGCTCGGATAACGGTGTGAGCTGGCCGTCAACGCGGCAGGCAATACAGCGATCTCCAAGACCGGTATGCACCGAGTAAGCAAAATCGATGGCCGTAGCGCCAGAGGGCAATTCGACAATAGTGCCTTTGGGGGTGAAAACATAAATCTCGTCTGGGAATAAATCTGCTTTAACGTGCTCGAGGAATTCTAAGGAATCTCCCGCTTGCTTTTGCATTTCTAGAAGGCCCTGAACCCAGCGCGTCGCGCGCCTCTGCTGGCCATCGATATTCTGCTGACCAGACTTGTATTCCCAATGGGCAGCAATACCATAGTTGGCCATTCTTTCCATTTCTTTGGTACGTATTTGCACTTCAATCACCACGCCGTGCATGCCTACCAATACGGTATGCAGTGACTGGTAACCATTGGCTTTAGGTATGGCAATATAGTCTTTAAATTCTCCTGGCACTGGTTTGAAAATATTGTGCATGATGCCAAGTGTTCTGTAGCACTCATCGACATCGTCGACCACAAGCCTGAAGGCGAATACATCCATAATGTCGCGGAAAGACTTTTTCTTTTCGCGCATCTTGCGGTAAATGCTCCACAGATGTTTTTCGCGACCTTTTACGGTGGCGTGAAATGATTCATTTTCCAGTCGCAGTTCAATGGCCTGATGAATTTCGGCGACAATTTCTTTGCGGTTTTTGCGAGCGGCAGCCATTGCTTCGCGCAGGCGACGGTGGCGCAACGGATACATGGCGGCAAAGCCGAGGTCTTCGAACTCAAGACGAATATCATTGATACCCAGACGCTGGGCAATTGGGGCGTAGATATCGAGAGTTTCTCGAGCGATGCGTCGGCGCTTTTCTGGGGCCAGTACACCCAGAGTGCGCATATTGTGCAGCCGGTCTGCCAGTTTGACCAATACCACGCGAATATCTCGCGACATGGCTAGGGTCATTTTCTGGAAGCTCTCAGCTTGCTGCTCGGCTTTGGATTCAAATTCTATTTCGGTGAGCTTGCTGACACCGTCAACCAGGTCGGCTACGGTGCGGCCAAAGCGCCGGCTGATTTGGCCTTTGGTCACACCGGTATCTTCAATAACATCATGCAGCAATGCGGCGATTAGGCTCTCGTGATCCATATGCATATCGGCGAGGATATTGGCTACGGCGAGGGGGTGAGTGATATAGGGGTCACCACTTTGGCGCATCTGTCCTGAATGGCATTGCTCGGAGTAGCTGTAGGCACGCTCGACTTTTTTAACTTCTTTGACGTCGAGGTAAGAGGAGAGCTTGTCGGTGAGTACTGTGAGCACTTGAGTGCTGCCCTCCTCTTTGGGCTGATCTCTCTTGCGAGAGTTTCTTAGGCGGCGGGCTCTTCTGGAACTTCAGTCGCTTCCTCAGAATCAACGATCTCGTAGTCTTGGACCACTTCAGTCAGGATATCTGCTGTGACCAGACCCTGTTCGATTTCGCGCAGAGCAATTACTGTTGGCTTATCGTTCTCTTCGTCAACCAGAGGGGGACGACCCTCAGTTGCAATTTGACGCGCGCGCTTGGAACCGACCATGACCAATTCAAAACGGTTATCTACATGTTCCAAACAATCTTCTACAGTAATACGTGCCATCTTTTTTCCGCCAAACGTAATAAATTAATGAAAAAGTAATAAAGTGCCCAGCCTAACGCTGAGCGGGTCGGCAAGTTTACCTGTTGCGGAGGGTTACGACAATAAATCTAGCAGTAATTTTTCATGGCCGTGAACAGAGGTTTTGCAGCGCTGTGCGGTGATAATGGCCTCTAATTCGTGGCGAGCCACATCGAAGTCATCATTGACCACCAAATAGTCGGCCTCGATATAATGGCTCATCTCTTCGGTGGCGGCGGCAATGCGCTGCTCAATCACTTGCATTTCATCTTGACCGCGGCCATTAAGGCGCTCCCGCAGGGCCTGTTTACTAGGAGGCAAAATAAAGATGCTCTTGCTCTGGGCAAACTTATGGCGCACCTGCTCGGCGCCCTGCCAATCGATTTCCAGAATTACGTCGGTACCACTATTCAAGGTATCTTGCACCCATTGCTCCGAGGTGCCGTAGAAATTGCCAAACACTTCGGCATGTTCGAGAAAGGCATTGCCCTCTTCCATGCGAACAAACTGCTCTTGGCTTACAAAATGATAGTTCACACCATCTTCTTCACCGGGCCGACAGGCTCTGGTGGTATGGGAAACTGAGGCTTGAATATTGTCCATCCGCGCAAGAATCTCTGAGACCAGGCTGGTTTTGCCTGCGCCGGAGGGTGCGGAAATAATAAATAATGTGCCTTTGCCCATAGTGCTCGATTACCTGTATTTTGCGGACTCTATCTGGAGACTAATTATTCCAGATTATCTCTGCGCTGTAATAAAAATTTTAGCTGCTGGGTTTGTGGGTCAAAGATACGATTGAGGCAATCGGCTAGACGAATGCCCGCCATCAGTATCCTCTGCTCAATAATAGGTTTGTTGCGCTGAATGTAGGCACGGCTAATTATGGTGCGGGCCTTTTGGGTTTCGGGACTAAAGTTGTATACCTGTGCCCGAAGTGCTTTTGATTCACGGGCCCATTCCCAAAAGTGACTATTCTGCCACTGGGCCATTTCTTGAGCGGTCGCCCGATCTAGCATTTGGGCATATTGTTGCGACGCTTTGTTTGCTGTAGCTAGAATCAAACTATCCCAGACCTGATTTAGGTTAACGTTCTTTGGCTTGCTGGGCCATTTCACTTGAATGTTATTGCCCCCGCGATCATCTCGTCTGCCAACATGCAGTGGCTGGTGAATATCTGCGACAAAGTGCATAAAGAAGCTCAGTGCTTCAAGTTGTTGTCTGTTACTGAGCTGAGGGTTTTGTAGCTGTGCATAAAAATGTTCCAGCGCGGAAACCACGTCCCCATCTTTGTGGCGCAGGAAATCAGAAAATAGCTCGCGGTCGTCAATGCTGATGTAGTGCCAGTATTTTGATTGCTCCCAGGCGGGCAAGTGACGAATTCGATCTGGCCACAGAGAGCGGCTACCCAAATCGCCATTGTCGGTTATCCGCTTAATGGCCATGGCGGTTTTATCACTGAGGTGGTTTTCAGCGACGCTGGTAACCATAAGGTGCCCATCGACACCGAATGAAAACGATGGGCTGCTGAACAATGCCATACTGACAAGCAGGGCTGGTGCCAGAAAGCGGATCATTCGATATTTTGAATCTGCTCGCGCATTTGTTCGATTAAGACTTTGAGCTCGACAGAGGCTTGAGTGGTGGCGCCAGAGATGGATTTTGAGCCCAGAGTATTGGCTTCTCTATTTAATTCTTGCATTAAAAAATCCAGACGGCGGCCGATCGAATCATTGCTGGTCAGGGCCAGGCGTATTTCACTGATATGAGCTTCGAGACGATCCAGTTCTTCGTCCACATCGGCGCGGCTGGAAATAATCACCATCTCTTGCTCTAGGCGATCTTCGTCCAGCTGTGCCTTCAGATCTTCCAGCTTTTCATGCAGACGCTTTCGCTGGTGCTCTAAAATACTGGGTAGGTCTTGGCGCACCATGGCTATCTGACTCTCTATGCCTTTGAGCCGCTGCTCGATCATATCAGCTAACTTGTCCCCTTCGCGCTGGCGACCTTCGAGAAGTTGTTCAACGGTGCCTGTAAAAGCTTGGATAGCAGCTTTGTGAAGGCTCTCAGCATCAATTTCCTGATCTTTAAGAATACCGGGCCAGCGCATAATATCCAGTGGTGACACGGGGGCCGGGTTCTGCAGTTGGGCGGCGACTTTTTCGGCAATATTGATATAACGTTTAGCCAGCTTTAGATCGGCACTGACCGTGGCGTCGCTATTGTTAAAGTTTACCTGTACTGAGCAGTCGACTTTGCCGCGGGCAAGCTTTTTGCGGGCTATTTCTCGCAGGGGCATTTCAAGTTCACGCATTGTCTCGGGCAGTCGAAAACCGGCCTCTAGAAAACGATGGTTCACTGAGCGCAGTTCACAGGTGACTGAGCCCCAGCTAAAATCTGTCGTATTTCTGGCAAATGCGGTCATGCTGCGAGGCATAGTTTTCTCCAAGGGAAAAATTAATAGGGGGTCATCTTAACAAAGGCGGCCAATGGGTTGGTAGATTTGCTACAATCCCACAAAATTTTTTATAGCCCCCATTCTTAGGAAACGAATATGAACAGACCTAGTGGCCGACGCCCAGAACAGCTCCGACAAGTAAAGATCACTCGCGACTTCACCTGCCATGCCGAAGGCTCTGTGTTAGTGGAGTTTGGCAATACCAAAGTGATTTGTACGGCGAGCGTTGATAATGGGGTACCTAGATTTTTGCGCGGTTCAGGGCAGGGTTGGGTGACGGCGGAGTACGGTATGTTGCCACGCTCGACTAATAGCCGAATGGGTCGCGAAGCTGCCCGTGGCAAGCAGAGTGGGCGCACGCAGGAAATCCAGCGTTTGATTGGCCGATCTCTGCGCGCTGCGGTTGACCTAAAGCAGCTGGGTGAGCACACCATCAATATTGATTGCGATGTGATTCAGGCTGATGGCGGCACTAGAACCGCTTCTATTACTGGCGCCTGTGTGGCACTGGTTGATGCTATCCGCTATTTGCAGCGCAAAAAAGCCATTGCTGGTAATCCTCTGGTGGGTATGATTGCCTCTGTTTCTGTGGGTGTTTATAAAGGCGAAGCGGTGCTAGATCTTGATTATGCAGAGGACACTAATGCAGAGACTGATATGAATGTTGTGATGAACAGCGATGGCGGTTTTATCGAGGTTCAGGGCACTGCAGAGGCAGCACCATTTAGTGCGGAAGAGTTGAATCAGATGTTAGAACTGGCCAAGCAGGGGATTGCGGATCTTGTGCGTGTACAGCAGATGGCTCTGGCCCAATAATTGCTGGTGACCATTAAAGAAGATCAGGATTAAAGAAGTTGACTATGAATAATTACAAAACTAAGTTTATTGATAACGCGCTAGACAGTGGTGCCTTAAAGTTTGGCCAGTTCAGGCTTAAATCTGGCCGACTCTCACCCCATTTCTTTAATGCGGGGGAGTTTTATCGCGGTAAGGCGCTGGTAGCACTGGGCCAATGCTACGCTGCGGCTATTGTCGATTCGGGCATTGAGTTTGATGTCTTGTTTGGGCCAGCTTATAAAGGTATTACATTGGCGGCGGCTACCTCAATTGCTCTCGCCGAGCACCATGACCGGGATGTGCCATACTCTTTTAATAGGAAAGAGGCCAAGTCTCATGGTGAGGGCGGTACCATTGTTGGGGCGCCTCTTGAAGGCAGGGTTTTAATTATTGATGACGTGATTACGGCGGGCACTGCGATTAGAGAAGTGATGGCGATGGTGGCGCAAGCTGGTGCCAAAGCGGCTGGTGTTGTGATTGGTGTTGACCGCAAAGAGCGAGGCAACGGTCTGTCCTCGGCTATACAAGAAGTTGAGCAGCAGTTTAAAGTTCCTGTGGTTAGCATTATTGATATTGATGATATTTTGACTTACCTCGAAGCTAAACCAGATATGAATCTTTTGGTTCAGCAGATTAAGGAATATAGGAAAGAGTACGGCGTATGATTAAAGCGGGACTGCTTCTGATATTGCTGCTGGCCAATGGGGCATTGGCAACAGAGCTTTACCGTTAACGCGATAGTGCGGGTATTGTTGTTACCGCAGATACCATTCCGCCGTTGGCTGCCGCCGATGGCTATGAAATCGTCAATGAGAATGGCCATATTTTAAAGGTTGTGCGAGCGCAACAGCCGGTCAGTAACGATTCTCAGCAAAGCAAAGCAAACAAGACCAGTATCTGCTGCCTAGTTTTAGTGGTGTGACTGAGATTACTCAGCGTAAAGAGCGCAAGCTGGCGCTACTGGGATGGGATATTCAGAACCTACAAAATAATTTAAATACTCTGGTGGTTAGGGAAGAGACATTGCTGTCTGAAGCGGCTAGCAGTGAAATGGCTGGTAAGGCGGCGGCCTCTGGGCTTGTTCAGCAGATTGATCGAGCTCAGTTAGATCGGGCTGAGATGCAAAAAATGCTGGTGGATCGCCAGCATGACCTAGGGGTTATTGAAGCTCTCTATCGCAGTTATGAAGTGCGTTTGAGTCAGCTGCTGGCTGATCAATAACGCTTTTGATAAGAGGCATTTTAGAGGGAGCCGTTTTAGAAAAGGTTATATTATAAAGCTCAGGCTAATCGAACATCTGTGCAGTCAGCAGAGACCAGTGCTCTTGCCAGTGTTCTGTAGGCAGCTGCTTAAAGCCACTGCGCACAAACTGGCTGATTTTTCCCTCTGCAGTGACTAGCATCAAATTGGCGGCAACGCTGATGGGCACGCTTAGTTTCAATCCATCTCTTATTTCAGCTTCGCGCAAAGTCTGCTTAAGCTGTGATTCCAGACGATCAAAAAACTGCGCCATGCGGTCATGGAGCCTATCTGTTTCCCCGGTCAGGGCATCGCCATTCAGTATTCTGGTAATGCCTGGATTCTTTTCACTAAAGGCCAATACCAGGCTGAGAATGCGATAGCACTGGTTAACAGCATCGGGATCATCGGCGATGATGGTACGAACCCGCGCAAAGATGGTCTCTTCGATAAAATCGATAAGACCTTCGTACATTCGAGTCTTGCTGGGGAAGTGGCGATAGAGTGCAGCTTCTGACACACCAAGTTCTGCAGCAAGGGCCGCGGTAGTAATGCGCCCTCCCCGCGACACTTCAAGCATACGCGCCAGCGCCTGTAATATTTCCTGTGCTCGAGAACCTCTTTTGCCCGCCATCACAGTGCTCCATTATCTTCTTGATTGGTGATTAAGGTACCGACGCCTTCGTCGGTAAATATTTCCAGCATAACCGCGTGGTCGACACGGCCATCAATAATATGGGCGAAGGGTACGCCAGATTTAACAGCATCCAGCGCGCAACGAATCTTGGGCAGCATGCCGCCATAAATGGTACTATCTTCTATCAGTTCATCAACACGGGCAACGCTGAGGCCAGTCAGAATATCTCCTTGTTTATCTTGCAGACCAGCCACATTGGTTAGCAAAATAAGCTTCTCTGCATTTAAAACCTCTGCAACTTTGCCCGCCACCAGGTCGGCATTAATATTGTAGGAGGCTCCGTTAGCACCGACCCCTATAGGGGCGATCACAGGGATAAAGTCACCCTGAACCAGCATATCAATAACGGATTTATTAATAGATTCAACTTCGCCCACATGGCCAATATCGATAATCTCTGGCACTGACATCTCGGGCGTCTGGTGGGAAACTTTGAGCTTTTTCGCACGAATAAGCTGCCCATCTTTACCAGTGACACCAAAGGCTCTACCCCCAGCACTGCTGATAAGGTTGACGATCTCTTTGTTGATGGTGGCACCGAGCACCATCTCGACCACATCCATGGTTTTGCTATCGGTCACACGCATGCCATCGACAAATTTGGACTCAATCGATAGCTGATCTAGCAGGCTGCCAATTTGTGGCCCGCCCCCATGCACTACCACTGGGTTGATGCCCACGGCTTTCATAAGCACTATATCTCGGGCAAAGCTCTCCTTGAGGCGGTTGTCGACCATCGCATTACCGCCATATTTAACCACCACCGTTTTACCTGCGAAGCGCTGAATGTAAGGCAGCGCACGGGAGATTACCTGCGCGGTAGTTTGTGCTTCTGTACGACTCAATGACATAACTATATGTATTTTTCCATGTTGTTAATAAAAGGCGATAATTCTTCGCGAAACCGCTGTTTGATTTCTTCGAGGCTCTGGTCGTCGTCCGCTTCAAAGCGCAGCGTTAAACTGGCGGAGGTGTTGGACGCTCGGATTAAACCCCAGCCGCTGGCGTATTCTACCCTTAAGCCGTCAAGAGTAATAATCTCAGCGCCGATAAATTGACAACCGGCGGCTAGGGTGGTCATCAGATCAAATTTTTCTGACTCATCCACGGGGATCAATATTTCTGGCGTATAGCTGCTGCTCTCAAATTCGCTGATCATGCTGTCCAGAGTCTGGTGGTCTTCTTGGGCACAGAGAATTTCTAACAGCCGAACCGCGGCGTAGAGCCCGTCATCAAAGCCCTTCCAGCGATCATTAAAGAATATATGGCCGCTGTACTCACCACCCAGGGGTGCTTTATTTTGCTGCACGGCTTTTCTGACATGAGAGTGGCCAGTTTTACACATTACCGGCCTACCGGAATGTTGTCGCACAACTTCGGCCAGTCGTTTGCTGCTCTTTACATCAAATACAATATCTGCGCCCGGGTTGCGAGCCAGAATGTCCTGGGCAAAGACCATCATCAGGCGGTCTGGCCAGATGATTTCACCGCTACCAGAGATCACCACTAGGCGATCGCCATCGCCATCTAAGGCAAAACCCAGGTCTGCATTGACCTCTTTAACCTTGCTGATAAGCCCCTCAAGGTTTTTCTCATCGGCCGGGTTGGGTTCGTGATTGGGGAATGAGCCGTCAACCTCACAGTGCATGGGAAAAGCCAAGCAGCCAAGATTGTCGAATAACTGGAGTGCCACTGGCCCTGCGACGGCATTGCCAGCGTCGACCACAATTCTAAATGAGCGATCGATAGGGCTTTGCCCAACAATATGCCGCACATAATGGGGGACAATATCATGGACGTTACTATTCCCCTGTTGAGCCGCGGCTAAATGCTGTACCTGCAGCATTGGTTTTAAGAGTTGCAGGGCTTTTCCGGCAATCACCTGACCCTGAATAATAATCTTGAAGCCATTGTATTGCGCTGGATTGTGGCTTGCGGTGACCATAACTCCACAGCTGGACTGTGTGTCGTTGTGAACCGCAAAGTTCAGCACGGGCGTGGTGATCTCCCCGAGGTCAATGACGCTACAGCCAGCAAACTGCAAGCCGGACTTTAGTGCCGCCGCTAGTTCGGGAGAGCTCAGCCTGCCATCGCGACCCACATACATGGCCCTATGGCCGTTTTTGAGAATAATATTACCGAGGGTTTTACCCAGGCGTGCCGCAAATTCTGGGGTTATCTCCGTTCCCGCAATGCCGCGGATATCGTAGTCACGGAAGACAACATCCGGGGCCCTAAACGGGTTCTCGATGGATTGCTGTGATGCAGGTTCGGGGCTCTGGCTAATGGGCTGTGGCTGCTGTGGTTTCAGTTTTTCAGCTGGGCTTAGTTCTGTACTCGCATCGAGCTCTGGTGCAAACAGCGCATCTTCGGCATTATCTTTTTCGACAAAAATGGCTGTTTGTCTGGCTTTGGTTTTGCGGCGAAGATTAACTAAACCCAGCAGAGACAGAACCATGACCCCTAGCGCCAGAGTAAAAAACCACCAGAATGGGGGCAGCTCTCGATCTATTTTTTGGGCCAGTGTTGGGGACGGCGTAAAGGCGATTTTCCATAAATCATTGCTGGTATCGAAAAGCTCAGTAGCCGGGAGCTGTTGCGACGCGTCTGTGAGTGCCGATCTTTCGCCCATTTCAATAACCGCAATACTGCCTCGGTTGGGCACAGTTTGCTGGAACTCAAGACTGCCGTTGGTGGTGTCGGCAACACTCAGTGCAGTGGTTAGGCCCTGCATGGATAGACTCAGAAGAATTAAACCACCAATGCCGTTGGTTGCATGCTCATCTGGCACTGCTCTGCTGATTAATAGTTGCCAGCGGCCGTCTATTTTTACCGCCCTTGGCATAGCTGGGCCGCCAGCCAAGGTCTGGATTACCATTTGTTTAGCGGCGTAACCAAGGTTATCTTGGTGACGCCGCTGGCTTCGACCAATAAGGTAGACTGCTTGGGCGTCGGTGATTACGCTTTTCGCAATATCGGTTTCCAGTTGATTAAGGGCCTTTTGATTGGCTTTAGAAAAGCTCTCGATGACCGCAGGTCGATTAGCGATGCTACCGAGCTGACGGCTGAATTGAGCCATATAGATATCGACACGATTGGCGGCCACTTTGATATTTAGCCCGTAATGGTCATCGGCGGCTTGAAGGCGGGGCTCGACAACCAGTTGTTGCCACATGAGGCTGGTAGCAATCGCCAGTGAGATCAGACCGAGCGCAATACCACGGCTAATCACTGGATCTTCGGGGAATGTGGAAATTATCTGTTTTACATTCACTGTAATGAATGGCCCAGTATCTGGAGGTTTAGACTAAAGCTTAAGGTGGTTAACCATATGCTCAAGAATATCCCTCGCTAACTGCGCCTTGCTCCTTTTGCTAAATACCTTGGATGAGTCGGCATCGATCCAGCTGACTTCATTGTCGTCTGCATTAAAACCTACGTCACCGCGGGAGACGTCGTTGGCAATAATGGCGTTTAAATTTTTGCTTGCCAGTTTGTCTCTGGCATAGGACTCGATATCCTGAGTCTCTGCGGCAAACCCCAGCACAAACAGATTGGGATTAGCGGCGGATACAGTAGCGACAATATCCGGGTTTTTCTCCAGATTGATGGTCATCTGCTCGCCCTGTTTTTTAATCTTTTGCTCTGCCACAGTGCTGGCTCTGTAATCTGCGACCGCGGCTGCGGCGATAAATACATCAGCGTCAGTGGCAGCCTCAAGGGAGGCACTTAACATTTCATCTGCTGAGGTTACCGCAGTCAGCTGACAGCGCTCCGGTGGCGCCAGGCTAACTGGGCCAGAAATAAGCGTTACTTTGGCTCCGGCTTCAGTTGCTGCCTGGGCAAGGGCATAGCCCATTTTCCCTGAGCTGTGGTTGCTGATATAACGTACGGGGTCCAGCGCTTCGCGGGTGGGCCCTGCGGTAATTACCACTTTTTTACCTGCCAGCAGGCCATTCTCAAATAGGCTGATAGCTCTCTCAACGATGTCGTCGGGCCGCTGCATTCTGCCGGGGCCAACATCACCGCAGGCTTGAATGCCTGCATCAGGGCCGATAATGCATACCCCGCGCTCTTGCAGTGTGGCTATATTAGCCAGACTTGCTGGATGTGCCCACATAGCTTGGTTCATCGCTGGCGCAATGACCACCATAGCCGGTGTAGCCAGATGTATGGCACTCAATAAGCTATCGGCGCGGCCATGAACCATATTGGCAATGAAGTCGGCGCTGGCTGGCGCTATTAGAAGCAGGTCTGCCCAGCGGGCAAGTTCGATATGACCCATCCCGGCTTCGGCTTCTGAGTCGAGAAGTTCGATATGCACTGGATTGCCTGACAGGGCCTGCATAGTCAGGGGACGAATAAATTCTCCGGCCGCTGGTGTCATTACCACACGTACCTCGGCACCTTGGTCTTGCAGGCGCCGAACGACCTCTGCACTTTTATAGGCGGCGATACCGCCGGTGACGCCAAGAATTATTCTTTTGTTTGACAGGCTGCTCATTAATCGTCCAGACAGGCCATAGGAAGGGCGTTAAGATAACATTTTGTAATGCAATTCTGTAGTTCTAAATAAGGACTCACTATGGCTATAAGCCACTGGCCGCTGGAAGAGCGATCCAGAGAGAAGCTTTTAGCGAAAGGGGCAGCGGTTCTGTCCGATGCTGAATTACTGGCTATATTTTTGCGCACTGGGCTACCAGGTGTGACAGCGTTTGATCTGGCCAGAGACCTGCTCGGTCATTTCGGTGGTCTCGGCCCATTACTCAGCGCCGACCAACGATCGTTTTGCAGTGCCAAAGGTCTGGGCCCAGCGAAGTACTGTCAGGTTCAGGCAACCCTTGAGCTGACCACCAGATATTTTCAGGAGCAGCTGCACGGCAACCCCATTTTTACCAGTCCTACTCATGTTAGAGATTATCTGGCGGTAAAGATGCGTGATTATCAGCGCGAGGTATTTGTGGTGTTGCTATTGGATTCTCGTCACCAGTTGATCGAAGTTCGCTAGTTATTTCAGGGCACAATTAATGCGGCTAATGTGCACCCCTGAGAAGTAGTGAAATTGGCGCTGCACAAAATGCGGTGGCAATTATTGTGGCTCATAACCACCCCTCGGGTAATGCTGAACCGAGTAAATCGGACATCGCAATCACCCGTCGATTAAAAGCGGCTCTTGATTTGATGGAGATACGTTTGCTCAATCATTTTGTCGTTGGGCGAGGGGATGGCACCTCTCTGGCAGACCAGGGGCAGTTATAGGCTTAAACTCGTAGGTTTTGTAGCGATTCTGCGGTTTTCGTTTGATTCAAGATTGGCTTTCTGGTATAAAACACGCCTCCTTGCGGGACGGTCCCGTCATTGGATTGATAAATCATAGAATTGATTTGTTTCTAGGGGCTTCCCCTAAGGCAAATATAGGAATCAGAGGCAGCAACAATGTCCAGAGTATGTCAGGTCACCGGCAAGCGCCCAATTGCTGGAAACAATGTATCTCACGCGAAGAACAGAACACGTCGTCGCTTTGAGCCTAATCTTCACACTCACCGTTTTTGGGTCGAGTCTGAGAAGCGTTTTGTGAAGCTGCGTGTATCCACTAAAGGTATGCGTATCATCGACAAAAATGGAATTGAACAAGTCTTGTGTGGCCTGCGCGCCAATGGCGAGAAGGTCTAAGGAGATCACTGATGGCTAAGTCAGCTAGAGAAAAAATTCGTTTAGTGTCCAGTGCTGGTACAGGGCATTTTTATACTACAGATAAGAACAAGCGCAATATGCCCGAGAAGATGGAGATCAAAAAGTACGATCCCACGATCCGCAAGCACGTGATCTACAAAGAAGCCAAAATCAAGTAAGTCGGTTCTGGTGCTGTGCGAAAGAATCCTGCCCTGCGGCGGGATTTTTTTTGCCCCTAAGAAATGGGCAATCTGTACCAAGAGCGAGAAAACGCAACGGAAGCGAGAAAGCGCAACTAAAGATAACCCCACCTATAAAAAAAGCCCCAACAATCACTTGTCGGGGCTTTTTAATAATTTTAGTACTGCTATCTAGTGACAGCGACAGAAATTATTCAGCGATTACGCCTTCAGCCTGATCGCCTTTAGCGCCAGCAGTAA
>JAQXBF010000003.1 GCA_029252555.1 Porticoccaceae bacterium
GCCATGGAAGTTCACGGTATCACCGATCAGTTCCTTGAAGACAAGCCGCTGTTTGCTCAGGTCGCCAAAGAGTTTTTAGAATTTGTTGATGGTGCCGATCTGGTAA
The DNA here is from genome assembly GCA_029252555.1 of Porticoccaceae bacterium. Lineage (GTDB taxonomy): Bacteria > Pseudomonadota > Gammaproteobacteria > Pseudomonadales > Porticoccaceae > HTCC2207. Next base: position 107 of record JAQXBF010000003.1, read on the forward strand.
TCCACAACGCACCCTTCGACATTGGCTTTATCAACCACGAAATAGCCAAAATGGCAGGCAAGTATCAGGTCATTGAAACCAGTTGCCGGATTATTGACACTCTGGCACTGGCACGCCAAAAACATCCCGGCCAAAAAAATAACCTCGATGCACTCTGTAAGCGCTATGGGGTAGATAACTCCCAGCGCGATCTTCACGGTGCACTTCTCGATGCCGAGATTCTTGCCGATGTCTACTTGTTAATGACCGGTGGGCAGGTCAATCTGAATATTAACGACCAATCGGCATCGGATTCTGGCGAGATGAATCAGGCCAGTAACATCCGCCGCTTGCCTGCGGGCCGCCCTGCGCTGCGGGTTATTACTGCCAACGAAGATGAATTGGCCAGCCATGAAAAGAAACTGGATTCCATCAAAGCATCCAGTGGCGAGTGCATCTGGCAGAGCTCAGGCGAATAAAACCCCTTGTCTCAGAAGCTTCCCCCAGAATCTAACCCCGGGTTGGATATTCGTTTTCCTCTCCAAGCTCCCAGTAACGCTGACCAGTTTGAGCCGCTTAAAAAGGCGGTCCCCAGCCTGGTCACCAGCAGAGACCTGTTCCGTTTAACCCGACAACTGGCAGATTTACAGCAGCGCTTCATGGCCAAACAGGATATTACCGAGAGCTGGGAAAAATGGGCTCAAGCAGTAGAGCGATCCAGCCAAATAGTGAATGGCAGGCGGGACAATCTGCCATCAATTAATTATCCAGACCTACCAGTAAGTGCCAGATCTGAAGAAATTATTGAGCTCATTCGAGACAATCAGGTGGTAGTGATTGCCGGAGAAACTGGTTCCGGTAAAACCACGCAACTACCTAAAATATGTATACAAGCTGGGCGTGGGGTCAAAGGGACTATTGGCCATACTCAGCCAAGGCGAATCGCTGCCCGCACTGTTGCCGACCGTATTGCCCAGGAGCTAAAAACGCCGCTGGGCGAAACCGTTGGCTATCAGGTGCGCTTCTCTGATCAGAGTTCCGACAAAACCCGCATCAAATTGATGACCGACGGCATTCTGCTGGCAGAGATTCAGCACGACCGATTTCTGACTAAGTACGACACATTGATTATCGATGAGGCCCATGAGCGCAGCCTTAATATCGATTTTTTGCTGGGCTATTTAAAAAACCTGCTGGCTCAGCGCGTAGACCTCAAGCTTATTATCACTTCCGCCACAATTGACATAGAGAAGTTTTCTCAGCACTTTAACAATGCACCAGTGGTCGAGGTGTCTGGCAGAACCTACCCAGTAGAAATCATTTATTCGGATATTGATGCCCTTGATATGGACCGTGACCAGCGGATTATCGAATGTCTACGAGATATCCAAGCTAATCAAAAAGCCGGAGACGTACTGGTTTTTTTAAGTGGCGAGCGGGAAATCCGCGAAGCTAATTTGGCCATTAAGCGGGCTCAGTTACCCCATACCGAGGTCGTGCCCCTTTACGCTCGCCTAAGTCTCGCCGAACAGAGCAAAATTTTCTCTCCCCACAAAGGCCGTCGTGTGGTGCTGAGTACCAATGTCGCCGAGACCTCACTCACGGTGCCCGGGATAGGTTATGTGATTGATACAGGGCGAGCGCGGTTATCCCGCTACAGCTATAGAACCAAGGTGCAGCGACTGCCCATCGAGGCCATATCCCAAGCTAGTGCCAACCAGAGAGCAGGGCGCTGTGGCCGTGTCAGCGACGGCATCTGTTATCGGCTCTATGAAGAGGTCGATTTTAATAATCGCCCAGCGTTTACCGACCCGGAAATAGTGCGTACTAATCTCGCCGCTGTGATCCTGCAGATGCTGCATCTGCGCATTGGTGATATTCGCAACTTCCCCTTTGTCGATCCGCCTGACAGTAGAATGATTAGCGATGGTTTTAAATTGCTAGAGGAGCTGCAGGCAGTCGACAGCAAAGGCAAACTCACCAAGCTGGGTAAGAAGCTAGTATCGATTCCCCTAGACCCAAGATTTTCCCGCATGATTTTCGAGGCCGCAAAAAATGAATCCTTAGCGGAAGTGATGATTATTACCTCCGGGTTGAGTATTCAGGATCCCCGAGAGCGCCCAGTAGATAAACAGCAAGCGGCAGATCAGGCCCATGCCCAATGGCGTGATGAGTCATCGGATTTTATGTCACTGCTCAACCTGTGGCAGCACTTTGAAAGTAAGCGACAAGAGTTGTCGACTAACCAATACAGTAAATACTGTCGCGCCAACTATGTGTCATTTTTGCGCATGAAAGAATGGCGTGATCTGCATCATCAGGTGCGTGGCGCCTGTCGCGGGCTAAAGCTCAGAGAAAATCAAAAGCCCGCAGAATATGCTGCTATCCATCAGGCGCTGCTTTCCGGCCTGCTCGGTCAGGTGGGTATTCGCGAAGACAAATGGGAATTCCTGGGCACCAGAAACCGCAAGTTCTTTATCTTCCCCGGTTCCGGGCTGAGCAAAAACCCACCGAAATGGGTGATGGTGGGTTCATTGATGGAAACAGCAAAGCAATACGGTCTCACTGCAGCCAAAATTGATTCAGACTGGCTTGAGCCTCTCGCGGCGCATCTGGTCAAGAAAACCTACAGCGCACCGTTTTATCATCAAAAATCCGGGCAGGTCATGGCCAAAGAGCGGCAGACATTATTTGGCCTGTCTATTTTTGAGGGCAAGAACACCGTCTATGGCAATGTGGCACCGGTTGAAGCGCGGGAGATATTTATTCAACAGGCGCTGGTGGAAGAGGGCTATCGGGGCAAAGGCAGCTTCTATAACAACAACCAAAAGCTCGTTGCAGAGCTTCAGGCACTGGAAGACCGTTTCCGCCGCCGAGACCTGCTCGCAGAACAAAAAGTCATTTACAGTTTCTATGACGAGCGAGTGCCAGAGGGAATCTACAATTTGCCGGCCTTTGAAGAATGGCGCAAAGCCGCAGAGCAAGAAACCGCAGCACTGCTAACCATTAACAAAGATGCCTTAATGCTGCGCGGCATGTCAGCGGATGAAGAGGCTCAGTTTCCAGAGATGGTGCGCTGCGACGGCCTCGAATTCGAGCTCAGCTATACTTTCGAGCCGGGCCATCAAGAAGATGGTGTCAGCGCCAAAATTCCTCTTGCATTATTGCATCAGCTGCCCCGTTATTATTTTGAATGGTTAGTGCCCGGCATGCTGCGAGATAAATGTATAGCCTTGGTGAAAGGCTTGCCCAAACAGATCCGCCGGCATTTTGTGCCAGTGCCGGACTATATCGACAAAGTATTGCTGCAAGTCAGAGCGCAGGACCGGCCGTTGACCGAGGTGCTAGCAGAGCAGCTTAAGCGCCATACGGGCATCAGTATCAATGCCGATGACTGGAAGTCAGATAACATCGACCCCTGGTATCTGACCAACTTTTTATTGCAGGATGAAAATGGCAAAACCATTGCCATGGCCCGCAGTTTGGAGCAGTTGCAACGAGATTTTAAGCAGCAGATTAATGCAGGCCTAGAGCAACAGGCTTCAGATAATAGTATTTCGCGCCAAGGTATTCTGGAGTGGGATTTTGAGCTGCCCCAAGAAGTGAATTTAAAGCGGGGTAAGATTTCAATTAAAGCCTGGCCCGCCCTTAAAGACTGTGGCGACTCCGTGTCCCTTGACGTAATGGACAACCCCTTGGCCGCCGAAAAAGTCAGTCGGCTAGGTCAGCTTAGGTTGGCACTATTAAGAGGCCGCGAACAAGAGAAATATTTAACTAAACACCTGTTGCGAGGTTCAGACCTTGCCCTAAAAGCAGCGGCAATCGGTAACAGGCAAGATATTATCAAAGCGTTAATAACGGCGAGCTTTGAGGAGGCCTTATTCTCTCGGGTCGGCCTACTGCGTGATCAAGACAGTTTTGATCGCTGCTACCAGGCAGGTATCGGCAAAGTGGTGGATACCGCGCAACAGTATGCTGCACATATTGAATCCGTGTTGCCTCAGCTGCATCAAAACCAAAAAAAAATGCGCTCTTTAGGCCTATCTGCCATCTATGCCAAAGAAGATATTGATCAGCAGCTGGGCTGGCTCTTCTCCACTGAAACCCTTGGTGGTGTAACTCTCGATCGAATATGTCAGTACCCAAGATTGGTGCGTGGAATAGAAATTCGTCTTGAAAAACTGGCGGGTCAGGTTGCTAAAGACCAGCAATATATTCAAGAGATTCAATCCTTTCTGGAGCCTTTGCCCAACCCAAAGGAGCAGCTGCTGTCGGAAGCTCTGTCTGAGTCAATAGAGACCTTCCAATGGACATTACAGGAATATCGAATCTCGTTGTTTGCTCAGCAATTAAAGACCAGAGTGCCAGTTTCGGCAAAGCGTCTGCAAAAACAATGGCTGGATATTGACGACCAGCTGCGTCGCTTTCTGCATTAAGCTGGCCCATTACGAATTGGTAGATTTGGCTTTAGATGTATCGATCTTACAGACACCAAATAACATCAGCCATCAGAGCGATTTGCTCGAGGATATTCCTCTGGTTTCACCCACGGCTTGGCGCTCTTTATACCAATACCCAGTTCATAAAGTAGGCCCAGGATTTCATCCCACACACGCATGTGTGGCCAATATCGTACTTAAGATGTATCGCAATCTTGAGTTATAGGTGAGTTTTGTGGAGTCTAACGCTATTACCCTGTGTCTTCTGGAGATGTTGGATACTCAGCAGCACAGCGACAGAGCGGTTATAGCTAAGCTAGCTGAGGCAATACAGCACTCCCAGCCGATCAGTTTAGTTGAATTTGGCGCCGAGCTACTCCGCAATCTATAAATAAGGGAATTAATTTGTGACTTTAAGCACATTTAAGCTATAAAAAAGACAGTTTACGCAGAGGTTAAGTGTCAGTAGAATGATTCAGCAGAAGAGGCTAGTTGCTTTAAGAGAATCATATGGTTAATTTACATCGACAATTATCGATTGCGATGCTCTTTTTTATGGGGGTCGCGCCTCTTGTGAGCGCCGATAATGCAGATAATCCGGACCCCTACGAAAATTTCAATAGAAAGTCCCATAGCTTCAATCTTACTCTCGATAGATACATTGCTCGTCCCGCCGCCGTTATTTATACCAATATTATGCCAGACCCCCTTGAAAAAGGCGTGGTCAATTTTTTCAGCAATCTTGATGAGCTAACTAATATTGCCAACGACCTTTTGCAAGGCAAATTGGGCCAAGCGGCAAATGATACAGGGCGGTTTCTACTTAATAGCACTGTGGGTGTAGGTGGTTTGTTTGATGTCGCCGAGCGTGCTGGGCTGCCGAAAAGTGAAGGCGAAGATTTCGGTCAGACTTTGGGAGCCTGGGGTGTTGGAGAAGGACCATACCTGATGTTGCCTCTGATTGGCCCATCCACATTGCGTGACGCACCGTCTAAATACATCGATAGCTTCGCCAACCCGGTTTCCCATCTTGATGAGGTGTCAGACCGCAATAGCATAAGGTTATGGAGTTTAGTTTCTGCAAGAGCAGAATTAATTGACCTAGATGACGTCATTTCTGGAGACAGTTATTTATTTGTCAGAGATGTCTATCTTCAGCGCCGCGAATATTTAGTGAAGGATGGTGCAATTGAAGATGACTTTGGCGATTTAGACGATTACTAGGCCGGTATAGAAAAAAATTAGATTGTTGTGGGCAGCTGCTATTGTTACCCTCGCACCGAAGCATCAGCGTTCCTATGCTGAGGGTACTAAGTAACATTTAAAGCCGGTAACTAATGAGCGAACTAAAAGGCCCAGTAATTCTAGTTGATCACGACGATGCCGGGCTAAAACATTTAAAGGCAGTCTGTGAAGCTGTTGGAGAACAGACTCTAGCAGTGCAAGATGTCCAGTCTATCGTATCTGTCTGCGAAAATCCCCTCAGTCAACCTGTAGTGCTGCGGTCAGAAAACACAGCCATCACTACAGCGGAGCAAGCCGCACAGTTAAGCCAGCTATGTGACGATTACCTGGTTATCATCGCACTAAATGAAGCCGATACCCACAGAACAGCAGATTTCTTTCGCCTCGGTGCAGCTGATGTGATAACTGCCGAAGAGAGCGCGAAAGAGCTCAAACAGACATTGGCCCGAGTTGATCATTTAGCTGAGACCCGCCAGCGCGCAAAAGAATATAGCACCGAGTTAGAAAAAACCAACCATGAACTTCAGGAGAGTCTGCGGCTGTTAAAGCAGGATCAGTTGGCCGGGCTCGAAGTGCAAAAAAGCCTAATGCCAGAGAGCCCCTTGGCCTTTGGCGACTATGAAATTTCCCATTCTATTACGCCATCGCTTTATCTAAGCGGTGACTTTGTCGGCTACAACTTCGTGCTAGACCGCTACCTGTTATTTTATTTTGCGGATGTGTCTGGCCATGGTGCATCATCAGCCTTTGTGACAGTTCTCCTTCGGTTTATGATCGGGCGCGTGATTCGCCGGCATATGCTCGAAAAAGACTATGTCGCATTGGCTCAGGCCCCTGAAGGGCTAGTGGAATACATCAATAATCAGCTACTCGCCACCGGTTTGGGTAAGCACCTCACCATCGTTGCTGGCTCTCTGGATACAGAGACCCGCCAATTGCGTTATGTGGTGGGAGCCCAGCAGCCTCAGCCTATTCTAATTACTGATGGGGTCGCCAAATTCTTGCCCGGAAAAGGTAAGCCTGCCGGTATCTTTGAGGATGCCTCTTGGATAGTAGAGCAGTTAGAGCTGCCAGGGAGATTTGCCCTTGTGTTGCTGTCAGATGGTGTTTATGACCTAGTGTCAGACAAAGAAATCACCGATAAAGAACAAACCCTGTTGCGTTATTTGTCCACTAGCTCCGGAAGCATAGACGAACTTAAAGAAGCTATATTTTTGGACCATATAGAAGATCCCCAAGATGATATCTCCGTCTTACTCCTCACGGGAGGCATGTAGTTGAGCTCCGGTAAGATATTGGTCTCAGACCAAGAGGGTAGTTACCTTCTCAAGTTTAGTGGTGATGTGCGAGTGACGTTATGCGGCTCTTTAAATCGTCATATGGAAACCATCTTTGGTAGCACAGACGTCAAGAGAGTTGTGATTGATATGCTAGAGGCCGAAGGCGTTGATAGCACAACCCTGGGGCTAATCGCCAAACTTGGCATGCACTGCCAAAGCAAATACGATATTAATGTTCAGCTTTTTTGTCAGAATCCCAGCATATTGCGCACATTAAATTGCATGAGCTTCGACGAGATTATCGATATTTTCGAAGAGGTGCCAGAGATTAATGCCGAGCTGCAAGTCATTGAAACGGTGAATACCGAAGTCGACGAGATACGCCAACAAGTACTCGAAGCTCACAAGGTGTTAATGAAGCTTAGCCCCGCTAGCAGTAAAGAGTTTACTGATCTTATTCGAGCTCTGGAATCTGGGCGCTAGGCTCTAAGCTCCGGTTGTTTGAGCTCAGCCAAGGGGTGATTTTGGGCAAACGGTCTGAGAAAAAATGGTGGGACTGAGTTCTTTCAAAAAACCCGAAATAATATGCTCTTATCTGTGGAGGGGCAGATAGGGTTGACAGTATTGTGTACTGCATTGTTATCAATAAAAAACGTCGTTAATAATAGAGATACAGAATTTACCTCTTTTGCTTGACTCTATCACTACTGGAATGTTTGTTTTTACTCTTTAAGTGCGTTATGAAACAGCAACGGGCGTGATAATTGTTGTGGATTTTCATGATTGAAGAAGCTGATATTCAATGTCCGCTCTTGGCCGATTCTGGCCCTAGACCCAGCCATCTCTGAGGTGAAATTTTTTAGGGTGGAATGATGCTGATTTCATTGTGCTAAGTTTAAGGCAGTTACCTGGCTGAACCCCCATCCATCAGCACCAAAAACGCTAACGCCGCATTAGACAAACTCCTTTTCGTATGATGAATATACCCCAACTCCCGCTCAATCCTATTCTCCTTAAACGGCATCACATGTAACCCCCGAACCAATGTCTCCGGCAACACACTCCACCCCAGCCCAATCTCAACCATCGTGCTAATCGTCTCTAAATAGTTAGTCGACATAGGCGCCTTTAAAGGTATCCCTTCCTTCTGAAATAGATTCTGAATAATCCGCCCGGTATAAGTATTTAACCCCGGCAAAATAATCGGATACTCAGCAAGATCTTTCAGCGCCGGTTTTTTCAACTCCGCCAATGGATGATCCTGCGCACAGATAAACCGCAGCGGGTCATTCCATATCATCTTACTATTAATATTGTGATGACTCTCCAAAGCCAGTGTAATCATGGCAACTTCCGATTCCCCATGCAATACCTGCTCATAGGCCTTCTCGGAATCCATAAACTCAATATCCAGAATTACATTGGGATATTGCTGGGCAAACTGTTTCAGAATAGGTGGTAGCCGATGCAGGCCCAAATGGTGGCTAATCGCCAATCTCAGTGTGCCGCTGGCTTCACCGGAGAGGTCATTAATCGCCTGCAGGGCATTTTCATATTCCTGCAGTATGCGCCTGGCTCTGGGTAGTAGCTCATTACCGGCTTCGGTGAGGGATACCTGTCGGGCAATGCGATCAAATAGCCTTTTGCCAATCTGCTGCTCAAGCTGGGCAATGCGCTTACTGATAGCTGACTGGGTGATGTATAAAAGGTTGGCGGCCTCTGAAAATGAGCTCTGTTCGGCCACTGTAATAAAAGCTTTTAAGTTTTGATTATCCATTTTATGGTTTAACAGTCCTATTTAGAATGTTATTTATGCTAAATATGAATTTATTTCATCTTAAAGTAAGAATACAATGAAAGCAATACAGAAATTCTCTGGGAGAGAGTTATGGCGGGAAGAACACTTTACGACAAGCTGTGGGATAGCCACCTTGTTAAACAAAATAGTGATGGTTCATCACTGATCTACATTGATCGGCATGTTATTCATGAAGTTACCTCACCTCAGGCTTTTGAGGGCCTGCGTTTGGCTAATCGCATGCCTTGGCGCTTGGATACCAATATTGCCACTCCGGACCACAATATCTCGACAGATAAGACTGAGCGAGATGCTGGTGTAGCTGGTATGAGTGATGAGGTTTCGCGCATTCAGGTGCAGACGCTAGACGATAACTGCGATCTCTATGGCATTAAGGAATTTAAGATCAATGAGATGGGTCAGGGCATTGTGCATGTGATGGGTCCTGAGCTGGGTGCCACTATGCCTGGTATGACGGTGGTCTGTGGTGATTCCCATACGGCTACTCATGGTGCATTGGCCTGTCTGGCCCATGGTGTTGGTACCTCTGAGGTTGAGCATGTGTTGGCGACTCAATGTCTGGTCGCAAAGAAGATGAAGAATATGCGTGTCACTGTTGATGGCATAGTGGGCGCTGGTGTTACTCCTAAGGACGTTGTCTTGGCGATTATTGGCAAGATTGGTACAGCTGGTGGCAATGAGCATGCTATTGAGTTTACTGGTTCGGTGTTCCGCGATATGTCGATTGAGGGTCGTATGACGGTCTGCAATATGGCGATCGAGGCGGGCGCTCGTGTGGGTATGGTTGCTGTCGATCAGAAGACAATTGATTACTGTAAAGGTCGTCAGTTTGTTCCCCAAGGTGAGATGTGGGATCAGGCGGTTGAGTACTGGAATAGATTAACCAGTGATGAGGATGCTCAGTTTGATACCGAAGTTGCTATGCATGCCGATGATATTGCGCCGCAGGTGACCTGGGGTACTTCTCCAGAGATGGTGGCGCCGGTGACGGCTTCTGTACCGACTTTGCAAGAGCAGTCCAACGAAGAGCAGCGCAAAGGTTTAGAGCGCGCTCTGGAGTATATGGGTCTTGAGGGTGGTCAGGCGATTGAGTCTATCGCTGTGGATCGTGTGTTTATCGGTTCCTGCACTAACTCGCGAATTGAAGATATGCGTGCCGCGGCGGCGGTAGCTAAAGGGCGCACTGTGGCTAGCTCGGTGAAGCAGGTTTTGATTGTCCCCGGCTCGCAGATGGTTAAGGCTCAGGCCGAGGCCGAGGGGCTGGATAAGATATTTACTGAGGCAGGTATGGACTGGCGTGAGCCCGGCTGTTCTATGTGTCTGGCCATGAATGCCGATAAATTGGGGGCTGGAGAGCACTGCGCATCTACATCAAACCGTAACTTTGAAGGTCGTCAGGGTAATGGCGGTCGCACTCACTTGATGAGCCCCGCAATGGCGGCAGCAGCGGCAGTAGCAGGGCATATTGTTGATGTGAGAACTTTTGATGGAGGTGTTGAATAATGAAAGCATTTACGACACATCGTGGTTTGGCGGGCCCTATGGATCGCGCCAATGTCGATACGGATATGATTATCCCCAAGCAGTTTTTGAAGTCTATTAAGCGCAGTGGCTTTGGCCCGAATCTGTTTGATGAGTTGCGCTATATGGATGAAGGTCAGCCTGGCGCCGATTGCTCTAAACGGCCGGTTAATCCAGATTTTCCGCTAAATCAGGCGCGCTTTAAAGGTGCCTCTATATTATTGGCACGGAAAAACTTTGGCTGTGGCTCCAGCCGTGAGCACGCGCCCTGGGCACTGGAAGACTATGGTTTTAATGCGGTAATCGCGCCTAGCTATGCCGATATCTTCTACAACAACTGTTTTAAAAATGGTTTGTTGCCGGTGGTTCTCACCGAAGAGCAGGTGGATATTTTATTTAACGAGATGGATGTCGAAGAGGGTTATCAGCTGAGTGTCGATCTTCATGAGCAAACAGTTACCAGTGACTCTGGTCATATATTCAGCTTTGAGCTGGATGAGTTTCGTAAAGAGTGCCTGTTAAAAGGTTTGGATGAAATTGGTTTAACCCTGCAAGAGGCAGATGCGATTAAGGCTTATGAGGCCAATCGTGCCGAGCAGCACCCATGGGTATTTGGAGCGATTAAATGAGCAAGAAAGTATTGGTTTTACCCGGGGATAATATTGGTCCCGAGATCGTTACCGAAGCTGTAAAGATTTTAGAGAAGGTCAGTGATCAGTTTAATCTGGGCATTGAGCTGGATTACGCCCATTTGGGTGGTGCAGCGCTGGACGCGGTTGGTGAGCCCTGTCCCCAAGAGACATTGGATAAGGCCCGCGCCTCGGATGCTATTCTGCTTGGTGCTGTTGGTGGCCCCCAGTGGGATGATGTTGAGCGTCATCTGCGCCCGGAGAAGGGTTTGTTGACCATTCGCTCTGAGCTGGATCTATTTGGTAATTTACGCCCGGCCATTATGTACCCGCAGTTGGCACATGCTTCGTCGCTTAAGCCTGAGTTTGTTTCGGGCCTGGATATTTTGATTGTTCGTGAGTTGGTGGGTGGCATTTATTTTGGTGAGCCCCGGGGTATTCGTACTTTGGACAATGGCGAGCGCGAGGGCTACAACACCTATAAATACAATGAGTCTGAGATTCGTCGTATTGGCAAGATGGCTTTTGAAGCGGCCATGGTGCGTGGCAAGCGTCTCTGCTCGGTGGATAAGTCTAATGTTTTAGAAGCGACTATTTTATGGCGTGAGGTTATCAGTGATATGGCGGCAGACTACTCTGAGGTGGAGCTGAGTCATATGTATGTAGATAACGCGGCGATGCAGTTGGTGATGGCGCCTAAGCAGTTTGATGTGGTGGTTACTGGCAATATGTTTGGCGATATTTTGTCGGATACGGCGGCGATGTTAACTGGCTCTATTGGTATGTTGCCTTCAGCTTCGCTGGATAAAGATGGCGGTGGTATGTACGAGCCCTGTCATGGGTCTGCACCGGATATTGCGGGGCAGGGTGTGGCTAATCCATTGGCGACCATTTTGTCGGTGGCGATGATGTTGCGTTATTCGTTGGATGGGGTCGAGGCGGCGGATGCGATTGAGAAGGCGGTGAGTGATGTGTTGGATCAGGGGTTGCGGACTGGTGATATTTATACCGATGGTATGACTAAGGCTGGCACGGTTGAGATGGGTGATGCGGTGTTGGCAGCGCTGTAGGGGCCTCTAGTTTTAGAGGGACCTTTGGGTCGGAGTGCCTAAAGCCATGGTGAGCCTAAATGGATGTATTTACGGCATGTCAGCAATCTGAACATCATGCTCCAGTCTGCTTTCACTAAGAGTATGCATTTTTTGTTGATAAGAATTTACTAGAGGTTTAGTTAAATGAAAAAAACAGGATTTATAGGTTGGCGCGGCATGGTTGGTTCTGTGCTGATGGACAGAATGCGTGAAGAAAATGACTTTGCCCATATTGAGCCAATATTTTTTACTACCTCCCAAGCCGGTCAGGCCGGTCCAGATGTGGGTGTGGAAATACCTTTGTTGCAAAGTGCCTTTGATATCGATGCTCTGCAGCAGATGGATATTATCGTTACCTGTCAGGGCGGTGATTACACCAAAGAAGTCTACCCCCAACTCAGAAAAGCCGGTTGGGGAGGCTACTGGATCGATGCGGCCTCGGCACTGCGAATGGACGACAGCTCCATTATTATGCTCGACCCAGTGAATATGGCTGTAGTGAAAGACGGTTTGGCCAATGGCGTTAAAGACTTTATTGGTGGCAACTGCACCGTTAGTTTGATGCTGATGAGCTTGGGCGGGCTGTTTAATGCCAACCTGGTGGAATGGGCTTCGTCCATGACTTATCAGGCGGCCTCTGGCGCTGGGGCGCAGAATATGCGCGAGTTGATTAATCAGATGGGCATTATTAAGGGTTCCGTTGCCGATGCGCTGGCCAATCCCTCATCAGCGATTTTGGATATTGACCGACAGGTAACAGAGATATTGCGCTCGGATAGTTTTCCAGTCGACAACTGGGGTTACCCGCTGGCCGGGAGTTTGCTGCCCTATATTGATTCCCAGCTTGAGAATGGTCAGAGCCGAGAAGAGTGGAAAAACCAGGCAGAGACCAACAAGATACTTAACCGCGAGGGCAACCCAATCCCATTGGATGGTTTGTGTGTTCGCATTGGCTCCATGCGCTGCCACAGCCAGGCACTGACCATTAAGCTGACTCAGAACGTGCCTATAGACGAAATTGAAGCCATGTTGGGCGAGTCCAATCAATGGGCTCAAGTGATTGCCAATGATAAAGAATCTACATTTGCCCACCTAACGCCAGCCGCCGTCACAGGAGGCCTAAACGTACCTGTAGGGCGTTTACGCAAGATGAATATGGGCGAACAGTACCTATCGGCCTTCACCGTGGGAGACCAGTTGCTTTGGGGTGCCGCCGAGCCATTGCGCCGTATGTTGAACATATTGGTCGAGGGCTAAGCTGAAATTGCTAATTTGCGCTGTAAAAGGGCCTTTCACTGCTTAAAATCGGTGTTTGGCTCTTTTTTTGTGCGTTTTCTCAATTAATCGGCTAAATAATGCAAGTTTGACTAGAATATTTCACCGCAATCTCTAAAATTTACTCATGGAAAAATTTCATTCAGTTCAGTTAACGGATTAACCCTCTGAATTGCAAATAGCGCTGCGTTTTACAGGAAAACATCATGACAATCATGAAATGGTCGGCCCAGCTAGCAAGTGGTTCACTAAAAGGTTTGCGGATAGCCGCTATGCTTTTCTCGACTGTAGCACTGCTTTTCCCAACCGTCGCAACCGCCGTGGGGTTTGGTGAAATTACGCTCAAATCAGCACTTAATGAACCCCTAGTTGCAGAGATAGCCCTGACCAATGTCGATGAGGTTGAAGATGGCATGCTGCTAGTGCAGCTGGCATCTGCCGCCGCGTTTAACCAAGCTGGCATAAGCAGAGACACTTACCTAAGCCAACTCACGTTTGCTGTGGCCACCAATGCACTGGGCGACAAAGTGGTGTTGGTCAGTAGCCAAACGTCAGTGACAGAACCCTACCTAGAGTTTCTTGTTCAGCTTGAATGGCCATCTGGGCGCATGATTAGAGCCTACACATTGTTGCTGGATCTGCTCCTCTATAGCGGTGAAAAAGGCTCTACACTCATTCAGCAGGCAACGGCTGGTATTGAATCCTCAGCCTCCGGCCGCTCCGATAACCAATTTTCTGGGTCAGAGCACCGAGTAGTAGTGGGCGACACATTATGGAATGTCGCCAAAAGATTGCGCCCTCAGGGTTTAACCATCTTGCAAACCATGGATGCGCTCTATAGCCAAAACTCCAATGCCTTTGTTGATGGCGATGCCAACAATATGAAAAAAGGGGCAATACTACGCCTGCCTACAGAGACCGATATAAGTCTTGAAGAGGGGTCTATTGTTGCCAGCCAAATAGGTCTCAATGGGCCAGCTCAGGCTGTCCAGAGCGCTCCGGAAGGGCAAACTTTGACTCAGGAACCAGAGCTAGCGGTTGAGGATGAGCTTTTCCGCGAGGACGAGCTATTTCCAGAAGATGAGTTATTTCCCGAAGGTGATCTCTTTCCAGAGGGCGATGATGCGACAGAGACATTGGATAATACAGTCCGCCTAGAGCTAGCCTCTGCCTCCAATACTGAAAATGGCAGCCAAGTTGATCAGCTTAACTCAAAGTTAGCTGTGGCTGCAGATGAGGTAAATAAAACCCAGTTGGAAAATGATGAGCTGCGCAAACGCAATTTATTATTAGAAGAGCAGGTCACCACCATGGCGACTCTCGCCGAGGCCTCAGAAGATCGCGCTGAAGCAACTGTAGTGCCAGCCAAAGTAGCCAAACCCAAAGCAAAAGCCGAGCCAACGGCAATGGAAAAGGCAACAAAAATAGCCGACAGTCTGATTTTACTGTTAGAGAAAAAACCTCTCTATGCCTGGGGCGGGCTTGCTGGGTTGATACTGTTGCTGCTGACCCTGTTTCTGTGGTTGACCAGAAAAAGAACTATCAGTGTTGAAGACTTTCCGATTCGTCCCATCCCTGAGCCCCCACCTGAAATCATAGTGGACACGGGCGCAGATCAGTTGATTGATGACCCGAAAGGCGGTCACCTGAACCCTGAAGACAGTCTGTTTGATGAAAGCGACACAGATATTTTCGCAGAAGAAGAGACCAAGGTGAGTTCTGAAATCTTTGGCTCCATGGTTGAGTCAATGGAAGAAGCCGAGGTTTATCTATCTTTGGGTGATACCGATGGTGCCATAAGAATTCTAGAGCGTGCGCGCAGAGTTAGCGATCAAGACACCGCCTCTCGATTAAAGTTAATGGAGCTCTTATTTAAAGAGGGATCAACGGATAAATTAAAGCTAATTGCCGAGGAAATTAATAAAACGGAAGACCAAGAGGCCATCGCTATGGCTGCGGTAATTCTGGGCGATAAGCAAGATATGATCCTTAACCCAGCGGCCCTCGCACTGGACGAAAAACCTGCCATAGAAGAGCCATCGCCATTCCAAGAACTCTCAGAAGACGACAGTATTTTTGCTGAAAGCGAACCAACGGTCGCCCAGTGGGATGAGCCTTCACCGAGTGAAGAGCTCTTAGCGGATAAAGAGCCCTCAGTGGAAGAAGAGCCCTCAGTGGAAGAAGAGCCCTCAGCGGAAGAAGAGCCCTCAGCGGAAGAAGAGCCCTCCGCAGATAAAGATCCCTCAGCGTTTCCTAGTGAAGAGCGCTCAGCGCAAGAGGAACCCTCAGCAGACAAAGACCAAGAGCAACAACCAGCACCAGAAGCAGATTCCCTAGAACTAGAATCCGCCACTGATAAAGAAATTGATGAGCTCGCAGAATCAGTTCTAGACGAAGACTTCCTCGATGATAGCTTTATGGATGGGGGTATTTTCGCCGATGTGGGTGAGGCATCAGCGCCTAAAGAAAATGCTGAGCCAGAAGACCTCGGCCTAGAAGTTAATATCGACGAGCTGCCCGGTGCTGCCGATCTCGAAAATACAATGGGCGAGGAAGCCGCAGCTATCGCCGAATTTATGGCAAGCCTGGACGATTTTGAAGGCGTTGATGACGCAGTAGAAATTAATTCGGTAGACGTAAAGCTGGATTTGGCCAATACCTTTATCGAAATGGGCGACCCTGAAGGTGCCCGCGAAATTCTCAAGGAAATCATTAGTGAGGCCGATCAAGCAGGCCAAACAAGAGCGCAACTCGTACTGGCAACCCTTGACCAAAAATAAGATGGGATATTAATTGTGCCTGATTGGGTTTACACACCTAATTGCAGAGTTCCTCAAGGGGAGACAATGCCCACAGGAATCAAACGCTATGCTGCCGTCGTTCAATACGACGGCAGTGCTTTTTGTGGCTTTCAAAAACAGAAGCACAGCCCCTCGGTTCAGACAGAGTTAGAGCGAGCTCTGAGCTACGTGGCAAACAGCCCGCTAATCCTTAGTTGTGCCGGTCGTACAGATACCGCAGTGCATGCCAGCCATCAGGTTATACATTTCGATACCAGTGCCAATCGCACAGGTCACAACTGGGTTCAGGGCGCCAATAGCCAGCTGCCCGATAACATTTCACTGAGTTGGGCCGATGAATTAGGCGCAGATTTTCACGCCAGATTTAGCGCCACCTCCAGAACCTATCGCTATATTATGGCCCCTAGCAAAGCCCGCCCGGCAATACTCGCCAACGGGGTTACCTGGGTGAAGTTTCCGGTCAACCCCGAGGCCATGCAAGAGGCCTGTGAATACTTACTTGGGGAACAAGACTTTTCTGCTTTTCGCGGCGCGGGCTGTCAGTCCCTGTCACCGTTTCGCAATGTCACCAGCGCCAATATTTATCAGGCAGGGCAGTTGTTGGTGTTCGAGGTAAGTGCCAATGCTTTTGTACTGCATATGGTGCGCAATATGGTTGGCGCACTGCTGGAAGTTGGTTATGGCCGTCAGCAGCCAGACTGGATTAAAACCTTGCTCGAGGTCGGTGACCGATGTCAAAGTGCAGCCACAGCACCATCAAATGGTTTATATTTAGTGGATGTTAACTATCCAGAGCAATTTGTATTACCTGAGTTGCCCATTGGCCCGGCTTTTTTGCCCAATGCATTAGACCCAAAACCATTTACTTAGAGCCATTTACTTGAAGTCATTTGCTTAAATCCAATAACCAAACAGAGAGTTGCCTAGATGTCAGTGCGAGTTAAAATTTGTGGTATTACCAGCCCAGAGCAGGCCGTTATGGCCCAGCGGGCGGGTGCCGATGCACTTGGCCTAGTGATCTATGGGAAGAGCTCTCGCTATGTGGATATTCAGCGAGCAGCTGAAATTCGCGCTGTTATTGGCTCGCAAACAACCGCAGTGGTGTTGCTGGTCAATGCCGATGAGGCCACAGTGCGCCAGGTAATCGCTGAAGTAAAACCTGACCTACTGCAGTTCCATGGGGACGAGAGCCCGGCATTTTGTAAGCAGTTCGACTTTCCCTTTATCCGCGCCATTCGTATGCGTGAGGGGTTAGATATCGATGCCGAAGTTGCCGCTTATAAAGCTGAGGCCGGGTTCTTATTCGATGCCTGGAGCGAAGATCAATACGGTGGCACTGGCCATCAGTTTGACTGGAGTCGGCTGCCGAGCAGCACAGACTATCCACTTATTTTGGCCGGTGGGTTGACCCCGGAAAATGTTGCCAGTGCAGTCAGTCTTGTGTCTCCCGATATGGTAGATGTGAGCGGGGGAGTTGAATCCTCTCCCGGGGTTAAAGATGCGGCGAAAGTTGCTGCCTTTATCACCAACGCTAAACCGGCGCAGCCTTAGTCGGCTATAGTTGAGTTAGATAGTTTAAATAGCACGTGAGTCCCCGAGACTCGATAAATAATTGCTCTAGGCCTTATCTAGAGTGAATCTGTCGTGATAGAATGCCGCCCATAAGAACTGTCACTCTTTAAGTGAGCTGAAAGGTAATAGATGAACTGGCTGAAACGCATTAGGCCCACGGGTCCTGCTTCAAGTAAAAACGAACGTTCGAACTCTATACCCGAAGGGCTGTGGAAAAAATGCCCCAAGTGCGCCTCACCATTGTATCGCCCAGAATTAGAGCGCAACCTCGATGTCTGCCCTAAATGCGAACACCATATGCGTATCGGCGCTCGCCGACGCTTAGACATATTTCTCGACGAAAACGACAGCACTGAAATTGCTCAGGATGTTGAAGCGATTGATCGCCTAAAATTTCGCGATGTTAAAAAATACAAAGATCGCCTGTTAGATGCCCAGAAAAAAACCGGTGAAAAAGACGCTCTAATTGCCATGAGTGGTCATTTAAAAGGCATTCCCGTGGTCTCCTGTGCCTTTGAGTTCGCTTTTCACGGCGGCTCTATGGGCTATGCAGTTGGCGAGAAGTTTACCCAGGCCGCCAATTTGGCCCTCGCAGAGCAACGCCCCTTTATCTGTTTCTCTGCAACTGGCGGAGCGCGCATGCAAGAGGCGCTAATCTCGCTGATGCAAATGGCCAAAACCAGTGCCGTTCTTGAGCGTTTAAGTGCTGCCGGCGTGCCCTATATCTCCGTCATGACAGACCCGGTTTACGGTGGTGTCTCCGCCAGCTTGGCCATGTTAGGAGATTTAAATGTTGCAGAGCCCGGCGCCCGTGCAGGTTTTGCTGGTCCCAATATTATTGAGCAGACCATTCGTCAAAAGTTGCCCAAAGGGTTCCAGCGCAGCGAGTTTCTGCTGGAGAAGGGCCATATTGATATGATTATCAGTCGCCATCAAATGCGCGATCGCTTGGGCAGCATACTCTCCAAGCTAATGAACGTACCAGAACCCGCCGATGCTTGACCGCTCTCTCGCTGACTGGCTGACTCTGATAGAGAGCAGGCATCCCAGCGAGATAGAGTTGGGCCTAGACCGAGTCGCAGATATCTGGCGCAGGCTGCTAAAACAACCTCGCCTCCGACAGCAAAAACCACCACTTGCTATCACCGTTGCCGGCACCAATGGCAAGGGCTCCTGCATCGCCAGTATGCAGGCAATATTGCTCCAACATGGTTATACCGTTGGCACCTTTACTTCGCCACATTTTCTCCATTACAACGAACGTATCTGCCTGGCAGGGCAGCCTGCTGCCGACGAGCTAATTATTGATGCCTTTGAGCAAATCGAAGCCCTGAGCGGCGATATTTCTCTCACCTATTTTGAGGTGGGGACATTAGCCGCTCTGGTTGTTTTTTATCAGGCCAGCCCGGATGTCATGTTGCTTGAAGTTGGCCTCGGTGGCCGTCTTGATGCGATCAATATTATCGACACAGATGTCGCCGTGCTGACCAGTATTGCCCTCGACCACTGTGATTGGTTGGGCGATACCACAGCAGCGATTGCGCGAGAGAAGCTGGGTATCGCACGCAGGGGTCGGCCACTGATTATTGGAGAGCAGGATTATCCTGAGGGTTTTGCCCAGCTAGTTGCCGACACTGGTAGCAACGCATTATTTGCTGGTCGTGACTTTACTCACACCGACAACCATAACCATGCTGGGCTATTTAGCTGTGAACTAAAGGGGGAAGCTAGTTCTCTGACCTTTGATGGGCTCAATGGTCGGGGCCTATTACCGATCAATAAAACCTTGGCGCTGCAAGCTCTTCTGGCCGCAGGCCTCAGCCTTAATAATCAGGATAGCGCCGTTGCACTGGCCAAGGTGAGCCTGACGGGGCGGCACCAGCAGCTTAGCTATAGAGGCATTGATGTGGTGTTGGATGTTGCCCACAACCCCGCAGCAGCGGCAATGCTGGCCAATAATCTCGCCCCGATAGAGGGTAAAACTATCGCAGTAGCCTCTGTATTAGAAGACAAAGATTGGTCCGGTATTATTGCTTCGATGGCTGCCGTGATCGATGGATGGACAGTCGCAGAAATAAGCGACAGTTCAAGGGCTCGCAAAGGCCAATCTCTGCTCGAATTGTTATACAATGCTGGCCTGTCAGGTAGCTTGCAACCATCTGTTGAAGAGGCGTTTAAATCGGCAGTCGAACAGGCTACAGAGGCAGACAGAATACTGGTATTTGGTTCATTTCATACCGTGGCAGCGGTACTGAATCTAATTTTGGCAGAGGTCTAAAGTGAGTAGTGGATTAAAAAAGCGAATTGCCGGAGCCTTTGTGCTGGGTGCACTGGGCCTTGTTATATTGCCGCTGCTATTTGATTTTGCCGACCCCAACCGTATCGATCGCAATTCAAAGTTACCCCCAGCTCCCGAAATTGAATCTATTACCGTGGCTAAAGCAGAGCGTCCAGCGGCCGTTGGCGACACTCCGATAAAGGCGCCGATCTTTGATATCGAGCGTTCCACCCCAGCCACTGACAAAGATGAAAAGCCCTATGGCCTGAATAATCTTGGCCTGCCCAAAGGTTGGATTTTGCAGGTGAGCAGCTTCGAAGAGCAGTCCAGTGCAACAGACTTTATGTCTAAATTGCGAAAGCAAAAATACAATGCCTTTACCAAGCGTGTTGAGGTAAAAGGCAAAACCCGCTATCGGGTATATGTTGGGCCCAAAATTGATAAGCGCCGGGCCGCCGCCGACAAAAAGAAAATCGATAAGGCATTTAAGACCGACGCCATTATTTTGCATTTTGTGCCCTAGGCAATGGGTTATGGATATCGCATCAGTAGACTTGGGTATTATCGGAATCATCGCGATTTCAGGGTTGATTAGTCTGGTGCGCGGATTTGTTAAAGAAGCCATGTCGCTGGTTATTTGGATTGCGGCATTCGCTATTGCCATGAACTTTAAAGAGCCGGCAGCAGATTTGCTGGTCAACTTTATCGCACTGGCATCCATGCGACAGTTGGCAGCATGGGCCGGGTTGTTTGTGGGTACATTATTACTGGGATCCATAGTTAATTTCTTATTAGGCAAACTGGTTAGCTCGACAGGATTGAGCGGAACAGACAGGATGTTAGGATTGGTTTTTGGTGTGTTTAGAGGGTTGTTGATTGTATTGGCGCTGGTAATCATATTGCCGCAAGCAGTGCCAGTGGACCAAGATCCTTGGTGGACGGAGTCGGCGTTAATTCCGCTGTTTCAAGGGTTTGAATCCTGGGGCAGAGAATCAGCGACCGGCGTTAAAGACTTCTTGACGAGTTGGATATAGCCCATGTGTGGTGTGGTTGGAATCTCTGGAACTTCAGACGTAAATTTACGGCTTTATGATGCGCTGACAATGCTTCAGCACCGTGGGCAAGATGCCGCTGGTATTGTTACCGAAGCCAATGGCGAATTGCACCAGTGCAAAGGCGAAGGTCTGGTCCGGGATGTATTCCGCCGCAGCCATATGGTGCGTCTTGTGGGCGATGTGGGCATTGGTCATGTGCGCTATCCCACAGCTGGTAGTTCAGGCCCGGCATTGGCCCAGCCGCTGTATGTAAACTCTCCTTACGGTATCTTCGTTGCCCACAATGGCAACCTGACCAACGCTGATGAGTTGCGGGAGCATATCTTTCGCGCCGATCTGCGACACCTAAACACCGACTCGGATTCCGAAGTACTGCTCAATGTATTTGCCCACGAACTGCAGCTGCGCGGCAAACTTGAGCCCGCTAGCAATGATATATTTGCCGCCGTTGAGCAGGTACACAAGCGTTGTCGCGGTGCCTATGCAGTGGTTGGTTTGATTGCCAACTATGGCATGTTTGCCTTCCGTGACCCCAAAGGTATTCGTCCACTTTGCTATGGTGTGCGCGAAACTGAGGCAGGCAAAGAATACGCCGTGGTCTCTGAGTCAGTGGTTCTTGATAGTTTGGGGTTTGAGTTAATTCGCGATCTTGCGCCAGGGGAAGCACTGTTTGTTGATAAAGTCGGTGAAATTCATCTGCAACAATGCGCTGCCGAAAACGAGCTTGTACCCTGCATCTTTGAGCATGTGTATTTTGCTCGCCCGGACTCACTAATCGACAATATTTCTGTCTACAAATGTCGTCTGCGTATGGGCGAAAAACTCGCGGATAAGCTGCTGCGCACCCGCCCCGATCACGATATTGATGTAGTAATCCCTATCCCTGACACCAGCAGAGTATCGGCTCAGGCTCTTGCCGAAAGACTGGGGGTAAAGCTGCGCGAAGGCTTTATGAAAAACCGCTATATCGGCCGCACCTTTATTATGCCCGGCCAAACTGAGCGTAAAAAATCAGTGCGCCAGAAGCTCAATGCCGTAAAGCTAGAGTTCGCCGGCAAGAATGTACTGCTGGTGGATGACAGCATTGTGCGTGGCACCACCTCCCAAGAAATTATTCAGATGGCCCGAGATGCCGGTGCCAATAATGTCTACATGGCATCTGCCGCGCCAGGTGTGCGGTACCCTAATGTCTATGGCATCGACATGCCATCGGCCCATGAGCTGATTGCCCATGGCCGCACCGATGATGAAGTGGGCGAGATTATTGGTGCCGACTGGATTATCTATCAAGACCTTGACGATCTGATCGCCTCTGGTGCTGAGGGTAATGAAAATATCAGCAGATTTGAGTGCTCAGTGTTTGATGGCGACTATATTACCGGTGATGTGGATAAAGCTTATCTGGAACGTATCGAAGCCCTGCGCAACGATGCCGCCAAAGAAAAAAACGACCCCAATGCCGAACCCAAGAAAAGCCAGGTTATTGGCATTCATAACAATAGCGTGACTTAAAACCACCCGGGATTAAATCATGGATAAGGACATAAACAAGCTTCAGCAGGACACCCTGGCTATTCGGGGTGGCTATCAGCGAACCCATGAAAACGAACATGCAGAAGCCATGTTTTTAACCTCAAGCTATGTGTTTGAAAACGCTGAATCAGCGGCCAAGCACTTTAGTAACGAAGTGCAAGGCAATGTCTACTCACGCTATACCAACCCAACCGTGCGCAGCTTTGAGCAACGGCTCGCAGCGATGGAAGAGGGTGAACAATGCGTCGCCACCGCTTCAGGAATGGCCGCTGCACTCAGTGTGGTCATGGCCTTCATGCAGTCTGGTGACCATGTGCTCTGCTCCCAGGATGTGTTTGGTAGTACCAGAGTGATGATGGACAAATACATCACCAAATTTGGCGTTCAGGTAACCTATGTGCCACTGGCAGATTTGGCCGCTTGGCAGTCAGCGATAAAGCCCAACACCAAAATGATGTTTTGCGAGACCCCATCCAACCCGTTGTCTGAGATCGCCGATCTTGAAGCATTGTCTGCCATGGCTAAAAGCGCCGACGCGCTGTTTGTGGTGGATAACTGTTTCTGTACACCAGTGCTGCAAAAGCCGCTGAAATGGGGCGCAGATATAGTGGTGCACAGCGCCACCAAATATATCGATGGCCAAGGCCGGTGCCTAGGTGGTGCCGTGGTAGGTAACTCAGAACTAATGGAGCAGGTAGCGGGCTTCTTGCGCGCCGCAGGGCCAACCATGAGCCCGTTTAATGCCTGGGTATTCCTCAAAGGTTTAGAGACCCTGCGTATTCGTATGCAAGCGCACTCGGCTAATGCAGCGGCGTTAGCAGCTTGGCTTAATACGCACCCGAAAGTGGGCAAAGTATTCTATGCAGGCTTGGAAGATCACCCGGGGCACGCATTGGCTAAAAAGCAGCAATCAGATTTTGGTGGCGTTGTATCGTTCGTTGTTGACGGTGGTCGCGAGTCGGCTTGGCGAGTGATCGACAATACACAGATGCTCTCTCTCACGGCTAACTTGGGTGATGTTAAAACTACTATCGTACATCCAGCCACAACGACCCATGGTCGTTTATGCGACGAGGCGAAAGCCGCCGCCGGTATAAGCGATGGATTGATCCGACTGGCCGTGGGCCTAGAAGATATTATTGATATTAAAGCCGACCTAGAGCTAGGTTTAGGCGCATTATAAAAATAGGTTTGTCTATGTTTTCCAGAACGCCAGAAATGCCAACCGCAGACCAAGCTTTGCCAGGCCGCAGTGCAGAAATGCCCGTTAATAATGTTAACTTCATTAATAAACAGCCTATTTGCAGGCCCTTTGCTGAAGGTTTGGAATCGGCTTATTTTGCCATGGGGTGTTTTTGGGGTGCCGAACGCCGCTTCTGGGAGCAGCCCGGCGTGGTTACATCAGCCGTGGGTTACGCTGGCGGTCACACGCCAAACCCAACTTATGAAGAGACCTGCACGGGCATGACCGGTCACACAGAAGTGGTGTTGGTAGTATTTGACCCCAAGCTAACCAGTTATAAAAAGCTGTTGGCTGTATTTTGGGAAGCCCATGATCCCACGCAAGGTATGCGCCAAGGCAATGACCGCGGCTCTCAGTATCGCTCGGCGATTTATTGCACCAGTGCCCAACAGCTTGAAGCCGCCATGGCGTCAGCTAAGCTAGTGCAAACGCAGCTAACGGATTTGGGTTTTGGTGAAATCACTTCAGAGATAATCGCCGCGCCGACTTTTTATTATGCCGAAGAATACCATCAGCAGTATCTGGCCAAGAATCCCGCAGGCTACTGTGGTTTGCGTGGGACTGGCGTTAGTTGTGGCTAATTATTTATTTTATATACAATTAAGTACACTTCCTGCTACATTTTTTTCCGACAATAGTCGTCTGAGACACTTTTGCAACACTTGGGACAGTGCTTTAATAGATTAGAGAGATAAATCACTGGCTATTAGAATAATTGGAAAATGTTATGACGCTTAAATACCCCGACCATTTCTTTTTCTCACGCTCTAAACTGCGAGTACACATAATTTAATTAAAATGGTCATTCTCCCATTCAATTTAATTGTGAACAACATAATGAAGAAGTACATTTTCATAACAGTGCTATCATTTCTAACTCTATTTTTGAATTTGGATTCATTAGCAGATGAACCTATTAAGGCGCTTGAAAATCAGCGGGCAAATAGAATTCTATTCGTTGGTAATAGCTACCTATATTACAACGATAGTCTTCATAATCATGTTCGTAGGATGGCCGCAGAAAGGTTTCCCGAAAATGCTAAATTGTCTGTCTACAAATCAGCCACTATCGGTGGGTCAAAACTATCTCATCATAACCTTCACTATCTAATGGGCACGGAAAACATTGGGGTAAAACGAAACTTCGAACTCGTCATTCTTCAGGGCGGAAGCTCAGAACCGTTATCAGAGGACAGTCGACAAGCCTTTTATCACCAAGTTGAAGAAAAAGCAGGCATCATTAGAGCCAAAGGTAGTGAGATCGCTTTGTATATGACCCACGCTTATGTGGAGCCCCATAAAGCGTCTGATTCAAATATGATTAACTTGATAAAAAGAACATATCTAAAAGCGGGAGATGATAACAATATATTAGTTATTCCGGTGGGTCTTGCGTTTGCAAGAGCATACGAAAGATACCCGGATTTACGGTTGCACAAAGTTTTTGACGGGTCCCACCCCAGCCTACTAGGCACGTACTTGGCAGCTTGTGTAGTTTTTGCATCGATCTTCAATTCATCTTCTGTTGGCCTGACTTATGACTACTTTGATACGATCTCTGATGATAACAAGATTGTCTTGCAAGATATCGCTGATAAAACAGTAGCTGACTTTTATAGCAGACAGGATTAGCCTTTCAAATAAGCCAAAAATCTTTTCGGAAATAAAGTTTGACTAACTTTCTGGGATTGAATCTACGGGCCATAGCTCCTTGAATTCGTCTATCCGAAGCAATCGATTTCGTAGTAAACTTTGGTGATATCCCGTGGCTAATAATTCTTGATATTTCTTTCGAAGATGAATCACGAGTTCGTCATCTGACCTTTTACTAGCTGCTAGGTACAAGCCTCCTGAAATTTCTTTTAGCTTAAGAATTGGCACAAATTTAGCGCATTCAATCTTCTCAAGACTGCACAGTTGCATCATGCCCCCATCGCTCATTGGAAAAATATCTATTCTCTCAAGTAACAACTTATATAAATTTTGCTGGTTGCTATTTACCGGTTGGAGATGTGTAAAGCCAGCTTTTTTAAGATATTGATGATGTATATGCTCATTGACTACACCCATGCGCCAAGTTTTTGCGTCCTCCAAATTTTCAACATTTATCTCCTTTCTCCTCGCAAGTCGAAATAAATAATAGCTCACGGGAATTAATCGTCCGATCCATTCAAATTTCGTTTCTCTTATTTGATCTCGGGCTATGGGATAAATAAGAATATTAGGATTTACCTGTGCTTTTAGATATGCACGCTTCCATGGCTCGAAACTTATGCTGTAGCTAACTTGACTTTTTGCCAATAGACCTTTGACAAAAAGAGTAGCTTCGCCTCCGTCTAAAGCATTGTCCTCTTTCACAGTAAATGGGGTCGCCTCAGCAACTACCTTAAAATCAACTGCTTCTACGGTACTATTGAATATTAGAAAACTAACGCACAGTATAAATAATCTAATCAATATCTTGAGATTATATCTATTCATGGATATCTTCTAGAATATTTTTCAATTCATGAGATGTGGCATCGGCGAGTGATTCTAGCTGACTAATTTGAGGCGGTTTTTGAGCCATTTGATGATTTGTTGTCTGCTCACGTTCCTCAAGCTCATTGGCAACTCGTCCGAGTGCTAAAAACCCAAAGTTAGAGCATAGTCCAGAAAGAGCGTGAGATAAGCTCACGAGAAGGTCGTGATGATTGATCGGAGCGATGCTTATTTTATAAACTAAATCCCGCGCAGATTTTTCCGCTTCCATATATAGGCTTCGTACTTTTTCTGAACCAAGAGTCAAGCAGTGATCGTCAAAGATCTGCTTTGCAACCAACTGAATGTCCGTTCTAAAAGATTCTGATAAATCGATATCCACGTCATCATTATATAACCTAGCTATCATGTTATTAAGCTTATCCATATCGAGAGGTTTCTCTACTACATTATCCATTCCAGATTTAAGACATTTTTCTCGCATATCCGAACTCAATATTGCGCAATTTCCAATAATCTTGATGTCGCGGTGTTCATCGATCTGCCTAATTTTTAGTGTCGTCTCCAAGCCATCCATAACAGGCATATGAAGATCCATCAGTACAACATCAATCTTGACGGTATCAAGGATTTCAAGGGCCTCAACTCCATTTCCCGCTAAAAAAGTACGCCAGGGCTGATGTTGTATCTGGCCCTTGATTAACTTTCTGTTAATCTCAACGTCATCAACTACCAGAATATTAAGTGCCATCGTCGATGTTTGTTTCGCTCTTGAATCTATGACGTCTTTTTCCGTAATATTTTGGCCAACTAGGAACTCTAGTTCAAACCAGAACGTGCTACCCTTATTTTTTTGACTGAAAAAGTCTATTTTCCCTCCTTGCTTCTCCACTATTTCTTTACAGATGGCCAGGCCGAGTCCAGTGCCACCGAATCGTCTTGATACAGTATTATCTTCCTGCCCATATGGCTCGAATATCCGTTGATTGGCCTCATCAGAAATTCCGATACCTGTGTCAATGACTGAAAACCTAATCCTAAGATGAGTCGGGGAGGACATATCGCAGCGGTCAACTCTTAACGTGATAGAACCATTTTGAGTAAATTTAAGAGAATTATTAATTAGATTAAGGAAGACCTGTCTTAGTTTTTCTGGATCGCCATGTATATATCTTGGAACATTGCCTCCAATTATTTCTGTCAAAGCAATGCCACGGGTCTCTGCGGTTGTGTTTAGTGAAAAGATTACTGAGTGAACAAGCCCATGTAGGTTAAATGTAATTGAATCAAGCTCAAAGATACCTTGCTCATACTTTGCAAAATCAAGCACCGAGTTCATCATTGCCACTAGCGATCTGCTTGAATCAAATATTGCATCGACATACTCCTGTCTGTCCACATGGTCAGCATTTCGTTTCAGCAACTCTGCCATCCCCAAAATCCCATTCATGGGAGTCCTAATCTCATGACTCATTATTGCTAAGAAGTCTGTTTTGTCTTGGCTTGCAGATATGGCAATCTGTCTTTCAACCTCAAGTTCCTTAGTTCGCTCCTCAACTACTGTTTCGAGATTGTCATTGCTCTCCTTTATCTGTTTATTTTGTGTTCGTATTACATTTAGATGATCATTGAAGGCAGCTATTAGGACACCAATTTCGTCATCCTTATGATTGACGGGCATAGGTATTTTTTGTTCAGTCAGACCCCTTTGAATTGGTTGGCTAGCTTGAAAAAGGGGTCTCGTAAAAGTGTAGTAAAAAAGTATTAATAGAGTGATCGCGAGAGCAAAGTTTCTTAAAATTCCAGATGACAACACAACGAGTGACCTAGTAATGAAGGTGTCTGCAACCAAAGAGGGGTCTACGGTCACAACCAGCCGTCCAACAGCCTTAGGATAAACACTTGTATCTTTAAGTATATTTTCTGAAGTTTGTGCGTCTCCGAAAAAAAGTTTTATCAGTTTATTGCTTTGGTATGTTTGGCTGTTCGCAACCCCAGCAATTTTAATGCCATTATCATCGTAGATTGAGGCCGACACTATTGCCTTATTGCTGACTAGACCCTCACATACCTGTTCCGCTCCCGTAATGTCAAGATTATATGCAGTATGGAAGGCGGCACGATTAGCTGTGATTAAAACGTCAGAGATGCTTTTATTAATTTCATCTTTTTGAGAAAAATAATCCAGATATATTTGACCACTACTAAGGATAATTCCAATAATAAAAGCCATTATCACGGCACCTTTAGCTTGACGATATGCAAGGCTCTTTCTAAAGGGTATTTGATAGGGTCTCATCATAAAATAATATTTTTCTGAGCAAGAATATTGGCAATAAAAATGTATCCAGTACCATGAGCTGTACTTATATATTTCGGATTGCTACGGTTGTCTCCTAGTTTTTTTCTAACTCTAGCAATCATTACGTCGATCGTTCTATCAGTCGGATACCAATCGCGATGTTTCATATGATTCATTAACTGATCTCTATTAAGCGCTTCACCCTTGTTCTGGATAAGTACCGAAAGCAGTTGGAACTCGCCTTCAGTGAGCCGAGTCTCACTATTGAACTCATCACATAGCATACGTTTCGCCACATGCAGGCGCCACCTCCCAAAGGCGATTGTCTTCTGCGTATCAATTACGTCCGGTTCAACATTTATTCTTCGTTTTACGCGTTCGATGAGATTTCGAGCTCTTATAGTTAGCTCTCTGGGATTGTACGGTTTCGTTACATAATCATCTGCACCGATCTCTAAGCCGACAATCTTATCGATATCTTCACCCTTTTGGCTGACTAGAATGATTCCAACATTGGATCGGCTTCTAAAGTCGCGCGTCAACTCCAATCCGCTCCTACCAGGAATTTTGATATCCATAAGTATTATATCGATGTCATTTTCTTCAAATAACTCTTCAGCCTTAGCACTCGAGCTAGCTTTATAGACGACATAGTCTTCTGCCATAAAATAGCTAGCCAACAGATTGAGGCTGGCAGGCTCATCCTCCACGATTAGGACAGAATTTTGATTATTTCGATGCATACGAAAGTCTACTCCTAAGTGCGTTACCATGGCAATGTACTATGTGTGACGGCAGGCTTTGATGGCGAACCTTGTCTTGGGTGGCGAGATTCGCTTTGACTCTCTTAGGAATCAAATTTTCTATTTACATTCTGTTAACAATGTTTTACAAAAAAAGGGCTAACTTAGGCGTCTTAACCTAGTATCCTGCAGGTTCGGTACTAAAAATTAATCTGTGGGGGAACGGTATGTTTAAGAGGGGAATTGTATCAACACTAGCAAAGTCAGCGGTTCTCTCATTTGCTGGGATTGCCAGTTCAGTGGTTGTGGGGCAAGCAAATGAGGCTTTAGAAGAGGTAATAGTCGTAGGATCTCAGATAAAGGGCGCGGCAATTAATACCGCTCTTCCAGTTAGCGTAGTTACGTCAGAGGATATTGATGCATTGGGCTTGGATTCTGGTGAGGAGTTTTTAGAGAACCTAGCGGAAATGGGACTTAATTACTTTACTGAGGCTGAGGCTTTTTCTGGCGGGGTAAATTCAGCAAGAGGGGACGTAGGCTCCTATAATTTAAGAAATATGGGCGTGGGCAATACCTTAGTTCTGTTAAATGGAAGGCGGCTTGTTAATACCGCCGGCTATCAGACTGAATTACTCGGTGGCGATTACGTCCCTACGTTGACTGTCAATTCAAATTTAATACCGACTTCTGGCATGGAAAGGGTAGAGATTTTGAAAGATGGTGCCTCAGCAATTTATGGTGCTGACGCCGTAGCAGGTGTTATAAATAATGTGATTGATAGCAATTACGAAGGTTTTAGCTTTACCACAAAAATGACCGGGTTTGATCACTTTGATGCTAATGATTTGACATTTAGCTCTAAGTTCGGCTCTGATTTTAATGATGGGAAATCTCATGCAACAGTATTAGTCGATTACTATGATCGTGACAATATTTCCGCTACGGAAGACCCTAGGTGGAGCGCAGGTGATCATCGCACAATTCTAGCTGATGACTCGCCTTGGAAAGGCGCTACTGCTTTTAGAAATTTGTATTCTTATCAGTACGCCCAGCTCGACCAATCTGGTACAAATAGTTTCACTGATTCTCGAGGCGAGATGCAAATTCTACCAACTGCAGATTCTAAGTGCGCTGGGTCAAAAGCTTTGGACACGGGTTATGGTACCTGTCTGGTGCCTGATACAACCTCAGACAATTACTATCTCAATCCTGGCTTATATCGTGATTTCAGAAGTAAGCTTGAGCGGAAGAATATATTCGCTACCTTCAGCCATGACCTTGGTGGAAGCTTGGAACTATTCTCAGAAATGGGTTACTACTTAGCTAAGTCTGTAAGAAATGTTGAGCCAGCAGGCACCTCTTCCTCAGCACCTATTGCAATTGGCGCTGACTATTACTACACAAATCAACTGTTTCAGGGTAGTGAGACTCCTCTTGCTGGAATGAAGATCCGACTTGATGGGCTGCGCAGCCCTAAGTACGGTCGATTAGTCACCAATGAAAAGAAAACAACTCGTTTTCTTGCTGGCATTCGAGGCGTTTCTGGCGACTGGGATTGGGAGACAGCAGCCCTGTATTCGAAGGCTACGTCTAACGATGTGACTAATAATCGTATCTCTAATACTCTTCTTTCAGAAGCTCTGTCAGATTCCACAGCCGCTGCATTCAATATTTTTTCAGTTGATGCTACTAATATTGAGAGAGCTTTGGTGGACGTATATCGCAGAGATAAAAGCGAGCTTACTCTAATCGATTTAAAAGCAAGCAATAACGAAATTATGTCTATGCCTGCTGGGCCGGTGGGTCTTTTAATAGGCCTAGAATATCGTGAGGAATCATATTCTGATAATCGCGATCCACGGTTAGACGGAACATTGCAATATGTTGCAGACAACGGATCTGAATTTCCTTTTGTGAGTGATGTATTAGGCTCGAGCCCGACAACCGATTCTGTGGGTGACAAAAATACCACCTCAATTTTTGCAGAATTTCAAATTCCCGTCACAGAGAGAATCGATGCACAGCTGGCCTTTCGGCATGAGGATATTTCTGATGCGGGCACAACGAGTGTCGGAAAACTAGCTGTAGGATGGAACGCTACTGATTGGCTTTTGCTTCGTGGGTCAGCGCAAACAGCGACGAGAGCTCCTAATTTAGTGCAAGTTAACCAGGCGCAGGTAGCACGTTTTGGTTCAAGAGTTGACGCTGTATATCAGTATATTACAGAAAACAACACAACGACGGCATCTGGAATGGATTCAGACTCAAAGTATACTATCCAGCGTTTCGCTACTGGTGCAGAAAATTTAGAGTCAGAGAAATCGAAAAATTCATCAATTGGCTTTGTTATACAGCCACCTATGCTTGAAGGTCTGACTGTTACTTATGATGCTTGGAAGATTGTAAAAGATAAGACAATTGGTTTGTTTGGTCGGGATAATCATACTGTTTTAGACTTAGCTATGCTTCTTGAAAGTGGTAATAGTAACTGTGGATCATCAGTGGGTAACTCATCTGTTATTAGAGACGAGGACGAACTTGATGCCGGTGTTATCGCGCTTTTTGAGACCGCGGGTATCTGCCCAGTAGGCCGGGCATATCGCGTTACTGACGAATACATAAATATGGCAAAACGTACTCTGGAAGGTCAGGATATTGGCATTAAATACGATTTTGAGACTAGTTTCGGTGAATTTGGTATACGCTATAACGCTAGTTTTACTGATACCTTTAAACAAGTTCCGACCGGTGATTTTTCGACTATTCAAGCTGCTCAGGCGTCTGGAGCTATTCCAAGCTATGTAAATCTTAAGGGCTTTGGCAACTTGTTAGGGATTGATGGCGCGTACGATGAAAAACATTCTGCAAAATTATTGTGGAGAAAGGGTGACTGGGGAGGCTCGCTAACTGGTCTCAGGAAAGGTGATTTTATACAGAGTAGTCTGACTCTGTCTGATGGCACAGAGTATGTTGTTCCGTCAATGACCACTATGGATGCCTCTGTTTACTATAGATTTAAACTGGCGGGCACCTCCGCCCGAATTAAATTGGCGGTGAAAAATCTTGCTGATGAGCGGGCGCCAACTGCGGATCGTTTTTTTGGCTTCTTTGCTGATGCCCATCAAGACTATGGTAGGAACTATTACCTGAGTTTAAAGGTTGATATGTAGCCGCTCTATCTTGTGTGAGTGGGAGCAGGGAACTCCCTCTCACAGTCCCTAAAACTTGGTTTTGGATTTTTGTCGAATGTTAAGACAATCTATACTGTTGATGGTTGCTATTTTGTCTTGGCACGCTAACGCACAGCCGTTTCTTGAGCGCGCGTCTCGCGGAGTGGTCTCAACTGCACATCCACTGGCAACTAAGGCTGCAGAGAAAATGTATGCTCTTGGTGGTAACAGTGTAGATGCCGCAGTTGCAGCATCTTTTGTACTGTCCGTAGTTGAGCCTACTATGAGTGGTCTGGGAGGTAGATCCTTAGCCTTGGTGAGGACTCCTGACGGAGAGTTCCATGGGTATAACGGCATGACCGAAATACCTAATAGCTTTTCCAAGTTAGAGGGTATGCCTAGCTTTGGCTACTCGACAATAGCGACACCAGGTACAGTAGCGATGCTTGGAGACTTGCATAAACGGCATGGCAGTTTAGAGTTTTCTGCACTTTTACAACCTGCCATACAACTATCTAAAGATGGCTTCGTTCTGTTGCAGGGAGAAGCATCACGGCAAGCGTCGGTGGTAGAAAAAATTAAACAAAACCGTGGAATGATGGAGTTTTTCCTTCAAAAAGATGGCCATACAACCGCTCCTGGAGAGAAACTTAAACAGCCGATACTCGCTAAGACACTGAACCGCATCGCGTTAAAAGGCTATCAAGATTTTTATGAGGGTGATATTGGTACCCAGATTGCCATAGATATGGCGAAAAATGGTGGTTATGTCACATCAAAGGACTTGATTGATTATCGCATTCTTCCAGCACGACACATAACTATTGACTACCGAGGTTATGGGATACATACCGTTGCAGCTCCAGGTGGCGGCGGCCTAGTCGCCAAAGCGTTGATGATTTTAAAGGCCTATGATCTAGATATGATGGCCGATCATGAGTGGGCTGTAATCGTGAGTCAGGCAATTGCTCTGAGTGTAGAATCGATGCAAGATGATTATTATGAGGAAGACTTAATCGGTCTGTTAGATCAATCATGGGCAGTTGAAGCGGCTAAGAGAATACGTAAGTCGGCCTCAAATCCCCATATTAAAAACGTTAAAACAGATCTTAGAACAGCCGATACTACTGACTGGATTGGATACGCTGGCGCTCATACATCGCATTTGGCCGCAGAGGATTGCAGCGGGTTGAGTATTTCCATGACTCAAACAATTGGTCCTATTTTTGGAGCAAAGGTAGCTACGCCCGAACTAGGCTTTGTTTATGCTGCAACTATGGGTGGCTACCTAAGGACTGGTCCTCAAGAGGCAGGTGATCGTCCAAGAACTTCCATTGCACCGGTAATAGTCACTAAAAATAAAAAGGTGGTTATGTCGCTCGGTGCCGCTGGAGGTATAAGAATCCCTTCCGCTATTGTCCAAATTATTTCACGATTTATCGACCAGAAACATACTCTAGATGACGCTTTGGCGCTTCCAAGAGTACATCCATCTTTACAGATTGGAGCAAATGATAGGCGAGTAGTGAGGCTGAAATCCTTCGATGCTGAGATGAGTAATCCTAGCTGGACGGCTGATGCCTTGCGGCACTGGCGTTCGCAGGGCTTTAAGGTGACTGAGGTTCCAAAAGCCGGCTTATTTGGTCGAGTAAATCTAGTTGCAAAAAAGGCATCGCTACTAATGGGTGAGTCAGACCCGGACTGGGAAGGTCAAGCATCTATTGACACTATTTGCCCTTAAACATTGTTCGAACGATTCTGAATATCAAATTTTTTTTAGATTAAGCAAAAGCTTTAAGCTAATAAGTAGGCAAACATAGATGTGGAGTATTGGTTTGAATTGTAGAATATCGACAAAGGTTACCTCAATCTTTGTAACATTTGCATACCTGATTATGTTGAGCTCTACTTGCGGCGCAACCCCAACCTTGGATACTCCAATAATCGATCCTAAATCGCGGTTCCATCCAGTATATAGCCGAGAAGGAATGGTTGTATCTCAAGAAATTATTGCTAGTCGCATTGGAGCTAATATTTTGGCCTTAGGAGGAAACGCAGTCGATGCCGCAGTCGCTACTGGTTTCGCTTTAGCTGTATCTCTTCCTAGAGCTGGAAATCTTGCAGGCGGTGGATTTATGCTAATCCATCTAACTAAGAGAAATGAGACCATCGCGCTAGATTTTCGTGAGGTTGCGCCAGCTCAAGCATCACGAGATATGTTTCTTGATTTAAATGGGGATGTGGACAATGAATTGGCGAGGAGTAGTATTAAATCTTCTGGCGTTCCTGGCACCGTAGCTGGTTTCCTACACGCTCATGAAAGCTATGGTCGGCTTCCGTTAAGACAGGTAATTCAACCCGCTATTGACCTTGCTTCAAAGGGTATAGTCGTAAGTGTTGATTTGGCCCATTCGATAATTTCACGTGCCAATAGACTCAGAAGGAATCCTGCAACCGAAAATTATTATTTTAAAAGCAGCGGTGCATTTTATCAGCCGGGTGATCGTTTTATACAGAAAGACTTAGCAGATACTATTCGACGAATAGGTGTTGATGGACATGCCGGATTTTACGAGAAAAAAACCGCTAAATTGATTGTAGAGCAGATGAAGCATTCTGGAGGTTTAATTACTCTTGATGATCTTAAAAATTATCGAGTTGTAGAGAGAAAACCAATCTGTGTTTATTACCAAGATAAAAATATCTGCTCCATGCCACCTCCGTCCTCTGGTGGCGTGCACCTTCTACAAATGCTGAACATCCTCGAGGATTGGGATCTCGACACTCTTGGTCATAATAGTGCAGCGTATATTCATCGCTTAGTTGAGTCTATGCGCAGAGCCTATGCTGATAGAAGTGCTTATTTGGGTGATCCGGATTTCTATGATGTGCCTGTCAGTCAAATTCTCGATAAACGTTATGCTGCTAGGTTGCGAAAAGAAATTGATCTCAGTAAAGCGAGCCTGTCATCGGATGTGTATCCTGGACTCGCAATCGACCCCGATCGCCTACTTAGGAATTTAAATAAACCAGTCAAAGAGAGTGTAGAGACAACACATTTCTCAACAAGAGATAAGTGGGGGAATACCACCAGTACTACAACGACATTAAATTTTTCATTTGGAAGTGGGATTTCTGTTGCTGGGGCAGGTTTTTTATTAAATAACGAAATGGATGATTTTTCAGCTAAACCTGGTTCGCCTAATGGCTATGGCCTTATAGGCGGCGTTGCAAATGAAATTCAACCGGGCAAACGACCGCTCTCGGCTATGACTCCAGTGATCGTTTTTGATAGTACTGGTGACCCTTTGATGGCGACAGGTTCTCCTGGGGGAAGCACAATCATAAGTGTCGTGCTGCAGGTGATATTGAATATTTTGGAGTTTGACATGGGCATTGCAGAGGCTACTGCGGCAGCACGAATTCATCATCAGTGGTTACCTGATAGGGTTGGTTATGAGAAAGGCATCTCAATCGATACTCTTAATATTTTGAGAAATATGGGTCATAGTATGGACGAAGCCCCAAGAGTATTGGGTTCCACTCAAACTGTATCTAAAGGTGCTCTGGGAGGATCTATTGGCGCGTCGGATACCCGTCGTGATGGCGCGGGGGCTGCTCCTCAGAACTAGTCGGTGAAAATCAAATAGAACGCTGGTCTTCAAAGAAGGAGCCTGCAACTATGCTATAAATGTTTGCCACAGCATTTTTTATATTTTCGACCATTTCCACAGATGCAAGGGTCATTGCGCCCAGTCTTTGGAGCATCCCGAGTAATAGGCACTTTGGGAGGACAGCAACTTGTGTTGGTACACCTAGCCTCCGTATCTCCAGTCATTGTATTTCCTAAGAGATCACGTTTTTCATTCATAACGATTCTTTACTCTTCTATAATTTCAACATTGCTGATTATACCAAGAAGATTTATACATACATTTCACAGGCTGCAATTGTGGGCTCTTTTAAAACAATGCCAACAAGTGGCTGTCTATTTGGACGAGCACGACTGCATGTTGCGACTGCAGTTACTGCTGCACGCTCCATCCCTATACTGTTGGAGGAGCCCCCGAGGTGGGATATCTAAACAATATCATACCGATAATAGCTAGTATCCCTGATTGATCGGTTTTTAACGTCAATTTCTTGCCCGCTCCAACCTAGGGTCGGCTATCGGTATTGCCTTCAAAAGGTTCTTTGTATAAGCCTTCTTAGGCTTAGCCCAAAGTGTCTCGGTCTTGCCTTGTTCCACTAGCACCCCATGATGCATCACCATCACACGGTCTGATATATAACGCACGACCGAAAGATCATGGGAAATAAACATCATGGTTAGGTTATGGCGCTCTACCAGACCCAGAATCAGGTCGAGAATCTGCGCCTGAATAGTGACATCCAATGCAGAAACTGGCTCATCAGCTATAATTAATTCGGGCTTAGTGGCAATGGCACGCCCAATGGCGATACGCTGACGCTGACCACCGGAAAACTCATGGGGGTACTTGCGCATATGGGCACGGGCCAGGCCCACATCATCCATCAATGCCTGTACCTGCTCTGTGACAGCGCTTTTGTCAGCAATGCCGTGATAGAGCAGCGGCTCTGCCAATGTCTCGAATACCGTCATGCGGGGGTTAAGCGAAGCATAGGGGTCTTGGAAAATCATTTGCATACGGCGGCGCCAAGGGACCAACTGTCTTGGGCTTAGGCTGCCTAAGTCTGTGCCGTCAAAAGTTACTGTGCCTTCCTGAGTAGGAACTAGCTGCAATATAGAGCGCCCAAGAGTTGATTTGCCTGAACCAGATTCGCCCACTAAGCCAAGAATTTCACCGCGCTTAATCGTTAGAGAAATATCGTCCACGGCTTTTACAATGATGGTTTTGGAGCCGGAATAATCTTTAAACCAGGTGCGAATATTTTTTACTTCAACCAATGGGTTGCGCGCCTGAGCGCGGTTTTTCATGGTCTTGGGGCCTCCAGGAATCGCATTGAGCAGGCGCTTGGTGTAATCGTTTTTGGTTTTGTAGAAAATATTATCTGTCTTACCAGACTCCATGGCCACACCATTGCACATCACTAAAATTTTATCGGCGATACCGGCCACAACACCCAGATCATGACTGATAAAGATCACCGCCACATCACGGGATTGCTGAAGCTCTTTAATCAATCCCAATATCTGCGCCTGAATGGTGACATCCAAAGCCGTGGTAGGCTCATCACAGATCAGCAAGCGCGGCTCATTGATTAGTGCCATGGCAATCATCACACGCTGACGCATACCGCCAGAAAACTCATGGGGGTAACTATCGAAGCGCCGTTCAGAATCAAGAATACCCACTTCGTCGAGTAGATCAATTGCGCGTAGCTTTGCCGCAGCGCGATCCTGGCGGCGGGCTTTATCAGGATGATAGATCAGCGGCTCTACTAGCTGCTCGCCAACGGTTAAGTTGGGGTTCAGGGAGGTCATGGGATCTTGAAAGATCATGGCAATATCATTGCCACGGAAGTGGCGCATGCGGTCAGCACTGCAATTAAGCAGGTCCTCGCCATCAAACATTGCGGTGCCACCTTCAATTTTTGCTGGTGGTTTGGGCAGCAGGTCTAGCAGGCTGTAACAGGTAACCGATTTGCCAGAACCAGATTCACCCACAATAGCCAGAGTTTCGCCTGCATTAACAGAAAAGCTAACATCGTCTACGGCCTTAATCACACCATTGCGGGTATGAAAGTGCACTTTTAGATTTTTAACGTCGAGTAGAGCCGCCATATTAATTAATCCATTAGTCCTTTGAGGTGCGTGGGTCCAGCGCATCGCGCAGGCCATCACCGAGGAAGTTAAGAGCAAAAAGGGTTAAAGAGAGTGCCACACCTGGGAAAATAAGCAGCCAGGGGTATTCCTCCATGGTTTCTACGCCGTAGTTAATCAGCAGCCCCCAAGAGCTTTGCGGTGGTTGGATGCCCAGACCAAGAAAGCTCAGGAAGGCTTCCAACAACATAACACTGGGTATAGTCAGAGTGGTGTAAACAATCACCGGGCCCAGGGTGTTGGGAATAATATGGCGGCGGATAATAATCCACTGAGACAGGCCCAGGGAATGAGCCGCTTCAACAAACTCTTGCTTGCGCAGCGACATCACCTGACCGCGCACAATACGCGCCATGGTCAGCCATTCCACTGCACCTATGGCAAAGAACAGCAATAGCAGGTTGCGACCAAACACCACCATCAACAGAATAATAAAAATCATAAAGGGCAGGGCGTAAAGAATATCCACCAGACGCATCATCACCATATCGACGCGACCACCAATATAGCCCGCAACAGCGCCGTAAATCACACCAATGGCCAGTGCCACTGCGGTGGCAATAAAGCCCACCATTAGGGACACACGGCCACCCCACATAATGCGGGTGAGCATGTCGCGGCCAAAGATATCTGTGCCCAGCCAATGCTCGGCTGAAGGCGGCGTAGCGCCCATTAGCAGGTTTTGTTCTTCATAGCCGTAGGGTGCAATCCAGGGTGTTAACAGAGAGATCACACAGAGCGACAAGAGCAGCCCAAGGCCAATTAGTGCCAAACGATTCTTGCGCAGCTTGATCCAGGCATCTTCCCAGAGGCTGGTGCCTTTTTCGGCGGTGACGGTTATTTCATTAGTGCTCATTAGCTGTCACCCCTAACTTGCTGACGCAATTTCGGGTTTAGCCAAATAGCCAGCATGTCCGACAGTAGGTTAAACAGGATAATCAGTGTGGCAAAGAACACAGTGGTGCCCAGGATCATGGTGTAGTCGCGGTTAAATGCGGCCTGTACATAGAAGCGACCAAGGCCGGGAATCTGGAAAATAGTCTCAACCACAAACGAGCCGCCTAACAGGCCGGCAAATGCAGGGCCCAGAAAAGCAACAACGGGAATTAGTCCGCCGCGCAGTGCATGTTTGCTAATAATCAAAAACTCGGATAAGCCTTTAGCTCGGGCTGTACGAATATAATCTTGAGACAGTACCTCCAACATACCGCCTCGGGACAGTCTGGCGATATAGGCTGCATAACCAGTGCCTAAGGTAATAGCAGGCATAATTTTATCGCCGGGAATCTCATTCCAGCCAGACACCGGAAGCCATTCCAAATGGATACCAAACACCAGCACTAACAGCGGCCCCAATAAAAACGAAGGCATGCAGATACCAATCATGGCCGCGGTCATTGGCACATAGTCTTGCATGGTATTGGGCCGCATAGAGGCAGTCACACCGGCAATCACGCCAATAAAGATCGCTACCAACATGGCATAGAAGCCAAGCTCAGCGGTTGTGGACAGGCCAGACATAATCAGCTCATTCACATTGCGGCCCGGGTATTTAAACGAAGGCCCCATATCGCCCTGAACCACGTCGCCCAGATAGCTGAGGTATTGCTGCCACAGGGGTTGGTCGAGATTGTACTGAGCTTCAAGGGCTTTCAGCACCTCTTCAGGTACGGCTTTATCGGCAGAGAAAGGGCCGCCGGGTGCACTGTGCACCAGCATGAAGGTCATGGTAATCACGACCAGCAGCACGGGGATCGCCTGAAGCAGGCGACCTAATGCAAATTTAAACATTAGTCCTCCGCCCCCTCGAGATAGATCTCACTGTAGCGTTGCATATCCATAATATTATTGGAAATATTCTTGAGAGAAGGGTGCACCAAATGCTTAGTGGTGTAGGTGTAGATTGGTAATACCGGCAGATCATCCATAAGCATTTGTTCTGCCTGAGCAAACACAGCCAGACGCTCCTCATGGGTTTTGGCTGTTGGAGCCACGTCTAGAATTAAGCGGTCGTACTCTTTGTTACACCAGCCTGTGCGGTTATTACCGCCGTCGCAGAGGAACATATCAAGGAAGTTATTAGGGTCAACATAGTCACCAATCCAACCGGCACGAGAGATTTGGTAGTCACCACTGCTCTCACTATCCAAATAAACCTTCCACTCTTGGTTAAGCAGCTTCACTTCAATATTTAAGTGCTCACGCCACATCTGCTGAATAGCTACCGCCACTTTGCGATGCCCTTCGTTAGTGTTGTACAGAATCTCTGTAGCCGGGAAGCCTTCACCATTGGGGTAACCAGCATCGGCCATCAACTGGCGGGCGGCCTCTGGGTCAAAGCTCAGGTTAACAGGTGGGTAATAGCCGCGAGTGTTGGGCGGCGTCATTGCATAGGCCGGAATCTGGCCTGCTTTAAGCACATGTTCGGTCAGCTGTTCGCGATCAATGGTCATGGCAAGCGCACGACGCACTCGCTTGTCTTGCAGATGGGGTTCGCGGATATTAACGCGGTAGAAATAGGTACCCAGATAGGGAACTACTTTTAAGGCCGGATTGTTAGCATCGCGATAGGTCTGTACCTTATCGATTGGCACATCATTGGTGTAATGAAGCTGCCCAGCTCGGAACATGCGCTCTTCAGTAGTTGAATTCTCGGTGGGGTAGAACACAATGCCATTAAGCTTTACATCATCATTGCTATGGAAGTAGGTGTTTCTCTCAACCACGATAGCGCGGTTAATTTCCCAGCTCTTTAGCTTAAATGGGCCATTGCCCACATAGTTTCCCTGATAGGTCCAGCGGGTTCCCCGCTCATCGGCACGACCAAATTTTTCGATGGTAGCCTGATGTACCGGGTACATGCTGTAGTGATCCAGTAACTGTAAGAAGAAGGGTGTTGGGTTTCTTAAGGTCACTTGCAATGTCAGGTCATCGAGAGCCTTTACACCCACTTGCTCAAAATCTGTCAATTCACCTTTGTAGAATTCGTGAGCATTCACGATTGGGAAATACATATAGGCATAGAGATTACCCAGAGCAGGTTGCAGTGCGCGGGACCATGACCAAACATAATCGTAGGCATTGTGGACATCACCATTAGACCAGCGGGCATCATCACGCAGCTTAAAGGTATAAACACGGCCATCGTCGCTGACAGTCCAAGATTGCGCAACACCGGGGACTGGTGCCAATGTCTCACGATCTTTGTGCACAAGGCCTTCCATAAGCGACACAATTACATGGTGCTCAGGAACGCCAGTGGCAATATGTGGGTCGAGGCTCTGGGGTTCGGTGCCGTTGCCCCAGTGCAGAATGCCGGTGCGGTTACCGGACTCAACATTGCTTTCTGAACTGCCACAGCCGGTTAATATAAGGCTTAAGGCAATAGCGGATATAAGGGAAAATATTGAAGCGGAGAATTGCTGTTTCATAGAACAAAAGTCCTTAATAATTATTATTTCAGGCAGAGGTCTGATTTTCTGCGAAGGAGTGTAAACAAGCTGGCCTTGGAAGTGAAGGATAACCCCTATTTAGAGCTGGTATCAGCTTAATTTAACTTTGCTGGGTGAATAGTTGGTGCATTGGTTGCACCGCTAATGGAACACTAGATGGTTATGGCCTGTTGCACTTGTCTCCCAAACCTCCCATAATCCTGCGCTTCGATTCAATGGTGGCCCCCTTTGGTCCCCTCGCAACAGCTTGCCGCAAACCCCGCCAGGCCCGGAAGGGAGCAACGGTAGTGGTT
Organism: Porticoccaceae bacterium; assembly: GCA_029252555.1. GTDB lineage: Bacteria > Pseudomonadota > Gammaproteobacteria > Pseudomonadales > Porticoccaceae > HTCC2207. The sequence goes on from JAQXBF010000003.1 coordinate 42,114, forward strand.
ACGCTGTGTGCCGAGGTGTGGCTATTGGGGGCCATCGCCATTAGCCCTTCCTGTGCCCCCTTTATCTCCCTATAATGAACCCTTTAAACCAAAGCAGATTTCGCTATGAGTTATCAGGTCCTTGCCCGTAAATGGCGTCCACGCTCCTTTGCTGAAATGGCAGGACAGGAACATGTTCTGCAGGCCTTGATTAACGCGCTGGATAATGACCGTCTGCACCATGCTTATTTATTTACAGGCACCCGCGGTGTGGGTAAAACAACCATTGGCCGTATCCTTTCCAAATGCCTAAACTGTGAAACAGGGATTAGCTCCGTCCCCTGTGGCGTGTGCTCCAGCTGCACTGAAATTGCCGAAGGGCGCTTTATAGACCTGATTGAAGTGGATGCGGCATCTCGCACCGGTGTAGATGATATGCGCGACTTGCTGGACAACGTTCAGTACGCGCCGTCTCGCGGGCGATTTAAGATTTATCTGATCGATGAAGTGCATATGCTTTCCAAGTCGAGCTTTGCCGCTCTGCTTAAAACTCTAGAAGAGCCGCCAGCCCATGTAAAGTTTCTCTTTGCCACGACAGACCCGCAGAAATTACCGATCACAGTGCTATCTCGCTGCTTACAGTTTAACCTTAAAAATCTCAGCCCAGAGCGGATCACCCAGCATCTAGAGTTTGTTTTAGGTGAAGAAACTGTGCCCTTTGAAGAAGCGGCACTTTGGTCTCTGGCCCGCGCCGCTGATGGCAGTATGCGCGATGCTCTAAGCTTAACCGATCAGGCCATTGGTCATGGTGGTGGTCAGGTCAACGAAGCTGATGTTAGTTCCATGCTGGGCACAATTGAGCGTAGCTATGTGGTAGATATCTGTACTGCTCTATCTGGTGGCACTGGTACCGATGTATTGGCGGCAATTTCAAGAATGGCCGAACAGGCTCCAGACTATGATTTGGCGCTCTCAGATGTATTATCCATCTGGCACCAGGTGGCCATTTTACAAACCGTACCTGAGGCATTGGATAAAGGAGTTAGCCATTATTCTGAGCTGCTGAATTTAGCCGCCGTGGCCTCCAAAGAAGATGTGCAGCTGTTCTATCAAATTTGTTTACTTGGCCGCAAAGACCTGCATCTGGCACCAGACCTAAAGTCCGGCTTTGAAATGGTCATGTTGCGCGCTCTGGCCTTCCGTCCAGACCCCAACCCACCGGTTCGAGAAGCGATACCAGCATCGGCTCCCCAGGAGGCGGAGTCATCGGTAAAAAAGCCTGAAGTTACGGTCCCAGAGGCAGCGCCTCCGCCAGTCGCTCCAGAGGGCTTTGCCAAAATCCAGCCCGAACAAGAGCCTCAGCCAGAACAAGAGCCTCAGCCAGCACAATCAATTGATTCGAGTAACGCGGCTGATATTGCCCCACCCCCCTGCGAAACAGCCTCGCAGGCAAGTCAGCACTCAGCCCCCAAGATTAAAGAGCCCTCAGCTGCCTTTAATGAAGAGTCCTCAGCGGCCCCAAATGAAACACCCGCAGCGAAACAGGCCCAAGAACCAATAGAAAAAATCACGCTACAAAATTTTAATCCCAATAACTGGATTGAAATACGCAAGCAGCTAACCATCGGTGCCTCCTTGGGTGAAATTGCTAGCCACTGCCTGTACAAAGGTCGTCAGGGTAGCCGGCTATGCTTCATTATCGACAGCGACCAAACCAGCCTCTATGACACCGCTCACCAGCAGAGTCTGGGCGAAGCATTATCAAATTATTTTGCCGAGCGAGTGACCGTAGAAATAACCTTTGGGGTTGCCGAGCAAGAGACACCGAGAGCGGCAGATACAAGAGAGAAGGCCGAACGTCTGGCGCAAGCCGTAGACACTTTGAATTCTGATCCGTCGGTGATTAAATTTAAACGACTATTCGACGGCCACCTGAACGAACAGTCCGTGCGACCCATAGATTAAACTGGCCCATGGCTCAACACTCACAGCCGTACTTAAAATAAGGTAGACAGAGAACGTAATGGATATAAACAACCTAATGAAACAGGCCCAGCAGATGCAGGAAAAAATGGCTGCAATGCAAGAGCAGGCGGCCAAGGCTGAAGTGATTGGAGAATCTGGCGCAGGCATGGTGCAGGTGGTGATGACTGGTCGCCACGATGTACGCAAGGTAACACTGGACTCGTCTTTAATGAGCGAAGATAAAGAATTTCTCGAAGACTTGCTGGCCGCCGCAGTCAATGACGCAGTGCGCAAAATCGAAGCCCAGAGTAAAGATGCCCTGAGCTCTATGACCGGAGGCATGGATTTGCCGCCGGGCTTTAAAATGCCCTTTTAGCGAGGCCGCTCCTTGTACGGAAATCTGATAGATCAGCTTATAGACGCACTGCGAGTGCTGCCCGGTGTTGGCTCCAAGTCCGCCCAGCGCATGGCGCTACAGTTGCTCGAGCGAGATAAAGTGGGTGCCACCAGGCTGGCAGAGTCCATTATGGAGGCGGTTGAGAAAGTCGGGCGCTGCAGAGACTGCCGCACCTTAACCGAACATGAGTTGTGCGGAATTTGCAGCGACAGTCGACGCACCTCCACACAAATCTGTGTGGTCGAAAACCCCGCCGATCTCTACGCCATAGAACAGGCTGGCAGTTTTCAGGGTAAGTACTTCGTGCTGTTAGGCCACCTGTCGCCCATTGATGGCATAGGCCCCGAGCAGTTGGGAATAGACCAGTTAATCGAGCGGCTGCAGCAGGATCAGGTCAGTGAGCTAATACTGGCCACCAACCTAACCGTCGAAGGCGAAGTTACCGCGCACTTTATTGCCGATAAAGCCAAGGCACTTGGTGTGAGCGTTTCACGGATTGCCTATGGCGTCCCCATGGGTGGCGAACTTGAGTATGTAGATGGCGGCACATTGAATATGGCATTACAAAGCAGAAAGGCGCTGTAGATGAATCATTGGATTGATAGCAACACCAAGTTACAGCAGATGTGTGAGCAGCTTGCACAGGTTCCTAAGTTAGCCGTAGACACAGAGTTTATTCGCACCGACACCTTCTATCCCAAAATTGCGCTCATACAGATCTCCGATGGTGAGCAATGCTGGCTGGTGGATGTATTAGCTATTGATGATTTTAGCGCCCTTAAAGCATTGCTCGAAAGCTCGGATCATCAGCTAATTTTTCATGCCTGTGCCGAAGACCTCGAAGTATTGGAATATGCCCTGGACATTAAACCAACACAGATTTTTGACACCCAGATAGCTGCTGGTATTGTGAATATCGGTTACTGCATGGGCTATGCTCGCCTAGTCGATACCATGTTCGACGTGACTCTGGACAAGCAGGAAACTCGCTCTGACTGGTTAGCGCGGCCATTAACTCAGCGCCAGCTAGATTACGCCGCTGTAGACGTGCAGTACCTCCATGCCATGGAAAAGATTCTGGCTAAAGCTCTGGAACACCAGCAGCGCCACGACTGGTTTGCCGAGGAGACCCAGGGGCTGTTTGCGCTGGTGGAAGGGCGCAAAGATCATCGAGACTATTATCTGCGCCTAAAAGGGGCCTGGCGGCTGGGGGTAAAATCACTTACCGCTCTCAACCGACTCTGTGACTGGCGAGAGAATACCGCACGAGCGATTAATCGGCCCCGCGCCCATGTAATTAAAGACTCTGTACTCATTGAGTTAGCCAAGCGTCTGCCCCAGGCTCAGGAGCAACTGCAGGGCATTGATGACTGGTTTCCGCGCTCGGTAAAACGTCACGGGCAAACTGTGCTGCAGCAGATAGCAGATTCTGCCAGCGATAATCCCGTGCCACCGATGCCCCAGCCACTGCCCAAAGCTATTTCTATGGTGATGCGAGAAATGCGTGACTCTCTGGGCAGAGTGGCGCAGGATATCCAGATTCCGCAGGAATTTTTGTGTAATAAAAAGGAACTCGAAGTCATTTTGCGCAGTTCCATGGAGGGTCATTGCCAATGGCCTGAAAGACTGACCCAGGGATGGCGACTTGCAAGAGTTCAGCCCGTACTACAGGAAGTACTTAACAGTACAGAAGCGTTATGACCGACCGTACCAGTGAGAATTTAACAGGGGGCAGGATTCTCTGTGATATTTACAAAGGCAATAAGAAAGAAGAAATGTACCTCTATGTAGCAAAACCAGAAGGTCTGGACAGGGTGCCAGAAACATTAATTGCAAGCTTTGGTGAGCTTGCGCCCGTGACTACTTTAGTGCTGACAGAGTTGCGCAAACTGGCCCGTGCAGACATTCACAAGGTGATGGCCGAGTTGCAAGAGAAGGGCTTTTACCTCCAAATGCCGCCGGCAAAGTATCCAGTGTCAGACCAGCCACCGAGCTCAATTAATAAATATGGCTGAGTTCTGGCAGACAAAAACACTGGATCAAATGAGCACTGCCGAATGGGAATTGCTCTGCGATGGTTGTGCAAAATGCTGTCTGGTCAAGCTTGAAGACCATGATACTGGTGAAATATTTCATACCAATGTGAGCTGCGAGTTATTGGATACTGAGAGCTGTCAGTGCATGGATTACGAAGGCCGCCATAATATAGTCGATGACTGTATTAAACTGGATAGGGAGAATATTCATGCCCTGTCCTGGTTGCCAAAGAGTTGCTCGTATCGCTTGATAGCCGCTGGTCAGCCACTGCCAGAATGGCATCATCTGCTGACCGGCTCCAAACAGACCTTGCACAGCTATGGCGCGTCACTACAGGGTCGAGTGACATCAGAGCTCCATGTGCATGACGACGATATCGAAGATCATATTATTCAGTGGGTTGACTAACTATGTACAGCGCAGAAAATTATTTATGGGGCTGGGTTGCCTATTCAGCAGGGGCTCTGTGCCTGCTTTTTTGCCTCTGGCTATTAATACGCAAAATCGGTATCAGAGCTATCCGCCATATTATTATACTGCTGGCGACCATCGCCCTGTTCACGCCAGTGACCGCCTATCGTGACGACCCCCATTTGGCACCGGCCTTTTTTGTTAGTCTGTATGAAGGCTTGTTAGCGTCGGGAGACGATATGGGTTTTCAGCGCGGGCTGGCGCCTATTTTAGCCATTAGCTTTTTTGTTATTTTTTTTTATACGCTGCTGAGGTTACTGATCTCATGGGTGAGAAAAAAGCGCACAGCGAACTCTAAAGACGAGCAAGAATAAAAAATAGACTAAAAAATCAAGAGCCACAATTATAGTGAGGCCAGCAATGACTGAGAAATCTGTCGAAGTCACAGCGTCAAAAACTAACAAAACCACCCTAAGCACATTGCGTATTGGCAAGCGCTACCGCGCCGAGCGGGTAGCCGCCGATTACGATGCTATTGTTATCGGCTCTGGCATAGGGGGGCTTTGTTCAGCGGCATTGCTCTCGCAGATGGGTAAGAAAGTCATCGTGTTGGAGCAGCATTACACGGCCGGTGGCTTCACCCATGCCTATGAACGCAATGGTTATGAATGGGATGTGGGGGTGCATTATATCGGTGATATGGGCCGCAAAAGTGCTGGCCGCGGGCTATTCGATTTTATCTCTGCTGGTGAACTGAAATGGGCCGAAATGGACCCAGCCTACGACCGCATCATTTTAGGAGATGAAAAATTTGATTTTGTCGCGGGAAAACAAAATTTCAAAGACAGCCTAAAGCAGCAGTTCCCCCAGGATGGCGATGCAATAGACCAATATGTTGATCTGGTGATTGCCACTACTAAATATATGGGCTATATCAGCCAAGTGAAAGCCATGCCCAGTGCGATGGCGAAAGTGATGGGGTTATCGAGTAAAAATAAGCTGCCAGATTACGCTCTAGACACATCCTACAATGTGCTTAAAGGCCTCACAGATAACGAGAAATTGATCGCCGTGCTCTGCGGCCAATGGGGTGATCATGGTTGCCCGCCCAAAGAATCAGTATTTCTTATGCATGCCCTGATCGCCGGTCATTATTTTAATGGTGGCTTTTACCCTGTGGGCGGAGCATCACGAATTGCTGAGACTATTATTCCGCAGATACAGGTGTCTGGGGGTGATGTTTTTACCTATGCCGATGTAGCGGAAATTCTGGTCAAAGATAACCGTGCCATTGGTGTTAAAATGGCCGATGGCCACAGCCTCTATGCACCGAGCATTATTAGTAATGCCGGTGTGGTCAATACCTTCTCCAAGTTGCTCCCCACCGAGGTCAGCAAAAAGTTGGGCTATCAAAAAAAGGCTACAGACCTAAGTCGCTCAATGTCCCATGCCGGTATGTATCTGGGTTTAAAAGGCACCGCAGAAGAATTACAGTTGCCCAAAACCAACTTGTGGATTTATTTAGATGAGCATCACGATGCCAACGTTGAGGCTTTTAGAAAGGACTCGAACGCCCCATTGCCGCTGGTCTATGTTTCATTTCCCTCTGCCAAAGACCCAGATTTCCAGTGTCGTTATCCGGGGCGCTCAACCATTGAAATTGTCATTGGCCCCTGTGACTACGAGCAGTACCGCCAGTGGGCCGATAAAACCTGGGGCAAGCGCGGTGATGAATACGAGGCTTTAAAGCATGACCTCTCAGACCGAATGTTGGCAGCACTATATAAGCAAATGCCTCATTTGGAAGGAAAAATTGATTATTCAGAGGTGTCTACACCGCTTTCGACCAGCCATTTCTGTCGCTATGAGCATGGTCAGGCCTATGGCTTGGCCCATACCAAAGATCGCTTCAAACAAGACTGGTTAAAACCCAAGACTTCATTGTCAGGGTTGTATTTAACGGGTCAGGATGTGGTGAGTTGCGGTGTGGTTGGCGCACTGATGGCGGGGATGCTCACTGCTATGTCGGTGGTTGGTCTGCGCGGGGCAGGGCAGTTAATGAAAAAGATTAAATCTGGTGAGGTAATAGGTGGCTAACAGGCTTAAATATCCCGAAATAAATGAGTCTCTTGAATCAATAGGAGCGTTGATTCTCCGCAAGCCAGTAAACCAGGCCTGAGGCTAAGCCGGAGACAGCCAACAAGCCTACAGGTGTGATGCTGAACTGGGTCGGTAAAAGCCCGATAATCTCATTGAAAGGAAAGAATGGGTAAGCCACCGCGCAACCGAGAACCGTTGCCACGGTGGTTATGGCTGATTCCTGGCCTACCGAGACTTTTCTCTTGGCCGGTAATGTCGACCTGACCTTACTGACAAAACCCTGATCAATAAAATAGGGTTCACCAGCCCTAGCCTGACTAAAGAGATGATCAATATCTGTTGGGTTACTCATGCTACATCCTCATTCTGCCAGCTGGAAAGCAGTTTTCTCAAGGTGGCTTTGCCACGACTAATGCAGGTTTTAACTGTACCCAGAGGCATCTCCATAATAGTACAAATCTCTTCATGAGTTAACTGCCTGTGCAGGTATAAGTGAATCACCATGCGCTGCTGGGTTGGCAGCTGTTGCATAGCCCGAGCAAGGTCTTGATGTAGTTCCTGCTCAGAATGCTCGGCAATGACCGGCCGCTCTGCGGCGCTAATAACAGTTTCATCAATACCGCTGATCTCACGATTTCTGGCCAGCCGATAATGGCTCACCATTTGGTTGTAGGCAATGCGGTACAACCAGCTGCTAAACTTGGCATCAAACTTGTAACTGCCAATAGCCTGAAAGGCCTTGATAAAGGTTTCCTGGGCGAGGTCATCGGCCAGTGCTTCATCCCATCCGGTCATCTGACGGAGTGAATAACGCAGACCTGACTGATGACGTTCAACCAGAGTCGAGAAAGAGTCGCGGCAATCTTTCGCAACGACTCTTTCGATCAGTGTCCTGTCAGCAGGGGCCAGCAACTGTCTTAGCTAGCCAGATTATCAGAGGAGTCTTTGTTCATACGCCAGACAATCAACTTGCCAATTCCGATAAATAGAGGAATCAGAGCAACAGAAGCTATCCCCCAATCAATCAGCAGGCCAAGGAACAAAAACAGTCCTGCACCCACCGCTATGTTGCGCACCCCACTCTGAAAGCTATTTGCTGAGCCATCTGACTCGCCATCATTCAACATTGCGAGAACCTCGTTTGGCACATCTTTTCCTGCGTCTAGATAGTCTTTAACCAACCCAAGTTTAATCATGCGCTTGCGATGCTTGTAGTAGAGTACAGCTACAAGAATAAGCAACGGTAAGCCAAAAAATGCGATGATAGCTATCGTACTCGCCGCGCTGGAATCCTGATTAAGATCCATTGCTATTTCGAGCTCCATCTCGTCATCTAAATCTTCTAGAGTGGCGAGTAACGCTTGCTTCTCTTGGTCATTAAGATCACCCCATTCAGTTTGAGATAGAGTTTTGATCACCTTTTTGATCGCAGCAACACCATCTTCAGAAGACTTAAACTCTATAAAGGTATCTTCGCTTTTAGAATCCCCGCCTCCATCTTCAGCAAACTTAAATTCTATAAAGGTATGTTCGCTCTCAGAATCTCCAGCCCCATCGCCTGACCCGATCACTGCGATCTTCATGTCATTTGCATCTACATTTTGATGGAATATGGTGCTTCCGGCGGTCTCTTTAGCCTCCTCTGTCTCGCCTGCATAAGTAGGCGCCATTGTTAAAGATGCGGCAAGCGCTAGAACTTTGATTAGATTAGTCTGCATTCTTATCTCCATGGCTGTTTCAGCCTTATGGTTAAAATTATCCGGGATTGCTGCTGGCTGGCTAGACAGCTCTTTTTGCATTAAACCCAGCTTCCAAACTCTATGACGCGCCAAGACAGTGCTTTGGATTCAAAGAGAAGTAGATTAGATGATTGGCGGCGACTATACGAGTATTACGCTAGATGCGCATCCACACAGGCCCAATAGGCTGGCCTGTGTGAATATAGAAACCTTATTTCTTGTAGCGCGAGGCCCATGACCTCTAGCAGAATATCCTAGGAAAAAATTGGCGTATTGATCACTGAGGTTAAAAGAACAATTGATGCAATGTAGATGGTTAAAACAAGTAGAAAGGACTTCACTGAATCTGCGTTCGTTATTTTTCTTCATGTCCAACGGGGACTCAAAATATAAAATCATGCTATCTGCATAATCTGTACTATCTGATACCAAAAATGCAGCAAATACTCCGCGGTCATATTTAATATCAGTTTTCACTCTTTAAGACGCTGCCAGAGGGCGATTTAGTTTCAAAAAACAGGGCAGATTAGATTATTATGCAGGGCTACATGTGATTAAACCTATTTGAAGTGGACCCAGACAATATGAAATTTACCGGTACAGACGAATATATAGCCACCGAAGAGCTGCAAATGGCAGTTAATGCCGCCGTAACATTGCAGCGCCCTCTACTGATTAAAGGTGAGCCGGGAACAGGCAAAACCATGCTGGCCGAGCAGGTAGCTAGCTCCTTGGGTATGCCACTACTGTCATGGCACATTAAATCGACCACCAAAGCTCAGCAGGGCCTCTACGAATACGATGCTGTGTCCCGCCTCCGTGATTCTCAATTAGGTAGTGACAAGGTGCATGATATCGCCAACTACATTAAGCAAGGCAAGCTGTGGGAAGCCTTTACGGCCGACGAGCAGGTAGTTCTGCTGATTGATGAGATTGATAAGGCAGATATCGAATTCCCCAATGACCTGCTGCTTGAACTGGATAAGATGGAGTTCCATGTTTACGAGACTGGCGAGACCATTAAAGCGGTGCAGCGCCCAATCGTGATTATCACCAGTAATAATGAAAAAGAGCTGCCAGACGCATTTTTGCGGCGCTGTTTCTTCCACTTTATTAACTTCCCTGATCGTATGACTATGCAACGCATTGTCGACGTGCATTTCCCCAAGATTAAGAAGAAGTTGGTAGATGAAGCGCTGGATATTTTCTTTGATGTGCGCAAGATTCCCGGACTGAAGAAAAAGCCATCCACCTCAGAGCTTGTCGATTGGTTAAAGCTGGTTATGTCGGATGATATCCCAGAAGATATTCTGACCAATCGTGACCCCACTAAAGCTATTCCGCCACTTTATGGTGCGCTGCTCAAGAATGAGCAAGACGTTCACCTGCTAGAGCGGCTGGCCTTTATGACCCGTCGCGCAGGACAATAAAAAGCGAACCCCATGCTGATTAACTTCTTCTACACTCTCAAAAAAGCCAAGGTTCCCGTTTCTATACGGGAGCTGCTGGACTTGCTTGATGCCATGGACAATAATCTGGCCTTTGGTTCTATCGATGACTTCTATTTGCTGGCCCGCACAGTTATGGTCAAAGATGAGAAGTTCTACGATCGATTCGACAAAGCCTTTGGCGCCTACTTCAAAAACCTCGAAAATATCGACGGTATTATCGAAGCACTGATTCCAGAAGATTGGCTGCGCCAAGAGTTTGAAAAGCATTTTACCGACGAAGAAAAAGCCAAAATTGAAAGCCTGGGCGGCCTTGAAAAGCTGATTGAGGAATTTAAAAAGCGCCTTGAAGAGCAAAAAGAGCGCCACGAGGGCGGCAATAAATGGGTAGGTACTAACGGCACTTCACCCTTTGGCCACGGCGGCTTCAACCCCGAGGGTATTCGCATAGGTGGCCCCGGGGGCAAAGGCACAGCAGTTAAAGTTTGGGATGAGCGCCAGTATCAAGACCTTGACGATTCAGTTGAGATTGGCACGCGCAATATCAAGGTGGCCCTGCGCCGTCTGCGCAAGTTTGCTCGGGAGGGCTCTGCCGATCAGTTAGATTTGGATGACACCATTAGCAGTACAGCCCGCAATGCCGGTTATCTGGATATCAAGATGGTCCCCGAGCGCCACAATGCAGTGAAGGTACTTATATTCTTTGATATTGGCGGTTCCATGGACCCCTATGTGCGGCTCTGTGAAGAGTTGTTCTCAGCGGCAAAAACAGAATTTAAACACCTAGAATATTTTTACTTCCATAACTGCATGTATGACTATGTTTGGAAGGACAACCACCGCCGTCGTGAAGAGCAGATGTCGGTATTTGATCTGATTCATAAATATTCATCAGACTACAAAGTCATCTATGTAGGCGATGCTAGCATGGCACCCTACGAAGTGACCAGCCCCGGTGGTAGTGTTGAATATCACAATGAAGAGTCTGGGGCAGTGTGGATGCAGCGCATGACCGAGACCTACGACAAATTGATTTGGATTAACCCAGTGCAGGAGAAGTATTGGGAATACACCCCTTCAATTCAGATGCTTAAAGAGCTGGTTGAGGATAAGATGTTCCCCATGACATTGGCCGGCCTGGAAAAAGGTATGGCAAGGCTTTCTAGATAAATGGCTCTTGAAAGGGCCTTCTGAATCGTTAAGAGCTTTAGACAATAATAATTAATCATTGGGTGAATCAGTATGCTGGTGCAAGACGCCGTAAAAAAAGCACAAAAGAAAATGGGCCTAAATGGCAAGCAGCCAGAGTTACCGGCCAAATCGTTGCTAGAGTTATGGCAGCAATCTGTTGCGGACTCCAATGAGCGACCTGCCTACACCTGCCTGGGTCAAACATTAACCTATGGTGAAGTTGACCAAATATCTCGTCGTGTGGCGAGCTATTTTCAGAAGCAATTAAAGCTGGTTCCCGGGGACCGAATTGCTATTCAATTGCCGAATTTGATTCAGTACCCAGTGATGGTTATCGCCGCATGGAAATTAGGCCTGGTTGTGGTCAACACCAACCCTATGTACACCGTGCGTGAATTAGTTCATCAGTTTAATGATGCCAATGTTAAAGCGGTGGTGGTGCTAGACCAGTTTTATGAAACCCTTTGCGAGGCGCTGCCCAATACATCAATTGAGCATGTGATTGTTACCCGCCCGGTAGACCTATTGCCCCAGCCCAGAAAAGGCTTTCTCAGTGCGGCAATGAAATTGATGGGTAAGAGACCTTCGCTGCCTAAGGGTGACTGGATCGCTTTCCCTGAGCTAATAACAGGTAGCAGTAATTATTCCGTTCACCGTGCCGCGCTAGACGATATCAGTGCCCTGCAATACACCGGAGGCACAACTGGTGCATCCAAAGGCGTAATGCTGACCCAGGGCGCCATCATGTCGAATATCGCCCAGTCATTAGCGGTGATGGATATTTTGCCAGAGCCGGTCAAATACAGTGTTACCGTTGCACCTCTACCGATCTATCATATCTATGCTTACTCCCTATGTATGGGCCTGATGCCAGCCACCCGTGGGCATTCGATACTGATTCCAGATCCGCGCAATATTCCGGCCTTTGTTCGCGCCATTAAAGACTTTAAGTTTGAAGTTTTCTGCGGCCTTAACTCGCTATTTGTTGCTCTTTTGCAGGATAAAGATTTCCAACGTTTAGATTTCTCGCGATTGCGCATGACCTTATCTGGTGGCATGGCGCTAATGGAATCTGTTGCTCATGATTGGGAAAAAACCACAGGCTGTGTGGTTAGCGAAGGCTATGGTATGACCGAGTCATCACCTGTTATTTCCATGAACCCCTCGGGCTATGAAAGAATTGGCACAGCTGGTATTCCTATTCCCGGCACAGACATAAAAGTCGTTAACGAAAATGGTGTCGAGCAGGAAGTGGGCGGTACCGGAGAACTCTGTGTTCGCGGTAATCAGGTAATGGCTGGCTATTGGCAGCGCCCAGAGCAGACTGAAGAAGTGATTGTTGACGGTTGGTTGCACACAGGCGACATAGTTGAAGTTGATGCAGAGGGCTACATCAAAATCATCGACCGCCTAAAAGATATGATCATTGTCTCTGGCTTTAATGTCTACCCCAACGAATTAGAGCAGGCGTTAACCATCCATCCAGATGTTGCCCAATGTGCAGCCATTGGAGTGGCCGATGCCAAGGCCGGTGAAGTGGTAAAAATGTTTGTGGTAAGTACCAACCCCGATCTTAATGCCGATAATATTATTGAGTTCTGCAAAGAGAATATGGCTGGTTACAAAGTACCTAAATTTGTAGAATTTCGCGAGGAGTTGCCCATGACCAATGTGGGCAAGGTACTGCGTAAAGACCTCAAAGCAGAAGAAAAAGCCAAACAGGTAACCGCACCAGCTTAGCGCAATTTGCGGTTGTTATTGGGTCGCTAAACAGGGCAGAATAATCCCTGACTAAGCAGGAGCAGACCAGGGACATAATATGCGACTCATTATCGGTATTTCCGGATCAAGTGGCGTTATCTATGGTATACGCATGCTAGAGATGCTCACTGCCTGTGAAGGCATCGAAACCCATCTTATTCTCAGTAGCGCCGCGCGCATGAATATAGGCATTGAGACCGACTGGAAAGTCGAAGATGTCGAAGCCATGGCCGATGTAGTCCATAACAATAAAAATATTGGTGCCAGCATTGCCAGTGGCTCTTTTAAAACCACTGGCATGGTGGTGGTCCCATGCTCCATGAAAACTCTGTCTGGTATTGCCAACTCCTATGCTGACAACCTGATTGTCCGTGCCGCCGACGTCGTACTAAAAGAGCGCCGCAAGCTCGTCATAGTGCCCCGAGAATCTCCATTGCATACAGGGCACTGCGAGTTAATGCTCAAGGCCAGCCAGATGGGCGCGATTCTATGTCCGCCAGCGCCAGCTTTTTATATCGAGCCAAAAACCATTGACGATTTTATCAACCATACTGTGGCGCGTATTTTAGATTTGTACGATATTGAATCCGATAGTCTCAAGCGCTGGCAGGGCAATGTCTAAAGACTTCAGCAAGTTGCATGGCTTTTTACAGGTGGAATCAGTACTGACCCTAGCCACTGATGATGCCCATGGTTCTTGGTCAGCGCCGGTGCTCTATGTTGCTGATATCAGCGCAGATCCTTTTGCACTGTATTTCCTGTCCTCCGCTAACAGCCGCCATATCCAAAGCCTGCCAGCCGATGGCACTGCTGCCGTATCTATCTATTCAGACTACGATGGCAACTGGCAGTCTATTCGTGGTGCACAGATTCAGTGCTCTATCGTGCAGGTTACTGAAGAAGACCGAGCACCCATAGCCGAGCGCTATTTTGCCCGCTTTGCAGAAATTAAAGCCCTGATCGACAACCCGCAAACAGATCAGGAAAGGTTAATTGGCTCAGCTTTTGGCCGCAGTTATTTCTACCGAGTCACTCCTTCGTTTATTCGATTTACCAATAATAGCGACAGCTTCGCAGGCCGCACAGAGTGGCAGCTGTAAGATCAATTTCTATCCAATCACAAACAGTGAGTCTATGCCGCAAAATGCTCTAGAGATTTTAAATAGCCTTTATGGCTACGATAGTTTCCGTGGTCATCAAGCTGAGATTATTGATCATGTCAGTACCGGCTATAATGCCCTGGTGTTGATGCCTACCGGCGGTGGTAAATCACTCTGCTACCAGATTCCCTCGCTGCTGCGCGACGGTGTAGGCATTATTATTTCGCCACTAATAGCCCTGATGCAGGATCAAGTCGATGCCATGCAACAGCTTGGCGTTAAAGCAGCTTTTTTAAATTCCAGCCTCTCCCATAGTGAGCAACATATTATCGAGCAGCAGCTCTTGGCTGGGGAGTTGGATCTACTCTATATAGCCCCTGAAAGGCTAATTCAATCCCACACACTGGATCTTTTGGAACGCTGCCAACTAGCCCTATTTGCGATTGATGAGGCTCACTGTGTGTCGCAGTGGGGCCATGATTTCCGTTCCGATTATTTGTCGCTGAGCCTGTTACACGAGCGTTTCCCCAGTATTCCCCGTGTCGCACTGACCGCAACCGCTGATGTGCGAACTCGGCAGGAGATTATTGAAAGGCTGTCCCTAAGTGATGCCAATTCCTATATCAGTGGTTTTGATCGGCCCAATATCCGCTATGCTATCGCCAATAAAACCACTGCCAAAAAACAGCTGTTAGACTTTTTGAAACAGCGTAAAAATGAAGCCGGTATTGTCTACTGTCTGTCGCGAAAAAAGGTTGATGATACCGCCGCCTCGTTAACCCAGCAGGGTTATACCGCACTGCCATACCATGCTGGGTTACCAGCTCAGCTGCGGCAGACACATCAGAGTCGTTTTCTTCGCGAAGATGGCGTGATTATTGTTGCCACTATTGCCTTTGGTATGGGTATCGACAAGCCGGATGTGCGCTTTGTCGCTCATCTGGATTTACCTAAAAGTATTGAAGCGTACTATCAGGAAACCGGACGCGCAGGTCGTGATGGTCAGCCGGCAGATGCCTGGATGGTCTATGGCTTGCAGGATGTGGTGCGTTTGCAGCAGATGGCCCAGGGCTCCGATGGCTCCGAGCAATTTAAGCGCGCCGAGCGCCATAAATTGGATGCAATGTTAGGCCTCTGTGAGGTCACCAGCTGTCGCCGTAAGGTACTGCTAAATTACTTTGCCGATAATGCCCCTGAACAATGCGGTAACTGCGATAACTGCCAGATTCCACCGCAAACATGGGATGCCACTGAAGCAGCTCAAAAGCTGTTGTCCTCTGTCTACCGAACAGGTCAGCGCTTTGGTGCGGTGCATGTGATGGATGTGCTGCAGGGTAAGGAAACTGAAAAGGTGCTTCAGCATCACCACCATCAGCTGAGTACCTTTGGAATTGGCGCTGATATTCATGAAGCCCGCTGGCGCTCGGTGATTCGGCAGTTGGTTGTACGCGGTTTATTGCGTGTTGATATCGAGGGCTACAGTGCTTTACAGCTGACAGATATTTGTCGACCCGTCCTAAAGGGCGAGCAATCTCTATACTTACGTAAAGACGAAATCAAAGCGCCCAATGCTAAGAGGGCAGGTGCTAAGCGCGCCAAGAAAATTGATATACGCCCAGAAGATCAAGAACTTTGGGAAGAGTTGCGGGAGTGCCGAAAGTATCTGGCTGAAGAGAATAATGTGCCACCCTATGTTATTTTTCACGATGCGACTTTAAAAGAAATGATCGATGTCATGCCTATGTCAGCGTCGGAGTTTCTAACGATTGGCGGGGTGGGGGATAGCAAAATGGAAAAGTATGGCGCAGATTTTATTGAGATAGTTTGTCGTTATGCAGAGACCAGTTAGCATCAGACTAATTTTGCAATACTAAAGAAAGCGGTCTATTCTAAAGACTTGTAAGTGGCACCTGTTAAAAGGTACTGTAAGTAGTACTTAATGGTTCTGGAGGCTTATATTATGAGCACTAAATTTTCACAAGATGTTATCTCTCTATCCGACCTTAAAATCAATCCCGGTAAAGTTGTCAATCACGCCAAAGATTCCGGTCGCCCGGTTCTTTTAACCAGCCGGGGCCGCGGAGTAGCTGTGGTTCAGGGTCTTGAAGAGTATGAAAGAAATGGAGAAGAGTTGGCTTTCGTTAAAGCCATTGCGCAAGGATTGATGGATATTGAAGAGGGTAAAACCTTCAGTTAAAGTGAGGCTAACAAGAGCTTGGGCATCTAAGCTGGTGGACATCTCATTTTCTAAATCTGCACTCAGTGATCTTGAAGAGATCAAGGCTTACTATTTAAAGCTAGATATTCTGGCGATTGGGGCCGATTTGGTTATCTCGATTGTTGAGCATACTGAGACATTGGTTGATTACCCAGAGATAGGCAGGGTTGTTCCAGAATTTACGAGAATCATATCCGCGAACTTATCGACCCTCCATACCGAATAGTTTATCTCCGTGGTTTAGGCTCGTTGCAATTAATTCGAATATGGCGAAGTGAAAGATTACTTGAGATCAATCAGGTTAATGAACCTTCAAACCTTTATGAATAATTTTTCATTCTAAGCGCAGCGAACAATATCCAGATATCTCGCTCTATTCATTCTGCCAGATTAAATAGCTGAGTATTCCCCCCTCTTGCCACCAGATTTTCTGTTCTGGTACGCTCACTTAAAAACCATAGCAACCAGTGGTAGCTATAAGCTTCATTATTTTCTGGCCATTCAATCAGTGGAATTATGCTGCCGCTTCTTTGGGCTATTAGTTGTCGCAGTGCTGAGCTATCTGTATTGCGACTATTGGCGATTATTCCCTCGACACTATTGTTTTGTAAAAGATCTGTCAGGCTTTCCCATGGTTCTATTTGCAGTAACCTGTTCATCAGTCCCGCCTGCTGATAACGCTCGGTAATGCTATTTAGTCCATTGATATGTGATTTGTAGGCGACCACTATCAGCGGACAACCACAGAGTAGGGCGCAGGCAATTTGCTTTTCTGCACCAGTCAATAAATCGCTTTCCATGACGGCCAATACCATTAGTCCGCGACCAAATACCAAGAGTTGATTATCTTCACCGGTTGGCCCGGGCAATTGAATCGGGTTGGCTAGCTTTCCTCTGGCAAGCACATCAATCACTGGCATAAATTCAGGGTTACATTGGCCAATAATTGATAGTCGACTATCGATAGAAGTAGATTGCCATTTAGCCATAGCTTTCATAGCGTTATTAACAATATCTGCATTGGCTGATCTGGTATTTTCCAAATTAATTAAAAACTCTTGTTTATATTCAGTTGAATTATTTTTGGCGGAGAAACGCAGCAGATAGTTTGGCCCACCAGCTTTAGGCCCGGTGCCAGATAAACCCCTACCACCAAATGGATTCACACCCACAACAGCGCCCACCATATTGCGGTTGATATAGGTATTTCCAGCAATGGTGTTGCGGAATACAGTGTCAGCAAAGGCTTCAATACGGCTATGTATGCCAAGAGTTAGGCCGTAGCCGGTGCTATTAATCTGCTTTATTACAGAGCCTAGCTGATCCGATGAATAGCGAATCACATGAAGTATGGGCCCAAACACTTCTTCCGTAAGCAGGTCGAGTGAATCGATCTCAAACACATGGGGCGCTATATAACTGCCATTGGTGCAGTGTTCATCCAGCTCCACTTTGGCTACAAAACTCGCCTCTTTATTCATCCGATCTATATGTGCCTGCAGTTCTGCTTGGGCACCACCATCAATCACTGGGCCAAGGTCACTGGCAAGTAATCTGGGGTCACCAGCGGTCATTGATGCCATAGCACCTGTGAGCATTTGCAAGGTCTTATCGGCGATATCTGATTGAATAAATAATACCCGCAGTGCCGAGCATCGCTGACCTGCACTTTGGAATGCGGATGAGATAACATCATCGACCACTTGCTCTGGCAGGGCGGTGGAGTCCACTACCATGCAGTTTTGGCCGCCGGTTTCGGCAATAAAAGGTATTGGCCCGCCGGGGCGTGCGGCGAGCTGTTGGTTGATGTTTTGGGCGGTGTCGGTTGAGCCGGTGAAGGCGATGCCGGCAACGCGGCTGTCGCTAACTAATAGTTTGCCTATTTGCGAGCCGCTGCCAAGCAGCAGTTGCAAGGCCGAGCCTGGTACGCCTGCTTTATGAAACAACCTAATGGCGCAAGCGGCGATTGCCGGTGTCTGTGCCGCTGGTTTGGCGATTACACTATTGCCTGCAGCCAGTGCTGCTGCGATTTGGCCAACAAAGATTGCCAGTGGGAAGTTCCAGGGGCTAATACAAAGGAAAACGCCATGGCCTTGTAGGCCCTGTGCGGGTAATGAACGAGCTTGCAGTGCGTAGTATCTGCAGAAGTCCACGGCTTCGCGTACTTCTGAAACGCCGTCTGCTAATGTTCTCCCTGCTTCTATGGCAACCACGCCCATCAACTGACCGCAGTCTCTCTCCATCAGGTTCGCTACTTTATTGAGAATATCGGCTCGGGCTTCATGGCCTGATTTATTCCATGCAGGCTGCGCGGCATGGGCAGATTTCAATGCCGCTAATATAGTAGTCTCATTTGCTTTTGAGTAATGGCCAATTAACTGATCTTGATTGGCTGGATTATAAGCTGGCAGCAATTCGCCTTCGCTATCTTGGCCATCAATAATAGGGTGGGAGAGCAGCGCTGGGATTTGATTTATGGTGCACAATAAGGCCTCTGTCTCCAGTGGTGAATCGAGATCTATCCCCACTGCATTTTTGCGCTCCTCACCAACTACGGTAAACATCTCATCTGGAATGGCGATCATTTTATGCTGGTAGGGGAATGATCGAGTGACCTGTTCTCTGGTATCTTCGAGCAACTCTTCTACGGGGGTTTGATGATCTAAAAAGCGATTGACGAAGGAGCTGTTGGCGCCGTTTTCTAAAAGTCGGCGAACTAAATAGGGCAACAAATCCTTGTGGTTGCCAATGGGTGCATAGACCCGCACGGCTATGGGTCTTTTTTGTTTTTTTAATTGTGCGTATAAAATATGTCCCATGCCATGCAGGCGCTGAAATTCAAACTCGCGCTCACCGGCCAGCTCTAAAATCATGGTGGCGGTGTAGGCATTATGGGTCGCAAACTGCGCGTAAATATGCTCTTGCGCATCGAGCAGAATGCCGGCGCAATGTTGGTAGCAAAGATCGGTATTAGCCTTGCGGGTAAATACGGGGTAGCTTTCCAGCCCCAGTTCTTGCGCATGTTTAATCTCGGCATCCCAGTAGGCGCCTTTTACCAATCTCACCATAAACCGGCGACTGGTTTCACGGGCTAGGCCGATCAGCCATTTGGCGGTATCTGGTGCGCGTTTTTGGTAGGCCTGTAATACAAAGCCAAGGCCTTGCCAGTCATTGAGATCTGGGTCTTTGGCCAGTGCTTCGAAGATATCTAATGAGATATCCAAGCGGTAGGCTTCTTCAGCATCAATGGATAGGCCGATATTATAGTTTTTGGCCAGCAGGCAAAGCTGTTTAATGCGCGGTAATAATTCTGTTATCACCGCGTTGTGCTGAGCAAAGTAATAGCGGGGATGTATGGCGCTGAGTTTTACTGAAATGCCATTGGCCTTATAGACGGTCTCGTTAGCGCTATAGACTGAGTCGCCTAACGCATACTTACCAATTTCATCAATCGCCAAGCTATAGGCTTTTAAATATTGGGCAGCATCCTCTTCCGTTCTAGCACCTTCACCCAGCATATCAAAAGAGAATCTGGTCTCTGCATCATTGTGTTTTGCGCCGCGTTTAAGCCCCTCATCAATAGTGCGGCCCAACACATATTGACCACCCATTATTTTCATTGCCTGCATCACTGCAGCGCGGATAACCGGCTCGCCCATTGTGGCGGTTAGGCGTCGCATCCAGTGGTCGGTGTCTTGGGTAATTTCTTTATCCAGACTGACCAGCTGGCCGGTGAGCATCAGCCCCCAGGTGGAGGCATTTACAAACAGAGAATCAGATTTTCCGCGGTGGGTATTCCAATTGCCGCCCTGAATTTTTTCGGCGATCAGGCGGTCTGCGGTCACGACATCTGGTACTCGTA
This sequence comes from Porticoccaceae bacterium, assembly GCA_029252555.1. Lineage (GTDB taxonomy): Bacteria > Pseudomonadota > Gammaproteobacteria > Pseudomonadales > Porticoccaceae > HTCC2207. The sequence continues at coordinate 62,322 of JAQXBF010000003.1, forward strand.
GCAGTGCTTCAGCTAGGCACATCAGGGCAACGCCTTCTGCATTGGATAGTCCAAATTCAAGCAGAAATGCATCCAGAGTACCGCTGCTGTTTTTGTCGGCTCGACAGTGGGTTACCAGTTGGCGTGAACCCTGAAGAATTTTTTCTCGGGCTTTGCTGGAGAGCGGGTTGCCATGTAGCAACTGGGTCACTGCCTGATGCTCATCTTGGTGGCTGTTGTGGCGGATTTTATGGCGACGTTCTGCTTGATTCATGGCTGTGGCCTAAAATATTGTAATAAATAATATGTGGTATTATCGATAGTTTATTGCCATATATGTCTCCATAAATACGATAATGGCAGTTTTAAGTTCTGCTAAAATAGAATTAATGGAGTATTATGCTTTTATAGAATTGTAGAATGTAGCTGTATTGGAGAGTACTTATGCTGGAGAGTACTTATGTTGGAGAGTAGTTACTGTTGGAGAGCACCAATGAAAACATTAAATGACTTAGATCTAACTGATCGTAAAATCTTAAGGGTGTTACAAAAAGAAGGGCGTATCGCCAATGTAGATTTGGCCAGAACGGTCAACTTAACACCCACGCCCTGTTTGGAGCGTGTGAAGCGGCTTGAGAACGAGGGTTTTATTACCGGCTATGTGGCTTTGCTAAACCCTGTGAAGGCTAATGCTGCGCTCTGTGCCTATATTGAGGTGCAGTTAGATAGCACCACTACCGAGGCAATAAGGCGTTTTAATCAAGAGATGTTGTCGCTAGAAGAGGTACAGGAATGTCAGATGGTAGCCGGTGGTTTTGATTACTTAATCAAGATCAGGGTGGCAGATATGCTTCATTATCAGCGGTTTTTGGGTGGCAGGCTATCGGCTATTGAGGGCATTAGCCAGACGCATACTTATGTGGTGATTGAGGATGTTAAGTCAGAGACTGCGATTCAAATAGCACCTTAAATCATCTAGCAAAGGGGCTAGATATAGACTCTTGGCACACGATCCGGCATTCGGGTCAGCAGCTCATAGCCAATGGTGCCGCAGGTGACGGCAACCTCATTAACCGGTAGTGCAGGGCCCCAGAGAATGGCCTTGTCGCCAATCTTTGCCTTAATATCTGTAACATCCACCGAAATCATATCCATAGAGACACGGCCTACCAGTGGGCATTTAACACCATTGATTAATATTGGCGTGCCATTGGGGGCATGGCGGGGATAACCGTCGCCATAACCCACTGCGATGGTCGCAATATGCGATTGGCGCGGGGCTGTCCAAGTCGCTCCGTAGCCCACAGATTCCCCGGCATCAATCTCACGTACAGAGATTATCGCAGACTCAAAAGACATTACCGGCTGCAGTTGATTGGCATTTTCTTGGGGTTCTGAAAAGGGCGAGTTGCCATAGAGCATATAGCCTGGTCTTTGCCAGTCGCGCTGAGTTTGGGGCCAGGCCAAAATAGCGGCCGAGTTGGCTAGGCTGGCCAGCGGCAGCTCACTGTTAATATCTGTTGGTAGGTTCAGGTCAAAAATTTGTATCTGTTTGTTGGTCGCGTCATTATTTAAATCGTCTGCGCAAGCAAAGTGTGAGCTAACGACAATTTCATCATGGACATTGCGGCTGTTTTTTAATGCTCTATAGGCAGGTTCTAACTCGCTGGGCTGAAAGCCAAGCCGGTGCATACCAGTATCCATACCCAGCCAAACCTTAATCTGGTGGCCAATATCCGCCGCTAAAATAGCATCCAGCTGGGGCTGATTCTCGACCATCAACCAGAGGTTATGATTCTCGGCCAGCGCCACTTCATCGGCAGTAAACGTGCCCTCAAGAAGTAAGATAGGCTGTTTGATATTGGCTTCACGCAGGGCCATAGCCTCTTCAATACAGGCCACACCAAAAGCTGGCGCTACAGGTGCCAGAGCCGTCGCAATTTCTATCACGCCGTGGCCATAAGCGTTGGCTTTTACCATAGGGATAGTCTGGGACTCAGGTGCTAGAGATGCTGCTAGCGCGTAGTTATGGCGCAGTGCTTGCAGATCAATAATGGCGGCTGTGGGTCTCGACATGGTTTTTGGTTACCTAATTACGTGCGCTAAAATAAGAGCGCTAATAGTCAAACTTGCCCGCGCTAAAAAGTGTTTGCGCTGCTAGCCACATATTGCCCACCTGGCCATTACCTACGGGCACACCATCAATTTCAGTAACCGGGGCAATCTCTTTTGATGAGCTGGTAATCCAGACTTCATCGGCACTGTGTACCTCGTCCATGGTGACTGTGCGTTCTTCGATAGCAATGCTGCCATCTCTCCGTAACGTATCCAGCACAATATGTCGAGTAATGCCGGGCAGCAACTGGTTATCCAATGGCGGTGTTATCACCACATTATCTTTGACGATAAAGGCGTTACAGGCACTGGCTTCGGTCAGCTCATTGTTGGCATTGTAGAGCAGCGTTTCCCCATGGCCTTTCTCATAGCCCTGTTGAAAATGTAGCACATTGCCCAGCAGAGCTGTCGACTTGATATGGCAGCGATCCCAGCGCAAATCTTGGTTAGTAGACACCTTGTAGGCTTTAGCCTGTGCCAAATCGGCAACCGGTGCTGGCGCAATTTCAAAGGCAAAGGCAAATACTGTGGGGGTGACGGTTTCTGGGAAAGCATGAAAACGTTTGCTGTCGGCACCCCGGCTTACATGCAGATAAATGCCCAGATTACCTGCGCCATTTTCATCTATCAAACGGTGACACAACTCTGACCAATCTTGTTCAGTCCAATCGAGCTTAATACCCACAGCGGCAAGGCCACTTTGCATTCTGGCAATATGAGGCGCAAAGCCCACCATCTTGCCTGCATAGGATGGCACTACTTCATAGATCCCATCGCCAAACAAAAAACCTCTATCCATAGGGGATATTTTGGCTTCTTCCAAGGGTAGATAATTGCCATCTAAAAATGCGATGCTCATATTGTTGCCTTAATTTAATTCTGTGGAAACACCAAAAAATGGTATCAGCGACACCATTGATGCGCAAAGTGTATTACCCTGAAAAGTTTGTTTGATCGCCCATGGTTTAGCAATAACTCATACGGGTATGCTTATTTACAGTAAATATTTTTGTGGCTAACAAAAGCCGGCTATTTTTCTAAGGTTCAAAATAAGCTCTTCACTTAGCTCTGAGCCCAGGCCGTCTTCAGTTAAGGTGTTTTTGCGGCTCACTCCGTCAACGCTGCCATGGCCACTGAGATAATTCAATACATTAAGATTATCCCAGCCCGCTAGCATATCTTCCCCTTGAAAGGCCGACAGAAGGGCAATTAGCCCATGGGCTGCCCAGTTCGATACATCGGCAATAACCAGTTCATCGCAACGGGTAATCGATGGTTTGATATTGAGGTTGGCAAGGGCATCGACCACATTGCCCATACCAATTTCATTACCACCATCGCCAATACCAATGGTTGGGCAGTCGGCCATATTTAAAAAGTGATCAAAGCTAGCACAGCGAGCACTAATATCTTCACCGCGCATATTGCAGTATTGGCCATCAATATTTAGGCCTGGGCGCTCAATGGACATTATCAGGCTAGGCTGCAATAAATCCAGAGCTTGCTGAGCTTCTTGAAGGCGATTTTCACAATCCGCTACCGCTATTTCATAAATATTAAAATCAGTTTTAATTCTTTCTGCAAGAGGCGCGCCACAGACCAATACCGGCTTGCCGCCAAGCCTGACGATAGCATGATAGAGCGCAATAGCCCCCAGAGGGCCATCGGTCTCGAAGGTTTCGTCTACGGGGAAGCCAGTGCCAATTAGAACTGTGCCAGTGCCAGAGGTGATAGCCTTTTCGACCAGTCTCGCCGCCCGCAGAAAATAGCCCGGCTCGAGCGCTGCCTGCAGGGTTTTCATCCCTCTGGGGTTTCGAGCTACCATCAGGTCCTCGATTTTCCTGCTGAGGTTATCCATTGCTGCCACCGGTCACTGGCTGAAGCTTAGTGTGCTCGACTTGTTGCTGATTTAGCAGCAATAAATTGTGTGCCTGCTCTATGCTGATGGCTTCAAAGCTGACTGTGCCCCCGGGTGTTAGCTGGGTTAGCTTGCCTAAATCAAGCGACAGCACTGAGCCTATTTTGGGGTAGCCACCAATAGTTTGGCGATCGGCGAGTAACACTATAGGCTGGCCATCGGCTGGTACTTGAATAGCCCCGAGGCAAATACCTTCGGATAAAATACCGTCAACGGCGGGCACAATGGCAGGGCCGTTTAAGCGATATCCCATGCGGTCGCTGCTCTCTGTAACCTTATATTCCGAGCTAAAAAACAGCTGCTGTTGCAGGCTGTTAAAAGCATCTTGTTGATAACCCAGCACCATTCTTAGATGGGCAGAATTATTATCAGTTAGTATTGGGCGTTGAGATTCGGGTAGGCACTGGCTAGGTGGAAGGGTAGTGACGTCAGGGCACTGCAGTTGGTCACCGCTCTGCAAAGGTTTGCCATTCTGATGTAGCCCACCCAAACCTTCCCGTGGCACTGTCGACCGGCTACCAAAGCTAGGCATTGCCTGAAAGCCACCGGCAACTGCCAAATAGCCTCGGCTGCCAGTTTGCGCAAAGCCCAATTCAATGCGATCGCCTGCATTGATATGATGAGTCTGCCAAAGTGAAGCCGGTTGCTTATTAATGGTTAAAGGTATATCTGCGCCGGTAAGCGCGATACTGGTGTTAATATCGGCTTCTAACACCAAGCCACCAATAGTGACTTCAATGGCAGCGCAATCGGTGAGATTTTCGCACAGGCGGTTGGCCCAATTAAAGGATTGTGTATCCATTGGCCCACCTGTGGTTAAACCAATACTGTGCATGCCAAAGCGCCCAGAATCCTGAAGCAGGCTAAAGATGCCGGGCTTAATAATCTTAAAACCAGCCATTAAGCCTCTCCCCCAATTGCTTTAGCATCAGATACCAGCTCACCACCGAGGGCGATAAATTCCTCGCGGCTAATCCCTATAAAAGTCACCCTGTCGCCAACCTGAACGGGCATGGTTGGCTCTGCTTTGGGGTCAAACATTCTCTGGGGGCAGAGACCAATAAGGTTCCAGCCACCGGGAGACTGGGCCGGGTACACCGCGGTTTGCCTGTCGGCAATGGCCACTGCGCCGCGGGGGACCTTTTGTCTTGGAGTGGCTAACCTGGGGGCGGCAATGCGTTCGTCCACTTCACCCAAGTAGGCAAAGCCTGGTGCGAAGCCAATGGCATAGACTCGGTATTCAGTTTGCTGGTGAATGGCGATCACTTCTTCGATGGAGAGCCCCGCATTATCGGCAAGGGACTGCAAATCTGGGCCAGACTCGGTGCTGTAATAAACAGGCAGACTGACTGTGGCTCCCTGATTGTGCTCGGCCTCAGTGGAGAGTTTTTGCAACGCCTGCCGGATAAGGTTACGAACATAATAATGATCAGTTTTGAGAGGCTGATAGGTAACCAGTAGTGAGCCGTATGAGGGCACCAGATCAACCAGCAATTCGCCCAGAGCCGTTTTTAATTGCTCGGCGGCTTGAGCAATCTGTGTCGCAATTTCGGCGCTGAGTTTATCGCCAAAATAGATAATTAATGCATTTTCTCCCGCGATGGCGATGGTGTGTTTTGACGCGCTCATGAGTGACTGGATGGCTGAATAAGTTGCCGAATTTCTTCAATGGCATTCACACCAGCAATATTGTCTCCATGAACGCAGAGAGAGTCGGCGTGCAGCTCTAGTTGGTGGCCGCTAACGGTGGTCACAGTGCCATGCTGTTTAAGCTGAATAACCTGCTCAAGCATTTTTTCTTTGCTGTGCACGGCGCCTTCTTTAACTCTGGATAACAGTGCGCCATTATCGTCATAGCAGCGATCGGCAAAGGCTTCGAATAGAACCTCGAGGCCAAAGGCCTTGGCTTCTTCGCGATGGATTTCTGCGTTGGGTGTGGCTTGCAACATAAAAGCCAGGGGCTGATGACAGTCACTGATGGCTTCCATAACGGCACTGCGAATATGGCCGTCAGCCATCATATCGTTGTACAGCGCGCCGTGGGGTTTTACATATTGCACCTCTATACCTAGGTTGCTGGCCATGCCTGTTAGCGCGGCAATTTGATATTGCAGCAGTGCAATAAGTTCTACGGCAGGTATTTTCATGGAGCGGCGGCCAAAGCCGGAGATATCGGGGTAGCTCGGGTGAGCGCCAACCTGGACATTATTGCGCTTGGCAGCCAGCAGCGTTTTTTTGATCACCACTGGATCGCCAGCATGAAAGCCACAGGCGATATTGGCCTGATCTATAAAAGGCATTACTTGGTCATCAAGGCCCATCTTCCAGGCCCCGAAGCTTTCACCAAGATCGCAGTTTAAAAGTAATGACATTTTGTTTCCTTTGTTGGTTTGGTACTAGCTGCCATATTGAGTTTGCCCCATTGTTGTACTGAGCTTCTTTGTCATATTGAGCGAAGCGAAATTTCTTTTGCTCCTTCACTCCGTTCAGGAAGACCCGAGATGGCCCGCATAACGCCCCGCGAGCGACCAACTGTCTCAGCCAACCTGAAGGTCGGCATTTTTCATGTCCGTCACCAGCATACTTCCAGGACTATGGGTTATACAAAATGGTGGTTTGGCATTTTCCAAAGCCACCTGAGGTGTTACGCCGCAGGCCCAAAATAATGGGTGCTCGCCATCGTTAATGGTAACGGCATCCCCATAATCTGGCTGATTGATATCGGCAATACCAATATCCTCTGGGTTGGCATAATGAATAGGCTCACCATGTACTGAGGGAAATCTGCCGCTAATTTCTGTGGCCCGCAATGCTTCCTCAGGCGCAAAGGGGCGCATACTCACCACCATTTGCCCGTCAAAAGGGCCAGCGGGAGTGCACTCTATATTGGTGCGATACATGGGCACATTTTTCCCTTCATTAATATTGCGCACATCCAGGCCATCGGCAATCAATGCTTCTTCAAAAGAGAAAGAACAGCCGAGTAAAAACACCACCAGGTCATCACGCCAGAGGCCGGAAATATCATTAACCTCAGAGATAATTTGGCCATTTTCGAAAACCCTATAGCTAGGGATATCCGTGCGGATATCTATATCAGTACCCACCTTGGGTATACTGAACTCACCCGCTTTTACCACTCCAATGAGTGGGCAGGGTTTGGGGTTGGCTTCACAGAATTTCAAGAAGTCGTCGGCCCAGTCAGAGGGCAGAATCACCATATTGCATTGCACGTAACCGGCGCAGTAGCCTGAGGTATTGCCTGTATGGGCACCGCTGCGAATTTGCTGTCGCAATTCACTGGGAGAGAGGTTTTGTATTGCCTGTGACATAACAATTCTCACTTAGTAGACGCTGAATTCTAGCAAAACCCCGCAGCAAACTCATTAGCAGTAACCCAGAGGTGGTAGGTGCACAATTGTAGCTCTTAGCGCCAGCGTTCTGCCCAGGCGTCTAGCACGCGCTCTGCGTACCAATATTGCCCATAGCTGCCATTGTAGCGGGCCAGTGCGTCTGCAATGCGACCCTGCTCTAGGTCGAGATAATGCCGCAAAATAGTGCAGCCATAACGCAGATTAGTTGGTGTATTAATCAGGTTATCCCCGGGGCGGCCAATCTCTTTTTTTTAAAATGGCATCACCTGCATCATGCCCTGGGCACCAGCGCTGGAGACGGCGTAGGAGTCAAAGCCACTTTCGACTTCAATCAGCGCGAGCACAATTTGTGGTGCAAGGTTGGCGCGGCTGGCTTCCCTATGGATTAGCTTTAATAGTTGCAGGCGCTGATCTGGATTTTTAATCAGCTTAGAAAGGAGTAGGTCTTTGGACGCTAGCCACACTTGGGCATCGTAACGGTTGTCAAAACTCTGGGCATCGGCTGCGGCGAGTTTTAATTTTGCAGATAGCAGAGGGTCTGGTTCTAGGATGTCTGGTTCGGTAGCCGGAGCCTGCAAGGCAAAACTCACCATGGCAATAACACCAAAGGCAGCCGCCATTAATAGATTGGGCCACCTGTGCTGATTTGTACTCTGGGTTCTATTTAAAAAGCTTGTCCCTAATAAAGTCATCCAGCTTATCCATAGCTATATGTTGGTTTTCCGTTTCACGGCGGTTGCGATATTCCACAGTGCCATCTTCCAGGCCGCGATCGCCAATAACAATGCGATGAGGTATGCCAATCAGTTCAATATCTGCCAGCATGCCACCCAGTCGGGCCTTGGGTTCATCCATAAATAACACTTCGTGGCCAGCGTCACTGAGTCTTTGATAGAGAGCCTCGCAGGTCTCATTTACATTGTCCGATTTATGCATATTAATCGGCACAATAGCGATTTGAAATGGCGCTATAGCATCGGGCCAGATAATGCCATTGCCATCATGGTTCTGCTCAATAGCGGCGGCAACGATGCGGCTTACGCCAATACCGTAGCAGCCCATGCTCATAAACTGCTCTTTGCCATTTTCATCCAGTACTGTGGCTTTCATGGCTTGCGAGTATTTGGTTCCTAACTGGAAGATATGGCCCACTTCAATGCCGCGCTTAATTTCTAGCACGCCTTTACCATCTGGGCTTGGGTCACCGGCAACCACATTGCGAATATCTGCGACGGTAAACTCCTCACAGTCTCTAACCCAGTTAACATTGGTTAAATGATAGCCATCGCGGTTGGCACCGCAGACAAAGTCACTTAGAGCCGCTGCACTGTGGTCTACCACCATTGGCAAATTGAGATTAACGGGCCCCAGTGAGCCTGGCGCACAATTTAAAGCGCCTTTAATTTGCTCTTCCGTCGCAAAGGTAATTTCACTGGACAGCCCCAGCGCATGCTGGGCTTTTACTTCGTTGAGTTCATGGTCGCCGCGCAGCATTAAGCCATAGAGTTGAGTTTGGCCCTCTCCATCTTCAGCACTGACAATGAGAGCTTTAAGAGCTTGCGTGACATCGGTATCCATAAATTGGCAGAGCTCAGCAATTGTATGCACCCCGGGGGTGGCCAGTTCGGTTATTTCACCGTTGCCTCCCGTTGAGGGCTGTGCGCTGGCAACTGCCGAGGCTTTTTCGATATTGGCGGCATAGCCACCCTCTGTGGAGAAGACAATTGCATCTTCGCCGGACTCTGCCAATACATGAAACTCATGGGAATGGCTGCCACCGATGCTGCCGGTGTCAGCTAGCACGGCACGAAAAACCAGACCAGTGCGGGTAAAAATAGCACTGTAAGTCTCATACATCACATCATAAGTTCCCTGCAATGATTCGGCACTGCTATGGAACGAATAGGCGTCTTTCATGCAAAACTCCCGGGTGCGCATTACACCAAAACGGGGTCTGCGCTCATCGCGGAATTTGGTTTGGATCTGATAAAAATTAGCTGGCAACTGTTTGTAGCTGTTAATTTCATTACGAATAATATCGGTGATAACCTCTTCGTGAGTGGGGCCTAGGCAGAACTCACGGTCGTGGCGGTCTTTAATACGTAGTAGTTCAGGGCCAAATTGCCCCCAGCGGCCCGACTCTTCCCACAGGTCAGCGGGCTGCACCACAGGCATCATTAATTCGAGGGCACCAGACTTATCCATCTCTTGTCGCACTATGGCTTCGACTTTGCGAAATACTCGCAAACCCAGAGGCAGCCAAGAATATAATCCTGCGGCAACCTTGCGAATCATGCCAGCACGCAGCATTAGCTGGTGGCTGATTACCTCGGCGTCGGCAGGAGATTCTTTTTTGGTCGTAATCAGGTATTGGCTGGCGCGCATAGTTTTCTTACACTTTAATGGCAATATTAAACGCGCCATTTTACGGGGCGTTGCTGTCGCGGTACAGAGCAAAGGGGAGTAGATAGGAAAAATGTTTCAATTACATCAAAGATTAGAGGCTGACACGGTGTTAATCGGGGAATTTGCTCTGTGTCTGGCGCTGCTGAGTAAAGATGCCAACTATCCCTGGGTTATTTTGGTGCCGAGGCGTTCTGAGATAAAAGAAATTCATCAGCTGAGCTCAGAGGACCGTCAGCAGCTGTTGCATGAGTCCTGTGTTGTGGCTGAGGCTATGGAGGCTACCTTTACTCCGGATAAGCTTAATATAGCCAGTATTGGCAATATGGTTCCGCAATTACATCTGCACCATGTGGTTCGCTTTGAATCAGATGTGGCATGGCCAGGCCCGGTTTGGGGAGCTGTTGCGGCGCTGGCATACGAAGACCAAATGCTGGCCAATCGTGTGGCTGTGATGCGGCAAAGCCTGTCTGGCTTTTTGCGGTAGAATAAAAAAAACCCATCAGATGATGGAGTTTTTGCTTGCGCTGCTGAATCTATCTCAATGATTATTGAGCCATATCCTTTAGCCCTTTAAGGGCATGAACTTTTACAGCGGTTGTCGCCAGCTTGGCTTTGAAGCTGGTCATCTTGCCCGTGAATGGGTTGATGCCTTTGCGAGCCTTTTTGGCAGGCCGCTTAACCGTAGTCACTTTTATTAAACCGGCCAGAACAAATTCGCCCACTGATCGTTTTTTGACATGACGTTCAACCAGGACAGCTAGATCGTCGAGCACTATGCCTGACTGTTTGCGGCTTAAGCCAGAGTTAATGGCCAGTTCATTGATGATATCGGTTTTACTGTAGCGCTCTCTGATTGCAGTCAATTTACGAGCTGGCGTTGCAGCTTGCTTTTTGGGGGCAGTTTTTTTCTTCTCTACAGATGATTTCTTCGCCACAGCTTTTTTTGCCGTCGCTTTTTTCTTTGCGGGGAGTTTCTTTTTCGCAGTACCTTTTTTTACAGCCATTGTATGCTCCTTTGTGATATTGGTTATCCGATTAAAACCAACCCTGTGGTAGCTCAGGTACCGTGAACAGGGCCTCGACATTATTTATAGCTGCTGAATTCCGGTTGTGCCATATATACAGGCTTTTTTTAGGGATTTTTTACCTATGAGACGTTTAATCAGGGCTTTTAAGCATTCGCCAGACGCGTTGGCTGATGTATAATGCTGCGCAATTTTCAATTGCCATGCTTGTTTCTCTAAGCTTGGGGAAAGGACATTAAAATAATGCCAATTTACGAGTATCGCTGCGGCGCCTGTGAGCATGAGTTCGAGGCATTGCAAAAAATGAGCGACTATGCACTCAGTGTTTGCCCAAACTGTGGAAAGCCAGACCTGAAGAAGCTTATCTCAGCGTCGGGCTTCCGCCTTAGTGGCAGCGGCTGGTACGAGACCGACTTTAAAAGCGGCAACAAGAAGAATATTAGTGGGGAACAGAATTCTGCTGGCGGCAAAACTGCGTCAGCGGACTAAAACTAAATGCTGTCGCCGAATAGCGCCAATTGATTAACCTGGGAATAAATGACCGATGTATCGAACAACCTATTGTGGACTAGTTAGAAGCGCTCATATTGACGAGGAGATTACCATCTGTGGCTGGGTTGACCGTCGCCGCGACCACGGCGGTGTTATTTTTCTAGACCTTCGTGACCGTGAAGGCATTGTTCAGGTGGTGTTCGATCCGGACGCAGGAGACTTTTTTGCTCAAGCAGACAAGGTTCGTTCTGAATATGTTTTGAAAGTGACCGGCAAGGTCAGGGCACGAAGTGAGGCTACTGTTAATGCCAATATGGGCACCGGCGAAATCGAAGTTTATGGCACCCACTTGGAAATTCTTAATGCCGCGGTAACACCGCCGTTTCAATTAGATGATCATGTAACAGTGGGCGAAGATGTACGTCTTAAGCACCGCTATATGGATTTACGTCGCAACGAAATGCAAAACAGCCTGCGGTTCCGTTCCAAGATCACCTCGTCTATTCGCAACTATTTAGTGGATCATGGCTTCCTCGATATCGAGACACCTATTATGACTCGAGCGACGCCAGAAGGCGCTCGTGACTATCTGATTCCCTCGCGCACGCATCCGGGGCAGTTCTTTGCCATGCCTCAGTCACCCCAGCTATTTAAGCAGTTGTTAATGGTGGCCGGTTTCGATCGCTATTATCAGATTGCCAAATGTTTCCGCGATGAAGATTTGCGTGCCGACCGTCAGCCAGAATTTACCCAGATTGATATAGAGGCCTCTTTTATTGATGAAGAGGACATTATGTCAATCACCGAGACCATGATTCGCGGTATTTTCTCTGAGCATATGAATATTGAGTTTGATGCGTTTCCGCGCATGACCTATGCCGATGCCATGGATAAATATGGTTCAGATAAACCAGATTTACGCATACCTCTTGAACTGGTTGAAGTGAAAGACCTGCTCAAGGATATTGAGTTTAAAGTGTTTGCCGGCCCAGCTAATGACCCTACCTGTCGCGTTACCGCGCTTAAGGTAGATGGCGGTGCTGAAATTTCTCGCAAACAGATTGACGACTACACCAAGTTTGTCAGTATCTATGGCGCTAAAGGTTTGGCCTGGATTAAGGTCAATGCTATCGAGACTGGTATAGAAGGGCTGCAGTCACCGATTATTAAATTTCTCGGCGACGATGTGACCATGAATATTATGCAACGTCTGGATGCAAAGAATGGCGATATTGTGTTCTTTGGTGCCGGCAAAGCCAATGTGGTTTCCGAAGCTCTGGGCGCACTGCGCTGCAAAGTGGGCGAAGATCTAAACCTTTACACCTGTGATTGGGCGCCAATGTGGGTTATCGACTTCCCCATGTTTGAAACCACCGACAATGGTTCATTAACACCGTTACACCACCCGTTTACCGCACCATCTTGCTCGGTTGAAAAGCTGCAGGCCGACCCTGCCAGTGCGCTGTCCCGCGCCTACGATATGGTGCTGAACGGCTGTGAGTTAGGAGGCGGTTCAATTCGTATTCACGATCAATCTATGCAGGAAGTTGTTTTTGATGTGCTGGGTATAGGTGAAGAAGAGCAGCGAGAAAAGTTTGGCTTCTTATTAGATGCCCTGAAGCACGGTGCGCCACCTCATGGTGGGTTGGCCTTTGGTCTCGACCGTCTGATTATGCTGATGGTGGGTGCAGATAGTATTCGCGACGTGATTGCCTTCCCGAAAACTCAGTCAGCGGCCTGTTTACTAACAGATGCCCCGGGCACAGTAGAGGCAGCGCAGCTGCGTGACTTAAACATTAAGCTGCGGGTAAAGGAAGAAAAAGTCTCAAGTTAGCACCAGATAATTAGCAAAGGGGGTTTTTGATGGCAGGTCATAGTAAATGGGCCAATATTAAACATCGCAAAGCGGCGCAGGATGCAAAGCGCGGTAAGATTTTTACCAAGCTGATTCGCGAATTAGTGGTAGCGGCAAAGGCCGGAGGCCCAAACCTGGACGACAACCCTAGGCTTCGGGCAGCAGTAGACAAAGCACTGAGCGCCAATATGAAGCGCGATACAGTGGATAAAGCCATTGTTCGCGGCGCTGGGGCTGGTGAAGGCGAGAATTATGACGAGCTTACCTACGAAGGCTATGCCCCTGGAGGTGTCGCAGTACTCGTTGAATGTATGACTGACAACCGCAACCGCACTGTAGGTGATGTGCGGCATGGCTTTGCCAAGCGCGGTGGTAATCTGGGTACTGATGGCTCGGTTGCCTACTTGTTCAAGCGCGTTGGGCAGATTAGTTATGAGCCCGGTGTTGATGAGGAACTGTTAATGGATGCCGCCCTTGAGGCTGGTGCCGAAGATATAAAGTCTCATGATGACGGGTCTGTGGATGTCGAGACCAGCTTTGAAGACTTTATAAATGTTAAATATGCACTGGTTGCTGCAGGTCTAGAGCCCGTGCATGCAGAAGTAACAATGGTTGCAGATATTACCATTCCGATGGATAAAGACGGGGCGGAAAAGTTATTGGATATGATTGATGGCTTAGAAGATTTGGATGATGTGCAGAACGTGTATACCAATGCAGAGATTCCCGATGAGGTAATGGAAGAGCTTGGCTGATCAATAACTCGGCCAGTCCGTTGCCCCTGTTGTAAAATGTTAAAACCCTAAACTCAAACGAGTAATCACTATAAGAGGTAATTCCGATGAAAGTTATAAAGAAGACAAAAGAATATGTTGTTTACCAGAAGGCCAGTGGCCGTTACGCGGTAAAGGACGCTAATAAAAACTGGGTTAATGCAGATGAGAAAGTAAAGATTCTGCTGGCCGAAGGCCTTATTAAAGCTGTAATGCCCGCTGCTCCAGTAGTTGAAGAAGTCCCTGTTGAAGAAGCCCCTGCGGCGGAAGTTGCAGAAGAGACTCCTGTAGCGGAAGAAGCGCCTGCAGAAGCACCAGCAGCTGAAGCCGCTCCAGAAGTACCGGCAGAAGAAGCGCCTGTTGCTGAAGAAGCCCCTGCAGCCGAAGAAGCCCCTGTAGCTGAGGAAGCTCCAGCGGCAGAAGAAGTACCAGCAGTGGAAGAAGCGCCTGCGGCAGAAGAAGCGCCTGCGGCCGAGGAAGCGGCGGCGGCCAAAGAAAAGCCAAAAGCTAAAGCTGCGCCAAAAGCAAAAGCCAAGGCAGCACCTAAAGCCAAAGCTGCACCAAAAGCCAAAGTGGCACCAAAGGCTAAGGCAAAGGCAAAAGCTGCACCAAAAGCCAAAGCTGAGCCAAAAGCAGAAGACTAAGGCCGTTTACGGTACCTTGACTCTGTGCTTCATAAAAAGCCCTCTGAATAGTCTTCAGGGGGCTTTTTTAATAGTTGACTGATTGCTGTCCGGTTGCAACACTCTGCCACTACTTAACCACAAGTATCTTCATGACTCGAATAATTGGCATAGACCCAGGTTCAAGGCGCACCGGCTACGGCGTGATTGATGTTATGGGCAGTAAAATCAGCTATGTTACCAGTGGCATTATCCGTTTGCCCGAGGGCTCGCTTCCCGAGCGTTTAAAAATTATCTTTGACGGAGTCAGCCAAATTATCGGTGAATATCGGCCTCAACAAATGGGTATTGAAGAAGTATTTGTCGCCGCTAATGCCGGTTCTGCATTAAAGCTGGGGCAGGCCCGAGGCGCAGCTATTGTAGCGGGGGCACATGCCCAGCTTCCCGTAGGTGAGTACTCTGCACGCAGTGTGAAGAAATCTGTCGTGGGCACAGGCGCAGCTGATAAGACTCAAGTGCAGATGATGATTGTACAGCTGCTTAAACTGTCTGAGTCGCCCGCAGAAGACGCGGCCGATGCGCTGGCAGTGGCTATATGCCATGCCCACAGTATGCGCACCACCGCAGCGCTGGCTGGTTCTGGTGTAAAAGGCTATGCTCGCGGCAGGCTTAAATAGAAAGTAAACGGTAATAGAGAAATTATGATTGGACGACTTCAAGGCACGGTAATAGACAAACAGGCCCCAGATTTACTGCTGGATGTGCAGGGGGTGGGCTACGAAGTGTTGGTTTCTCTGAGCACTTTTTTTGCGGTACCAAATATAGGTGATTCCGTGACCCTGCACACCCATTTTGTGGTGCGCGACGATGCCCAGCTGCTGTTTGGTTTTTCAGAGCTCGCCGAGCGAGCGTTATTTCGTCATCTGATCAAAGTTAATGGAGTAGGCCCAAAAATGGCTCTGGCTATTCTCTCCGGAATGTCTGCCCAAGAATTTGCTCAGTGTGTGCACAATAATGATGTCGCCACATTGGTGAAGTTGCCAGGAGTTGGCAAAAAGACAGCTGAGCGTCTGGTGATTGAGATGCGTGACCGGGTAGGAGATATTGATGCCACTTCCACTGGCCCAATATCTGTTACCAGCAAACAGCCAGATATTGCCGACGAGGCAGAGAGTGCGCTTATCGCTTTGGGCTACAAACCTCAGGATGCGGCCAAGATGGTTAGCCGAGCAGTTTCCCACGATAACTCTAGCGCCGAACAGCTGATCAGGGCTGCACTCAAGAGCATGGTGTCGAAATAGCAAGGCAGTAAGCTAGTGTAAATTTAAGGTCATCAAGGTATGCTTACAGGCAAATTTGAGATGGCGCCCAATGATAGAACCTGATCGACTTATTTCCGCCGATATTTCCGTTAGCGAAGAGCGTTTTGACCGCGCTCTGCGGCCCACCGCACTCGCCGAATATATGGGCCAGCCCGCGGTTAAAGAGCAGCTGCAGATATTTATCGAAGCCGCCCGCAAGCGCGTCGAACCCCTAGATCACACCTTGGTATTTGGCCCTCCAGGCTTGGGTAAAACCACGCTGGCCCATATTATTGCCAACGAAATGCAAGTCGATTTAAAAACCACTTCCGGGCCAGTGCTTGAGAAAGCGGGGGATCTGGCTGCTCTGCTGACCAATCTGGAAGCAGGAGATGTGCTGTTTATAGATGAAATCCATCGCCTTAGTCCAGTGGTGGAGGAAATTCTCTACCCCGCCCTGGAGGACTATCAGCTCGATATTGTTATTGGTGAAGGCCCTGCCGCCAGATCTATCAAGTTAGATTTACCGCCTTTTACTCTGGTGGGCGCGACCACCAGAGCAGGCCTATTAACCTCACCATTGCGGGATCGCTTTGGCATAGTTCAGCGTTTGGAGTTTTATTCCGTCGATGATCTCACCAGCATTGTGTTGCGCGCCGGAGATATTCTTGAGGTGCCGGTGGATAATAGCGGCGCAAGTGAAATTGCCCGTCGCTCCAGAGGTACGCCCAGAATCGCCAATCGTCTGCTGAGACGGGTGCGTGACTACGCCGAAGTTAAAGGCGATGGTTCCGTGACCAAAGCAATAGCCGACGCGGCACTGAATATGCTTAAGGTAGATGAGAGTGGTTTCGACCACCTGGACCGCCGCTTGCTACTGACCCTGATGGAAAAGTTTGATGGTGGCCCAGTGGGAGTAGACAGCCTTGCAGCAGCTCTGAGCGAAGAGCGGGGTACTATTGAAGATGTACTGGAACCCTACCTGATTCAGCAGGGCTACCTAATGCGCACCTCCAGAGGGCGCTTGGCGACTCGCATGGCCTTTGAACATTTTGGTTTAAAGAGCCCCAAGCGCATTCAGGACCAGATGGATATTCTGGATGACTGATTATAGTCTGCCGATCCGTGTTTACGTTGAAGATACCGACGCAGGTGGCATTGTGTTCTACGCCAACTATCTAAAATATATGGAGCGGGCGCGCACAGAGCTTATGCGTAGTCTAGGCTATGACAAACCGGCACTGTTTGGCGGCCTGCAATTTGTGGTTCGCAGCGTAGATTTGCTCTATCACATACCGGCAGTGCTTGATGATGAAATTCAGGTGACTGCCAAATTTGAAAAGGTCTCCCGTGTCACTTTTACCATGAGTCAGCAGGTGTTTCGCGGCGATCAATTATTAGTAGAGGGCTCGATCAAAGTGGCCTGCGTCGACTTAGCTAACAAGCGGCCCTGCGGCATACCAAAACCTATGTTTGAAACCTTAAAAAGCCATGTTGGCTAAACTGGAGTTTATGCGGTGAACGAAGAAAACTTATCAATACTATCGCTTATGATTAATGCGAGTCTGTTAGTGCAGGCGGTGATGGGCATACTATTTATTGCCTCAGTGCTATCTTGGATCATGATTATTCAGCGCGGCTTATTTTTGGGGGTTGCCGAGCGCAGTTTTCGTGAATTTGAGGATACTTTTTGGTCTGGGGTTGACCTGAATAAGCTCTATCAGGAGCTGACAGACAGAGCTCTGCAGAGCGGTGCTGTGGATGGTATTGAGAATGTTTTCCGTGCAGGCTTTCGTGAATTTAATCGCCTGGCCCAGACCGATAAAGCAGACCCAGATGCAGTAATGGAAGGCACAGATCGCGCTATGCGTGTGGCCCTGAGCCGCGAAGACGAAAAACTCAGCGCCAACTTACCTTTCTTGGCCAGCGTAGCCTCAGTAAGCCCCTATATAGGCCTTTTTGGCACAGTTTGGGGCATTATGAACTCATTTCGTGGTCTGGCCATGGTGCAGCAGGCAACCTTGGCGACCGTAGCGCCAGGCATCTCTGAGGCACTAATTGCTACGGCTATGGGCCTATTTGCCGCGATACCAGCGGTGATTGCCTACAATCGCTATGCGGCCAAGGTAGAGGCAATCAATGCCAACTACGAGACTTTCTCCGAGGAGTTCTCAAGCATCCTGCACCGTCAGGTTCATTCACGGTAACTCAGCTTGAGGCATAAGATGTGAAGCATAAAAAACCGAAACGCAAGCTAGTGGCTGAGATCAATGTAGTGCCTTACATTGATGTAACGCTGGTGTTGCTAGTGGTATTTATGATTACCGCGCCGCTGCTGATGCAGGGTGTAAAAGTCGAGTTGCCCGATGCTAATTCGGCACCGATGGACACCAAGGATCAAGAGCCCTTTATTGTTTCAATCAAAGCGGACGGTAGCTATTGGATCGATGTAAAAGGTAATAATAAAACCGAGACTCTAGCAGTAATTAAAGACCGAGTTTCAAAGGTACTGCGGCAGAAGCCGGCAACACCCATCTTGGTGTGGGGCGATAGTGCCGTTGATTATGGTTCAGTGGTTAACCTAATGAGCGAATTGCAACTAGCGGGAGCGCCTTCAGTAGGTTTGGTGACGGAGCCACCCAGAAAATAGCATGAGAAATGTTACCAGTTACTCAACCGGCGCGCTGCTTAGTATTGTTCTCCATGTGGGGGTGGTTGCTGCGCTGCTGATGAAATGGGAGTCCGACAGCAAAAAAGTCATTATTCAGCCCCAGTATACTGAGGCTAAACTGGTTGAGTTGGCACCAAAGAAAAAGCTCGTCGTTAAAAAGCCTGCTGCCAAGAAGCCCTTAGACAGGAATAAGAAAAAACGCGAGCACGGCAAAGGCCGCGCGGCAGAAAAGAGAAAGGCCGAGGCTAAGCGCCTGGATGCGCTGAAAGAAAAGCAACGTTTAGACAGGGAGCGCGAGAAAAAAGAACAAATGCGCCGGGCAGAGGCAGAGCGGCAGCGCATAGAGGCCGAGTTTGCAGAGACATTGGCTCAGGAACAGGCAGATATCAGTGCCCAGGAAGATGAGCAGGTAGCCAATAGTTTTATGCAGTTAATTCGTCAGCGGCTGTCAGATAACTGGAGCCGCCCACCCAGTGCCCGTCGGGATATGGAGACTCTGGTAGAAATAAGGCTGGTCCCAACCGGGCGTATTGTCGGGGTTACGATTGTGAAATCTAGTGGTGACATTGCCTTTGACCGTTCGGTGGAGCAGGCGGCCTTTAAAGCCGAGCAGTTTGAAGAGATACAGAAGCTCGAAGCGCGACTGTTTGAAAAACATTTTCGCATTGTTAAAGTAGCGTTTAGCCCACAGGACTTAAGGCTGTAGCACTAATGGAGAAACCTGATTGAAAAACCTATGTAGAGCATTGTCGGTAATACTTTTACTGCTGCCTGGCAGCGCCTGGTCTGAGCTAGTCATTCGAGTCACACAGGGCAATGACAAACCAACCATTATTGCCGTGTCACCCATTGCCTTAAATGGCCTGCGGGTCAGCGAAGATATCGGCAGTATTGTCGAGGCAGACTTGCAGCGCAGCGGGCTATTCCGCACCACACCGCGGCGAGATATGCTGGCATTCCCCTCAAAGGCAGGGGATGTTTATTACCGCGACTGGCGCATGCTTGGCACTGAGTATCTGGTTGTGGGTTCGATGCAAGCCACCGAGGGCGGCCGCTACGAGCTGGAGTTTAGCCTGCTCAATGTAACCGCCCAAAAGACTGAGTTCAAACATACAGTACGTGGCCGAGCCAACGAAATGCGTGATCTGGCGCATTTGGTCAGCGACAAGGTCTATCAGGAAATTACAGGCATTCCGGGTGCGTTTTCCACTCGTATTGCTTATGTCACGGCTAATAGGGTCAATGGAAAATTTATTTATCGTCTGAATGTTGCCGATGCCGACGGTGCCAGAGAAAAGCTGATGCTGGAGTCTCCGGAACCGATCATGTCGCCTTCCTGGGCACCCAATGCCAAAGAATTGGCCTATGTGTCCTTTGAGACAGGTCGGCCGGCAGTGTTTCGCCAGAACCTAGGCACAGCTAAGCGCCAGCAGCTCACAAATTTTAAGGGCTTAAACGGCGCCCCAGCCTGGTCGCCCGATGGCAAAAAACTCGCGCTGGTGCTCTCCAAAGACGGCAATCCAGAGATTTATGTACTGGATTTAAAGAGCAACAAATTTACCCGACTAACCCGACATTTTGCCATTGATACGGAACCGACCTGGATGGCAGACGGGAAAACCCTGTTATTTACCTCAGATAGAGGCGGAACGCCCCAGATATATAAATTAAATGTTGCCACAAGGGCCACAGAACGCCTAACATTTAGAGGTAACTACAACGCCCGTCCCAGTTTGGCTCCTGACGGTCGTACACTTGCTCTGGTACATCGAGAATCCTCAACGTTCCATATTGCGTCTTTTGACCTTAAAACGGGCCGGATGATTGAGCTAACAGAGACAAGATTAGATGAATCGCCTACTGTCGCACCTAACGGAGCTATGTTAATGTATGCGACCAAACAGGGGGATCGCGGGGTTTTAGCAGCGGTTTCGCTAGATGCTGGAGTGAGATATGTGCTTCCAGCCAAGAATGGAGATGTGCGAGAACCGGCTTGGTCGCCGTTTTTGCGCTAGACGTTATCACTTTAATACAAGTAACTCACAGGAGTTAATATGAAGACCTCGTTTAACAAGACTGGCCTAGCCACAATTTTATTTTCAATGGTACTTGCGGGCTGTAGCTCAGCGCCAGTTGAAGAAACGTCCACTGATATTGAAGATACTTCAGTACAGACTGGCCAGGTTGATACCTCGGCGATTGATGACAGCGCCATGGCCAGCTCAGCGGACACCGTATTCTACTTTGATTTTGACAAAGCATTGTTGAAGCCAGAATCTCGCGCTGCTTTGCTAGAGCATGCCGCAGCGCTGCAAAGCAGCCCTCGCAGTGTGCGTCTCGAAGGCCACGCCGATGAGCGCGGTACTCGTGAATACAATATGGCACTGGGCGAGCGTCGGGCCAATGCTGTCAAAGAGTTCTTAGTATTACAGGGCGTTTCTGGCGGCCTGATTGAAGTTATTAGCTACGGTGAAGAGCGTGCAGCTTCCTACGGCAGCAATGACAGTGCTTGGGGCTTGAACCGTCGCGTTGAACTGAAGTAATACCTACCGGCCAGCGATGGTCTATAGTTGCTTCACAGCATGCAGATGTTCGTATACGGCTGGAGTTAATAATGACTCTGGCCGTTTCTGCGTTTGGCATAAACTGGGAAACTGTTAAATCTCTATGAAATCTTCTCTCGCGGTACTGCTTACATTGGTCTCTTTCTCTGTCATTGCTGTTGGGCAAAACCTGACACCGGTGATAGACCTAAATAGCCAGACTGATCCTTCTGAAAATATCGAAGCACCGGGTGCAACGGAGACCGCGGGCATGGCTGCGGCTGTTCCGGGCGACCGCTATTATCAGATGCAGGTATTGCAAGAAGAAGTGCAGATGCTGAGAGGCCTGGTGGAGGAGTTAAACTACGAGTTGCAGCAGCTTAAACAGCGACAAATGGATGATTATCTGGATATTGACCGCCGCTTGAGCGCTCTGGCCTCGGGAGGCAGCTTGCAACCCAGCTCGCCAGCAGCCAATACTCCGGTAGCTAGAAGCTTTGGTGGCGAGCCTGTTATTCCCGTAGATAATGCCCCATTGGACACATTGCTAGATTCTGCTGACAGAGTTGCGATGAAGGTTAATTATGACAACGCTTCGAGCTTGCTGCTAAAGCAGCGAGACATTAATGGCGCAGCCCTGGCCTTTAAGCAGCATATTGTTGATTACCCCACCAGCCCCTTTGTACCCAATGCATACTACTGGCTCGGTGAGATTTATTTGTTGCAGGACCAGGCTGAACTGTCTCGTCAGTCATTTACTGCGGTGGTAGAGCAACACCCTCTGCACGCCAAAGCCATGGATGCGCGGTTTAAGCTGGGCAAGATATACCATCAGTTAGGTGAAGATAACCGCGCTCGCGAGCTACTTGAAATAGCCGCGACCAGCACTGGTGGCGTCGCTAGAAAAGCTCGCACCTATCTGGATAATAATTTTTAATCGCCCACCAAACACGGGTTAGCTAACCTCCGAATTTTTTATGTCTGAACTGCGTATTACTGAAATTTTTCACTCTTTGCAGGGTGAGACCAGTACCACTGGTCTGCCCACGGTATTCGTGCGCCTCACAGGTTGCCCCTTGCGTTGCGGATACTGTGATACTGCCTACGCCTTCGAGGGTGGTAGTAAAATGGCTCTTAGCGAGATAATGAAAACTGTGCAAGACTTCGGTGCTCGTTATGTCACGGTAACTGGGGGTGAGCCTCTGGCCCAGCCCCAATGCATTGAGCTGTTAAAAGACCTTTGCGACGGGGGCTACAGAGTCTCTCTCGAAACCAGCGGCGCCATGCCCGTAGACGATGTCGACCAGCGCGTATTTAAAATTCTTGATTTAAAAACCCCGGCCTCCGGTGAAGCGAGCCGAAACCTGTATGAAAATATCCCGCTATTGCTACCCCATGACGAAGTGAAGTTTGTGATCTGCGATCGTCAGGATTACGACTGGTGCTGTATGAAAATGGACGAGCTTGGTCTCGCCGAGCGCGCAGCAGAGGTGTTATTCTCGCCCAGCCAAGGAGAGCTTTCACCGAAAGAGTTGGCAGAATGGATACTGCAAGATAAGCTCAATGTCAGAATGCAGCTGCAAACCCACAAATATATCTGGGGCGATCAGCCCGGCCATTAAGATACAAAGCCACTAGGTCAAAAGCATGTCAAAA
Source organism: Porticoccaceae bacterium (assembly GCA_029252555.1). Taxonomy (GTDB): domain Bacteria; phylum Pseudomonadota; class Gammaproteobacteria; order Pseudomonadales; family Porticoccaceae; genus HTCC2207. The sequence continues at coordinate 85,053 of JAQXBF010000003.1, forward strand.
AAAGCCGTTATTCTAGTCTCAGGTGGCCTGGATTCAACCACAGTTCTCTCGATGGCCTCAGATCAAGGCTATGAACGCTACACCCTGAGCTTTGACTATGGGCAGCGCCACCGTTCCGAGCTAGTAGCTGCCCAGCGAGTGTCTCAGTCTGCGGCTGTTACAGAGCACAAGGTTGTTAAGTTGGATCTGGGTGCTATCGGAGGCTCAGCACTTACAGACACTGCGATAGATGTGCCAGAACATGAGACAGCAGGCATCCCTGTGACCTATGTTCCCGCACGCAATACGGTATTTTTGTCCATTGCTCTGGGTTGGGCCGAGGTGCTGGGAGCCAGCGATATATTCCTCGGGGTAAATGCGGTGGACTACTCCGGTTATCCCGATTGCCGACCAGAATATATCAAGGCCTTTGAATCCTTGGCCAATCTGGCCACCAAGGCCGCTGTAGAGGGCCATAAACTGAACATTCACGCGCCCCTAATCAATATGACTAAGGCCGAGATTGTGCAAGCAGGTATCGCCCTGGGAGTGGATTACAGCCAGACTGTTTCCTGCTATCAGGCGAGCTTGGAAGGCTTGGCCTGCGGCAAATGTGACAGCTGTCGACTGCGAGCGCAGGGCTTTATCGAGGCAGGGTTAAAAGACCCCACGAGATACCAAAAAAACGCTTGAATTTTGTCTTCTGGTCCGTATAGTACGCAGCTTCCTCTGAGGGCCGTTAGCTCAGTTGGTAGAGCAGTTGGCTTTTAACCAATTGGTCCCGCGTTCGAGTCGCGGACGGCCCACCATTTTCCTCCCTGTTATCGCGTCTTTTTCCCTGATCTATTGTTTTTTTAAACTTCAACTGAGCCAGTTTGTTGCGCTTTATGTTGGATTCTCGTTATCTGCCACAAAAATTATTTTTAATCCCAAGGTAGGGAAAACTGCTTCTTTAGAGTCTTATATCCTAGGCAGCGCATGGCTATTTTATAAATTAGCGATAGCGGGCCAGGTTGGAAATGAATTCCGATCAGGGGACTGGTTGAGGGAGTGCGGTCAGAAAGGGATTTTTATGCGACAGGGCGTCGTAAACAGTAAGATTTATATCGAGAAAAATAATTGTGCAAATGATCGCCGAAAGGAATGCGCCTGAGGTCACCCAGCTTTATCAGGATACAGTAGAGGAATTGCGCCAGTTTTTGGTGCGTAAAATTGGGGATACTGAGCAGGCTGACGAAATTGCTCAACATACTTACCTAAAACTCTGTCGACTCAAGTTTCACCGAGATATTCGTAACCCGCGCTGCTACCTGTTTAATATTGCAGTGAGGCTGGCGATCAATGTTCTGGATAAACGTCGGTTGACCAGGCAGCGAGTTTTTCAGTGCAACAAAACCTCCAGGGATACGCTGGCTCATCTGGTGCTTGTAGATGAGCTAGCACTGAGGCAATAAAGGATTCCATACTAGAGCTGTCCGATAAGACTCGCTACGTCTTCTTACTGCATCGTTATCGGGGGCTTTCTTTCAATGCAATAGCGAAGCATTTAGCTGTATCAGTCAATGCCATTGAAAATCAGATGGACCTCGCACTTAGCAGTATTCAATGTGCCGCCTCAGAATTTCGAATGATGGGCGATAGGCCGAGGTACAGTCATTAGTTTTATATCTTGGATTACTGGTAAATTGTCTCGGGAGTCTAACAACATTGGAGGCAATGAAGTTAAACATCCATCAAGTGCTGAGAGCAGTCTTTCGCATCACGACTTGAATCAGGAATGGGATAAGATGGACGAGCTCGCTCCCTGGGCTGAGGATGAGATTGACCGCTTACAAGAAAAGTTAAACCTGCCGAATGCTGAAGAGGGCAAATCTTAAAATTTTACTCAGGCATTTCACCCTGTATCCAAAGCTGACTGTTGTATAAACTGAAAAGCCTTTTTGCTCGGTGCCGTATTAACCTGCATGTTAAAGCTATTTAAAGACCGCAATTTCTCCCTGTTCTGGTTTGGTGAAATGGTTTCCGTTGTCGGCGACCATATCAGCCTACTGGCCTTCCCGTGGTTGGTACTCCAGATGACCGGTAGCGCAGCGCTCACGGGTTTGGTGTTTGCGGCTCAGGGTGTGCCTAGAGCGTTTCTGATGCTGGCCGGAGGCATATTGGTTGATCGAACTACCCCTAAAGCAGTAATGATTGGTAGTAATGCACTGCGCATGCTGCTGGTAATGACGCTTGCCTACATGATTACTCAGGATATCGTGGATATTGTCATGGTATTTGTTATGGCTTTTGCGTTTGGTGTGGCGGATGCGTTTTTCTACCCCGCCAGCACGTCAATTTTACCCAGCATTGTTTCGGAAGATCAGCTCACAGCGGGGAATGCCATTGTTCAAACCACATTGCATTTGGGTATGACAGTTGGGCCTGTGGTGGCTGGGTTGATTATTGCGGGTGAGGTTAGTGGTGTAAGCCATCAACGGTTGGATATTGCTGCCGAGGGGATATCGTCTTACCACCGAGATCGCGATGGTTTAGCTAGGGCCTTTTTTGTTGATGGGCTTACATTTGCGCTGTCTCTTATTTCTTTGATGTTTGTTAAGCCCCGCTCACTGTGCACTCAAGACGGCGAGGAGGGAGAAAACGGAGAGGGTAAATCGTCATTGATGGGCGAAGCTCGTGAGGCACTGGCTTGGGTTTGGTCAGTGCCGGCTGTGCGGCTAGGCTTTATAGGCATGGCTGTTATTCATTTCTTTTTTATGCCGATGATCTATGTTGCCCTGCCAGTGCTAGCCAATGAGCGCTTTGTTGAGGGAGCCTATGTCTATGGTTTAGAGATGGCGGCCTATGGCGGCGGTGCTTTTCTTGGTGCTGCTATGGCTGGCCTGATAGCTGGGCCCGGTGACAAAAATCTGGTGCCCATAATGTATTGGTTCAATGTATTTGGTGCCGCGAGTCTAACGCTGGTTATTCTTTATGAGCCCTACTGGTGGGCCATGTTGCTATTTTCCATTGCAGGGCTATTTGATGCATTCTTCTGGGTTCATTTTACAACCTGGCTGCAAAAGAGAACGCCGGGCAAAATATTGGGTCGTGTGATGAGCCTGCTGATGTTTATGTCTCTGGGTCTGGTGCCTATCGCCGACGCACTTATGGGATTCGCCATTGAGTGGAATGTGGACTGGACTATGATCGGCAGCTCAGTGGTGATGGTTGTCTGTTGTATCTGGATTGCCTTGAACCCTCAGGCTCGGGTGGTTGAGCAGGTTGCGCCTAAATCGTGAGGGTAGTTAAGACTCTATAGAAAATTAAAGAAGAAGATTTAAAAAAAAGGAGAGCCTGCAAGTGGGGTTCGAGGGCTCTCCTATTACTTCACTGTATAACACTAATGCTATTTTAGCTAACTCTTATACTCAGAATTAACCACCACAACATCCGCATCCAGCGCAGACATGACGCGCTCTGCGGTATTGCCGCGTCTGGTTTTAGCCTGGCCAGTTTGGCCTAAGGTGCCAATTACAACCACATCAGCACTGATATCTTTTGCAACCTTGGCGACAACTTCATCTGTGTAGCCTTTTATGACGTGGATTTTGTCAGTATCCAAATCTGTCTCTCTTAACAAGCGGCCACGGTCGGGATAGAGCATTGAGTCTATATAGGCATTGGCTACGTGAAAATCGGCATTATAGCTCTCGGCCAGGGCTCTGCCGCGGCCGATAATATTGTCATTTAACACCTGCTGATGTTTGGGAGAGGCCTGAAAGTTAACCGCTGCCAGTACTACTTTGCGCTGTTCTGCGGCGCCATCGCGAACGACAAGCACCGGGCAAGTGGCTCGCTTGAGTAGCTCCCATTTTGACTCGGCAAAACTGAAGCGGCGGCTGGTTTTTGGTTTACCGGCTCGGATTAAAATACGCGTCGCCCCAAATTGCTCAGCAGAGCACATAATCGATTTTTGCCAATTGCTTGACCAGGAGATTTCGATCTTATATTCCAGTCCGGCGGCTTTCAGTGGCCCGTGAATCTGCTCTTCAAACCAATAGGTATTGCGATAGACTTTACCGTTGCTGGCATCCGTATCCACTGTGTCTGGGTCAATGGCCACAAACACGCAAATTAATGGGCTGGGTTTTAGTAACTTAGCCGTAATGATTGCGCGCTGCAGTGCCACATGCTCATCTAATGTGGGGTTGACGACGACAAACAATCTTTCCTGTTCAGACATGATTTTCTCCTTGAATTGTCTGGGGCTTATATGAATTTAGCAGCAGTCTGGCTGATTTTGAGTCCATTAACACTGTACTCATAGTTAATCTGCATGGGTCTGTATTAAAACATGCATAAATGGTATAGCCAAGTAATAGAGAGGGTTATAAGCAGATTTTGCTATGGTATTTGGCTATGTAAGCTATACCAAAAGTGTTATTTCACTGACTAATAATGGGTGGAGTTCATGGTTGAAACAAGATCATGCCAGAACTGATATTGCTGCTCAGAGGGATTAAGGAGACTCTCTGGATTGTCGCCTAGACTGGTGTCAGTAGTGCTATTGAGAGAAGCACCAAAAGAGCCTTCAAGTTGCAGATTAATCTGCATTCCGATGGCCGAGTGGATAACCCAGATATCCTCAAGTTTAAAGCTGTAGATGGGGCGGATATCCTCTCGATCCGAAGCCTGTTGGATGCTTTTATCAAGGTAATCTAAAACTAATGGTTCGGCATCTGTCTTAGCATAGTAGGCTAGGATCATATGAGAGGCGCTGTTGGGTTGCAGCTGGGCATAGGTGAGGCGCAGCTTGCTACTATCATTGCCCATTTCTCGGAGGGTGATATATTTAGCAATAGAAAAGTCTTCAGAATCTCCGCTGCCCTGAATCAAAAACGCCATGGGCGATGCCCTAAAATTAGAGCCATCATGATAATGCTGGCTCGGTGCAAACTCCGCGCGATTGATAAAGTTATTGGCTAGCTGGAGTTTTTCCATCTCCGATTTACGTAGGGCATGGTTAATAACCTTTTGCTACTGCCGCAACCTTGTCTCAGCCTCCACACCATATTCAAAATGCACCTGCTTGAGCAAAGGTTTGGGAATATCCAGAGGATCAGCATCGGCGAAAATGCTGATAAGCAAAGCGCCAAAGATAGCAAGCAGACTGTATTGTGGTTTTATTCTGTCCAAGGTTATTATTTTTGTTGATTTGAGCATTAGTTTCACCCTACAAGTGATTTTAATTACTGGCTTCAAGTCATTGATTTGAAATCAAAATAATTTAATGTTGAACTTCGGTATAGGGTTTTATCCGCAGTCTGCTGCCTGTGTCACAGTTAGCATGCAGTAATGCCGAACAAGTTGTTGTCGCAGGGCAGGAACTGGGGCCGTATAATGGCGCTATTGTTAAACCTTGGACTATTCAATGACCGTTCGTACCCGTATTGCGCCATCGCCTACCGGCGACCCACATGTTGGCACCGCCTATGTTGCTCTGTTTAATATGGCCTTTGCCCATAGTCAGGGTGGTCAGTTTTTATTGCGCATCGAAGACACAGATCAGGCCAGATCTACCCCGGAATCTGAAAAAGCCATTCTGGATGCACTGCACTGGTTGGGATTGGATTGGGACGAAGGCCCGGATAATGGCGGCGACAAAGGCCCATATCGCCAGAGTGAGCGCTCTGATATCTATCGTGAACATGCCGATCAGCTTCTTGGCAGCGGTCACGCCTTTCGCTGCTTCTGCACACCGGAGCGCCTTGATCAATTGCGCAAAACCCAGATGGACAACAAAGAGCAGCTTGGTTACGACGGCCACTGCATGCACCTCGACCAATCAGAGGTCGATGCTCGTGTAGCAAAAGGCGAATCACATGTTGTGCGCATGAAAGTGCCGAGAGAAGGGCAGTGCTCCTTTAACGATATGCTGCGTGGCGAGATTAGCATCGACTGGGCGCAGATTGATTTGCAGGTACTGCTCAAAGCAGACGGCATGCCGACTTACCATTTGGCTAATGTGGTTGATGACCATCTGATGGAAATCAGCCATGTGATTCGTGGTGAAGAGTGGATTAACTCAGCCCCCAAGCATATTTTGCTGTATCGGTATTTTGGTTGGGAGACCCCAGTATTCTGCCACCTGCCATTGCTGCGCAATGTGGACAAGAGCAAATTATCTAAGCGCAAAAACCCCACCAGTATCCTGTATTACCAGCGTATGGGTTATCTGCCCGAGGTGTTGCTCAACTATCTGGGCCGCATGGGCTGGTCCATGCCTGATGAGCGCGAGAAGTTTAATCTCAGCGAAATGTTAGAGGCCTTCGATATTCTGCGCGTCTCTCTAGGCGGTCCAGTATTCGATATGGAAAAACTGAGTTGGCTCAATGGCATGTGGATTCGTGATGAGCTAACCGACGATCAGCTGGCCGACCGCTTGCAAGAATGGGCGCTTAACCGCGACACATTAATGGCATTCTTACCCTGTGCCCGCCAGCGTATGGAGACCTTCTCAGATATCGCTCCGTTGGGTAGCTACCTGGTATCTGGTATGTTGCCAATTACCGCCGATGACCTAAAGTCGGCGGGTATGGAGGAAGACCAGTTACTTGAAGTGTTGCAGTACGCGCTTTGGCGACTGGAGTCATTGCAACAGTGGAACAGGGATAATATCTTCAATGCCCTTAAAGGGCTTGCTGATGGCAGAGAGATCAAGCTTAAGCCATTCCTAGCCCCATTGTTTATCGCTATCGCTGGCAGCAGCGCCTCAATTTCGGTCATCGACTCGATGAATTTGTTGGGCGCTGATATGTCCAGAGCCCGTTTGCGCTATGCTATAGATCTGCTTGGCGGTGTGGGTAAAAAGAAACTCAAGAAAATGGAAAAAGCCTACCAGCAACTGGGCTGAAAGCCTTAAGTCTAGGGATATTAGTCTTGACTTGATAGGAGCTGCTCCCTATCATGCGCGTTCCTTGAAAAGGGGCCTTAGCTCAGCTGGGAGAGCGCAACACTGGCAGTGTTGAGGTCAGCGGTTCGATCCCGCTAGGCTCCACCATTATTTTTTAAGACTGAAAACCCTCGTAGCCTTCTGGTAGCGGGGGTTTTTAGCTTTTAGAGCCTATTTTCCTCTCTAGTTCCAAGCCCTCAATGTTGTTGGCTTTGGGGGAATTGTGGGAATTTCCAAAACCAATACCAACTTGAAGTCGGCTGAATGAATGGGGTGTATCAATTCTGGTTGATTTGAGGAAAAAACGGTTTGTTGCGTCGTAGATTAGTTAGCCTTTGAAAAATGTTGTGGTGGAAACAATTTGCCATCATGTCCTTTGGAAATCTATCACAGGGCTGAGATCGACTTAAAGTGGACGCATTTGTCATTTGAATGGAGTGCGAAGAATGGATAAGACGGAGAAATTTTGGGACAAGGCGGCAAAAAACTATGGCACGACAGAAGAGCGTTTTGCGCATATTCATAGTAAGGCAAGAGATAAGACTACTGAGCATCTCAAATCAACAGATGTCGTTTTAGACTATGGATGTGGGACAGGTACGAAGTCCTGTGAGCTAGCTAATTTTGTGGGCAAAATTCTTGCTATCGACATCTCAGGCGAAATGATCGAGCTTGCTGAAGCCGAAGGGTCTGCCAATGCAATTGAGAATGTGTGCTTTGAACAAACGACTATTTTCGACAAGGCGTTGGAAAGAGATTCGTTCGATGTGGTTATGGCTTTTAATATGCTCCATACAGTTCCAAACCTTCAAAGTGTCGTGAAAAGAATACACGAGATACTAAAGCCGGGAGGGCGGTTTATCTCTAACACCCTGTTTGGCAGAGAAGAAGTCTTTCTTAGTTAGCCTGCAAATCAACTTGTTTCGAATTTTATCGAAAATCAGGTTAGTCCCAATATTTTTTAAATTCTATCGAAATTCCGATGTAGAGGATCTAATCGCAGTCTGTGGCTTTCAAACAGTTGAATCTGAAAACATCTTTGCAGGTGCAACCAGTTACTTTGTTGCTGCAAAGAAGGTGAACAAACCATAACGGGAATGTCTCTTTTGGCCGTTTTCTGTCGTGAGGGTGCGAAGAAACAGAGCTATTTGTCATACAGGCTCTCCAACTGTGGGAGAATCCCTAAACCCAGCGTAGCAATATCTTTCCAGTCTCAGCAGATTCCCGCGCCAATTCCTGCGCCTTATCACCAAACAATTCCTCCACGCGCTCTCGGCGAATTTTCATCGTGGGCGTAAGCACTCTATTTTCAATAGACCAAGGCTCTGAAGATATTATCACGGCGCCAATTCTCGCGTGCTTATCCACCTCAGTATTGACTGCTTGAACTCGTTCCAGCAGGGCCGCTTCCACAACCTCTCTGGGTTGCTCAAGCGCTATAGCACTGAGTACAGAGGTCATGACAGTTTTGGAATAGCCTCTGCCGAGTAAGCAAATCTGTTCAGTGTAGGGGTTTTCGGTAAAGATATTTTCGATGGGAGTAGGGGCGACAAACTTGCCCTGAATGGTTTTAAAGTAATCTTTAACCCGCCCAGTAATATAGTAAAAGCCATCTTCATCAATGCGTACCTTATCCCCTGTATGCACCCATCCGTCGACAAAGGTCTCGGCGGTTTTTTCCGGCAGTTTGTAGTAGCCCGGTGAGCAACCCTCGGCTTTGACTAGCAGTTCATTTTCGTCTGTTACTCGGACTTCAATATTGGCAGTTGGTTTACCAATGGAACCAATGCGCCGTTCCTCTTTGCGAGACACAATAGGCCCCATACACTCTGTTTGCCCAAAACCTTCCATCAGACAGATACCGAAACGGTCATACCAGTGAATTAGCGCAGGAGGTGTGGGTGCGGCAGCGGTGAGTAGATATTCTGCTTGATCTAAACCAAGCTTTTCGCGAATCATTTTGCCCACGCCTTCGGCATCTGCCTCAAGCGCGGCATCTACCGCATCCTGAGAACCAAACTGGGCGATAATTCCTTGTTGCAGTTGCTCCCAGACTCGTGGGGGGCCGAACATAAAGGCTGGCCGACAGAGGGGTAGGTCGCGCAGCAGGGTGGTGAGGTTTTCATTAAAGTGGACTTCACCACAGTTAACCAGAGAGCTACCCTCTATCAGCTGTCTTTCGGCGATATGAGCCAATGGAAGATAGGAGAAAAATCTGGCACCTACGTCCATGGAAAAGGTGCTGCTAAAACGTGCGATTGGAATCAAGTTTGAATTATGGGTCTGCATTACTCCTTTGGGCGGACCGGTGGTTCCCGAGGTGAATACTAGTGACACGAGGTCTTCGGCCTGACATTGGTAGCTGGGCATACTGCCGCGGAATGGGGCTATAAGATCTTCCCAGCGCAAATGCTCCTGAGCTAGTTCGACACCGGGCAGGGCGATGAGCAGAATACCCTCTGGCAATACATGCTGCACCTGATCCCAGTTCTCTGTCTCACCAACAAACAGTACTTTCATGTCTGTAAAGTCCATTACATATTCTGCGATTTCACCGGGCGCGGTGGTAAAGATAGGCACCACCACATGTCCAGCCGCGCAGGCACCCAGGTCAGCGAAATACCAATGTGCACGGTTGCGCGACAGCAGTCCAACGGAGTGCCCACTGCTGGCAAAGCGAGATTCAAACCAGCAGGCCATGGCGTTGATCTCAGTGTGAGACTGGCTCCAGGTCCAGTCCGTCGTTGAGTCCCCGCTGCGCTCGCGCAGCCATACCTGATTTGGGTGTTGGGTATTCCATTGATTAAGGTAATCTGTGTAGGTGGTAAGCATGGTTGAAATCCAGTTTTATTATTTTTATACGCACTGCCCCAGTGTATAAATTAAGGATAGCTAAGACAATGCCGGGCTCTATATCTTTAGTTTCTATGCAGAACTAGGGAGTACAGCCGCGGAGTAAGTAACCTTGACCAAAGGTTGAAATATTAGATTTATTATTATACGTTAGTTAAAATATCTAAGTTCGGTCCCTCCATGTCAGACAATAAAATAGATTCTCGACTGCTCAGTGAGCAGGCGGTGATTGAGCGCGTTTTCAACCATATTGACAATAGCACCACAGATCTTGGCGACACGGTCTGGCGCGAACCGGCGGACAACTATTATTCTCAGGCGCGTTTCGACGCTGAAATAGCCTTGCTAAAACGACTTCCCGTGCCCTATTGCCCCTCGGCAGGACTACCCGACAAAGGTAGTTATATCGCTCGCGAATCAGCGGGGACGCCTCTGGTAGTAGTTCGGGGTCTGGATGGTGAGGTGCGTGCCTTTATCAATGCCTGCCGTCATCGGGGCATGCAGGTGGCCGAGGGTAGTGGTTGTTCGCGGGCCTTTGTCTGCCCGTATCATGCTTGGACTTATAATCTTGAAGGCAATCTAAAACATATTCCCGAGCAGGAGGGGTTTCCGGGTATAAATCCGGAGCAACACGGCTTGGTTGAGGTTAGCGCTCGGGAGAAGGGCGGTGTTATCTATGTGATGCAGGAGGGCGAGATTACTGAGGATATGCTGGCGGATTGCCTAGACTACTTTAACCCCGATCAGCAAATGTTCGAAACCGACGAAATGGTCGACGAGGCAAATTGGAAGATACTCAACGAGACGTTGATGGAGGGCTATCATATCAAGTCTCTGCACCGTGAGACTTTCTATCCCTATGGTCTAGACAACATTACCTTGGTGGAAACCTTCGGTGCCAATTCCCGCGTGACCTTTCCCTTCCGGCGTATCGAGAAGATGCGTGATATAGCGCCAGACCAGCGACGTATTGATGGTCTGGTCACCTCAGTCTATTTGCTGTTTCCCACCGCCAGTGTCTCAGTGCTTTCCAAGCACACTAATCTGGTGATACTTGAGCCCCTGAGCCCCAGCAGTTCTAGATGGGTAGTGTATCGTATGGTGAATCGAGCCGTTGATGGAGAGAATATATCTCTGCAAGACGCGCAGCGAGATGCACTGTTTGTGGTTGATTCCGGGCAGAAGGAGGATCGCGAGGCAGCGCGCGCTATCCAGCAGTCAGTTAGCAGCAATGCCAATACGCACTTTACCTTCGGTCATTTTGAGAGCGCGATTGTTAATTTCCATCAGCATCTGACCAAACATATCGACAGCCAATAATGCCTATCACCCCCTAAAGGGAGCATAAGCTAAATTATTTCGTGAGATAATCGCGGGAATTACTCGGCTATTTGGCTAAGTTGAAAAAGTAACAAACTCATTTCTAATCCAAAACGTACATCGTTATAACTATTAATTACTGAGAAAGAACCTTTATGTCTTTGCCGCCCATTTTATCTGAACGACTCAGTCTGCCAGTTGTTGCCGCTCCACTTTTTATTATTTCTAACCCTGATCTTGTGATCGCACAGTGCAAGGCGGGTGTCGTAGGCTCATTCCCAGCGCTAAATGCGCGACCTGCGGCAGAGTTGGATCGTTGGTTGGAAAAAATTACTACCGAACTTGCACAATACGATGCAGAGAATCCAGAGGCACCTTCGGCGCCATTTGCCGTGAACCAGATTGTGCATTCCTCCAACGATCGTCTCCAGCATGATGTTGAGATGTGCGTGAAGTGGAAGGTGCCCATTGTCATCACATCCCTTGGCGCCAAAGAGTTTGTTAATGAAGCCATACATTCCTATGGCGGAATAGTGCTGCACGATATTATTAATAATACCTTCGCCAAAAAAGCCGTAGCCAAAGGCGCCGATGGCCTTATCGCCGTTGCCGCTGGGGCTGGAGGTCATGCCGGAGCGCTGTCACCTTTTGCGCTAGTGCAAGAGATTCGAGAATGGTTTGACGGCCCACTTTTATTATCGGGGTCTATCGCTAATGGCGATGCGGTACTGGCGTCTCAGGCGATGGGTGCTGATCTTGCCTATATTGGGTCTGCCTTTATCGCTACCGACGAAGCCAATGCTGTGCAGGCTTATAAGCAGTCGATTGTGGACAATAATGCTGACGATATCGTGTTGAGTAACCTGTTTACCGGTGTTTCCGGGAATTATCTTAAGCCCTCAATCGTGGCTGCTGGCTTAGACCCAGCCAACTTGCCTGAAAGTGACGCATCAAAAATGAGTTTTGGTTCTGGCGGTGAATCTGAGTCCAAGGCATGGAAAGATATTTGGGGCTGCGGCCAGGGCATTGGTGCCGTTAAATCGGTGCAGACAACAGAGGCGCTAGTTGATCGACTAACTGCGGAGTATCGTGCGGCCAAAAGCCGATTGTTTTGATCTGGAGCCATGGCCAATTAACATAAATATCCAGATAAGTATTACTGTCGAGCGCTAGACCAGATGGTTGGTCTAGTTATTCGGTTTTGCGAAGCAGGGCACCCGTAAATTATGCTTGTTAATCAACTCAAAGAACTCATAATACTTATCCTGAATGCAGTAATTATGGGCAAGAGCTTCTGCAGCGGCGCGCACATCTTCACTATCCTCCCCCATTACTTCCGTAGCCAATCTAAGTACCACTGTTAAAGCGGCTTCTTCTGCCGGCCAGTTTTCGATTAAACCCTTCGGGGCGTACAGCTGGTTATACCGCTGCATTAAGCGGTAATCATCGTTGGCTCCGGCGTCTTCAATGGCAATGATTTCCTCTACCAGAGGGACCGCAGCGGCATAGTTCTCGGTGAAAATAAGATATTTGTAATAGTAATCTCTGGTTGCGATGGTCGTGGAATGGGTCTGTCCAAGAACCTCAGCAGAGAGCACATCAGCGCTCTTAATTTGCTGATGGTCTGGGTTAAAGCGTCGGGTCTCTTCGTAGCTCTTATTAATATTTCGCAGCATAACAATGCACATGGTATGGCGGTTGCTATATCTGGCAATGCACTGGGGAATTGCTTTTTCGCTGCGTTTAATTACCGATTCCCAGCGTTTTCTGGTGAGATGGCGGCCTATCTTGAGTATGGTTTTATTAAGCTTCTTCTCTGACCAAGGCCTAGCCTCTGCCTGAGTGGGTAGCCCAAGTGCGGTAAAAAACAGCATGATAAAAAATGTGCAGCGAGAAAAGTGGAAAGATTTGATTTAAATTGAGTTGTCATGGCCAAGTCCCCTCAAACTAAAAAACACCATCTTTTTAAAGTATAGGACATGAATCATAGTTTGGTGAGAAATGGGGCTTGAGGGCGTGCTCGGCACAGCGAAACATATCTAGATCATTCGCTTCGCTCAGGATGGCGGGATAATGTCTATGACACCGCGCTGTTTGCCCAGCTCCCACGCTCTGTTGCTTCCATAGGTTATGTCATTTATTATGCCAAAATAAATAGAAGCCTCTCCCACGCCAATTAAGGACATACCAATGACAGATTGCACTGCACTATGGATAGACCGCACAGACATCACTAGAACCAAGCAGGTTACCTCCCAGCTGTCAGAATTAGCCGATGGTGAGGTTCGTGTGGCTATCGACAGGTTCGGGCTCACCGCGAATAACGTCAGTTACGCGGTCACTGGCGATAGCATTGGTTACTGGCAGTTTTATCCCGCTGAGGGTGAGTGGGGCATAGTGCCGGTCTGGGGTTGCGCTACGGTCACTGAATCCAACTGTACCGATATTCCAGTAGGCGACCGGCTCTGGGGTTACTTCCCTATGGCTAGTCATGCGGTGCTAACGCCTGGCCATATTCATACTGATTACTTTATGGATGTGGTGGAACATCGCCGCAAACTGCCTCTAATCTACAATCAATTCCGCCGCACCCAGGCCGAACCAGAGTTTCTTCAGCAGATGGAAAACGAGCGCTGCCTGCTGTTTCCACTGTTTATGACCTCCTACCTGATTTACGACTACCTGATCGACAATGAATTCTTTGGTGCCCAGCAAGTGGTGATTGGCTCGGTATCCTCTAAGACCGGTTTTGGTCTGGCGCAGATGCTGCACAATGATGCACAGGTGAGCCAGTCAGTAATTGGTGTGACCTCTCCGGGCAATGTGGAGTTTGTTAAAAGCCTGGGTTGCTGTGACCAGATAATGCTCTACAACAACGAAGCAGAGATCGACGCCTCACTACCCACTGCCTATGTGGATATGTCCGGCGATGCCCGGCTCACCATTAGCCTGCATAATCATATTGGAGAGAATATGTTCGAAAGCTGCATGGTGGGCGCAAGCCATTGGCAGGAGGGCGGCAAGGTGGGTGAGCTACCCGGCGCTC
>JAQXBF010000010.1 GCA_029252555.1 Porticoccaceae bacterium
TGTCGTTCCAGTAGTACCTGTCGTTCCAGTAGTACCTGTCGTTCCGCCGGTATCACCACCGTCAGTATCACCACCGTCAGTATCACCACCGTCAGTATCACCACCGTCAGTACCACCACCGTCAGTACCACCGCCGTCAGTACCACCGCCGTCAGTACCACCGCCGTCAGTACCACCGCCGTCAGTACCACCACCATCAGAATCACCACCACCATTATCGTCATCGTCAAGAGCGCTCGCCACAACAGCAGCTCCCACAACACCAACAACTACCGCTGTGGAAATGGACATGCCTGCGACTGTGCCAGCTGCGGCGGCAGAAGTTGATCCCGCAGCAGCAGGTGCAACTCCGGAAGCAGCCTGACCGAAAGTAATCGGAGCGACTAGCATGGCAGAAAGAAGTAACGCTAATTTTTTCTTGGCAAACATAATTCAAATTCCACTAAATTTAAAAATAAATTCAAAGTTTCTAATCGGAGACTTCTCGTAACAACTGTTGATGTCAATTCCGAAATTCAGTCTTTTACTTAAAAAAGGTAGACAAGTGTATTCAATGAAACATAGATTGTCACGCCAAAATTGCAATATGTTTGAAATTATTCGATTCCTAGGGTCTGTATCAATTTTTTATCTCCTGACCTTTTCAGTGCAAGTCTAACCGGCTCTGTCTCCAGCAGAGCCTTTTCAAAGCAATGATAGCGCATTAAACGATAGGGTTTGTTTATGGTTTGCTGTCCAGGGGGCTGAGTTTTAGACCTTATAAAGTAGAAATCCAGAGCTTGGAGCTGATCAGCTCCATAGTGTCGATTATTCCAGTCCCGACAAACCCAAGCGCCATAATCAGTCCGGTATTTTGAATAACGTTTTAACCAGAGCCGGCCTAGATATTTTCTCCAGCGATAGTTCTTAAACTGCCCTGCAAAGCGATTTGGCCGCTCCGCTAAAGGAGGCCGCAGATTTTCAGCATCAGCTGCGACCAATCTGCCATCGGACAGAAGACCCGGAGTAATAAACCATCCATCATTCTTTTGCGGCCAAGGAGCAAACATAGCCCAGCGCTGATCTAGGCGAAGACCACGATACCATGGTTTAAAAAAATCAGGAGCCGGCACTGAAGAGCCTTCGAGAATGCCCGTGTCGAAACCATGAATTGGATTCCATTGCTTAATGGAGGAAATATTCTGCCAAATTAATAACACAGTAATAACGCCAGCAGATATTGAACCTAACGTCCCAATGCGGGGATGCTCATTACGCCAGGGTAGCAAGAACGCAGTAGCGCGCCCAAAACCATAGCGATGCTCGCCGATCCAGTTATAAATACGATCACCAAACCTACCAAATCCCTGCAATAACCGAGATGCCCCACCAAACCGAGGGCTGCATTGAACAACATAGCTTAGAGCATCCCAACGCAAATACTGCAGGCCCTGCTCATTAATCACAACCCAGCTATTCTCTCTTTCCAGCACAGCGCCAATCGTCTTGTGGTCCTGAGCTGCCGAAATCTCAGCTCTGGCTAAGCCCAATATAGCGCGAAGCAGGTAGCAAGTTTTCTCACAAAACGAGCAATCTTTGTCAAAGTACATCTTTAGCGCAGGGCCCGTGCTTTTGGGAGCGCTCCAAAGTCTGTCCATTACCGGTATCGGCAATATCGCAAATAATGAAACAATCGAAATGTACGGAAATAGGCCAATACGCAAATTGAAGATGAAACCTATTTCCAGAGCAATAAACGCCATAACTGCCAAAGTTCTCAACCTAACAAACCAAAGAGGCACTAACGCCAATATTGGGGCTAAAAGCTCCAGCCACCAGACATAGTGAGTTAACCCCCAAGTAAAATCGTGCCATTCGCGCCAGTACCGTGCCAGACCAAACGCAAACTGATCGTTGTGCAGTGCATAATAAATAGCCGTGCCATTCTCAACCCATTCATCACCGGTTTTAAGCAGCGCTGAGAAAAAATATACTGATAGAACCTGCAATACCAGTCCGATACTGGATGCACTAAAGTAGCGATTAGACTCCTGCGGATTCTTTACCATGGCAGAATCGAATGAGGCACGCTCACCCCAGGGTAAGAAACAACCCCAAAAAACCATTAGAAGCAGCAGGTTATCACCCCCCTGCAAAAGCATCGGATTACGATTATGTAGTGAGACCAGCAAAACAAAGCTGACTATAGAGGCTAGACGAGTGCGAACACCCAGAGTCAACAGAGCTGCGAACCCTGCTGCCACAGCCATCAAAAGGCTGGCCCAAAATACACCACCATTTAGCCAGTAAAGAGAAAAGCGCCATTCCGAGCTGTATCCAATGGAACGCTCTCGGGACAATACTCCACTGTCTGTAAGCCAGATAACAACATCTGGCGCACGAATCGCAATATCTGCCAACAACAGCAAGCCGACGCCAATACGCATAAGCGCCAGCGCTCGAAGGTCGAGAACAAATGGATTACTCATAAACCGGTTGTGAGCCATGATAGCCTAGTAGCCTTGCGAAAAGATAATGGGACATTTTAAGGAGTTTTGGAGGCATTAGTACAGAAGCTCTATTTACAAGAATTATTTTATAGCCTAACCCAATAGTTTCAGGTGCACTCATCTTAAGCATATTGTTTTAACCGCCAAACTTATCAGAAAGGGAAATGGTAAAATGTTTTTGTATTTGCTCATCTGTCCCGAATATTGAACACCATCATCTCACTGACCGCTACACCTGTTCGCTACCCACACAAATTTGCGATGCGCGGCTTTCCCATCACCACTTCGTCCGAAGTAAACACTAGTTCTCCATACTCACTTTCCTTTGTGATGTAACAGATTTAGTTAGATGGAGGCATATCAAACTTGTATAAACTTATGCAGATTCCAGCAATGAGAGAAGTTCTGACTTCAGGTTGGCCAACAGGCTTTTATCGCCTTTGCTTTCTATATTAAGTCTAACTACGGGCTCTGTATTACTCATGCGCAAGTTAAACCGCCAATCGGGGAATTCCATAGAAATTCCGTCAGTAGTATCTGTAAGTATAGACTCCGCTTCATAGTGCTGACGGACTCTTTCAATTGCAGCGGCAGGGTACGCTATCACAATATTGATCTCTCCCGGAGACGGATAGGCCTCAACCATAGCCTCAACCAGCTTGGACAGTGGTTTACCGCTGCTGCTAATCAGCTCCATCACCAGCAGCCAGGGAATCATGCCGCTATCGCAATAAAAGAAATCGCGGAAATAATGATGGGCACTCATCTCGCCCCCATAAACCGCATCTTCCGCTCGCATACGCTCTTTAATAAAGGCGTGGCCAGTTTTAGACTGTATCGCCTGCCCCCCACCGCGCTTAACCACGTCGATGGTATTCCAGGTTAAACGGGGGTCATGAACTATGTTGGCGCCCGGATTCTTGCGCAAAAAAGCCTCAGCCAGTAGGCCAACAATGTAGTAGCCCTCAATAAAATTACCGAGCTCATCAACCAAGAAGCAGCGATCGAAGTCGCCATCCCAGGCAATTCCCATATCCGCTTTGTGTTCTAGCACGGCCTCAATGGTGGGGGCTCGGTTTTCGTGAAGAATCGGATTGGGAATACCATTGGGAAATGTGCCGTCGGGCTCATTGTTGATTTTAACAATATCTATAGGTAAACCCTGGGCTTGAAACCGCTGTTCTAGAGCATCTACTACATGGCCAGCAGCACCATTGCCTGGGTTCATCACCAGCTTTATCGGTGATATTTTGGCCAAATCCACATAACCAAACAGGTGATCGAGATACTCATCTAACAGGGATATCTTGCTATAACCACCGCGCTTTTCCGGATTCGCAGCAGCAAAATTATTTGCCTCGGCAAGCTGTTTTATATCTAAGAGCCCGGTATCCGAGCTAATGGGCCGCGAACCCTCGCGAATAGGCTTCATACCATTGTGGTCAATAGGGTTGTGGCTGGCCGTGACTTCTATGCCCCCATCGGCCTGCAAATGGGATGTGGCAAAATAAACTTCCTCTGTGCCGACCATACCTATATCAATAACATCAGCACCCGCGTCCCGAATACCCTCGCTGAGAGCCATTTTAAGTGACTCGCTTGTCAGGCGAATATCACCGCCCAAAACCACCTTTCTAGGCTGTAAAAACTCGCCGTAGGCGCGGCCAATTCTGTAAGCGATATCTTCATCCAGTTCAGTACCCAGTTGGCCCCTAATATCGTAAGCCTTAAAACAGGTAAGTTCGGTCATCGAGGTTTGTTCTCCTTATAAAAATATTTTTAGAATGGCCACAGCAAAGGTACGCCAATCACCACAGTGATACCCACCAAAATACTCAGCAACAGCCCTACCCTGAAGAAATCGGTAAACCGATAACCGCCGGGGCCCTGCACCATTAAATTAGTCTGGTAGCCCACGGGCGTCAAGAAACTCGCCGAGGCACCAAACATGATGGTCATCACAAAGGGCAGCAGGCTGGCATCAAGCTCGAAACTCATTACCTGAGCCAATGGGAACATCAGTACCGCCGCAGCATTATTAGTAATTAATTCGGTGGCCAACACAGTGGCTATGTAGAGTAATACTAGGCTGATAAATGGGTTTTCGCCTGCCACGGATATCATACCCTGAGCGGCGAGATCGGCAAGGCCAGTTTTTTGTATCGCCAGCCCCAGCGACAGCGAGGCACCAATCGCCAGCAAGACACGAATATCAATACTGCGCTGAGCAAATTCCAGAGAGATACAGCGGCTAAACGCCAGTGCCGCAACCAGCAATAGAGAGGCCACAACCAATGGCAAAACCCCTGTGACAACAGCCAGTATAAATGCCCCCAGCAGAGCCAAAGCCACTGGCGCCTTGTCAAAGTTGGGAATAGTCACATCGTCCAGCCTGCTAAGCAGGAGGAAGTCGCGGCTGTAGCGATGGCGGCGCACAAAGCCCCGAGCGGCCTCTAACAGCAGCGTGTCACCAGCACGCAAAATAATACTGCCCACCTTCTGATTTATTCTCTGGCCATTGCGTGACACTGACAAAATGGCCGCGCCAAATTGGGTGCGAAAACTTGAGGCTTTTACCGATTTACCCACCATATTGGAGACCGGCGCGACCACGGCTTCGATTAATGCTCTCGAGCTGTAAGGCACATCCAGCTTAAATACCTCACCCTCTGCGGGTGCAAGGCCGGGGAATTGGCGTAACTCAGTTACCGCCTCTGGCTGCCCGACAAATATAAGCACATCGTTATCGCTAAGAATTTCCTCTGGCCCAACCGCCGGAATAATATGCCCTTCCGACTGGATTTCTGATAGAAAACTATGCTGCAAATGGCGTAGGCCTGCATCTGCGATACTCATACCCGAAAGTGCGCCACGGGCTACAACCCTCATTCCCACTGCGTATTCTCGGGCCTCAACACCAGTCTCCACCACGCCCATTCTCGAAGGCAGAAAACGGTGCCCTATCAGCATAAAATAGGCCACTCCAATAATAACAAGAGGCACACCAATCAGGGCGGGGCTAAAGAGATACAGGCTGTCAGCCTCTGCAGTTCCTTGCAGCATCCCCACCAACAGGATATTGGTACTGGTACCGATTAAGGTACAGGTGCCCCCTAAAATTGACGCAAAGCTCAAGGGAATCAAAAACTTGGAGATCGAGACTTTATGGCGCTTGGCCCAGTCTTGCAACAGGGGAATAAAGATCGCAACCACCGGCGT
>JAQXBF010000022.1 GCA_029252555.1 Porticoccaceae bacterium
GCAGCTCAATATCATAACGCTCAGTGAGCGCAATAAGTGCCTGAGCCGCCAAGTGGCTATAGCCATCTTCCACCTGATGAAAGTACTCAACCACATGGGGGACACCACTAGCCTGCCGATGCTTTTCCATTTTTTGACGTTTGGCCATCAGCCGTTTGGGGCTGATTACTTTGCTCATCACCCGGGAAGATATCCAGCGAAAAGCGGCGCTGGGGTCCATGGTAGCAGCACCACCCTGCTCCTTGAATTGCTCAGCCATCGCCAACCCCTGTGTTGATTTTTGTGATTGTTTAAACGGAGAGTAAGGTATCAGCTTATGGGTAGAAAATAAACTGGCATAGATAGTGTTAATTATTTAAGCTAGCTATATTGATTATATCCATAGAACACTGAGGTAGTGGTAATGACGCTAATTGAGAAACTCTTTCCCCCACAGGCTAACAACAATTATCAGGGTAGTGTGATTGCCCAGTATGGGTTTTATCTGCTGCTGGCCATATATACCTTTCGCAGTTTTGTCCACTTTGCAGCCGACGATGGCGGTATCAACAGCATTGCCTCGATTATTATCTTCCCCTTTTTAGACGGCGCCCCGGATCCCAATAATGTGATCTATCTATTTGCCTCGCTCTGGGGCTCAGCTCAGCTAGTGACACTATTTATTTTTTATATCTGTATGTGGCGCTACCGCAATTTGCTGCCGCTACTGTGGCTCATGGTGGTGATTGAAGTACCCATGCGTATGCTGGCTGGCACCATGCACCCATTGGATACCACCTTCTACCAACATGTGCCACCAGGAGCGACCAGTAATCTGCCTCTGTTAGCTGTCGCTATTGGAATGCTGGTGCTGTCCCTTCGGCATAAATCTTAATGAATAAAGAAACATAGGTGCCTAAAAGAGTATCTTCTCGCAGCCTGTGCCTGCCAGCAATCCATCGACCCGAGTGCGATCTGCTTCGCCAAGTGCCTGATACTCCGCGTTAATCCACTGCAAGCACTTGCCCTGATAGTTAAAGGTTTGCTGTGTCCAGCGGCTGCCATCAATTTCAGCCTCCCAGGTTTTCTCACCGGCTTGAATCGCCTGTGCATTGGCAAGCATTGCGGGAGCATAGACATGACCCACCTCATTCAGAATCGCTTTCAATGTATCGGGCACGGTCTCGACCGTACTCCAGTCAGATGCTTGAGGGTCAACGCCGTTCTGATCTTCCATCAGGCCGGTATAGGCCACAGTGCGGGGCGACAGGCTGTAGGCAATAGCTCTCGGTGTGGGGTCAAAGCCCACCAGCTGGGTTAGCTGGCCGTAAAAAGCAAAGTCAGAGGCGCCAGGCCGGTTGCCCATCAAAAAAGGCTGTTCCGTTAAATGGGCCTCCATGGCATTAAGCAAACGTCTATAGCTGGCATCGATCACTGGCGCTGTCACATCGTTGGACCCCACCACATGCAGCCGGCCCACTTGACGCTCGCTGATATAGGGCTTGTACTGGTCAAAGGTGTCAGCAGGTAAGTTAACCTTCTGAAACAACGGCAATAACGTGCCTGCATTGTCTGCATCCGCCTCAAAATGCCACCGGTAATGGAACATATATTTGGTGCACCATTCATCGGCAAAGTCTTCCAACAGATAGTCGATAAAGGCCATGACGGGGTCAGTGGGAATCACCGAGCGCCCTTTATGCTCAGCCTCCAAGCGACGAATAATTGGCGTCGAATCGCAGACCGCGTGTATCTCCCCTGCCTCATCGGGCAACACATAGACCGGCAACAGGGCCACCTGGGGCTTGGCAACGCCCATCTCTGCAAGTATCCTAACCGGATCACCCCAGACAATGCGGTAGTCAATATGACGGTAGCGCATAAGTGCGATCATTTTTCTGGTGTAAGGTGATGGCGGCGCGCCAATCAAGGTAATCGGGTTGCTCTGAGGCATGCTGGGCCCTCTGGTTTTAAGCGAGTATTTTTTGAAACATTGTTTTATTATTTGCGTCAACGATTATATTGACACAGCAAATGCCAACATGTCACTCTTTAAAATTAAATGCCCAATGTAGCAGAGGGGAATATGAAAAAAATCACGGTCATCTGCCTGTTGGCACTTGCTCTAAGCGCAGGTATTTACAGCAAGCGCGGTGTTATCGCCCTGCAAATTCTTCCCAGAGGCGCAGAGGTCATGTTTTCCAGCGACAAGATCGAAGCTCTGGGGGATGGCTTGCATATTGCCCTATGCGGCGCGGGAGGCCCCATGCCGGCCGCCAATCGCTCCGGTCCCTGTGTTGCTATTGTCGCCGCGGGTAAACTGTTTCTGGTCGATGCAGGCACCAATGGTTTGCGCAATTTGGGCCGTATGGGCTATCAGATAGGCAGTATCAGCGGCGTATTTTTGACGCATTTCCACTCCGACCATATCGATGGTCTTGGCGAAGTCGGCACCATTCGCTGGGCGGCGGGTAACCACAGTGCACCGCTCAATATATATGGCCCAGAGGGTGTAGCCCGAGTAGTAGACGGCTTTAATCTGGCCTATGGGCAGGATGAGGTTTATCGCAATGATCATCATGGCGATAAGGCTACACCATTGAGCGGCGCCGGTATGGTCGCTGTCAGTGCGCCGCTGCCGGCAGAGGGGGAGCTTGTTACCGTCTACGACCAAGACGGCTTGCTGATAGAGATGCTGGCCGTGGACCACTTCCCTGTGACCCCAGCGGTAGCCTATCGCTTCAGCTACAAGGGCCGCACCGCGCTGATCTCTGGCGACACCAACAAATCTGCCAATATAGAGAAATTTGCCCAGGGCATTGACCTGCTGGTGCATGAAGCGCTTAGCCCTGAAATGCTCAAGGCTATGAATCAGGCCGCCACCGCCGTCGGCCTGCCCAACACAGCGAAGATCTTTGAAGATGTGCTCGACTACCATGCCTCCCCCACCGAGGCTGCTGAAACCGCGCGAGATGCCGGAGTGGGCCACTTACTCTACTACCATGTGGTACCACCGTTGGTGCTGCCCGGTAGCGAAGCGCTTTGGTTAGAAGGAGTTGATGATCGGTTTAGCAACTACACCTTGGGGGAGGACGGCACCAGCGTCATGCTGCCCGCGAATTCTAAAGATATTTTGGTCACCAATGATGGCCTGTAAGCAAGGGGCAACAGCCCCAAGCCAAGTGCAACCGCGGCGAGAATATGACAGAATTGAATGCGTAACCAGTCACAGAAGCCATGCCCTATGTCAGACAGCGTAAGCACAACCGTAAAAGTCGATGGACGCCGTCTGCGCAGCGACCGCAGCCGCCAAGTTATCGTTGAGGCCATGTTGCAACTGATTGATGATGGCAATCTAGTGCCCACCGCTCAGCAGGTGGCCGACCATGCAAATGTGGGCATCCGCTCGGTGTTTCGACACTTCGAAGATATGGAAGCTATTTTTGCCACAGCCGACGAACTTTGGCGCGATGACTTTGCTGATAAAAAAACCGGTGAGGTTGATTCCAACCTCCCCCTAGAGCAGCGCATCGTCGAAGTGGTGGCCAAATTGGGTCGGCTCTATGAAAGCAACAGCAATATTTTAAAATCGACCGCCACCAGACGCTGGCGATCTGCCTTTATAAAACAAAACTATGCGATGTATCAGGCCAGAATCCGCAAGGATATCCAAAAGGCTCTGCCGGAACTTGCACAGCTTCCACAACCACGTCAGGAAGCCATTTTTGCCACGCTGTCTTTTGAGTACTGGGACCGTCTGCGAGACCATCAGTCAAATAGTGCCGACGACAGTATTGCGACGCTAACCGATATGCTGGAAACACTGCTCGCCGCTCCTTAAATAGTCCCTAAAGCCGAACTCATGGGTCATGATTTTTGATTTACACTCAAACTCTCTCAGAGCTACTCTTTATCGAAAAAGAGTGTTTTTTGAGCGCAGATCAAAATGAGGAAGCAGCATGTCTAAAACCATCGAATTTTATTTTGACTTTGGCAGCCCTACAGCCTATCTGGCCCATAAGCGTCTGCAGCAGTTAAAAGCAGAATATGGCTGCACCATTGACTACAAACCGGTTTTGCTGGGCGGATTATTTAAAGCCTCAGGCAATATGTCACCGGTAACGGTGCCCGCCAAAGGCAAGTATATGATGAAGTATGACCTGCCCCGCTTTGCCAAGCTGTATCAGGTGTCTCTCGGCGGCAACTCTCACTTCCCCATCAATACCCTAAACCTTATGCGCGGCGCGATAGCAGCTCTAGGCCAAGATTACTTCGACACTTATTTGGATGCGGTCTACAACGCAATTTGGGTCAATGGCGAAAATATGGGTGATCTAGAGGTGGTGACTAAAGTGCTAGCCGCTGCAGGGCTAGATGCACAGCAAATAATAGCTAGCACCCAGGACCCGGAGGTAAAAGCCGGATTAATCAGCAACACCGAAGCCGCCGTTGAAAGAGGCTGTTTTGGTGCGCCAACCATGTTTGTTGATGGTGATATGTTTTTCGGGCAAGACCGTATGCAATTTATCGAAATGACCCTACAATAACCAGAATTCGATACTCAAAAAAACAAGACCTAGAAAGAGCAATGGAGAATCCTATGGCATCCCGCCTAATCCAAATCGCAACCGCCCTGCTGTTAAGCGCCTGCTTTGTGCAAGCCCAGGCTACAGTGGTCAATGAACAGTCTATTAGCAATCCAGATAATGAGTGGCTAAGTTATGGCCGCAACTACAAAGAACAGCGCTTTAGCCCGCTGGACAGTGTTAATCGTGATAATGTCGACGGCCTCGATCTAGCCTGGTCATTTAAATTCTCGACCGCCCGGGGCATGGAAGCTACGCCACTGGTGCACAAAGGAGTGATATACATCAGCACCGGCTGGAGCCATGTGCATGCTCTCGATGCCAGAACCGGTGAACAGCTCTGGCACTTCGACGCCAAGGTTCCCAGAGACCACTTAATTAAAACCTGCTGCGGCGCGGTAAATCGCGGTGTAGCCATGTGGCAAGGAGACGCAGAGACCGGCCTGCAGATATTCTTCGGTACCCTAGATGGCCGCTTGGTGGCCCTAGATGCGAAAACTGGTGAAGCCAACTGGGTGGTACAAACCACTCCAGACAACAGCAATTACAGCGTAACCGGTGCGCCACGCGTGGTGGACGGCAAAATTATTATTGGTAATGGTGGAGGCGAACTGGGCGTTCGCGGCTATATCACCGCCTACGACACCACCACCGGCGGCGAGCTTTGGCGATTCTACACCGTACCTGGTGACCCCAGTAAACCGCAAGAGCATCCAGCTCTGGACGCTGCCGTTAAAACTTGGGGCGGCGATGAATGGCACAGACTGGGCGGAGGTGGCGGCACCGTATGGGACTCACTGGTATACGACCCAGAACTCGACCTACTCTACATAGGCACAGGCAATGGCTCCCCATGGAACCGCGAACTTCGCAGCCCCGGTGGTGGCGATAACCTCTACCTCAGCTCCATCGTAGCCCTGCGCCCAGATACCGGCGCCTATGTATGGCACTATCAGGTAACCCCCAAAGACAACTGGGACTACACCGCCACACAACAGCTCACCCTCGCCGAGATCGAAGTTGACGGCGAAGAGCGCAAAGTGATTATGCAGGCGCCCAAAAATGGCTTCTTCTATGTACTTGACCGCGTCACCGGCGAACTGCTCTCGGCAGAAAAATTTGCCAGAGCCACCTGGGCCAGCCATATCGATATGGAAACCGGCCGCCCGGTAGAAACTGAATACGCCGACTATCAAGCCAATGGCGGCAGCTATATCTGGCCATCGCCCTACGGCGCCCACAACTGGCAGCCCATGTCGTTTAGCCCCAAAACTGGCTTAATGTACATTCCCGTGCAAAACATACCCCATTACTTTAGCGCGCAAAAAAGCGTTGAATACAAAGTAAACCGCTGGAACACCGGTGTCGATTTAAACGAGTCTCGCGACCCACTTAGCTGGGTAGCCGGTCAAGCCTCAGCCGACGCATTAATCAGCGGCGAACTCCTCGCCTGGGACCCCGTTAACCAAAAGCCAGCCTGGAAAGTACCCCACGCCAGCCCAGCCAACGGCGGCATACTCAGCACCGCAGGCGACCTAGTGTTCCAAGGCATGGGTAACGGCACCTTCGCTGCTTACGATGCCGACAACGGCGACGCCCTGTGGCAGTACCAGTCAGACAGCGCCGTACTGGCCGGCCCCATGACGTACGAGTTAGACGGCGAGCAATACGTAGCCGTAGCCCAAGGCAGTGGCGGTACAGTGATGCTCACGATCGGCGACAACCTGATGCGTAAAAAGGTAAACCAAAACAAGCTGCTAGTGTTTAAGCTCGGCGACTTTGGCCTGACCAGAGCCTTAGCCGACGAAAGCCTGGCTACTATATTACCCCTAAGCGAAGAGCTAAACGCCACCCCAGAACAAATCAAAAAAGGCGAAGAACTCTACGGCCATAACTGCGGCACCTGCCACGGCATCAGCGCCAAAAGCAACTACATAGTGCCCGACCTGCGCTATATGAGCGACCAGACCCATCTCGACTTTGTCGGCATTGTGCTGGGCGGCTCAAGATCTCATAAAGGCATGGTGGGTTTCTACGAGACGCATACGGTGGAAGATGTAGAGAATATTCACTCCTACCTGAAGCACCAGCAACAGCGTCTGCCAGAGATGGTAGAAATGACCTTTGCCCAGAAGATTGAGTATTGGGTGACCTATGGGTTGGCGAAGGTTGGAGAGCAGTTCCCAGGGTTGCTCAATGCTACTCGGGATATGTCTTATTAAGTAAGTACAACGCAAAAGAGAAAGGGGTAACCTGTGTTACCCCTTTTTTGTGAGTGGTGCCACGGCAGGGTTGTGGCAGTTTAGTAGGAAAACTCCGCGTCAGGTATTAATGGCGCTACCTCTTGCCATATAGTTCGGTCGGCAAGCCCTGAATCACCAAATTCAATAAGTCGGCTTATTTGGCCATCTTTAAAGTTAAAAAAGTGGGCGTAAATTTGGTCGTAGCGATCGCCTTTGGCCGACAGACCTTCGGCTTCACAGATGGCCACAATGCAGTTGTCGTCTTCGCTCGTTATTTTAAATTTTTTGCAGAACACAAAGCTATCAAGGTATAGCTGAGAGACGACATAGGGAAATACTTCGCCCACTAATCGAGATTTACCCTGATAGGTGCCAGTGAGAACACCTTTGCGCAGGGGTATTGATAGCTAAATGTTGTCATGGATGACCGAGGCTTATAAACCCATGTCGCCTACTACAATGGAGTGGTAAAAATCTTCGACTAGTTTTTTATTTGTGCGCATCTTTGTGGCCTCGGTGCTAGTTGTATGTGTGGTGTTTTGGGGGATGGTTTGATGGATTGGTCATCCTGTATCCAAAACGCTTAGGATGACCACCCGGGGTTTAGGATGACAGATGGGAGAGTGAGTGACTTAACTGCCCGTGAACTTCGCTCGTCTGCGCTCGGCGAAAGCCATAATGCCCTCTTGTAAATCATTCGACTCCAGGCTCGTCATCATGGTGTACATGCCGTTCACCATCAGACTCTGCTCGTCGGTCAAATTCTCTGACTGGCGCAGTATAAACTTGGTGCCGCGCACGGCCATGGGTGAGTTACCGGCGATTTCTTGGGCCAGTGCCATGCCTGCGGCCATGGTGGCTTCGGCTGACTCATATACGTCGTTTACCAAGCCTATTTTCTCTGCGCGGTCGGCTTTGATATCTTTGCCGGTGTAGGCGAGTTCGGCGACATGGCCTGCATTAAGTATTTTGGGTAGGCGCTGTAGCGTGCCGACATCGGCGACTAGACCTAAACGTGTTTCGCGCACGCTGAACACTGAGCAGGCGCTGGCGATGCGAATATCACAGGCGGTCACCAGATCGACGCCGGCTCCCAGACAGAAACCCTGCACTACCGCAATCACTGGCATTGCGCATTCGGCTAACGCACTAATGGCTTGCTGAAACTTTTGGGTGTTACCCAGCTGTTGAATATTGGCTTCGGCTTTGGAGCGTGCTTTGGCTTTTTTATGCTGGCTGAGGCCGTCTTCGGCCAGATCAATGCCGGCGCAGAAGTGCTTGCCGCGGCCTGCCAAGATTATTGCGCCGATCTCGCCATCTTCGCAGAGGGCATCCAAGGCATGGGGAATGGCCGACCACAATTCGGTAGACAGTGCGTTGTATTTGCTTTCACGGTCGAGGTAAATAATGCCTACCTGACCCTGCTTTTCGATGCTTAGTACGTTGGATGAAAAACTCATGGCAAATCCTCTTTATTTGTCTTTTTTCGTCTACGACTGCGACTGTCTGTTCAATGATCGCATGGTCATTTTGGCTAGCTGAGACATATGCACTTCGTCTGGGCCATCGGCAATGCGACAGAATCTGCTGGTGGTCCAGATATGAGCCAGTGGTGTGTCTTGACATACGCCCATGCCACCGAAGATTTGCATGGCGCGGCTGGAGACGTCTTCGCACATTTTGGGGGCGACTATTTTGAGCATGGAGATATCTTCTCTGGCGCCATCGATGCCATACTTGTCCATTTTTTCAGCGGCGGCCAATACCAGCAGGCGGCACTGTTCGATATCACAGCGGCTGCGGGCAATCTCATGCTGCACGCTGGTCTTTTTACTCAGAGCTTCACCAAAGGCTACTCGCTGTTGGGCTCGCTCGCACATTAGCTCTAAGCTGCGCTGGGCCATACCGACAAACATCATGGCGTACTGGAAACGGCCCGGCCCTAGTCGGCCCTGCGCAATTTCAAAACCTCGGCCTTCGCCAAGTATTAGATTGGTGACGGGCACTCGCACATCGCTAAAAATCATATCTCCTTCGCCACCGGGGGAATGGTATTCGCCAAACACTTTAAGCGGGCGTGACATTTTGACTCCTGGAGTGTCTGTGGGCACCAGAATGGTACTGTGCTGTTGGTGACGCGGGGCATCCGGGTTAGACTTACCCATGACCAGCATAATTTTACAGGCAGAACCAATCACGTTGGTGGTCCACCATTTTCGGCCGTTAAGTACATATTCGTCGCCATCGCGCTCAATCTTGAGCTCCATATTTGTGGCGTCAGATGAGGCCACATCTGGCTCAGTCATAGCATAGGCAGAACGGATATCACCGGCTAACAGGGGCAGTAACCATTGTTCTTGCTGCTCTGCGGTGCCGTATTTGGCCAGCACTTCCATATTGCCACGGTCTGGGGCATTACAGTTAAAAATTTGCTGGGCCCAGGCAGATCTGGACATGGTTTCAAATAATGGCGCGATCTCTAGATTGGTTAAACCGGGGCTCCAGGGCTTGTACTCTTCGGGCAGAAACAGGTTCCAAAGGCCCTGTTTTTTGGCTTCGTCTTTGAGGCCCTGGTACCAGTCTGGGTATTGCCAAAGATTGTTGTGGTCGCCGGTAAACTGCTCATAGTCATGCTCCCGCGGATAGATATGCTCTTCCATAAACGCGGTTAGGCGATTATTTAGATCTTCTGCTCTTGGTGTTAATTCAAAACCCATTTTGCTCTCCCCTTAAATAAGTGTTTTGTTAGCTTGTTAGATAGCGCCAGTGATTTTGCGCATTAGTTTGTTCATACCACCAATCCAGCGATCGTAGTTGGTGGTTTTGTTTTGCATATATTCCTTCACAATTGGGTGAGGCAATATTAAAAAGCTTTCGTTGCGCAGCTCTTCTACCACGGTGTTTGCAAGCTCTTCTGGCTCGATCATGCCGTTATTGGCAGCGGCGGCAACGGCGTCGTTTTCAACGGCGGTCATGGCGGTGCGCACGGCTTGTGGACACAGCATGGATACACCAATGCCTTCATGTTTGTGATGAATGGCCAGCCATTCGCCAAAGCCCACGGCGGCATGTTTGGTCACGCCATAGGCGGCCCCACCGATTTGATTGAGCAGGCCTGCGGCAGACGAGGTATTAAGGAAGTAGCCACTGCCCCGCTCAACCATGCGTGGCACCAAATGGCGGGCAGCGTATACATGGGACATTACATTGATATCCCAGATCGACTGCCACTGTTCGTTGGGCGAATGAATGCTCTCGCCATAGCCGACGCCGGCATTACAGCAAAATAGGTCGATCGGGCCTATATTGGCTTCTGTATCTTCGATAATACGGGCGGTGTCTTCTTCTTTGGCTACGTCTGCCATCATGGCCACGCCACCAATCATATCGGCGGTCTCTTGGGCATTGGCCAGATTAATATCGGCGCAGACAACTCGCTTGGCGCCTTCGGCGTGAAAACGCACGGCGAGGGCTCGGCCTATGCCGCTGCCTGCGCCGGTGATCACGGCTATTTTATCTTGCAGTTCCATACTGTTCTCCGTAAACGCTTTCTAACATGTCGTTTTTATCCTCGCGGTCTGGCTTAGACTAACTCGCCGAGATGTTCTTTTCGGAAGGGTTTTAGATCGTCCATTCGCTTGGCTTCTACCAAATTAACCCAGTCTGGATTTGAAATCAGCGCGCGGCCCACGGCCACTAGGTCAAATTCATCTTGGTCAAGGCGATGCAATAGGGTATCTAGGCTGGCTGGGTCCGCTTCTTTAAAATGGGCTTCACCGGGCTTGGGGGTAAAGTCTGCATCCAGACCGACGCTGCCCACGGTGATGGCGGGCTTGCCGGTAATCTTCTGGGTCCAGCCTGCAAGGTTGAGCTCGCTGCCTTCAAATTCAGGTTCCCAGAAGCGTCTCTGTGAGCAGTGGAAGATATCTACTCCCGCTTCTGACAGCGGCATTAAAAAGCGCTCTAGCTCTTTAGGTGTAACGACTAGGCGTGCGGTGTAGTCCTGCTGCTTCCATTGGGACCATCGTAAAATAATCGGGTACTCTGAGCCAACGGCGGCGCGCACGGCACTAATCAGCTCCACAGCAAAGCGACCGCGATTTTCGATGGAGCCGGCATAATGATCATCGCGCTGGTTGGTCCCCTCCCAGAAAAACTGGTCAATCAGATAACCATGGGCACCATGCAGCTCCACCGCATCACATCCAATGGCTTTGGCCTCGGCAGCAGCCTGCGCAAAGGCAGCAACCACATCATCTATATCTTGCTGGGTCATGACTTGGCGATTGGCCTTGCCCGGCACATTCATACCTGAGGGACCATAGCCCGGCACATCGCCTTCTGGCATGGTGCCCGATTTGCGCACTGCACCCACATGCCAAAGTTGAGGTGCAATTTTGCCCCCCGCAGAATGCACGGCCTCGACCACTTTTTTCCAGCCCGCCAGTCGGGCTTCACCGTGAAAATAGGGAACACCCGGGTAACCACTGGCGCCCTTATGGCCGACACAGGTGCCTTCGGTAATCACCAGGCCCACACCACCCTCGGCACGGCGGCGATAGTAGTCGACTACATTGTCACCGGGGATATTGTCATTGGGCGAGAAATTGCGAGTCATGGGGGCCATGACAATGCGATTTTTTAAGTGCAGGTTGCCAAGTTGGAATGGTTGGAATAAGGCGTTATCGATCATATTAGTCTCTGTGCTTTTATTATAAGAATAGGATTTGGCACAGGGCAGCAATCAGAGCTAGCCCCATGGCCACTAAAACCCGCGGTGAGCCGATCAGTAAACTGGTAGTGGCGGGAAAGGCGAAGGTCTTTTCCAGCGAGGCCAGTTTCTCTGCATGGTGGTCGCTCCCAAACGTAACCAGCAACACCTCGGCCAGATCACGGCGGCTACGATACCGAACAATGCCTGTTGAGGTCCAGTTATCTGCCTGCTCACAGTGCAGGTTTTCAATATTTTTGGCCTTAGCATTAGCCACAAAAAAGGGATGCCCCGCCCGCTTAAACATGCCAGCCATAAAGGTTTTACTATAGCTCTGCAATAATTTGGCTGACTCTCGCTTGGGTGACTTCAGTTCGAGCAGGTTGATCATAAACCATTCGCGGCCATCGTCTTTGGCCAAAAAATGGCGCAGAATTACCAATTGTTCAGTAGACAACCCAAGCGCTTCAAAGCGCTGCAGATAGTGCTCTACTTCTGTTTCGGATAGTTTGCCCTTGAGGCCCACATACCAGGCCCAAAATACGGCATAGATAAGTGCGACCGCACTCCAAATTATGGTTGCTGTTATCACTGAGAACCCCCTCTAGCTGCTGCTTTATACTTTTTGGTAGTATTGACAGATATTATGCCACTAGTTTACTATCGCTCAAAATTTAATCGCCTCACTATGCCTTTTTAACCCTAATTTTGCTGCACTAACCTCGGATACCGAGTCACAGATAAGTAGGTCGTACTATGTCTAAAGCTAGTCAATCAAAAGCTAAAAACGCCCAACTGGGTGACCCATCTCTGGAATATAACTGGATTGATACTGGCGACCAGCGAGCTGGAGAAATTTTGGAGTTGGCCACGCGCAATGTCTGGTTGAGCCATAAACCTTTGACTAGGCAGCAATACGAGGCGCTAAATCTACCCGAGGGCTTTGTAAAGTGTGGTATTGGGTGCGCATCAATGGACCTAGCGTATTTTCGACGCTCTCCAAATGCAAAACAGGACGGCCCCCTCGATACCATGCAAGTTGATAGTCGCATATTTGTGCGCGTTGCCCGCCCAGGTCACATCGAAAGTACTCAAGATGACAAGGCCTACGACGGCGTGATGGTTATGCATGTCTACAAGCACCACAGCCTGCTTTTTAAAGCGGGGCGCACCATTGAGGTAATGAGTTTTGCCGATGGTAGAGACTATGTGCCCGTGATGCATGATTCAGCCATAGGCATACCCGGAGCTTCTAGGGATAATAAACGACAGCTGCCAGAAGTCTGGACTGTGCGGGAGATTCAACTCAAGCATGACTTATTGGTGCACTTACCCACACCCACAAGAGCAGCATTCTTTTTGAGCGCCGAGTCTTTTCAGGGGCCTGTCACGTTAAACCTGTAAATGAGCTGCCAGATTATGAATTAGCCCCGCGGCGGTAATCCGTGCACCATGGTCAGGAATTCCATCTGCGTTCCGGCGCGGCGGAATGCGCTCAGTTCTTGATACTCTGCGTCAGCCCACCATTGGTT
>JAQXBF010000039.1 GCA_029252555.1 Porticoccaceae bacterium
CACACCCATTATGATCTGGAGTTGGAGGTAGCGCCTGGCCTGCCAGAGTCTACTCGCCACGGCACTACATCAGTGGTGATTGCCAACTGTAGTCTAGGGCTGGCCTTTGGCGCTCAGCGCGATGGTACCAATGACCCAATTGTTAGCTGTTATGCGCGGGTAGAAAATATTCCCAAGCATGTTTTGCGCCACTGTGCCGACAATGTCAGCTGGGCAAACCCCGGCGACTATCTAGACCATCTGGAAAAGCTGAATCTTGGTCCCAATGTGGTGGCGCTATTTCCCCATTCCATGCTGCGTATCGAAAAAATGGGTTTCGAAAATAGCATTACACGGGACCCAACCAGCGATGAGCTGGAACAGATGAAAGATTCACTGCGCGAGGGTTTGCAGCAGGGCTATGCAGGTTTCTCAACCGATGCACTGCCATTTCACTATCTGGCGGCACAGCCCCACTGTGAAAAAACTATTCCCACCCAGTTTTCCAAATTCCCCGAGCTAAAGGCGCTGGCTGGCGTGGTGCGAGAACAGGGTGCTCTATGGCAGGCTACGCCACCAAAAGACAGCGTGATTGGCACATTAAAAACCTTTCTGCTCACCAGTGGCCGACTCTATGGCAAGCCCTTGCGCACCACTGTGGTTGCGGCATTGGATATTACCAATAACTGGCGTCTGGCTCGCCTGACTAAGATACTCGCGCGTATGCTCAACTCCTGGCTGATCAAAGGGGACTTTCATATGCAGGCGCTGGGCGCGCCCTTTAAAACCTGGGGTGATGGCGCGGTGACACCACTGGCCGAGGAAATTCCTGAGTTGCGCCGCCTTAATGAAACTGATCTTGAAGATCGCGAGGCTCGCCTGGCTATTCTCGATGACCCAGACTATGCCAGGGCTTTCAAAGCTATGTGGATGAAGGGCAAGCAGGGTTGGAGTTTGGCGCGCCTCAAACGCAAGATCAATTTAGAGGACTATGCTTTCCACCGCACCCTAGCCGATATGCTTTTAGAGCGCTGCCCCCAGAGCAGCTGGCAGGGCATGGATTTCCAGGCAGTTTTTGATCGGATAAATGCTATTAATGCAGGGCAGCAACCGGCAGATATAACCAAAGATGAGCTTGCAACAGTGCAGGCAGACTTTGCCTGGATTGAAGACGAAGGGGACTTTATGCTGCAGATGCTGCGCTCCTTTGACAATGATCTAACCTGGAGCACCATCACTGCCAACCGCGACCTAGAGACAGTGCGCGAGCTGCTAATGAACCCTCTGCTGTTGCCCGGCTTTAATGACAGCGGCGCCCATCTGACCAATATGGCCTTTTATGATGTCAACCTGCGCAGCCTAAAGCTGGCGGCTCAGGGGGGTGATCAGGATGTTAGCTATATGGTCAAACGGCTGACTAAAGACGCCGCCGATGTGTTCGGTGTGGAGGGCGGTACTATCGACTTGGGTGATGTGGCGGATTTGATTTTGATCGACCCTAAGAAGCTTGCTGAATACGATGGCGAGAACAGCGCCCAGCGTATTCACCGTGAAGAATTTAGCCATGAGCAGCTGGTCAATCGATCCGATGGCGTGGTTGAGCTGGTGATGATTGGTGGCCACAGTGCCTGGGAAGATACCCAGTTTGCTGCTGATCTGGGCGAGAAGCCGATGGGCCGTCTACTGCGAGCAGTGAACGCGGCCTAGTTAAGCCGGGCAAAGCCATGGCTAAAGGTCTTTTCTCAAGGCGGCTGTTACTTAAGTTAATGGCCGCTGGTTTGTTGGGAGCCATCGCCATCCCCAGATTATTTAAACGGGCCAGCTCCTCTGGCCCTGTTCAGCATATTTTGCCCGCTGTTACTCACAACCAATTCTTGATTAAGGTTTCATTTCTCAAGCCCAAAACAGCAGTGCAATTATCGGTCTCTGGCCCTTGGCAAGATAATTTGATTGCTGGTCAGCAAACCGATAGTCACGGACGTTTTTGGATGTTTCAGGTCTCAGGGCTTGCCCCCGACAGCAGCTATAGTTTGCAACTGCAAGATAGCACTAGCCCAATTGCTGATGCCTGGCCTCTCAAAACCTTTCCCGCGCCCAATGCCCAACCCCAGAGCTTGAAATTACTCTGCTATACCTGCGCTGGTGGCCCCGATGGCTTTGCTTTTCCCGGTGGCAAAGAGATTTTTAAGCCCCATCATGTGCGGCAAACACTATTTGATTCAGCTCTTGAGATGAAACCCGATGCAGCTGTTGCCATAGGGGATCATATCTATTGGGACCTGAGAGGTTCAGATTCCGTGACCCTGAGTGCAGGGTTGTTTGGCCAAATTGTCACCTGGTATCTGCAGCAGGTATTTGGTGCCTTCGACCGATCGGCCGAGATTATTGGCAATAAAAGTGCCAATGAAAAGGTACTGACCGCAATTGGCGATGATCAAATTGCCAACCTTTATGGCACCAAATTTAAATCGACTCCTATGTTTTTTGTCCCGGACGACCATGATTATTTTGAGAATGATGATGCTGATATAGGCACCTTTCCCGCAGATAGTTTTAGCCGCCGCGCCCATGCTGCGATGGCCCACCTTTACTACCCCAGCTTTATGTCTTCTCGCCCCGAGTTCCCGGGCACCGACAGCGAGGGCAATAATCGCTCCTTTGGAACCTTTCGCTTTGGTGATCTGGTCGAGGTTCCCATGGTTGATTGCGCAGGCTATCTGACTCTGGCTGAGGGTGGAGATCAATCAGTTCTTTTTCCAAGCGCCGTGGAAGATTGGCTGCTCAGTAAAATTGCATCAAACCAGACCCAACACTTTGGGTTAATTCCCTCCCACCCTCTGGGTTGGACCGCGGGTAAATGGCGGGAATGGTATCCGGATGTGGTGGCGCCAGATACTGGCTTTACCGGTTTGGTCGAAAATAAATTAATGGCCAATGTTCAGGGGGTGCTCTCTGCCAAGGCGCAAAAAGCCCTGTGGCAAACTGGTTGGTGGTTGCAGCACCAGCGACTGATCACAGCCATTGCTGATAACCAGAAAAGACCGACCATTTTGCTGTCGGGTGACATTCATGCTCTGGGAGCTAAAACTATTGAGGCCAGTAGTGAGATTGATTTGTCCCACAGACCAATTCAGACTGTGCTGGTGGGTTCTGTAAGTACTTCCACATTGGCTTGGCCCTCGGCAGCGCGAAGTATTCCTGCAGCCTCACCAGAATGGTTGCAGACATCTGATCATGTCGCGACCACTGAAGACAATGGCTTTACCATGATTGAGTTTAGTCGCCACTCTATTGTGGCCACTCTGGTTAACTGTGGTGGTGGCCCCCAGAGTTCAGATGCTGCGCTCACCTCAGAGAAGGGCGCAGCCCTAACTAAAACCGAGATTGTTCTGACTTAAGGGCCTTTGGTAATAAACGACCCTACACCCAAGAAATCAACCTTGCCAATCGCTACACCATTGTGGCGCAAAATATTGTAGGTAGTGCTGATATGGAAAAACATGTTCGGCAGTACCCACAGGTTTAAATACTCTTCGCCAGTAAAGGTTAATTCATAGGGACCAGCTGGCATAACAATGGTTATATCTGCGGAGCTATTAATTTTTTCTTCAGACAGGCTCAGCAAAAATGTCTTGGTGCTTGCAATTCTGGCCTGAAGTTCAGCGAAGGTTGTCTCATTATCTTCGTCAACTGGAGGTGCAACACCACCCAGCCTAGCACCGCCGAGCTTCACCATATCGGAGGCGATTTGTACCTGTTTGATAAGTGGATGCATATTGGGAAACAGGCGCGCGCTGGCGAGCACCGATTCATCAATAGCTTGATCTGTGCTATGGGCACTAGCGGAATTAAGCAGACCAGATAAATTATCTAGAAAGCGAATAAAAATTGGAATGGAACTGTTATACATTGACATGGATTACCTTGGCCAAATGGGACGCTGAGTTAAAAATGAATTAATAGATCTGTTTAGTTTGATCGAAGCAGGGCATTAATTGCAAATGACCCTAACCAATGTCCCCCTTCATAGCTGTCGCCTACCAAATTTGGCAGCGAATAATCGATATGTAAGTCTGCGACTTTTTTCAGATGTGAAAACGCCGGGTATTGCTCAGCTAAACCATAGAGCACCCAGGCGCGACTGAAATTTAAACCATCCAGATGCACCAGCTTGCCATCAGTGCGGTCAAATACTTCACCCACGGCGAGATCAAAATCTGCTGAGGACAGCTGGGGTAAGAACTCATTAACCCAGGGAATAAACTGCTCTTCAGGCAGCACTCTGCGCATCAGATCGACTTCTTCAAGGCAAGGTGACAGAAAATCATAGCCGCTGGGTTCCCAGCTAATCGGGCAGTTTTTATCTTGTTGATAAAAGTCTTTTGCCCGTTGGGCAATTGCTGCTTTTAAAGGGGCATCGTCTAACAGCAGAGCATAGTCCCAAGCGAAGGTCAGGCCAAAGGCGGTGTTACTGTGTTCGCCCACGCGGATAGGGTAAACAAGCTTGGGTAAATGGGCGATATACATGGCCGACAGTTCATCAGCAAGAGGCTTAAGGGCTTTGGATAATGGTGCGGATGTTGGATCGTCCCAGGTTTCAAGTTCGAGCATTAACTTGAGCAGCCAGGCCCAACCATAGGGTCGTTCCCAAGATTTATTTTCTCGCAAATAGTCAATATCAACAGCGATATTGGCGGGAGTGATATGACGCTGCAGAATAACTTTGGCTTGTTCATGGCCAGCCACATTGGGAAATGCTTTAAGCAGGCGTACCATAGACCAATGGCCATGGACCGCAGAGTGCCAGTCAAAGCAGCCATAAAAAGCCGGGTGAAGTTGGGTCGGAGAGGCGAGGTCAGCATCACTGCGCAGCATCTGACTGAGCTTATTAGGGTATTCGATCTCAGCGCAGTCGAGGGGCAGCTGCATAAGATTGCCAGCCTGTGCCTCATTGAGGGGCGCGCGGCTCTCTGTGATTGCGATATTGTCAGACGCCATCTCGCCGCAGCCAGATAAACTGCAGAGGCAGAGTATTACAAAGCCAAGATGGTAAACTGACGCACG
Source organism: Porticoccaceae bacterium (assembly GCA_029252555.1). GTDB lineage: Bacteria > Pseudomonadota > Gammaproteobacteria > Pseudomonadales > Porticoccaceae > HTCC2207. Next base: position 5,044 of record JAQXBF010000039.1, read on the forward strand.
ATTCTGATTACTCTTAATCATAGGTTTTCTCTCAATGGCACCTAAGGTTAAAATTTCCGCGTTTCACCAATACTCAAGACCCAGCTATTGTCTTCACCAATAATGGTATCTTGTGCAGCGGCCTTAAAGCGCAGTGGTGGTTCCCCGAGGGGCTCATCAGAGAGATTAAAAGTGCCAAAATGCATGGCGACGGCTCGTTGAGCTTTTATATCCACAGCAGCTTGAATCGCTTCTTCCGGATTCATGTGGGATACCTTCATCATCGCATTGGGCTCGTAGGCGCCAATAGGCACAGCAGCCAAGTCGAAAGGCCCTAGTTTTTCACCGATTTCTTTAAAACCGGCAAAATAGCCGGTATCCCCAGCGAAGTAGAAACGTCGCTGGGGCCCAGTAACGGCCCAGGATGACCACAGTGCTTTTCGGGTGTCAATCAGGCTGCGCTTACTCCAATGCTGGGTTGGCAGGCAGTGAATGGTTGCGTCTTTAATCTTGGCTGTATCACCCCAGTCCAGTTCCTGAATCTGATCAATACCATTTTTACGCAGTAATTTGCCATTGCCGACGGGGACGAAAAACACAGTATCAGCACTGCGCTTGGCCAGCTTGCGCAAGGTGGGCAAATCCAAATGGTCATAATGGTTATGCGAGATCATCACAAAGTCGATAGGGGGTAAGTCCTCAATAGCAATGCCGGGTTTAACATAGCGGTTGGGCCCAGCAAAGGGCACTGGGCTGGGCTTGTTGGACCAAATTGGGTCGGTTAAAAATGTCAGATGGTCCATCTGGACTAATAAAGTGGCATGGCCTACCCAAGTAACGGTTGGCTCGCTGTGATTGGCATTCTCTCGCAGATATACACCGTCGTTAGGGATTCGTAATGGAGCACCGTTGCGACGGTTAAAAGCGGTGGCCACTCGACGCAGGAAAAAAGGTGCTGTCACCTTGATTGAAACGCCAGGAAGGTTCTCGTCTATATTGGTATAGCGGCCTTTAGCATCTGTCTTTGCTGGTGGAAAATTCCGTTCTGGTTCGCCCTTAACCTGCATCGCTAGACCCAGAATACAGGCTAAGCAGATAGAAATAAGTCGTTGAGGAAATTTTTTTTTTATCATTATAAGACTCCAGAAAGGCGGCTATGTTAACTGAAATACTGCTGTTCCGCCTGCTGATTTAGCCAACACCCTCAAGCATGAGATTCGCGAATGCCTGCTGGTAACAGCGGATATCAATGTTGTGTCCTTTGGCTCTGTGCCCAGGGCAACCTACAAAGCCTAACTGGTCGACTATAGCAACGCATACAGACTATCTAACCACTTTTTATCTGTACCACCACTACTGCTAATTAATACCCTTCCTAGGGCTGTTTTGATTGCCAGTTCCTGAACCGTTGGTCATAACTAAGCTTGTATAATGGTTGGGCTGTTAATAAAGTGCCGTTTAAGAAAAAAAATTAATCGGGCCCGCAGTAACCTAACTGGCTGACTCTGGTCCTACCGAAAAAGGTAAACACTATGACAGAAGCATGGATTATCGACGCCTGTCGCACCCCTCGAGGTATTGGCAAACCGGGCCGCGGTGCACTCACCGAAATTCACCCTCAGCGCCTTGGCGCCACAGTGCTAAAAGCGCTGGCCGAGCGCAATGATATTAATACCGCCGATGTGGCTGATATTGTCTGGGGCTGCAGTGCTCAGCGCGGTCAAAGCACCAACGATATGGGTCGTATGTCAGCGCTCGATGCGGGCTATGACATCACCTCCAGTGGTGTCACTCTGGACCGCTTTTGTGGATCTGGTATTACCACGGTCAATATCGCCGCAGCCTCTATTATGTCTGGTATGGAAGATATGGTGATTGCCGGTGGCTGTGAAATGATGTCTGGCTATGGTCGTCACGGCAATAACGTATCCCCTTTTGTCGACACTGGCAATCTGCATCTGCGGGAAATGTATGGTCAGTCCCACCAGGGCATCTGTGCCGATACCATCGCCACATTAGAAGGTATTCCCCGGGAAGATCTCGACCGTTTGGCTGAAGTTAGCCAGCAGCGTGCCGCCCATGCCATAGAAAATGGCTATTTCGACAAGAGCCTGGTGCCTGTTTATCACGACGATGGCACATTGGCACTGGCTAAAGATGAGTTCCCCCGTCCGGAAACAACCCTGGAATCATTGTCAGAGCTTAAACCTTCATTTGAAAAGCTGGCCAATATCCCGCTGGACGAAGAGGGGCTTACCTATGGCAAGTTGATGGCGCAAACCTATCCGGATCTGGATGTTAAGCATGTTCACCATGCGGGCAACTCCTCTGGTGTTGTAGATGGTGCTGCGGCGCTGTTGCTGGCCTCACCAGAATACGCCACCAAGCAGGGTTGGAAGCCCCGCGCTAAAGTAGTGGCTTACTGCAACATGGGCGACTGCCCGACACTGATGTTGAATGCACCGGTTCCTGCGGCCAAGCGTGTGCTGGATCGCGCCGGCCTCACTAAAAACGATATTGATCTGTGGGAAATCAATGAGGCCTTTGCTGTGGTTGCCGAGAAGTTTATCCGTGATCTGGATCTGGACCGCGACACTGTCAATGTCAACGGCGGGGCAATGGCCCTTGGCCACCCTATTGGTGCAACAGGTTCAGTGCTAATTGGCACCATGGTCGATGAGTTGGAACGCCGAGAGCTTCAGCGCGGGTTAATTACCATGTGCGCTGGCGGTGGAATGGCCCCGGCCATCATTATTGAGCGTATCTAGAGGTTATCCTTATGAGCCAGACGCAATCGTTAACTCCCAACAATGTGCCTATTGTTAAGCGCAATCCTGAGCTGGATATTGCCGATGCACTGAAAGGCGACTGGATGAATAATCATCAGTTTGCCACTACCTGGTTTAATGCAATGTCTATTACCTTCCCGTTAGGTGAGCAGTTTTTCATTAACTCAGTGCGCCATTACCGCGACCGAGTTACTGACCCCAAGCTACAGAAGGAAATGCGTGACTTTTATAGTCAGGAGGCCGTGCATCTGCGTGAGCACCAACGTTACAACGAATTACTCTGCGCCCAGCGTGGTTATGATCTGGAAAAGCTGGAAGGGCCCCTGCGCAAGCGTATGGGCTGGGTTAAAAAGAACGTGCCAGCTCGGGAGCAACTGGCGGGCACTGTGGCGGTGGAGCATTTGACCGCTGTGCTGGCCGAGAGAGCACTGGGCGAAGCCGATTTATTTAAAGGTGCTCACCCAGCCATGGCCAAACTGTGGAAATGGCATGCGGTTGAAGAGATGGAGCACAAATCTGTCGCCTTTGATGTTTATCGTGCTACAGGTGGCACAGAGATAATGCGCCGTGCGGCCATGCGTCGCAGTACATTTTTCCTGATCTGGGATATTCTTGGGGGTGTCTGTCATATGCTGCGCAAAGACGGCAAGTTGTGGAGCCCCAGCATGTGGGCCTCGGGTTTTTCTTTCCTATTTGGCAAACAGGGTATTTTGCGCGGTACCTGGCAGCCCTACAAAGATTTCTTTCGCGAAGACTTTCATCCTTGGCAGCACCAAACCCAGCAGTTGATTGAAGACTGGGAGCTGCAACAGCAGGCCTAGGCCAAGCTACTCAATGGATGGCCAGTATTCCCCCATAAACGCATTTTATTGGTGATCCAATAAAATGTAATCTATTGTTCTAACGCATTAATAAGAGAGAAAAATCATGTCAATGATCGTCAATCGCCGAGACTTGGATTTTATGTTTTACGAGACCTTGGACTTGGATAAGCTTTTGCAGTCCGAGCGTTACTCTGATTACGATCGTGAATCTTTGGATGCGATGATGGACCTGTGCCAATCCATCGCTGAAGAGGAATTTCTGCCCTTTGCCTCTAAGCTGGATGCCAATGAGCCACAGTTTGTCGACGGTGGGGTAGAGACCATTCCAGAACTAAAGCAGGCCATTAATGCCTTTAAAGATGCAGGGTTATGCACCTCGGGCTACGATGCGGATATTGGAGGCATGCAGCTGCCCTGGATGGTGGATCAGGCCATGAACGGCATGTTTGTGTGCGCCAATAATCCTGTGCACACCTATCTGTTTTTGACTCAGGGCGTGGCCAATATGCTGAATGTCTGTGGTTCTGATGAGCTTAAAGACAAATATCTTGGCAAGTTGGTTGAGGGTGAGTGGTTTGGCACCATGTGTCTTTCTGAGCCCCAGGCGGGTTCGTCTCTGGCGGATATTCGCACCAAAGCAGAGCCATTGGCTGATGGCAGATACAAAATTTCAGGTACCAAAATGTGGATATCTGGTGGTGAGCAGGACCTGTCCGATAATATTGTGCATATGGTACTGGCCAAGGTTCCCGGTGGGCCCGGTGGTGTCAGAGGTATTTCATTGTTTCTGGTGCCTAAAGTCAGCGTTAATGAAGACGGCAGCTTGGGTGAGCACAACAATGTTGCACTGGCTGGCCTTAATCACAAAATGGGTAACCGCGGTACCACTAATACGCTGCTGAACTTTGGCGAGGGCGGTGACTGTGTAGGCTACTTGGTAGGTAATGAAAATGAAGGCCTGGCCAATATGTTCCATATGATGAATGAAGCGCGTATTTCTGTAGGGCAGGCCGCTGTAATGAGTGCTCTCGGTGGCTATCTGTATAGCCTCGACTATGCACGCAATCGCCCACAGGGCAGGCATCTGGCTGAAAAAAATCCCGACTTGCCCCAGGTGATGATCAGCGAGCATGCGGATATCAAGCGCATGCTGATGACCCAAAAAGCCTTTGTTGAAGGCGCGCAGTTACTAATGTACTACAGCGCTCAGATTATTGATCAGCAAAAAGTATCCACGGATTCAGATCAGCATCGCCGTATGAGCTTGCTGCTTGATCTGCTGACTCCCATTTGTAAATCCTGGCCTTCCGAATACTGTTTGGAAGCCAATAAGCTCGCCATTCAAGTGCTGGGCGGTTATGGCTACACCAGAGAATATCCGGTTGAGCGGCTGTATCGTGATAACCGTTTAAACCATATCCATGAAGGTACCTGGGGTATTCAGGGTCTGGATATTCTGGGCCGCAAAATGCAGATGCAAGATGGTGCCGCGGTGGCCATCCTGCGCGAAGAAATTCAGAGCACCATAGAGTCAGCAGTGGGCCACTCAGCACTCGCAGAACATTGCACTCAGTTAGAGGCGTCATTGACCCAGATGGAAGAGACAGTGCATGCGGTTGCTGCCTGTGGTGACAAGTCACTGGCACTGGCCAATGCGACTATCTTCCTGGATGCGGCAGGCCATATTGTGATTGCTTGGATGTGGCTTAAGCAGGCAGTTGCGGCTTCTAATGGGTTGGGCAGTGGAGATGCTGGGGATGTCGCTTTTTATAAGGGTAAGCTGGCGGCAACCAAATTCTTCTTCCGCTATGAGTTGCCAAAATCCAGCGCTGGCCTGTCATTGGTCGCTGGCTTGGATAGCACCTGCTATGACTTAACCGCCGAGCAATTCCTCGGGGCCTAAGTTTAAGTACCAGCTAAGCCCCCTATAAAAATAGTCCCAGATAATGTGTTTCCTTATCTGGGGCTATCTGTACAATCCCCGATGAAGCTTTCGCGCATAAAATAATAGGGCCAATAAAATGTACAAATTACTGCACCATACTAAGTTATTTACCGTTCTTTTCACTTGCTGGTTTTTAATCTCATGTGCAGATCCACAGGGCTCTTCTGAGCCAGAAACAGCCACTGCCAGCGAGACAGCCCAGGCGGTAGATGAAAAATATATCTGGGATCTCACTGATCTGTATGCCGACAACGAAGCTTGGAATAACGCCCGTCTCGAAGCGGCAAAGCAGGCCGATGTGCTGGCTGCCTTAAAAGGCACTCTTGGTGATAGCCCCCAGTCGTTTTTGGCCGCCGCAAATACCATTTCAGATGTTTATAAAGATGTTGTGCGCATCTATATCTACTCCAGCCTGATGGCGGACGAGGATACAGGTAACGCAGAAAATGCAGAGCGTCGCCAACTGGCAAATAATCTCTACAGTGATATTGGTGCTTCGGTAAGCTGGTATAACCCTGAGCTACTATCGCTGGGTGAATCAAAACTGCGCCAATTTATTGCCTCCGAACCCGGCTTGGCAAAACATGCCTTTGGTATAGAGAACTCATTGCGTCAGGCACCCCATACCCTGAGTGAAGAAGTTGAGACTGTGCTGGCCAAAGGCGGTAAATTTTTAGGTACTTCCAGTTCTGTATACGGTGTGCTGGCCAATGCTAATTTACCATGGCCGGAAGTGACTCTTTCCGATGGCGAAACATTGCGTCTAAGCCAGTCTGGCTATTCCGTGGGCCGACAAGCAACCCAGCGTGAAGACCGCAAATTGGTGTTTGATACCTTCTGGGGTGTGTGGAAAGCTTTCGAGGCGACTCTGGGTACATTGATGAACAGCCATGTGCAGGGTTTGGCTTTTCGTACCGAAGTTCGCGAGTACGATAGTTCGTTGGGCCGCGCACTATTTGACGACAATATGCCTGAAGCAGTTTACCGAACGCTGGTGGCTGAAGTAAACACCGCATTACCCACATTGCATCGCTACTTTGAGCTGCGCAAACGCATGCTCAATATTGAAGATGAGATGCGCTACTACGATATCTACCCACCACTGGTTGATCTGGATAAGACCTTTGGCATTGAAGATTCTATTGCGCTGACAAGACGCGCTCTGGAGCCTTTGGGCGATGAGTTTATGGCGGCCTATGATCAGGGTGTCTCAGAGCGTTGGATGCATGTCTACCCATCAAAGGGCAAGCGCTCTGGTGCCTATATGTCTGGGGGTGCCTACGATGTTCATCCCTATGTCTTGCTCAACCATAATGACGATTACGACAGCGCCTCCACCTTTGCCCATGAGTACGGCCACGCGGTGCACTCAGTGCTGGCCAACAAAACCCAGACTTGGGAAAACGCTGGCTACTCAACCTTTATTGCAGAAACCGCGTCGATTATGAATGAGATGCTGCTGCAAGATATGGTTGTAGGTGAAGCCCAAACTGATCAGGAAAAGCTGTTTTATCTTGGCAGTGGCCTTGAGTCACTGCGCGGCACTTTTTTCCGTCAGACTATGTTTGCTGAGTTTGAGTTAAAGATGAACGAGGAAGTAGAAGCAGGCAATGTACTGACGGGTGCTAAATTAACCAAGATTTACCTTGAGCTGCTAAAGCGCTATCACGGTCATGATCTGGGTGTGATGACCATTGATGATTTATACGGTATGGAATGGGCATTTATTCCTCACTTTTACCGTGATTTCTATGTATTCCAGTACGCTACCTCAATTACTGCAGCGGCCGGTTTGGCAGAGAAAATTTCCAGTCAAGACAAGCAGGCACAGGAAGACTTTATTAACCTGCTCAAAGCCGGTGGTTCTGATTACCCTTACCAGCTCATGAAAAATGCCGGTATTGATATGGCCACTCCAGCGCCTTATCGCGCACTGGTAACTCGCATGAATGCCATTATGGATGAGATGGAAGCAATTTTAGATAAGTCATAAAAGTAGTGGGTTGGTTGTGAGCTCTTGGTGGTAATTCATTAGGCGTTTTAGGGGATTTAGGAGATTTATGTGAATCAAACCAATGTTTTTGGTGAAGCGATTGAGGAATGTTGCAGCAACCCGGTAACCGGATATTTTCGCGATGGTTTTTGTCGCACCGATAAATATGATCGCGGTTCTCATACGGTGTGTGCCAATATCACCATGCAGTTCTTGGCGTTTTCTAAATCCCGTGGCAATGACCTGTCAACGCCGCGGCCAGAGTTTGATTTTCCCGGGCTGACCGAGGGCCAGTCCTGGTGTCTCTGCGCCTCCCGTTGGCTAGAGGCCCATGAGTCTGGCTGTGCCCCCAAGGTGCACCTGACCCGCACAAATAGCAAGGCACTGGAGATTGTTCCGCTGGAGGTTTTAAAAAGGTATGCTACAGATCTGAACTAGCCACAGACTAGATAATAAGACCAAAGTAGGAGGTGCAAGACTATCTGCCTTTACGAAAAATATATCCTGCCGCGCTTTTTAAACTGTGCCTGTGGTACCAAACCGTTTAACCACCAGCGTCAAAAAGTAGTGCCAATGGCCAAGGGGCTGGTGTTGGAGGTTGGTATTGGTTCTGGCCTCAATATTCCTTTCTACGACAGCGCCAAAGTTGACAAGGTGTTGGGCCTCGACCCCTCGTCAGAGCTCAATGAATTGGCGGCCAAAGTAGCCTCGACGCACGATGTGCCAGTAGAGTTTATTTTGTCTGGCGCGGAAGATATTCCCCTGCCAGATCACCATGTCGATACGGTCTTGATCACCTACACCCTATGTACTATTCCGGATGTAGCTGCGGCCAATAAAGAGATTCTGCGGGTGCTAAAGCCCGGGGGTGTGATGATTTTCTGTGAGCATGGTGTGGCACCAGATGTCAATGTCTCCAAGTGGCAGAGCCGTATTAACCCCCTGTGGAGTAAATTGGCTGGTGGCTGCAACCTTAACCGCGATATTCCCGCACTAATAACCGATGCAGGCTTTTCCATTGAGTCTATGCAGGAAATGTATCTGCCCAGCACACCCAAGATTGCTGGCTACAACTACTGGGGTACAGCCGTCGCCTGGTAAGCCTTTACATAGTCGATTTCCAGTCTAAGAGGAAACGCACTGTCATCAATGGGGCCACCAGCTCGGCCCCAGTTACCACCAATAGCCAGATTGAGAATCACATGAAATGGGTGGTTAAACGGCCATGATGCCCAGTCATCAGAGTCCCGATAATAAGTAAAATAAGGGATGTCATCTACCGTGGTAGTCAGGCTGTCTGGAGTCCATTCCAGGCCGTAGCTATAAAAATTCTTATGCACTGCATCTAGCTTAATACTGCCTTTGCGCTGGCTCCAATGAACCCAGACATAATCTTTGGTATGCACAGTGCCATGGACAATATTTGGGTCATAACCCACATGTTCCATAATGTCGATTTCACCTGAATTGGGCCAGGCATCGCAGGCACCATTGCCCTGCCAGTCAACCTTGCTGGGACCGCAGTTAGTGGCATAGCGGTAGGGGTCAGTGGGCATCATCCAGATGGCAGGCCAGGTGCCTTGGCCCTTGGGTAGTCTGGCGCGCACTTCGATTTTTCCGTAGAGAATGTCCATTTTACCGGCGCTGTGAATGCGGGCGGAACTATATTTAGCACCGGCATAGTCTTCTTTATGGGCTTCTATCACTAGCAGGCCATGTTCTATACGGAGGTTTTTGGTTCTTGTGGTATAGGTCTGGTCTTCCGCATTTACCTTAGCCGCAGGCCAGGTCTCGATAGACCAGTTATCAGGATTCACTGAGCCATCTTTGTCAAATTCATCGGACCAGAATAGCGTCCAGGATTGCCCATTGGATGGCTGCCGCTGGCGCACTTCAAACCCGCTAATAACTGGCAGGCCTTTTAAGCCTTGCAGGCTAATGTCTAGGCGCCCCTCATTGACAGAGATATTGGGAATAGTTCGCGACAGAGCAGAGCGGATACGACCATCTCGGGAGCCCCGCACATCGAGGTTATCAATGACCACATTGCCTTGAGCTAGCACATCAAATAGCCTTGCACCCGAGGCTGTGTCCTGTGGCTCCATAAAGTGCAATGTTAGATCATAAAGTCCATTGCTAAGTGGCTTGGAGAATTTTAGATTGCCCGCGCGATAGCTTTTATACAGGGGCTGAATCTGCGCCCCCTCCACGCTAGAGACAGCACGGCAGAGCTCACTGGGGATTTTATTGGCTGGTGCGCAGTTATCGGCTTTATACTGCAATGAATCAGTTATTTTCAGGGCCTCGCCACCAATGTTAACCGCCCATACAAGCTTATTTTGGGTCTCGGAAAACACTGGGCTGGCGAGTAGTAAAAGGCTTATGCTAAGACTGGCTAAAGTAAGGCGGCTAACGGGTTGAGGTTGCTTTAACCCTTTGATTATTGCAGTCATAGGCTGAGCTCGGATTCAGATTTTTGTAATGCCTGGGGTACGGGTTGCCGCCAGGCGCCAAACGATGCTGTAATTTTACGCTTATTCACAAGGGTAAAACCCCCAAATAACTCATATGGGAGGTAATTTGACGCAAATACAGTGTTTAGTCTTCCTCTTTGCCCCTGTTATCGCATATTTCTGTATTTGGTCTCAAATGCTGTGTATTTAACGATCGCGAAGTTGTAACTTATAGGCTTGGATATCTATCTACTCGTTTTACATAAAGGTAGGTCCACAGTTTTATTATTTTTTTACCTTGGGGGTTTAGCAACATGTTATTTAAAAAGAAAATGCTTTCTAGCAGCGTGGCTCTGGCTTTAGTTAGCACAGCGATACCTGCATATGCTCAAGACGGAGCGCAGATTGAAGAGGTTATCGTTGAAGGCGGTATCCGCGCTAGTTTGAAGCGCGCAATGGACATTAAACGTGACTCGGCTGGTGTTGCAGATGCAATTTCCGCAGAGGACATGGGTAAATTCCCTGATACTAACCTGGCAGAATCTCTGCAGCGTGTTACTGGTGTATCTATCGACCGCCAGCGCGGTGAGGGTAGTCAGGTTACTGTTCGTGGTTTTGGTCCAGAGTACAATCTGGTAACTCTGAATGGCCGTCAGATGCCAACACACAGCGAAGTTAATCGGTCATTTGATTTCGGTGACTTGGCTTCCGAAGGAATTTCAGCGGTTGTAGTGCACAAGACTGGTAATGCCGCGGCAGCTACCGGTGGTGTGGGCTCAACAATTAACATTATTACTACCAAGCCTCTAGAAGCTGGTGAGATCATGACCTTCGGTGCGAAGGCGGCTATGGACACCTCTACTGAGACTGGGGATGACGTTACTCCTGAGTTCTCAGGTCTCTACTCGAACACATTTGCTGACGATACCGTCGGTATCGCCATTAGCGCCTCTTCACAGAAGCGTAATAACGCTGTGAACATTGCTAGCATCGGTGGCTGGCATACAAATGCTGGCGACACTGAAGGCACTTGGACTTCTGTTCCAAGCAATGAAGGCCAGGCTAACCGTCCAACGGATGCAGCTGGCAACATGTCTATTCCTCAGAGCAATGCTTACAACCTGAGCGAATATGAGTCAGAGCGTATTAACGGTCAGCTAACTATACAGTGGGCTCCTTCAGACAGCGTAACTGCTACTGTTGATTACACTTACTCAGAGTTTGATCTGGAGCGCACTTACAGCGACCTTTCAGCTTGGTACAACCTGGGGAACAATGTCCAGACATCAACCTGGGACGACGGCCTGATTGCTTCACCTATTATGTACAGCGAAGCTAGCCCTAATAGTGACTTCGCTATGGGTATCGGCCACGATGGTACTAAAACTGAAAATGATTCTTTTGGCCTGAATCTAGAATGGCAGGTCAACGATCAGCTGAGCCTAACATTCGATTACCATGATTCTGGCTCTGATAAGAGAGCAAACAGCCCATTCGGTACCAGTTCTCTGGTAACTATGGCGAGCTTTAACCGTGTTCAGACAACTACCTACTTCGATCAAGATCTGCCTATTTTGCAGCTTGGCTTGAACTCTGGTGCAGATGGCGCGGACCGACCTCTCTACAAAGACGACATGATCATCACCGGTAGTGTGTTCAGCAACTCCATCTCTGTGATGGATGTTCAGCAGTCACGTTTCTACGGTACTTTTGATTCAGACGACGCGACCAGTATTGATTTTGGTGTAGAACTTACTGAAGTCACTAACCGTACCACGAGTAAGTCGGTTGAGCGTGGTACCTGGGGTGGTATTTCTGATCCCGGTTACATCAGCGACATTCTGGTTAGATCATCAATGGCTAACTCTTTCGATCAGGTTTCTGGTGGTAATGACGCAAGACGTCAGTCTGAGTACTTCACTACGACCCTAGAGCAGATTGCCGAGTTGGCTGAGGCGCTGCCATTGGCTTCTACTCAGACTGTTGGTGACTGTGGTACAGCATACTGTGCCTCTACTGCTTGGGACACTGACAAGCGCACCACAGAAGAGACTACTGCTGTTTATGTTCAGCTAAACCACGAGACAGAATTTAACAGCATGCCGATTAGCTTGCGTGCAGGTTTGCGCTACGAGAGCACAGATGTTGTTTCTGCAGCTCGTGCACCTACCTACGACGATGTTTACTGGGAAGGTGGTAACGAGTTCTATCTGGTACAGGGTAGTGAAGTTGCATTTGACGACTATGAAGGCACCTACGACCTGATGCTTCCTAACCTAGATATTAACGTGGACCTAAGAGATGATCTGGTACTGCGCGCATCGGTTAGTAAAACGGTTACTCGTCCTAGCTATGAAAGTATTAAAGGTGGTGTAACTGTAGACGGCCAGACTTTCAAGTTCCGTGACGCGCGAGCAGCTGGTGGTGATCCGTCGCTACAGCCTATCGAAGCAGAGAACTTTGATCTGTCTATAGAGTGGTACTACGGAGATGCAGACTACTTATCCATGGGTTACTATCAGAAAACTGTAGATAACTTTATCGGTAACGGCTTCAAGCAGATGCCATTGTTTGGTTTGAACGATCCAGCGTCTGGCGGCCTGTATGCAGAAACTGCTGCAGCTGAAGGCCTGGATGCCGGTTCTCAGTACACTGCTATTGGTACTGCAATGTCTGGCGCATTTGTTGACGGTCGCTACTATGGTACCTCTGCAAATGATCCACTAATGTTCACCGTTGCTGTACCTACTAACGAAAAGACCGCTAAGGTTGACGGTATTGAAGTTAACTGGCAGCACAACTTTGGTGAGACTGGTTACGGCTTTATCATCAACGCTACTATCGCCAATGCAGACGTTGCCTTTGACCCTCTAGCACTGGAAACTCAGTTCGTACTAAACGGCTTGAGTGACTCTGCTAACGTTATCGGTTTCTACGACAAAGGTGGTTTCCAGGCACGATTCGCTTACAACTGGCGTGACAAGTTCCTGGCCGGTATTGGCCAGGGCCAGGGTTCAACAGCCATTAACCCGACTAATATTCGCGCATACGGCCAGCTCGATCTCAGTGCAAGTTATGAAGTCAACGACAATCTAACGATTTTCGTGGACGGTATTAACGTAACTGAGTCTGACTTCCGTGTTTATGGCCGTGAAGAGCTTCAGGTGCTGCAGGCAGGTCAAACTGGTGCACGCTACAATATAGGTGTTCGTTACACTTTCTAAGTTTTAGAATGTGTAACAACTCCTAGATTTGGAGTATTAGTTTGCGCGGTACACCGTTGCAAACTTAACAAGAAGCCGCTTAATTATTTAAGCGGCTTCTTTATTTGCAGCGTATATAAAGTAATATGCAGTTACAGTAAAAAACGGCTCAAGCATTAGAGGCCATATAATCAAGACTATTAAATTAGCTGATACCAATGACTAAAAAAATACATCGAGTTGTTATCGTGGGCGGCGGCAGCGCTGGCTGGTTGTCTGCAGGGATTATCGCTGCAGAGCACTGTGTCGGCTCCACTTTTACCGCCAGTGGTGAAGGCAATAGCAATGGCTTTCAGTTGGTATTGGTGGAGTCTCCGGATATTAGTACCATTGGCGTTGGTGAAGGCACCTGGCCATCAATGCGCAATACCTTGAAAAAGATTGGTATCTCCGAGACCGAATTTTTCCGTGAGTGCAGTGCCAGCTTTAAGCAGGGCACATTGTTTAGTGATTGGTTAGGGGGTGAAACCGGGGCTGCTAATGACTCCTATATTCACCCATTTACTATCCCGCAAAGCTATGCAGATACCAACTTGGCGCCCCATTGGCAGCTTATTCGAGATCAGGTTAAATTTGCCGATGCGGTTTGCCCACAGAGTTCTCTGGCTCAAGGTCACCAGGCGCCAAAAAAAATCTCCACCCCTGAATATGCGTTCCAGCTCAATTACGGCTACCACCTAGATGCGGGTAAATTTGCCGAGCTATTGCGTGCCCACTGCGTGGACAATCTAGGCGTTGTACATATAAAGGCCAATGTGCAGTCGATAAACTCGGCAGATAATGGTGATATCGCCTCAATTATGACCGACAGTGCCGGTGTGATTGGGGGAGATTTATTTATCGATTGCAGTGGCTCCAAAGCAATGCTCTTGGGTGAGCATTTCCAAGTGCCATTAGTAAGCAAAAAGCAGTATCTATTTAACAATACCGCCCTGGCCGCTCAGATTCCCTACGGAGCCCCCGAAGACCCCATTCAATCCTTTACCCTTTCGACCGCTCAGAGTGCGGGCTGGATATGGGATATTGGTTTACCCACGCGCCGTGGCATAGGGCATGTCTATTCCGACGCCCATAATACTGAAGACCATGCTCGGGCAGAATTATTGGCCTATATTGAAGCCTCCGCAGGCAAAGAGGCCGCCGAGCAGGCCATGGTCAGGAAAATCCAGTTTGATCCGGGGCACCGAGCAGAGTTCTGGCACAAAAACTGTGTGGCCATTGGCATGTCTGCGGGCTTTATTGAGCCTCTGGAAGCCTCTGCACTGGTGTTGGTAGAGCTTTCCGCTGCCATGATAGCCGAGCAGCTGCCAGCAAACCGTGAAACCATGGGTCTGGTGGCCAAGCGTTTTAACGATAAGTTTATATATCGCTGGGATCGCATTATCGATTTCCTCAAGCTCCATTATATTCTCAGTGAGCGAGATGGGCAGTATTGGCAAGATCATCGCGATCAGGCCAGTATTCCTCAGCATCTTGCAGAGCAAATCAAACTCTGGCGTCACCAGAGCCCTTGGCACCGAGATACCAACCATGTGGATGAGCTTTTCCCCTCGGCGAGTTTCCAATATGTGCTCTATGGCATGGGTTTCCAAACTGAGCGCAGCACCACCCAGCGTCGCTCCGAACAGGACGCCTATAAAATGGCGGGTAGCCTGTTTCAAGAGAACGCCAAAAGAACACAGCAGTTACAGGCCTCCTTGCCAACTAACCGGGAACTGATTAATAAAATACACACCTACGGGCTGCAGAAAATTTAACTGCCCCTAACGTAAATAAAAGGCATAACTGGAGAAAGCATGAGCAACTACGTAATACTGACCAAGGGCGCCCACAAGGATACCAAGGTAATTATTGATCGCGGTGCAGCCTATGGCGATAAAGTTAAAACCGCTCTGACCTTCCCTTTGGAATTTCGCAATATCCAGTCTTGCTACCCAATCTTTTTTGTCAAAGATAGCGAGACAGGGCAGTTTTACCCCTCTGCTATTTTTGGTTTTGAGCAAAATGAAAATTTATTTCTTAGTGAACAGGGCTGGGATGCGACCTATATTCCCATGATGATCCGTCGCCACCCATTTTTGATTGGTTTCCAGCCGGGCCCGAATGGCGAGAAGCCTGAAGACAACCCAGTGGTATCCATTGATATGGACAACCCCCGTGTCAACGATCAAAAAGGCGAAGCGCTATTTACGGAAGAGGGCGCTCAGACCCCATATTTGGAAGGAGCCATCGCAGGCCTGGAAGCGATTCACGCCGGCCATGAGCACAACAAGGTATTTCTGGAAGCCCTGTTAGCCAATGATCTGCTAGAGCCTTTTACCTTGGACATTACGTTGAATGATGGCTCCAATAACCAGCTGTTGGGTTATTACACTATTAACGAAGAAAAGCTGCGAGATCTGGATGGTGATACTTTAAGCCGGCTAAATAAAGAAGGGTACCTGCAGGCGATTTATATGCAGATGGCCTCCTTCGCTAGAATAAGAACCTTGATCGACAAGAAAAATGCGCAGCTACCCTAGGGTTAATTTACCTTGCTAGGTATTAACCAGCAGGTACAGGAGAGAACGGGTTGTCAGCCGGATTCCATTCCCGCTGAAGTGGTTAACTCATCTGTACCATTGGTCTTAAGAGGGCTAGTTGCAGACTGGCCCCTGGTTCAAGAGGCGCAAAAATCAGCGCAAAACAGTATTAGTTATTTAGAGAAGTTTGATTCTGGCGCGCCACTAACGGCCTTTTTAGGCCCGGCTGAAAACAATGGCCGAGTGTTTTACAACGAGGATTACAGCGGCTTTAATTACGCAACTCATCGAGTGAATCTGAGTCAGGTATTTGAGCGGCTAACCGAGTACCAGAACAAGCCTGAAGCGCCAATGCTGTATGTGGGCTCCACTATGATCGACCAGTGGTTGCCGGGTTTTCGTGAGCACAATGATTTGGCACTTAGTGAGCACAACCCAGTGGTGAGTATCTGGTTGGGCAATCGCAGCCGGATTGCTGCTCACTATGATTTCCCCACCAATATTGCTTGCTGTGGGGCCGGGCGTCGGAGGGTGACATTATTTCCCCCCGAGCAGCTAGAGAATTTATATGTGGGCCCTCTGGATTTTACCCCAGCGGGGCAGCCGATTAGCTTAGTGGATTTTGCTCAACCAGATTACGAGCGCTTCCCCAACTTCCGTGAGGCCCTAAAAGTCGCAATGGTGGTTGAGCTTGAGCCTGGAGATGCCCTGCTAATCCCAAGCATGTGGTGGCACCATATAGAGGCACTTGAAAGCTTTAATCTGTTGGTGAACTACTGGTGGCGCAATAGTCCAGCTTATATGGGACCACCGCTGAATGTATTACAGCACGCGATAATGGGGCTGAGAGACCTGCCCCCAGAGCAGCGAGCCGTGTGGCAGCAGCTGTTTGATCATTATGTGTTTAACCCTGAGCAGGAGGCGTTTGCGCATATTCCCGAGCAGGTGAGAGGTGTCCTCAACAGTATGGACGAAGCCTCTGCGAAGCAGATTCGTACAATGTTACTGAATAAATTTAAGCAATAAAAAGCCTTTGGAGAGAATACCGTGGCAACGCAAAAAGTAAAAAAGGTAGTGATAGTGGGTGGTGGAACAGCTGGTTGGATGGCCGCTGCCGCTGTGTCTAAATTAATTGGTAAAAACCTTGATATCTCCTTGGTTGAGTCCGACGAAATTG
The DNA here is from genome assembly GCA_029252555.1 of Porticoccaceae bacterium. Lineage (GTDB taxonomy): Bacteria > Pseudomonadota > Gammaproteobacteria > Pseudomonadales > Porticoccaceae > HTCC2207. The sequence continues at coordinate 21,989 of JAQXBF010000039.1, forward strand.
GCACCGTGGGTGTGGGCGAAGCAACCATCCCTACTATGATTACCCTCCACCAATTGCTTGGCATTAATGAGCGGGAATTTATGGCCGCAGTGCAAGGCACTTTTAAGTTGGGTATTGAGTTTGCCAACTGGAAAAATGTTGGTGAGTCTTATCTTCACTCCTTTGGTTTTACTGGCGAAGATTGCTGGGCTGCCGGCTTCCAACACTTTTGGCTGAAAGGTAAAGAGCGTGGCATCAGCGGAGAATTTGGCGACTACTGCGCCGAACTGCAGGCCGCCAAAGCAAATAAATTTGCCGTGCTTCAGCGCAATGGTTTGAACTACGCCTACCATATGGATGCCAGTCTCTACGCCAAATACCTGCGAAAACTCGCTGAGAACTTTGGGGCAAACCGAATAGAAGGCAAAATTGTCGAGGTGGGCACAGACCATCAGTCTGGGGATATTACCCATGTGACTCTAGCCTCGGGACAAAAGGTTGAAGGAGATTTGTTTATCGATTGCAGTGGCTTTGCAGGCCTACTTATCGACAAGACCTTACATACAGGCTATGACGATTGGTCACACTTTTTGCCCTGTGATAGCGCAGTGGCCGTGCAGACTAAATCCATTAGTGACCCTATTCCTTACACTAGGGCCACTGCAAGAGAAGCGGGCTGGCAATGGCGTATTCCACTGCAATCGAGAGTGGGAAATGGCATGGTTTTTTGCAGCAAGTATTTGTCAGACGATGAAGCCATTAAAACCTTACTGAGCAATGTAGAAGGTGAAACACTTACCGAGCCCAGAGTTATTAAATTCCGCACTGGCCAGCGCCGCCAGCACTGGAATAAAAACTGTATTGCTCTAGGCTTGGCCAGTGGATTTGTTGAGCCCTTGGAATCTACCAGTATTCATATGGTGCAGCGAGGTATTATTCGACTGCTTCAGATGTTCCCATTAGATGGTATTCGCAAGCCGGATGTCGAAGAATTCAATACCCAGATGCGCGAAGAGTTTTTGTTTATCCGTGACTTTATTGTGTTGCACTATCATGTCACCGAGCGCGAAGACACCAAGTTTTGGCGACACTGCAAAACCATGTCTATCCCAGAATCACTGCAACACCGCATTGATCTGTTCAAGCAGACCGGCAAAATATTCCAAAAAGCCGGTGACGTGTTTGCTGAGAATTCCTGGACACAGGTAATGTTGGGGCAGGGCTTAATGCCCGAGCAGTATCACTCAATTGTTAATATGATGTCCGATGAAGAGCTGCAAGGTTTCTTGGAAAATATCAAACACAATGTGGACAGGCTGGTGGAACAGCTGCCGAGCCACCAGCAGTTTATTTCAAATTACTGCCAAGCAGAGGCGATGTAGCCTCTGCCGTTATCCGTTGCATGCTAAGCGTAGCGAAATTTTGTTAATATAACTGCACATAAAAACAGTAATCTTGTAGCCTCCCATGTTCACTTATTAATGGATTAATGATGATGATTGGATATACAACCTTAGGCACCAACGATTTAGTATAAAGCGGTAAATTCTATGATGCTCTTTTTGCAGAGATTGGCGCGACGAGAACAATGGATTTTGAGAAGTTTATAGTTTGGTCTGTCGGGCCAGGCACTGCTGAGTTTACTATGATCAAACCATTTGATGGCCAACCTGCAATCTCAGGTAATGGCGCTATGATTGGGCTTGGTTGCGATAGTCCAGCACAGGTGGACTCATTGCATAGTAAAGCTATGGAACTGAGTGTGGTAGATGAGGGTGCTCCGGGGCCTAGAAGTAGTGGGTTTTATGCTGGGTATTTTCGTGACCTTGATGGCAATAAACTTAATTGTTTTTGTTTACAAGCTGATGTTTAGGAAACCGCTTTTTGGCTGTGTTAAGGGCTGGGAGTTTTTTTCGGGTTCCATGGCATGGTTAGGATGACCTTGGACTGGTTAAGCTGATATCGACATAGTTACGTCAACTGCTCCAGTAAAAACTGTTTCACCTGAGCCTGCTGTTCCGGGCTCAGGCTAGTCACCAAGTCCTTAAGCTCAGCAGGCATGTCCTGCCCGGGCTCACCATTAGTTTTAAACACATAGTAATCAAAGAAATGCCGCCAGGCTTCGCGCTTCTCTGGGCTTAAATTAGCAATGCTCATCATGCTGTGCATCAGGCTATCATTCGGAGATATACCGGTATCGGTCATACCACCCCACCAATAGTTAATCAGCACGTTCACCACATGCAGTGATTCAACCCCATGCCACCAAAGCGCGGGAATATAGATACCATCCCCAGGCTCAAGGGTAGCTTCCTGAGCAGTTTTTTCAGCGTCCGTAAAATTGGGATACTGGCCTAAATCCGGTTGGTTGGTATCAACCATACTTACCGGCACACCGCCTGGTGTGACCAGCATGGGCCCTGGATATAAATTATTGATTTGCTCTGGCGGGAACAGGGTGAATTTTCGTTGTCCCGCCACCACGCAGGCAAGGTTGTCGTGGATATCATAATGGGGTGCCACGGTGGCACGATTGCCCAGCCACATGGTGGGGCCGACGGATTTATCCAGCAATGGCTGTTGGTTTTGTTGCTCAAAACCTGGCATAACCAAATCGACTGGTATGGCTTGCAGAGCTATAACATGAGGGTTTGGATCCTGCTGTATGGCAAGCAGTCGATCGAGGCCAATACCCATTGTGACCTGAGCCTTTTGAAAATTTAATGCGGTCAGTCCCGGCTGATAGAAGAAGCGGCCTTTAATACTGGGGTCGCCTACCAGTGCCGACACTACCTTTTCGCTATCATGTTTTTTCAGGTAGTCGACTATGGCTTCGGGGGACTGAGCGCCTGCTTTTACCGCGGGCCAATGGCCTACGATTGATTTGATATGGGCAGGTTGGTTTAGGGGGATTATCTCCCCGTGGAACTGATCATAATTGACCTTTTCCCAGACTCGAATTACCTGCACCAGCCTCTCCTATAAAATTATGATGTGTTGGCAATAATTATCGCAGAAAGAGCCCATGAAAAATATGACTAGGATAGACGCCATGACATTACTAGGTCTCAATACCTAATAGGATAAAAGGAACAGCGGGACTAGCTCTGCCTTGTCTTAGTATATGAGTTAGCGTTCGTTCATAGTAGCCCGGTCCGGATGACATTTGAGAGTTCAGTAGCTTTGTCGGCACAATTTCTATACCGAGATCGATATCTTTCCGTAAGTAAAAACCTAAGTGTGTTACAAATAAATCAAACTCAATAAAAGCATATTTGCCAAATTGTATTTCTACTGCAGCCCCATTTTTAACATAATCTGTCTGGTGAAATGAGGATATAGGCGTTTCTCCAGCTTTCAATATCCTTTTTTCTGCTCAGAGGCATCTAGGTTTGCAATGTCTCTTGTAAGAGGTTCATTGGCCGTCACAAAATAATTGTATCTTTTACTCTAGGCACATTCTCCATGGCCCAGTGCTTAGGTTTTAGGTATTGAATAATTGATAAAAATTTATGTATATCAACCAGTCCGTCTTCAATATTCCCTTTGCCACCTCGATTGGCGTACGAGAACTGGATGCAAGGAGGGCTTCCGACCACAATATCTACCGACCCAGGCGCAGGTAAATCCGCTAAGTTTATTTCCCGGATATTCGTTTCACGGTTCTTTGTGCCGAAGTTAATGTTATGGGTTAGATTAGATTCAGGATTCCATTCAAATGAAGATAAGTGGTGGAGACCTGCCAGTTTCATGCCTAGTATCCAACCACCTATTCCTGAGTATAAGTCTATACAGTTCATAAAAAATGGCTTGTGCTCTATGATTTTTCTAGAGATAAATTGTATGAGAAATTGTTTGTTTTTGATACTAAAACAGTTTGGCAAAAGGTTATCCATAACCTCTCCTTGTCAGACGATTTGGCAAAGAGGACGTATCTATTTTAATAATGGTTAGGCGAGCTGGTACCTCGGAACTGTCACAATTAGCAATATCTAACACCAAAATTGATCTACAGTCTAAAATGCACTTCCGTGGCCACCAGTACCTCAAAGCACTGGTCACAGCGCACCTCCGCTTGCAGTGGGTTGCCGCAGGGGCTGTGGGTTAGCACCATTGGGTCACCGGAGTCTGTGCCACAGTATTTATTGCCCCAGCTTAACAGGGTGACAAAGTAGGGGAACAGGTCTCGGCCCTTATCGGTGAGGTGATATTCGTAGCGCAATGGGCTGTGCTGATAGGGCTGTTGGGAGAACACCCCTTCGTTCACTAAACGCTTTAGCCGGTCTGCAAGAATATTGGTGGCGACGGGGAGCTCTTGATGAAATTCATCAAAGCGCTTTAACCCATGAAAGGCCAGTGCCACCAGATTGGCGGTCCAGCGGTCGCCCAAAAGGTTGATTAGATTATTGTAGAGGGTCTTGCTATTGCTTTGGGCGGCTGTGGATGAGCGACGGCGGGTTTTGGTGACGCGCTGATCTGTGCCAGCGCCCGGCCCTGGCTTAAAGGCAATATCCCCTGACTGAACATCTTGGTCGCAACTGCTGCATTGCATCACTGGCCAAAAGGCCTTGCCACAGCCGTCATGGATGAGTTCCACTTTATCCAAGGCTGGGCTACTAAAATGCGTGCGCTCCCAAACCATGGCCATCAAGCCATTTTGGTAGAGTTCGATAGATTTTTTGGTCAGATGATAAACAGGGTGGCGTGCGGAGGTATCTCTGCGCAGGCAGTCGATAGTCTGCAACCAGTTTAGGCGGTCGGTCAGCACCCCTTTGGAGGCGCCAGTGCCCATCAGCATGCCAGTAAAGGTATTCACGCCCCAGAACACTTCTTGCAGAATCAGCAGGCACCATCTATCGCCTATTTGATCTAGCGCTCGATTGATTGAGCTAGCTTTGGTGCCAAAGCTACTAGTCTCGGCTTTCAATGACGCTCTTCCAAAAAGCCATTCTCTTCCAATAACTCTTACTTCCAAAGGTCCTCACCGCGGCTCCACCAAGCGTGAAAACCCAGAGGTACGCGCTGGGGCATTTTAATTCGGGCTATTGGGCCCTGGCCGATATCCTGAGCATCAAAGATTTGCAGCTGAGAGGTCCAGTCATTGCTATCAGTCACCAATGACATGATATAGCCATGGTCTTCAGCGCTCTCACGGTTGGCGCCTTTCACTGGGGCAAAGGGCGTTTCGCTGCCGTATACGCCTTCGCCATAATTCCACTCGTCATACTGGCCGGTATCATTGTTGTACTTAACCACGCCGTTAAAGCGCAAAGTGTGGCCGCCTTCTTCCAGCAGGGGAATGCGCTGGTGGTAGGCATATTTGCCTTTGGTGCCCTGATAGATCTGGTTCACCTTATTAAATTCGGTGTTCATATCGCAGATATCACCTTCACGTACTTCGCCTGTGACCAGATTAAAACGCCAGCGATAATTATTGGCCTCCAGTCGCATATAAGCCAGCATATGAGACAGGGCGCCTTCATCGTTTGAGGCGTCGGGCATAGGGTTGGTGGAGCGGCAGCCATCCATGGTGATCCAGTCGCCTTCTTCCCAGCAGTTGGACACATGCAAAATAAAGCAGGGTTCGCAGTCAAACCAGCGGATATCGCTGGACTGGCCGTAGCGAGGGATTATGCCAAAGCGGGCGGGTATATCCCGGTGGAATTTCAACACGCGCATTTTGTGATTGCGCAGCACACCGATATTATGGAAAAACGGCAGATCATGGAGAATGGTGTAGTTGGTAGTAAAACCAAGATCATGGGGCAGGCGAGGGCCTGGTATTTCAATTTCCACCTCTTGGCGCAAGGTGCCATCAGGATTGGCAACACCATACGTCATAAATGGTGCCTCATCGCCATAATCCATAAATAGCAGTTCGCCGGTGTTCCAGTCTACATGGCTATGGGCTGACATTTTGCGTCTAGTGCGGCCCTCAAGGTCAAACACGCCTTTATTTTCCAGGGTCAGTGGATTCATGCTGTAGGGACTGCCCGCATTATACCAGGTGGGCAGTAGTTGGCCATTAAACAGAATCACATCGGTATTGCCTGTGTCCTTGATCGGGGAGTCTGGCAGGGAAAAATCAAAAGGCCCCATCACCCCAGGCCATACCGCCTGGTTTTCTGCTAGTTCGCGCTGCAGAGCGTAGGTATGGATATAGCTATTGCGATAGGAGGCTTTGCCATCGCGGATATATACCGCATGCACCATGCCGTCGCCATCGAAGGGGTGGTAGAGGTTCTTAGGCTTAAAAACCGGATTCGGGCCATTGCGATAATAGGCACCAAACAGATCGGCAGGCAGTTCACCAATTACCTCCAGTTCACTGACTTCAATTTCGTCACTGGTCGGGGCATAGGCACCGTGCAGGTATGGGTTGTCCAGCTCATAAATCCAGTCTTGAGTATTGTCGAACAGCGGTGCTGATCCGATACATTTTTCGGTGACTTCAAAGGTGCTGTTGCTCATGGTCTGATCCCCTGGGGTTTAGCCGGACGCCTTAATATTTTGATAAGTCTAATTATGCAAGTATATGCAATTTAAAGGTTACAGGGCAACTTCTCGGTTGCCAGCCGGTTGTGATCTCGCTAATATCTAGGCCACTATAAAAATTAATAACGCTGTAAAAGCGGGTTTTCTGAATGTCATTAACCAAGCTGCGTCTGCCTGTTATTCAGGCACCATTGTTCCTGCTGTCTGGGCCAGAGATGGTAATTGCCAGTTGTCGCGCCGGTATTGTTGGTTCTTTTCCCAGTCCCAATGCTCGCACGTCAGAGATTCTGGAAGACTGGCTGATTGATATTACCAGTGCTCTTGAAGAGCCCCTTAAGGAAGAGACCCATTGGGGAGTTGAGGCCGCTCCTTGGGCGATTAACCTAGTGATGCACAGATCTAACCCCCGCCGCCATACCGATCTGGAGATGGCGATCAAATATAAAGCCCCACTGGTGATCACAGCTCTGGGTAGCCCAGAAGAGGCGGTAGCACCTGTGCACGGTTATGGTGGCAAGGTTTACGCGGATGTAAACAGCGTAGAGTTTGCCCGCCGTGCAGCCGCCACAGGAGTGGATGGCTTGGCACTTATTTGCGCTGGCGCCGGTGGCCATACCGGGCAGATTTCACCTTTTGCCTTTGTTGAGGAGGTGCGCCAGTTTTTTGATGGTGAGATTATTCTGTCTGGCGCGGTGAGCAATGGCCGGGCTATGTATGCCGCAGAAGTTCTTGGGGCGGACTATGTGTACATGGGCACCAGATTTATTCCCAGCCATGAATGCTTGGCCGCAGACGAATACAAACAGATGGTCGTAGACGCGTCTGCTGGAGATATTGTCACTTCAGACTCTGTGACCGGAGTTAAGGCGAACTGGCTTAAAGACAGCCTGCGAAATGCAGGCTACGACCTCAATAATATGCCTCCCGCTGGCGATATAAATTTTCTTGAAGCCGCCGGTGATGTTAAGCGCTGGCGCGATATTTGGGCTGCAGGCCAAGCCGTGGCCTCTGTGACCGAGCAGCAATCTATTGCCGATATTGTCGATCAGCTAGAACGGGAATATCTTTTGATTACGGCAACGGTTTTGGCTCCGGGGTCTGCTAAGGGACATGAAGGAAGAGCATTATGATTACATCATCTGCACAGCGTATTGCTGATTATCGAGAGCGGGGCTGGTGGGGTGATCTCACCCTCCACGGCATGTTGCGACAACATGCCCATAAGCACCCAGATTTATTGGCGGTGGCAGATCAACCCAATCGCCAAGACCTTACCGGTGATGCGCCTCAACGGCTGTCATTTTTAGACCTCAACAATGCCAGCGATAATTTGGCCTCTCAGCTATTGCAGGCTGGTATAAAAAGCGGTGACGCTATTTTGGTGCAACTGCCCAATATCGCCGAGCTGGTAGTGGCCTATTTGGCCGCGAGCAAGATTGGGGTGATTATTTCTCCGGCAGCGGTGCAATACGGTGCCCATGAGTTGCAGCATATTTGCACCACCATTAACCCCACAGCGATGCTCACCATCGAACAGTTTAATGGCCTGCCACTGGCAGCCAATGCCCAACAGCATTTGCCGGAGACTGTGCAAGTGTTGGTGTTTGGATCGGACATCAGCGTCAATAGCATGGGCGATAGTGGTGTTCAAAAGCAGCTCGCAGAGTATGAAGCCAAATACCCTGTTGGGGCTGATGATATTTTAACTATCTGCTGGACCTCTGGTACTACGGGCACACCCAAAGGTGTGCCGCGCAGCCACAATATGTGGTTCGCCACATCCCGCTGCTGTGTCGAAGCAGCGGATTATAAGTTGGGTGACCGCTTTCTGAATATTTTCCCCATGGTCAATATGGGCTCGGTGGGGGCATTTCTCTACCCATCCATGTTGGTGGGCTGCAGTATTATTTTGCACCACCCCCTAGACCCTGGTTTGTTTTTAACCCAGCTGCAAGATGAAAAAATTACCTTTACGGTGGCCCCGCCTGCTGTGCTGAATCAGCTGGCAAAAAATGAGGCCATGTGGAATCAGTTCGATTTTTCTGAGCTGCGCTCCATTGGCTCTGGTTCTGCACCACTGGCCCCTTGGATGATTGAAGCCTTTTGTCAGAAATACGGGTTAGAGGTGCTGAACTTCTATGGCTCCAATGAGGGCATCAGCCTTTTTTGTACCCCGCAGCATGGCTCTGATGCTACCGAGCGCGCGACCATGTTCCCCCGGGTTGGCGCTGGCATCGAGGCTTGGGATTCCGAAGTTAACGCCATTGTCTACAGCAAGGTGGTGGATGTGGACACCGGCGAGGAAATTACCGAGGCCGGTAAAATCGGCGAATTATTGTTCGATGGCGCCACGGTATTTGATGGCTATCTGGGCACAGATAATGCCGAGGTATTTACCCACGATGGCTTTTTCCGCACCGGTGATCTGGTTGAGTTGTGTGGGGGAAGCAGTGCAGAGGGCAACCAAACAGCACCAAACTTCTACCGAATCGCTGGGCGCTGCAAAGATATTATTAATCGCGGCGGCATGAAAATTTCTCCTATGGAAATTGATATCTTGCTGGAGGGCTTGCCCAACTCAGCGGAGGTTGCTGTGTGCGCTTATACCGATGAGCGGCTGGGCGAAAAAATCTGTGCCTGCCTGGTGGTATCAGCGGATGCTGAAGCGCCCACCCTGAAGCACATTACTGAGCATCTTAGCAGACAGGGCATCGCCAAATTTAAGCTGCCCGAGCGCCTGGAACTATTTTGTGCATTGCCCCGCAATCCGTTGGGCAAGGTCCAGCGGTTTCTATTACAAGACATGGTCGGTCAACGAATTAAGGAGATGGAATGATGAGTGCACCTATTTATGTATTGGGCGGCGCGCAAACTGATTTTGCCCGCAACTGGGCGCGGGAAGGGCTGAATATCTACGATATGTTCCGCGAGACATTGGACAGCGCCATCACCAAAACTAGTATCAGCCCAGAGCAAATTGAAGTAGGCCATGTGGGCAATTTTGTTGGCGACCTATTTACCGGCCAGGGGTTAATTGGTGGCTTTTTTGCCGAGGCCTATCCCGAGTTGGCCTATATACCCACCAGCCGTCATGAAGCAGCCTGTGCTTCGGGCTCCATTGCAGTACTCAGCGCCATGCGCGATATTGAAGCCTGTCATTACGACTTAGCCTGTGTGCTGGGGCTGGAATATATGCGCAATGTGGATGGCCAGATCGGTGCCGAACATCTGGGCGCCGCCACCTGGAAGGGTATGGAAGCGACTAATTGCGACTTCCCCTGGCCCTATATGTTTAATCAAATTATTGATGAGTATGATGCTCGCCATGGTATTGATTGTGATCACTTAAAAACCATTTCTAACATTAATTTTGATAATGGCCGACGCAATCCCAATGCCCAGACACGCAACTGGCAGTTGCAACCAGAGAATTACACCAACAGTGATCAGTACAATCCGGTGATTGAGGGTCGGGTGCGCAAAATGGACTGCGGGCAGATCACCGATGGCGCCGCCTGTGTGTTTTTGGCCAGCGAAAAAGCCGCCAAAAACTATGCCGCTGAACATGGCCTCAAGCTTGCAGACATACCCTGCATCAAAGGTTGGGGCCATCGCTCCGCGCCAATCAGTCTGGATAGCAAGCTTAAACTCAGTGCGGGCCAGCCTCTGTTGTTCCCCCATGTCAGCCAGATTATGACGGATGCATTGGGCCGTGCAGGCTTTGCCGATGTCACTGATCTTGATGGTCTGGAAACCCACGATTGTTTTACCATCACGGAATATATGGCCATTGATCATATTGGCCTGACCGCCCCCGGAGAGAGCTGGAAAGCTATTCAAGAGGGGCGTATCAGCATGGATGGGGATTTCCCTATTAACCCCAGTGGTGGCCTGTTGGGTCAGGGCCATCCGGTGGGTGCCACGGGTATCCGAATGCTATTGGACTGCGCCAATCAGGTGACTGGCCGCGCCGGCAACTTCCAGATCGAGGGTGCTCGGAATATGGCGACGTTTAATTTGGGTGGCAGTACCACCACCTGCGTTAGCCTGATTGTGGGCGTTAACTAATGCAGCCAGCCTTCGTCTACGATGCTATCCGCACGCCAAGAGGGCGCGGGCGAGCCGATGGTGACTTGGCGGGTATCAGTGGGTTTGAGCTATTAAAAACGCTTTATGATGCTTTGCAACAGCGCACTGGATTAGATAAAAACAGCGTCGACGATGTGGTACTGGGCTGTGTTACCCAGATGGGCGAGCAGGGCGGTAATATCGCCAAGACCTCGCTGCTCTATGCGGGCTGGCCCGACTCTATACCGGGCATGACCATCAATCGGTTTTGCTCTTCGGGGCTGGATGCCATCAATATTGCCGCCATGAAAATTAATACGGGGCAGGCCAGCTGCACTTTGGCTGGGGGCATCGAGATGATGTCCAGAGTGCCCATGCTATCGGATCAGGCGGCCATGTTTGCGGATGCTGAATTGGCGTTGGATAATCGCATGTTAATGATGGGCAGCGGCGCTGATTTAATCGCCTCCCTGCATAATATTAGCCGCAAGCAGGTGGATGACATCGCTTTTCAAAGTCAGCAGCGCGCAGCATTGGCGCGCTGCAAAAAGCATTTTAAATCTATTATTCCAGTATATCACCCAAGCAAAGATACATGGGTAACAGAGGATGAGTGCATTCGAGAAGAGCTCAGTTTGGCAGATTTGGCTCAACTAAAACCTTATTTTGCAGAAATGGGTGCCAATGGTGTGGATGCATTACAGCTCAGTGAGCATACTCATCTAAGCACAATTTCCCATGTCCATACGGCAGGCAATTCTCCGGCCATGGCCGATGCTGCATCTCTGGTAATGATAGGAAATTCGTCATTGCAGGACCAGGGACTTGTGCCCCGCGCACGTATTTTAGCTGCGACCACAGTTTGCAATGATCCTTTACAGGTTGTTTCCGGCTGCGCTGCTGCCACCGCCAAACTAATGTCAGATCAGGGCCTTACCAGTGCAGATGTAGATCTGTTTGAATTGCATGAGGCCTTTGCAGCCACCAGTATTAAATGTCAGCGGGAACTGCATATTGATGCAGATAAGCACAATGTGAACGGTGGTGTGATTGCATTGGGGCACCCTATGGGCGCCACCGGTGGGATAATGCTGGGCATGCTTATTGATGAACTCGAGCGCCGGGATTTACGGTTGGGTGTGGTAGCCACCAGCGGTGCCGCGGGTATTGGTACGGCACTGCTTATACAGCGCGAGCCCAGCCTCTAACCTCGAATTAGAGGCCGAGTTAAGCAGGTCGCCCCCCCTTCTCCTTTGCGGCTCACTTCTAAACCTTTATAGGTAGCCACATTACAACCGGCACCTTCCAGCCCGGTTTTAACACCGGGTAAGTTCTCCAGCATAATCGCCTGGCGCGGCGCAATGGCCAATACATTGCAGCCCATGGCTGGATATTCTTCCTCCGGCACATCGACAAATTTTATACCTAAGCCTTCAAGCCATGTAATAAAACTGGCAGGCATAAAGGGCCTGTATATTAGGGCTAAATCTCTATCTATGGGCGATATTATCGACATTAGATGAAGCACATCATCTGGGTGATCTGGGTCTGGTAATGCCACTATATGCAGTTCGGTATCTGGGCCGAGCAGCTCCTTCAGCTGGCGAATACCCTCGGCATTGGTGCGAGGGCCCAAGCCAACAGCTGCATGGTTTTTATCCAGCCAAATAAAATCACCGCCCTCTAGTGTACCGGGGCTAGTTATCTGGCCAGCAATATTATGTCCCATAGCCTCATAGGCGGCGGCGTTGGCACTTGCCTCTGGAGTGCGGCTAGCGCGGCCCATATTGCACAGGATTAAACCATTGGGGCTAATCAAAATACTGTCTCTGGTATAGATGCTGTCAATGGTCAAGTTATCAGCGCCTCCGAGCTCAATAATGTCGGCACCAGAGGCGCTGAGCAATTTTCGAAATTCAGCATACTCGGTTATGGCTTCGTCCAGTTCTGGCTTAGCGTGAAACCGCAGGGGCTGCCATTCCTGTTCAAGTTTGGCGTCGCTAACAAATGCATTACTGGCACTGCGAATAGCCACTTGGCTGATGGGAGAGTATTCATCAAAATTAGACATGGGTTTGCTCTTATTATTTTCTGACTAATGCGTAGATAGGCATGCCGATAAGGATAAGCATAAAGGAATAAAAAACAATCTCCCAGCCAGCGCCATATATCGCAAAAAATGCATAAAGGAATGTGGCAGTGGAGAGCCCAACAGCGCGGTTGCGTTCTGGGCCTGGCGGATCAGATTTAAGAAAGTAGAATTCTGAAACCGCGCAGAAGGCATAAGCCATTAAAGTTGAGAGAGTAGAGAGCATGGCCATAAAGGTAAATGCGGCTATCAGCCCTTTGGTGTAGTTTAAAAACAGCAGGGCACTAATAAACAGCCCTGAAACCATATAAGCAAATTGCGGCGTGCCGCTAGCACTCAGGCGTTTGAACTGGGCCGGCAATAAATTATCTTTGGCGGCGGCCAGAGCAACATTGCCCGCCGTTAATGTATTGGCATTAAGGGAGCCCAGTGTTGATACCAGAGCGCCCATTGTGATCAGCCCGGCACCGGCTGGCCCCATCACTTTACTGGCGGCCAGAGCAAAGGGTGCCGGTGAGTTCATTAGCTCTTCGGCTGGCACTAACAGTGCAATAGCCAAGCTCACCAGTAGATAGATAGTTAGTATGGTAAATACAGCCGCCACTAGCACCCGAGGAATAGTTTTCTCTGGCTGCGCCATATTATCTGCCGGCACAGTGGCAGTTTCGATGCCGACAAAAGACCACATGACTAAGGTGGTGACTGTGGCTAATAGCGCGGCTGGGTGAAGATCGGTAGGATTGGACGCAGGTAAATTAGCTGGCTCCATATAGGTAAACCCCAGCACAATCATAAACAGCAGCGGCAATATTTTGACTAAGGTAGATACCACTTGAAAGCGACTACTGCTCTCTAGGCTGCGAATATTTAACGCCACAATAGTCCATATCAACGCCAGCGCACAGAGCAGAGACAGCACTCTAGACTCTGTTATATGGGGGATAAACACACCTAGATAACCAACAAAGGCAATGGCTATACCAGAGACTGCGGCAATACAGGCTATCCAGTAGGTCCAGGCAATTAAAAAGCCGGCGAAGCTACCCAGCCCTGCTTGTACATAGGCGTAGGGGCCGCCAATTTTGGGAATACGCCGCACCAGACGCGAGAGCGATAGAGCAACTAATAATGTACCGCCGCCAGCGATAAGCCAGCCGGTCAGCCCCAGCAGACCATAGGGTGCCAGCAGGGTTGGCATCATAAAGACACCGGAACCAATAGCGCAGCCTACGGCTATAGACCAGCCGCGCCAAAAACCAATTTCATTATGGGTACTGGAGTTTTTATTATTGTTTTTCATGATCTTCCCATTGTGTCTATTCTCCCCTGAGGGAAAAAGCACGTTAACAGGGAACTGTAATATTGCCTAGAATAAGTTGACCTTGGGCAGGCTTGAATCCTTACTTATATAAGGTTACTTTAGGTTGCTACGAATAAAAAAATCAAAAAATAAAACACAGGCTGGTCTGGTGTGGGGGCTACAAAATGAGAATCTATTTGGCGATGGCTGTGCTGTCAGTGTTGACCGCTTGCGGGGGTGGATCTGGAGGCAGCAAACCTGCTTTTGTTCCGGTAAGCACCGGCGGTGGAACCACTACCACGCCATCCTCTGGGTGGGTAGCGGGTCAATACGATTCGATCTCTAGTTTGGAAGGGTTTTGTGCGAGTCCGAGGCCAAGTGGTGAATATAGTGACCTGCAGGGCAACATTACCGACGAGAACTTCTGGATTAGATCCTTTAGCAATGACACCTATCTCTGGTACCGAGAGCTGGATGATATTGATCCCGGAACAGTAGACAGCACCGCCGAGTATTTTGATCTTATGAAAACTGATGCGGTAACGCCTTCGGGCAATGCCAAGGATCAGTTTCACTTCACCTATGACACAGAGGAATGGAAGCTATTATCCCAGTCTGGTATCTCGGCAGGCTATGGTTGGGAGCTCGCGTTTATGAGCACTTCGCCACCCCGTAGCCTGATGGTGGCTTTCAATGAGCCAAACACAGCAGCAGCAGACAACAATGTAACCCGCGGCGCCGTGATTGTGTCGGTAGATGGGGCAGCCGTGGAAGACGGCTCTGCAGATGTTCTCAATGCGGGGTTATTCCCATCGGCTCTGGGTGAGTCTCATACTTTCGTTGTTCAGGATCTAGGTGCCACTGATACCAGAACTCTGGTGATGGAAAGCATGGAGATCACCAGCCAGCCAGTGAAAAATGTAAAGACAATTGACCACAATGGCAGCAAGGTGGGTTACCTAACTTTTAACGCTCATATCGCCACGGCCGAACAACAATTAATCTCCGCGGCCAATCAGCTGAAGCAAGCCAATATTGATGAGCTAGTGGTTGATTTGCGATATAACGGTGGTGGTTATCTGGATATTGCCGCCGAATTCGCCGCGATGGTGGCAGGCGATGCCGCTAGTGGGCGAATATTCGAAGAGACTACCTTCAATGATAAGTATCCCTTGGTTAATCCTATTACTGGCCGCAATCTAGCCCCGACTTATTTTCCTTCCACCGCGGCAGGCTTTTCTGCGGATCAGGGTGCAACCTTACCCAAGCTAAATATGTCTCGGGTGTTTGTGCTGGTCAGTGGTGGCACAGCATCTGCCAGTGAAGCGTTTATCAATGGCCTGCGGGGTATTGATGTGAAAGTTATTCTCATCGGTGCGAATACCAGGGGCAAGCCCTATGGTTTTTATGGCATAGATAACTGTAGCACGACCTATTTCACTATCCAATTTAAGGGCTCAAATGCCAAAGGCTTTGGAGAATACTCCGATGGGTTTATTCCTTCAGTAAGCGATGATATGTCTGGTGCCAATGTGCGCGGCTGTCTGGTAGCCGATGACTTAGCGCATGTGCTGGGTGATGCAGAGGAAGCTCAGTTTGCAGCGGCCTTAACCTTTATGGATACAGGCAGCTGCCCTGTGGGGTCAGCACCTTCCAAAACTACCCAGGCGAAAATGCAAAAAATGCTGGGGTCAGTCGCTGGTGATATTAATGTGCCAAGTATACCTGGCCGAATTCTGAGGTAGGCACTGGCAATGATCAAATCAGAATTACAATCTGTATTGGCTAAGTCTTGGTGGCTGAGAGGCCTGCTAATACTCTGCGCACTGGGTGCAGTTTTTGTCGCTCAGGCAGATCGCAATCCTCTACCTGATTTTAAGCAGTATGAAAATGTTAAGCAGAAAAAAACAGCCTTTTTTGACTATATGCTTCCTATGGTGATTGAAAGCAATCGCAAAACATTGGAGCAGCGAGGAAAGCTTGAGTTGCTAGCGAGCAAGGCAGAGTTGTCTGCCGCTGATAGTAAAACCCTGAGTCAGTTTGCCAGCCAGTATGGGCTGCAGCCAGAGCAGGATAATCGAGAGCTGTTAAAAAAATTGCTGCTGCGAGTGGATAAAATACCTGCTTCATTAGCCCTGTCTCAGGCCGCGATAGAATCAGCCTGGGGCACTTCACGCTTTGCTGTACAGGGCAATAATCTGTTCGGCCAATGGTGCTATAAGAAAGGATGTGGCCTTGTGCCACTGCGCCGCAATAGCGGCAGTAACCATGAGGTGGCGAAGTTTTCTTCGGTGACTCATTCAGTTAATGCCTATATGCGTAATATTAACACCCACCATGCCTACGCAGATTTGCGCGCCAACCGCGCACAACTAAGGGCAGCTTCGCAGTGGGAAATGACCGGCCATCTGCTGGCTGAAAACCTGCTGCATTATTCAGAGCTGCGCGAGAAGTATGTGTACGAGGTGCAGGCGGTGATAAGAATTAATAAGCTTGCCCAGTACGATTAACCCTAGAGCCTAATCTAGCTCCTAATCAAAAGCTTAATCCAAAAGCTTGTGAAATTCCCCAGCTTCTATTAGCGCGCGCATATCACTAGAGCCACCGATCAAAACGCCTTTCACAAAAATCATTGGGAAAGAGGGCCAACCGCTCCACATCTTTAGGGCATTGCGGCGACGCCATAATTTAAAGTAGCTGCCGTATTCGAGGTAGGCATAGTTGAGGCCCAATTCATCCAATTGCTTGCGCGCTTTTTTGGGAGCCGGGTTCTGGGCCATGCCTACAATCACGATCTGATTACTGGCAATAGCCTCCTGCACTTCTGTCACTATATCGGCATGGTTTTCATTAACCGTAGCCTGAACAGCCGGGTGAATATCTTTGTTTTTAAGAATTTGACGAGTCATTGAGCTAGCCTTTAAATTGGTTTTTATTAAGCAGCAGCGACAGTAGGGGATAATGCAGTTATAGGCAATCAGTATTCTTTTCAGTTATTTAATTCTAGCAGATTTTTAAATAGCTCAAGGGCCTCTGGATTTGCCAGAGCATCGGTATTATTAACCGGCTGCCCATGAACCACCTTGCGCACCGCCAGCTCGACAATTTTGCCGCTGATAGTGCGTGGGATATCCTTCACCGAAATCACCTTGGCAGGTACGTGGCGAGGTGTAGTTTCGCGCCTTATAGTTGCGCGAATATGGCCAACCAACTGGTCATCCAGCTCAACTGCATCCCGCAGCACGACAAATAACACCACGCGAACATCGTTATCCCAGTCCTGGCCTATACAGATACTGTCGACCACTTCATCGAGTTTTTCCACCTGACGATAAATTTCCGCGGTGCCAATACGCACACCGCCCGGGTTTAGCACTGCATCGGAGCGGCCATGGATAATCACGCCATTGTGGGATGTTATTTCACCGTAATCCCCGTGGGCCCAAATATTGGGATAGGTGTCGAAATAGGCGCTGAGATATTTTTTATTCTGCGGGTCATTCCAAAAATAGATGGGCGCACAGGGGAAAGGCTTAACACAAACCAGCTCACCTTTTTGCTCTGTGACTGCAAAGCCTTTGTCATCCCAAATCTCGACGGCCATCCCCAGGCCGCGACATTGAATCTCTCCCTCCCACACAGGTAGAGAAGGGTTGCCTAGTACAAAGCAGGACAGAATATCGGTGCCGCCCGAAATCGAAGACAGGCGAATATTGGCTTTAATATCCCGATACACATATTGAAAACTCTCATGGGACAGTGGTGAGCCTGTAGAGAGTATGGCTTTTAATTTATCTAACTTATGGCTTTCCCGAGGCACCACATGGGCTTTTTCCAGCGCCGCTATATATTTGGCACTGGTGCCAAATATGCTGACAGTCTCTTGCTCGGCCATATCAATCAGCGACCTCGGCTCTGGGTAAAAAGGCGCGCCATCATAGAGCACAAGAGTTGCCTCAGAGGCTAACCCAGCCACGAGCCAGTTCCACATCATCCAACCGCAGGTGGTGAAATAAAACATCACATCCTCTGGCTTCAGGTCTGTGTGTAACTGGTGTTCTTTAAGCTGCTGAATCAATGTGCCGCCAGCGCCATGAACAATACATTTGGGCACACCGGTAGTGCCGGAGGAGTACATAATATACAGGGGGTGATCAAAGGGCAGTTGAGCAAATTCCAGAGCTGGGGTGTTTTCTTGAACTAAGAAGTCCCGGTAATCAATGGCGTGGGGAATATCCGCTTGAGTCTTGGTGATTGTGACCAGAACCAGCTGTTCGATAGAGTCGATATGGTTGCAAATCTCTTGTACTCGGGGTGTTGAGTCGATGGTTTTGCCATTGTAGTAATAACCATTGCAGGCAAATAGCACCTTGGGTTTTATCTGCCCAAAGCGGTCCATCACGCCATTAATACCAAAGTCTGGTGAGCAGGACGACCAGATAGCGCCAATGCTACTGGTGGCCAACATAGCTACAATAGTCTCTAGGATATTGGGCATAAAACCCGCTACTCGGTCTCCTTGAGCCACGCCCATGTCGCGCAGTGCCGCCGCCAGCTGAGCTACTTGCTGATAAAGCTCTGCGTAGCTTATGGTGCGTCGCAAACCATTTTCCAGGCGCGCAATAATAGCGGTTTTATCGGAGCGATTGCGCAGCAGGTTTTCAGAAAAATTAAGTCGCGCGCCCTCAAACCAGCTGGCCCCCGGAAACTGGTGCCCATTGCTGAGTACGCTGGAATAGCCCTGTGATGAACGGATATCAGTGTATTGCCATAGCTGCTCCCAAAACTGCTCTGGCTGATCCACAGACCATTGGTGCAGCTCGGCATAGCCTCCAAAGCTCAAACTCAGATTGGCCTTAACCTGGTCTTTAAACTGCTGCATATGGCTGGGCTTAATTTGCTCAGCGCTGGGTTGCCATAATGGATTCATGATAGGGCCCGAAAGATTGGATTTGACCTAGATTGCCCTAACTCTATAATTAACTCAAATAGTATTAAATGATTAATTAATCTATAAATTGGAATAATAAGCCCATGAATATCAGTGTTAAACAGCTCCGTGGCTTTGTGGCCATTGCCGAAGCAGGTAGTTTTTCCGAAGCCTGTGAGCATTTACACCTCTCTCAGCCCGCTCTAAGCGCTGCCATTCGCAAAATGGAGGAAGAGCTAGGTGGCCAGCTATTTGCCCGATCGACCCGATCTGTTGCACTCACCCCGGAAGGTGCTGAGTTTCTGCCGGTGGCCCGTCGCCTATTAGTAGACTGGAATGAAGGCTTTGATGATCTGCGTGGGCTATTTGCACTACAGAGGGGCAAGTTAAGTATTGCCGCCATGCCGTCCTTTGCCAGTAATTGCCTACCTCAAACGCTTACGCAGCTTGTCCAGCGGTTTCCCAATATCAATATTAATGTGCAGGATATTGTAATGGAGGAGGTGATTAGTGCTGTGCAGTCTGGGCGAGTGGAATTAGGTATTACCTTTGAGCCGGACAGCATGGATGGTTTGGATTTTCAGCCATTATTTAATGATCGCTTTATCGCCATTATGCCGCCGAACCACGAGTTGGCCGCTAACTCAGAGGTCCCATTTGCCGATCTGCTGAGTTATACATTGGTCTCTCTCAATCGAGGTTCCAGCACCAGGCGCTGGACTGATAATGCGATCAGCCATGCCGGTCAGCAACCCCCACATATTTTCGAGGCTTTTCAGCTCACTACGATAGGCTCTATGGTAGCTGCTGGAGTGGGCGTTGCGGTAGTGCCCGCACTTTGCCAGCAACAGATGCAGGCACTGGGTGCTATCTGTTTGCCCATTTCTCATGGCGGCATTGAGCGTCGCGTTGGGCTCTTTACCCGTCGTCGCCATGCCCTGTCTTCGGCGGCGCAAAAATTTATCGAGCTGTTAAACAGGGAGGGCTGCTAAAAAAACCAAATAACATGGCTCTATGTGATGATGTATTGTTAAATAGACTAACTAACAAAGAGCTATCAAAATAGTCAGGAGGTTTGGCATGAAGATCAGTTTAAATATCAATGGGGCCATGCAACAGGTTGATGCAGACTCCGACACCCCATTGCTCTGGGTGATACGTGACAATATTGAACTGACTGGAACCAAATATGGCTGCGGCGTGGCTCAATGTGGCGCCTGCACAGTACATTTAAATGGCCAGCCCATTCGCTCTTGCTCAATGCCAATTGGTGCCATTGGTGATCAAAAAATAACCACTATCGAAGGGTTGCAATCCAAACAATCTGAAGCCATTCAGGCAGCTTGGGATGAGCTTGCGGTTGCCCAGTGCGGTTACTGCCAATCCGGTCAGATCATGTCAGCAGCTGCACTGCTCAAGGCCAATGTTAACCCCAATGACGATGATATCAATGGCGCCATGTCCGGCAATATCTGCCGCTGTGCGACCTACAAACGCATTCGTGATGGGGTCAAACTGGCCGCGCAAAAAATTAATGCAGTGGAGGTATAACTGATGGTTTCTCGCCGCCGTTTTCTAAAAACCAGTGCCACCTTCGGTGCTGGCTTTACTCTGTCAATGACACTGCCCGCTGCCGCTTCCAAGCTGGCATCGGGTGCTGCCGAAGCAAAAACAGTCGCCAATGCCTTTGTGCGTATCAGCTCTGATAACCTTGTCAGCATTATGATTAAGCATATTGAGTTTGGTCAGGGTACTTTTACCGGGTTGGCAACTATTGTTGCTGAAGAAATGGATGCCGACTGGGATCAAATTGTGGCTGAGGCCGCTCCGGCCAATAAAGAGCTGTATTCAAATCTGCTTTTTGGTGCTCAGGGCACAGGGGGCAGCACCGCTATCGCCAACTCCTACACTCAGATGCGAGAAGCTGGTGCCAGCGCCAGAGCTATGCTGGTTGCGGCGGCAGCGCAGCAATGGGGCGTTCCAGTTGCGGAGATAACGGTGAGCAAAGGCCTGATATCCCATGCCAGTGGCCGCTACGCAAGCTTTGGCGAGATGGCAGGAGCTGCTGCCGAGCAGGAAGTGCCGAAAACAGTAGTCTTAAAAGACCCAGCTAATTTCACCTTGATTGGTGCCGAGACAGTATCCCGCAAAGATTTGGGTAAAACTGATGGCACTGCAATCTACACCCAAGACATCAAACTACCAGGCATGCTTACCGCGGTGGTTGCCCATGCGCCGCGCTTTGGGGCAAAGGTAAAATCCTATAATGATATAAACGCCAGAGCCGTGAAAGGAGTGGTGAATGTGGTACAGATTGACTCGGGCGTGGCTGTGCTTGCCGACACATTCTGGAACGCAAAAAAAGGTCGTGATGCCCTACAAATAGACTGGGATACCAGTGTGGCTATGTCTGAGAGTAGCGAAGAACAGATGCAACGGTTTCGACAAACAGCGCAACAGCCAGGCCTGCCCGCCGTGGCTGAAGGAGATATCGCCAAGGGTTTTGAAAATGCGGCGCAGATTATCGAGGCAGAGTATGAATTCCCCTATGTGGCCCATGCCACTATGGAGCCCATGAACTGCGTTGCGCAGATAACTGATGCAGGGGCAGAGGCTTGGTATGGTTGCCAGTCAACCACTAGCGACCAGTATGCGATTGCCAGCACTTTAAAAGTGGCGCCGGAAAAGGTCAAAATTAATACTTTGTTCGCCGGCGGTAGCTTCGGGCGACGGGCGAGCAAAAACAGTGACTATGTGTTGGAAGCGGTGCAGATTGCGAAGGCTAATAAATCTGACGCACCAGTTAAGCTGGTTTGGACCCGCGAAGACGATACTAATTCTGGCTATTTTAGGCCCATGTATTTTCATAAGATGAAAGCTGGCCTAGACAGTGGCGGCAAGATTATTGCGTGGCACCATCAAATTGTGGGGCAGTCTATTATGGCTAATTCTGCCTTATCTATGTTTATCAAAAATGGTATTGATGGCACCTCGGTGGAGGGAGCCACAGAGCTGCCGTACCACATTGCCAATTTTGCCGTGAACCTAAATACAGTTGAGTCTCAGGTGCCGGTACTCTGGTGGCGCAGTGTGGGTTCAACTCATACGGCCCATGCTGTTGAGAACTTTATGGACCAACTGGCAGCCGCTGCCGATACCGACCCACTGGCGTTCCGCTTAGCTAATCTGGGCGATGATACTCGCTATCGCGGTGTGCTTGATTTGGTGGCTGAGAAGGCTGGCTGGAATGCCAAAAACACATCGGGCCGTCTAAAAGGTCTAGCTTTGCATAAATCCTTTGGCAGCTATGTGGCCCAGGTTGCTGATCTCAGTGTTGATAAAAACGGCAACTACAAAGTCGATCGGGTTGTCTGTGCTGTGGACTGTGGCGTTGCGATTAACCCGGATGTAATTCGAGCGCAGATGGAAGGTGGCATAGGATATGGTTTGTCACCTGCGCTCATGACTGAGATAACGATTGAAAATGGCGCAGTGGTTGAGAGTAATTTTGATAAGCAGCAGGTATTGAGGATTGCCGATATGCCAGAGATTGAGGTACATATTGTCCCTTCCGCTGAGGCCCCAACAGGGGTAGGTGAGCCCGGCACACCAGTGATTGGCCCAGCGGTTGCCAATGCACTATTTGCCATGACCGGAAAGCCGCGGCCGACATTACCCTTGGGAGTTAAGGTTTAAAAACCTCTTAGCCGACTCTTTCATAGCGTCGGTTATAGGGATGACCACCCGAGCTTCTAAACCAAAATACACTGAGGTGCTGTGCAGGGCCGCGGCGATTTCATTGCGCACATCGCCCCAGCCAGCTTTGTCGATAGTGGCATTTTCCCCCGCCCAACCAAACAGCCCGTGCAAGAAGTGGTAAGAGCCGTCAACAAACATGGCAATATAGTGGCGAGTGCTCAAATGACTCAGTGGCTTACACCTTTGTAAACGATCATAGCTTTACTTCTCCAGAGCCAGCATATAAGTAGCTACAGCCATCTGAGTCTCTGCATCCAGATAATTCTGCGCAGGCATGGGTGGGAAGTTATCACGCTTTTTAACCGGCGCGTTAATGTACTCCACCAGCCCCTCTGGATTACCGGCATACATGGCCTGAATAATTTCTACAGACGGGCCGATTAAACGCCCTCTGTAACTATGGCAGCCAGTGCAAACTCCCATATAAGCGATTTCACCGCGCTCGGAGGAGTGAATAACCCGAGGTTCTGCACCACCTGCCAGCAGATAAGACTCAGTGCTGTCGGTATTGGTAAAGTCGCACTCAGCATAGCCGCCAATGCCTATGGTGCGATAGCGATGGCGATTAATAATACAGCTGCCGTTGCTGGAGCCCACATGAACAATATCTACTAGGCCGGTGTGCAACTCAGTCAGAGCCACAGCCTTCACCTCAGGGATTGTGTCGTAGCCATTATTGAGCATCACATTATCGAGAATCATGGTCCGGTCAGAGTTGGGGTCTGACTCCTCATCCATGGTTAAGGTGGTAGCAAAGCTATGGTCATTAACAATGATACCAGCGGTTTTGTTGCCAGAAATAATATTGCCTTCAATAATTACATCATCAGCGGCCATCACCAGAATACCAGTGCCAGCGGGGATGCCGGAGACAATAGACCCCGGCGCACCAAAGTTAGGGGTGTTGTTATTCAGCACAAAATTATTGCGGATAATCACATCCTCGGTGGTTTTAATCGGCAGGCCAGGGGTAACGAAGGCCAGAATGCCACCGGTATTATTGTGCGCATTGTTGTGTTCAACCACAGCGTGGCGGCTATTTTCAATTTCGATGCCAGCGACACTATCAAATACCTCGTTGTAGGCCACGTGGATATTGTCACTCATGCCAATATAAATGGCAGCATCTTCAATACCAGACACAACATTGTGTTCCACCAAGCCATTAGTACCCAGCTGAGGGAAAATGCCATAGATGCCGGTATCCACAATCACATTGTTGCGAATCTCCAAGTTATTGCCCGCCTGACCCATAATGCCATTGCCTTTGTACTGAGTAATGCGGAAATTTTCGATCACCACATTGTTGCCGGAATAGAGAATGGCGTCGTTCAGTTTGCCCAAACCATCCATAGTGGCCCGAGCGCCCTCCTGAATAACACCCAGCAGATGAATATCGTCTTTGTCGATATACACAGTCTCTGAATAGGTGCCAGGCATAACCTGAATGGTATCTCCTGGCTGCGCTAACTCAACGGCCGCCTGAATAGAATCGCCCGGGTTAACTACAATCACAGCACCTTTAGTGGTGCGCTGGGGAACCGCGCTAACCGATACAACCGATTGGAACCCGCCGCTATAGCTGGCACCACCCATGGAACTGGTGATTACCGGAGCAACATTATTATTGCTGCCCATAATCCAGCCACCGGCAAAGATAATAATAACTAGTACGAATTTGAACTTAGTATTCATGATTATTCTCCTGATGCAGTCACAAGACTGATACTGGTTTTACTATTTAATAAGCCCGACGGAACCTGAGTGGGAACGTTGGGCATAAAACTTTCATCGCTGAGCGCGCCCATAAAATCCACCAGACGATCCAGTTCCGTGTCGGTTAGGTTTGGGTCTGAGATATGCCAGTGCAGCAATAACTCCTCGCCCTCGGGCACGGCATGGCCTCGCCCTTTGGTATAAAATTCTGCGGCTTCGCGCAATGTGGCAAATCTGCCGCTGTGCATATAGGGTGCGGTGCGGGCTATATTGCGCAAGGTAGGCACTTTAAAGCCACCCCTTAAGCGCTCAGCATCAAAGGTTTCTGCAGCGCCTATATCCCGGGGTAATCCTGCGGGTTCTGGTGTGCCTATCACCGCAACCTGCTGGTTGGTAAACAATGGTGGCGTATGGCATTGGGAGCAGCGGGCTACAAATGAGCGAAATACATTAAGCCCCTCCAGCTCATTGGGATTCAAGGCCTTGGCATCTCCGTGGGCATAGCGGTCATAGGGGCTGTTTAGAGAGATCAATGAGCTTTGAAAGGCACTCAGTGCCGTGGCTATATTGCTGATAACGACGGCATCTTCAGAATCGGGAAAGGCCTGTTTAAATAGCTTGGGGTAGGCGTCCACCTGATTGAGATCAGCCAATAACTGCTCGGGGGTGTTGGCCATTTCCACATCGGAAAACAATGGTCCAATGGCTTGCTCTTCGAGACTATGGGCACGAGCATCCCAGAAAAACACCTTTAAAAAAGCGCTGTTCCACAACGTTGGCGCCGAGCGCTGACTGACGTGCCCCCGGGCACCCACACTTCGGTCCATACCATCACTAAAACCCAGTGCGGGATTGTGGCAGTTGGCGCAGGAGAGGTTTTTATCGCCAGACAACACAGGGTCAAAAAATAGCAGGCGGCCGAGGTCAATTTGTTGGGGGCTAAAACCATCTCGGTGCTCTGGCAATGCGGTTTTAAGACCTCCAAGACCACGATCTTGAAGGGAATCATAGAGTTGGTAGAGATTGCGCAGGCGACATTGGTTATTACTGTCGAGGGCAAAGCTGGGAGGGCACTGATCTGCCAGTGTATGCTGGGGTTGCGCCTGGCTAGCAGATGCAGATAAAAGCACAGATAATAGAACGGCAGAGAGCCTAAACTCACCAACAGAACGATTTATATCTGTGCTGAATTTCCCCATGATATTCTGTATTTTTGTTATTTTAATGGTGAAGTATGCCATATTTTATGGCTATATCCCCTGTTGCTGGTACAGCGATATAAATTCTGTTCGTTTCTAAGTAACGAACAGATTATCTTCTTAACAAACAAGCCTATGGCAGAGGTGTTTCTGCCACAGCACCTGCGCTAATCAGGTCGTTGACCGACTCATTGGTCCAACCTAACTCGGAGAGAATATTGCGGCTGTGCTGGCCTAACAATGGGCTGGGTTCGGCTTGGGAAGCTGCTGCTCCCTCAAACTGTACTGGTGGTGTAGGCACTGTGAGTTTGCCCATGGCTTGGGTGACATGGGTTTCTAAGGCACCAATCGCCTGTATCTGTTCACTTCTCTCTAAGTCGTCGCGTTTTATACAGGGCGCGCAGGGCACATCGGCGGCCTTTAGTACGGCGATGGCCTTTTCGACACCAATATCTAACTTTGGGTTCTTTATGACTTTAGTGACCTCACGCATATTGGACATACGGGCTGGAATTGAGCCATACATTGGCGTTCCAACGAGTTCAGGATAGCCGAGCATGGGTAGCAGGGCTTCCCAATGGTTGTCTCTCAAGGGAGCTACAGCGACACCGCCATCTGAATAGTTGATGGTTTCAAAATACTCTGAGCCCGGCGACATATTAATTCTGTCATCGTCTTTTAAGGTTCTATGCATCATGCCGTCTGGCCACATAAAGGCGATGCAGGCATGCAGCATGGAAATATCAATATGCTGTCCCTCACCGGTGGTCGCTCTGGCGAGCAGAGCTGCCGTGGCTGCCTGACCGACGGTGTAGGCGGTCACCTTGTCGCATAGAAAGGTGCGAATAAAATCAAACCTATGGTCATCTGACGCCTGAAGATCGGTAAATCCGGCCATGCCTTGAATAACATGATCAAAGGCGGGCATATCTGCCATGGGCCCCTGAGTACCAAAGCCGCTGACGGCGACGTAGACAAGTTTAGGGTTTATTGTGCGCAGCACATCTGAGCCAAGGCCAATACGATCCATAACGCCAGGACGATAGTTATGCAGCAAAACATCGGCTCGGGCGGCGAGTTTTTTGACTGCTTCAACACCGGCTTCAGATTTAAGATCAATGGCCAGCGAGCGCTTGCCGCGATTACAGTTGTGAAAGAAGCCGGAGACACCGTTTTTTTGCGTGCCCAGTGGGCGCATCTGATCGCCCCCGACTGGCGGTTCAACCTTGATAACAGTGGCGCCCTGAGCGGCCATGGTCATAGCGGCCAAGGAGCAGGTAATCATATTGGAAAGTTCTATGACTTCCAGCCCCGCTAGGGGTTGGCGAGCGGTTGCTGTTCGCTTGGTCATCTTTGGTACCTGTTTATTATTCTTTTTATTGGCTGCTTTTGTTATTTTTTAACTAGGTCACTTTATCGTAAACACCCACCATTTGGCGATTTAATGCGAGCAACTGGCCATTGGGGTGGTAAATTTTTCCCTCAGTATGAGCATAGCCTTGGCCTGATTCGATAGCGCTGCATTCATAGTAAAGTAAATCCTCGACCTCAAGATTCGCTCTGGGGTGCATAAACTCTACATTCCAGGTGATGGTGCTGCTGGGTGCCCTGGTGGTCATCATAGGCAGTATGGCGGGTGGCCAGGCATCAATCAGGGCCAGTATGGTGGCATCATTAAGAGCTTCGCTGGGCTTGGCAAAACGCATCCAACCGGTGATCAGGCTAATATTAGAGCCGCTAAACGGAAAGTTGTTATTGGTTTGGCGAAGATCAAAATAGCTGACAAAAAATGGGGCTGAATCCTTCTTAAACTCGAAGGACATTTCACTGGTGTCTTGCACCGCCACGGGGAATTGTTTGGCTGGCGCAACAACGTCAATTGCAGAGACTCGCTGAGTGGTAAAACAGGCGATGATCTCGGTTTTAACCTCGCCATTTTGCAGTAGCTGCCCTTCGACTTGAATGACAGACCGGCCCGCTGATAGCACCCTGTGACGAAATTCACATGTGGTGTCGGCCAGAGTGGCACCACAGAAGTGAATATTAACCGTGCGCAAGTCGCGACCAGTTAAGTCGACATTGGATTCTATATGGACCAATAGAAGTGCGGCGGTGAGACCACCAAAAATACTGCGCCCCTGCCCCCAATCTGCACTGATCGAGAATTCGGATTCAGTTTTGGCAAGCTCTCGATACTGTAAAAATTCCATGTTATTCCTGTGTCTCCCAACTCAGCAAATGTTAGCTCTACAGTTTCTATTTCTCGCCACATTGGGTAAAGACCAAAGTTAGACCAATCAGTACTGCTAAGGGTTTGAGCAATAATTCTAGCCTTTGGAGCTACTCGTCACTATGATTACCGCTACTCTAATAACAAGAAACCATCCAATGAAAAACTCCCTTGCCCAGCCTTTGACGCTACCCTGTGGCGCCGTGCTTCCCAATCGACTTTCAAAAGCCGCCATGACCGAGGGTCTGGCCACGCCAGACGGATTACCTACCGCAGAACTGGAACTGCTATATGGGCTATGGAGTGATGGTGGCTCTGGTATGCTGTTATCGGGCAATATTCAGGTTGACCGAGACCACTTGGAACGCCCTGGCAACGTTGTCATTGATCGCAAGCCCAATAAAGCTATGCGCACTGCACTGGCGAGCTGGGCAAAGGCGGCCACGCGCAATGGCAATCATTTTTGGGCGCAAATCAGCCATGCAGGCCGCCAAACTCAGAAAATTATTAACCCTAATCCAAAAGCTCCATCTGCGATTAAGTTAGGCCTTCCTGGCGGGCAGTTTGGTGAGCCTGTGCCATTAACTAAAGCCGAGATTAAAAGTATTGTGCGTCGCTTTGGCCTCTGCGCGGCAGCGGTCAAAGAAGCGGGTTTTACTGGCGTGCAGATACACAGCGCCCATGGCTATCTGCTATCTCAGTTTTTAAGCCCACGCAGTAATAAGCGCACAGATAACTACGGTGGCGAATTGGCAAACCGAGCCCGCGCCCTTTTAGAAACCGTTGCCTCGGTTAGAGCTGCCGTGGGGCCAGACTTTCCGGTCGCTGTTAAGCTTAATAGTGCTGACTTTCAGAAGGGTGGCTTTGCCTTTGAAGAAAGTTTGCAGGTGGTGCAATGGTTAGAGCAGGCCGGGGTCGATTTGATTGAAATCTCTGGTGGTACCTATGAGCAGCCAAAACTGTTGGGTCTGCAGGGTATGGAAGAGGAGGAAAAACAAAATGTCGCCGAGTCTACGCAAAAGCGCGAAGCCTACTTTGTCGACTTTGCCATGGCCATGCAGGAAAAGGTCAATATTCCATTAATGGTTACTGGTGGCTTTCGCCAGCGCAGCACTATGGAAATGGCAGTAGATAGCGGCAGTGCAGATTTAATTGGTTTAGGCCGCCCCATGTGTGTGATGACCGATGCTCCCAACCAGCTGCTAGCGGGTTTGGACGAGTTGCCACGCTATGAGGATAGCCTGTCTCTATTTCCCAGCTGGTTATCATTTTTAGGCAAGATAAAACCTCTGCGCGCGATGGCTGGTTTTGCAGTGCAGTATTGGTACTACGCCAATATCGATGCCATTGGCCGCACTGGTCTTGCAAACCCTGATCTCTCCGTCTTTAAGGCGACTCAGGAGACTATGGCGCTGCAGAAAAAACTGACCTCTAAACAGTAAGCTGGCTAAACAGGGTCAGTGTAGCGATGGTGACTAGGCTCAGAGAGAATATCTTCTGCAGTTGAACACCTACAATATTATCGGCTACCAGACGACCGATAGTCATGCCTATCAGCCCACCAGCGCAGACTTTTAATAATAGCAGCCAGTCGAGTTGAGGGTTGGCAACGACAAAGCTGGCAAACCCTGAGCTGCCAACTATTGAAATAATAAGCAGAGATGTGGCCACCGCCTGCCGTATGGATACCTGAGTAATATATAGCAGGGCAGGCACAATCAAAAAACCACCACCGACCCCAAATAGCCCACTTAAAAGGCCCACCACAAGGCCGCAGCTAATTAATGCGCCCACACATCTTGAGCTGAGGTCAAACTGTTCTGACTGGGTAAAACGACAGATTGGCACTATATAATCATCTTCACTGAGATAACTGGAGCGCACAACACTCGCTTTTTCCGGTGTGCTTACGGCCTGTCGCCACATGATACCGGCAATGGAGAAAGCTAATGCGCAAAAGCCGACAAGCAAAAAAGTTGCCGGTAACTGACTACCCAAATATTTACCTATGGGTGCAACTAGCGCGCCACCCAGCCCCAAGGTTAATGCCGGCACCCACAAGATATATTTGGCTCGCCAATTACTAATGGTGCCCATCAAAGCACTTACGGCAACCGCACCCAGTGCAATTCCTATGGCATCATTGATAGGTAGGTCGAGTAATAAAATTAATAAGGGAACCGCGAAAATTGAACCACCGGCACCAGTCAGCCCCAGCACCGAGCCGATCAAAAGGCCAATGATAACGGACATATTATTTTCTCTGGCCCTGGTATTGCAGAGTTGTTAGTCCATTCAAACCGCCAGCGATAATAATAAACTGAGCATCTATAACCTGTTTTAAGTTTTCAGCGGCCAGAGATGCCCTTGGGCCACCGGCGCAGAGAAGATAAATTGGTTGATCAGGTTGATGCCCCTGCTGATCAAGATAGTCTTGCAGGATAGCACTAGTCAGCGTTTGCACTGGAAAATGGCTGGTGCCACCAAGGCTTTCATTTTCTACTTCAGCATGGGTGCGCAGATCAATAATATAAAGCTTATCCCCATGATCTTTATAGAGATGCTGAAATTCCTGAGCTGAAATAGATGTCACCTGAGCGGTCATGGTTTAGTCCTCGAGGTCCGAGCAATAGTTTCAAGCGCCAGTATACAAAAAAGTCTATACCAGCCCTATAGGCTAGCGACTGAGGCTAGTTTTATTCGCTGAGAAGATGCCAGATTTTAAGGTTGTTCATTTTCATTTTTTCCTGATCAACCATAAAGCGCACCAGAATAAAGTAGATATCTAAATCGAAGCGGTCGTCCCAGTCATCTCGATCATTGGCTTGCACCTCTGAAGCGACTGGGCGTTTATCTTCCTTCAGCATTTGGTAACCCAGATCATAGATGTCCTCAATAAGCGCCAGTTTGGCAACATAGCGCCAGCGATCAACAATATGAAATGCCACCTGCTCTGGGTTCTGGGGATCGCGCTCCTCCACCAAAATCGGCCCTCCATAGGGCCATAGCTTTATCTGGTAGTTCTTGAGGGCGGCGGTCATTCGTTCATTGTAAGCAGCAGCAGGTTCGGCTCCATGGCAGGCGCCAAAACATTTTTTTAACTGGGAGCGAAAACAGGGTTGTTGATTGTTGCGGTCGCCCTCAAGCCCCAATAATTTGTAGCAGAGAAAATACTGATCCGCCAGATGTTGCATCTTTTTTGTTGCCTGGCGGGGAGAGCGAAACAGGCCAAATTGCTGTTCAACAAACGTATCCTCGGTTTCCACCGATTCTATATTGAGACGTAGATAGCCATTGCTATCTTCCGAGCTGCGGTATTGGAATAGTTTTTTAACCTTGCGCAGGCGCCGATTATAGATGGGGCTCTGAGCTTTGATTTGATTGCTCTCGCGAATTTGGGCGCCAAAGTCACTGGGCGTCTGCTCAAAATCGATATGGGCAATTTTGGTGCTCATCTGCAGATCTTTTGGGTTCTTGTGATCGGAGCTAAAATGGCTCATGACCCGATTACGGATATGCACACTTTTACCTATATAAAGCAATAGGCCTTTTTGGTCATAAAAATAATAGACCCCGGCACTGGCTGGTAATTTTTCAACCTCTTTACTGTCCAACAGGGTCGGTAAGCTGGGGCGTTTGAGCAGTGTTTTGCAGGTGGCAGCAATTTCATCATCGGAAAATAGCGCGGATGACTTTTGGAAAAATTTATAAATCATCTCGGCATCGTCCATTGCCCGATGACGGTTTTCGATACTGATTTCAAACCGCTCAATAATCTGCGACAGCCCGTGGCGCTTAAATTGAGGGTACAGATTACGGCTAAATTTTACTGAACACAGTGGCTTGGCATTGTAACTAATACCTATGCGCTCAAATTCATTTTTGAGAAAGCCGTAATCGAAGCGCGCATTATGGGCCACCAATGTGCGGCCCGCTAACTTGCTCAAAAGCTCCTCGGCTATAGCCTCAAACCTGGGAGCCCCTTGCAGCATGCCAGGATTGATACCGGTAAGCTTCTGAATAAAGGGGGGCAGGGAAGCCTCCGGGTCGACAAAGGTTTGCCACTTCTCAACCAACTCACCGTTTTCAATCACCAGCAAGCCAATTTCGATAATACGATGATAGATGGCTTTGCCACCGGTGGTTTCAAGGTCGAGCAGAACCATCTTTGCCGGGAACCCGGAAGAGAGAGTTGAGGGTATTTCACTGTCGAGCCAATTTAACTGCATGGCGTTATTACGCAGGCAGCACAGCTTTTGATTATTATGCTGCTCATTATTGTTTGGCTAACTTTTTTCCGGCTAACTGTGGTGCCGTTAATCAGTGCCCAGCCATAAACCTTGCCTGAATCAGCCAACAAATCCCTTCCAGCCAGACATATAAGTAATAAACGCTTCGCCCAGACCCTCTTGGCGCAGGTGGTCTGCGGAAACTGGGTTTCTAACCGGCGCGAAATTGCTGTCTGCCTGCATTTGCAGTGGAAAGTCATGGTGCAGGATTGCCGCGCGACCGAGCATAATAAAATCGATATCAGCCTCCATTGCTAGGTTAATTTCCTCTGGATTGCGCAGCTTACCGGCAATACCCAGTGCCACATCCCCGCGTTCAAGCTCAGTGAAATAAGACATTAATGAGCGGCCTTTATAGGCCTCATCTTCAGGCTCTTTAAAGGAGTCCCACAATGACATATCAAGAAAATCAATTTTGCCTGCGGACAATACATTTTGTGCCACTTCGATAATATCCGGCAGATGCACATCAAAGCGCTCTGGGGATAGTCTCAAGCCCAGCAAAAAATCGGAACGACAGCGCGCGCGAACCCCATCAATAATCTCTGTAATCGGGCGCATACGATTTTCGATACTACCACCAAACTGGTCCTGTCGCTGATTCACCGTACCACTCAGAAACTGGGCGAGAATATAGCCATGGGCGCCATGAATTTCTACACCGTCAAACCCGGCTTGCTCCGCTCGCTCTGCGCCGAGGATAAAGTCTTCGATCAATTGCTCTACCGCTTCAGTGCTAAGGCCGACGGCGCCAGTCTCAGCATGGTCGGATGGGCACACTGGTACCTGGCCAATAAGATCTGCTGGAGAGCGCATGCCCGCATGGTGCAGTTGCACCACTGCCAGGCTGTCTTCGCTTTTAATACCATTGGCTAGTCGGGTCAGGCCTTCAAGATGCTCATCGCTAAAGATACCCAGCTGCCCGGGAAAGCCTTGCCCCACAGCCTGAATATGAGCGGCACAGGTCATAGTCAAACCAAACCCACCCTTGGCACGCATGGTCAGCCAGTTATATTCGTCGTCTGACAATTTGCCATCGGGGTGGCTCTGGGTGTTAGTCAGTGGTGCCAGCATAAAGCGGTTTTTTAAGGTGGCACCGCAGCTCAAATTCAGTGCTTGAAACAGGTCTTTCATAATGGGATCTCAGAATATAAAGGCTACACGCTGTGGAGTATATTTATCATTATGGCCCGAGGCATGTGCTATCTCGAATTGGGCCGTAATAATAGTCATTGGCTCGACGCTAATGCAACAGTCTAGTACTGGTGTTTTCCACTGATACCTTGTCCCTGTGAGGTCTACTGGTTATCCTGCACGCCTACTTACTCTCCCAAATTGGATGCTCTATGCCCACAGAGGCGTTAACTGTTGCAGAACAGCGCACCAAAGCCTGGCTTGATAGCTTTGTGGTGGGCCTGAATTTGTGCCCCTTTGCGCGGCCAGTGATCGTTTCAGAGGGGTTGCGGCTGACTTTGAATAAGTCCAGTCAGGTGGAGGGCATTCTGCATGGGTTTTTGACAGAGCTGGAACTGATCAGCAGTTCTGATGAAACTGAAATTGCGACTACCTTACTAGTAGTACCCAATGCACTTGCAAATTTTGAAGAGTATCTGGGCTTTGTCGAATTGGCAGAAGAGCTAATCGAAGAAGCTGATCTTGAGGGTGTCATTCAGCTAGCCAGCTTTCATCCTGATTATAGGTTTGATGGCGAACCCGAAGACTCGGCCAGCCACTTTACTAATCGATCACCATACCCAATGATTCATTTTCTGCGTGAAGAAATGATGGAAAGAGTGTTAGGCGAATTTCCAGATTCTGAGCAGATTCCCCAGCAGAATATCCAAACATTGGAAACTATTGGCCGTAGTGAAATTGAGCGACGATGGAATAGCCTTGAGCCAACAGATAGCCTGAAATGAACCCCAATAACTACGATGTGATAATTTTAGGTGGCGGAGCGGCAGGACTTTTCTGCGCATTTACCGCCGGTCAGCGCGGCCTATCGATATTAGTTTTAGACAGTAGTAACAAGGTGGGCAAAAAAATCCTTATGTCTGGGGGCGGGCGCTGCAACTTTACCAATCTGGACATACAGCCAGAAAACTATTTATCCGCCAATCCACATTTTTGTAAATCTGCACTCAATGGCTACAACCAGTGGCAGTTTATTGAGATGGTCGAGCAACATCATATTGCCTATCATGAGCGTAAACATGGCGAGCTATTTTGTGATGACTCAGCTAAGGATATTTTAAAAATGCTGACAGACGAATGCGCGGCCGCGAATGTTGTTGTTAAAACTAGCTGCGCGATTAACACCATTGCAGCCACTGAGCCCGGTTATAAAGTAGAGACGTCATTGGGCAATTTTCAATCCAGATCTTTAGTGATCGCAACCGGTGGCCTATCGATTCCCACCATGGGTGCCACAGGGTTTGGCTATGAAGTTGCCGAACAGTTTGGTCTCAACCTATTACCTCGCACTGCCGGGCTAGTGCCATTTACCTTTACCGACTGGGTCAAGGATATCAGTGATAGACTTTCCGGCCTGGCAGTGGATGTGGAGATGTCTGTTAATGGCGTAAGTTTTCGCGAGAACTTGCTGTTCACCCATCGGGGCATCAGTGGCCCAGCGGCCCTGCAGTTATCTAGCTACTGGCAGTCGGGTCAGAGTATCAGTATCAATCTATTGCCAGATCACAATGCCATAGAGTTATTGCTGGGCTATAAAAAAGCCAGCGCCAAATCATTATTGCGCAATCTGTTATCTCAACATCTTCCAAAAAGCCTGGTGTTAGAACTTCAAAATGTACACTGGCCAGGCCATGCCGATAAGCCCATGGCAGAGATTCCAGATGCAGCACTAACAAAGGTGGCAGAGCAACTTACCAACTGGCAATTAAAGCCCTCGGGCACCGAAGGCTATCGCACTGCCGAGGTCACTCTTTGTGGTGTAGACACAGATCAACTTTCCTCTAAAACTATGGAATGCAAAACCCAGTCGGGGCTGTATTTTGTGGGAGAGGTGATGGATGTAACTGGCCACTTGGGAGGTTATAACTTTCAGTGGGCCTGGGCTTCCGGGTATGCGGCGGGGCAATACGTCTAACTATCCCGCCAAGTTTGGCAGCAAGATAAAAATTCGTCTAACCTCATCAAAAGCATAAAAGGATTACTTTTATAATTATTACAGGACGTAATAACATGATCATGAAAACCATGATTGTCTCTAGCATTCTCTTTACACTCGCTGGTTGAGGCGGAGGGGGTAGCGATAACACTGACCCTGCGCTAACAGGTATATTTTTCCATAGCCCGGTGATTAATATTGGCTTTCGCACAGCAATCCAAAATGGTGAGACTAATTCCCGTGGGGAATTTAAATATCTGGCCAGTGAAACTGTCACTTTCTTTATTGGGGATTTGGTGTTTCCCTCAGTTTTGGCTGATGAGATTGTTACTCCTTTGGATATAGCCGATACTGATGATGTGGCTCACCGTATGGTGATTAATATTATTCGGCTGTTGCAGTCATTAGATAAGGATGGTGATCCAAACAACGGAATTAGTATTACTCAGACGGCTAAAGATAATGCGGTTTTTTTAGATTTTGAGCTATCAACATAAAGCTTTGAATCACAGGCTGGAGTGAGTTTATTTATTGCTAATGGAGGCCAGAATAGTGTCCAATTAGATTTAGTTGATACTGTGGTTGCTATGGTTCATTTTGTCGCTAGTCTCATCTTGTCGGGGGAAATTGAGCACGAGATAGAGCCTATTGATAATAATTCACTAGTCGGTTCATGGGAGATTGCTAGCCCTACGGAATCCGACTTCCTGTTGCTTAGTTTTTTTCAGATGGCACCTATCCGCATGCAGAGGTTAATGAGACTGCTCCCAACTTTTTGTCTGGAATGGAATGGGGCACATACAATATTGTTGGGCTTGGTGAAACCACTGCAGAACAGAGTTTTGATAACAATGGCGATGCTGGTCTCAGTGACTTTGATGGTTCAGGACCGCGCCTAAGAATAATCGCCCAGCCATCCGGTTCCTTGATGTTTGCGTCAGATACCAATAACGATGGTACTAGTAATAGCACATTCGGTTTGAGACGAGTTGTGTCTGAGGGTCTCTTGGGCACTTGGCTCAGCACTACTACCGAAAATGACCTGTTGATGATAGTTCTCTTTGATGACGGTGCCTACTTCCATGGTGAAGTCGATGAAGATGACGACACTGAGATATCCGGTATGGAGTTGGGGGCCTATGCTCATGATGAGAGTACGGGACTACTCACAGTAACCCAGACCTTTGATAATACTGGTGGGACTGGGTTAACCGATTATGTGGGTATTGGTGCGCCAAATATCTTTGTTGATGTGGAAGGGGATATCTTAACCGCCAATGTTAATGAAGATGGTGATCAGTTGATTGACGAGACGATGATCTTTGAGCGCCGGTAGATCTAACGGCGGTTGGCTTTAGCCTTTCTGCGCCGCGCAGCCGCTTTTTCCAAACGCTCTTTTTCCCGCTCTTCTTTCTCAGCTTTCAGGACTACCACCTGTTTCATTTCTGCATCAATCATCTCTGGGGTCTCAAAACCCAATGGGCCCAGAGTGCCGGCGCGCAATTCATTAACAAAGATGGTTGATACTCGCTCTAAATCCACTCTGCCTCCAGAGCGCAAACAACCGCGCTGAGCGCCGATAATTTCTAGCAGGTCGATTTCTGTCTGAGGCAGGTTGCTGATGTTGAAGCGCTCTATCAGCTGCTGTGGGTATTTTTCCAGCAGAAACTCGGCAGCAAAAAAAGCGATATCTTCATAGCTTACGGCAGTGTCTTTAATCGCACCTGTGGTTGCCAATCTATAGCTGCCCTGAGGATTTTCGATCTTGGGCCAGAGAATACCGGGGGTATCCAACAGCATAATGCCATTGCGTAGATTGATTCGCTGCTGCCCCTTGGTAATCGCCGGTTCATCGCCAGTTTTGGCGATATGGCGGCCGGCCAGACAGTTGATAAGCGATGATTTTCCCACATTGGGAATACCGGTAACCATCGCCAATGTATTGCCGCCCTCACGCTGGGGATAGAGTTTATTGATCAGATCAATAATTTTGGCGCTGGGGTCATGGTTCTTTAAATCCAGGGCCATAGTTTTGGTGTTGCCCTGTTGTTCAAAATAATCCTGCCACTGCTGGGTGATAGACGGGTCGGCAAGGTCGGTTTTATTGAGTAGTTTGATATAGGGTTTTTCAGTGCACAGGTCTTGGATAAATGGATTGGAGCTACTGAAGGGAATGCGGGCGTCAAGAACTTCAACAACGATATTGACCTGAGGCAGGGCCTCGATCATTTCGTTGCTGGCCTTGCGCATATGGCCGGGATACCACTGGATAGACATGGGGCCTCAGTATCTGAGCTAAAAGTAATTGCCCCATTCTAGCATGGATGGATCAGGGGTTACTCCCCAGGTCTGTAACTGCGCTGGATTTTAGGTGAGCGTTTCTCTGCATCAAATAATGGGTCATGCAGTATTTCATCCACATAATCCTGAGCTTGATCGGCATAATGAGGTGAGCTCTCATCCAATGTTGCAGCACCAAACTGGTGGATACCACGCACCTTTTGTTCGCCTTCCGCGTCCCAAGAAACCATATAGTAAAGGCCATCACCAGCCACATTGGTTAGGTAGCCATCTTCTTCCATGCCCATGCCATAAATCGCGCGCAATGTGTCTGGGCCACCGCCTACTGGCAGGTTTAGATCACCGCGTACATGTCGGCTCACATCGCCCCATAGAGGATCGAGGCGGCCCACCTTATCCAGCAAGCGATCGCTGCAGCGGAAAAGCTCTTCGCGGGCATCTGGCTCTGGCTTGCCTTTTTGCTCGGCCAGCCATTCGGTGCCGATAACACAGGTGCTAAGGGCAGCACCGGAATTTTCAATATTGGTATTGCGGTCCCAGTTGGCAATAATCTGCTGGGCATCTTGGTATTTCTGTTCCTGATCACTGAGATCGAGGGCCAATGCCTGATTTAAGAACGCCATAGATCTGGACTTAGCACTAAAGCTTTTATCGTGCTTAATATCAAAAAATTCCTGCTCGGAGATGGTGCCCAGCTCGGCAAATAATTCAAGCCCGCGATCAGCGCGGTTGGTCATGCGAGTGGGGAAGCCATCTTCGATGCGATAGTTTGTTTCAACCGGATTATCGCCTTCAGCAGTGATATGGAATGGACTTTGGTTGGCGCTGTGAATATACCCGGACTTGGGATTAATAACCTGAGGCAACTGATCAAAGGGCATATAGTCATCCCAAATCAGGCTGCTGTCATCACCGGGTAGATAATGGTTCCAGTTATAGCCGCCCACTCGGTTAGGTGTCAGGCTATTATGCACAAACATGGTGTTACCTTCGCGGTCGGCATAAACCAGATTAAAGCTGGCAAAGGCATGCATGCGCATAGCATTGCGCCAGTCGTCAAAATTCTGCGCCTTATTCATGGCCAGCCACTGCTCTACTTGACGCATCTCGCCCATGCCTGCATAGCGAACCGCATAGGTGCCATGGCCGGTGCGCAGCACTGGGCCATGAACAGATCTCAGCCCCTCTTGGGTTGAGGTCCAGTTAAGAAAACCAAATACTTTTACATCCACATCAATATCGCGGGCTTCCAATGTTTTCCATTCACCATCGAGCTTATAGCGATTGGGGTTGTTGGGGTCGATATCCAGCACATAGATATCCACCAGATCCGGTTTATTGACCGTAGCTCCCCAACCCAGATTTTCGTTAAAGCCCACACCTATGGTGACACTGCTGGGGAATAGCCCACCCATAATATTGAGACCTTCATTGCTCTGAACATGGGCTTCATACCAGGCCACGGGACCGGTGGTGGGTTGGTGGGAATTAATGGCTAGCATGGTAGAGCCATCGGTGCTGTTATAAGGGGACACAGTCATAGCATTGGAACCAACGGGCAGGCCACCCATGGTGACGCCATGGCTGCGGGTTTCTGTGTCGGCGACAGATTCCCCAGGCTTGCTCACTGGGTATTTACGCTGCTCTTCAAACAGCTCAATGACCGGTGCATCAAAGCCATAGAACAGCAGGTGACGCAGCATATAGCCTGCGACAATATCTTTGCCATTAATTGGGAAGATTCGCTGATTGGTCTCTTCGGGATGAAGAGCAGCATAGTAATTAATGCCATCGGCAAAGGCTTCAATATAGGCTCTGGTCTCAGGTTTAAGCCGAATCTCATAGCCAGCATCCAAATCTTGCCAAATGCCCAGCCAATGAATCAAAAAATCGGTAGTGGCGGCATCTCTGCCGTTAATGGCTGCGTTGGTACCGCGATAAAACGGAATGCTGTCATGGATAATCTGCCAGTTATCTTCCGCCTGGGCATAGGCAAAGCCAAAGGCCGCATCCACATCTCGCTCGCCTATAATATGGGGCACACCCAGATGGTCGCGCTCAATAACTACGTCGTATTTTTTATCGAGTTGGAGATATTCTGCTGCGCTAAATTTTTGGGCGCACCCAGTCGCAATCAGTAGGGCTGAGGCAATCATCAGTAAGCGCATTTTAAGTAACCTTTTTTTATTTTTGTCTTTTAATTTACGATGGCTAGCCCCTAAAGGTTTAGCTGCTTTGAGACACAGGTTCCTCTTCTGCATGCAACACTGTGCCCACAGGCGCAGTGGCCGCTTGCAATGTAATCTCAACCTTGTATTCGCTTGGCAG
Organism: Porticoccaceae bacterium; assembly: GCA_029252555.1. GTDB lineage: Bacteria > Pseudomonadota > Gammaproteobacteria > Pseudomonadales > Porticoccaceae > HTCC2207. The sequence continues at coordinate 61,802 of JAQXBF010000039.1, forward strand.
AGCCTCAATGGTCAGTACGCGCCAGATGCTGATGCCTGCTAGCAGTAAAAGGCAGGCGGCCAAGAGCAAAAAGAAACTTTGCAAACCAAATAGCTGTAGCCAGAAAACTGCGGTAATAGGCCCGGTGATCGAGGTTAGCCCGGCAATCAAAACAATGGTGCCGCTGGCGGGAACAATTTCTGCAGGGCGCAGGTGATCATTGGTCAGTGCCACGACTAATGAGTACAGAGATAATGAACAGCCCCCAAATAGGAAGACCAGCCCGTATAGCCGGATTGAGGCCTCGGATTCACGGCTGATCATAAGAGCAAAGGCCACGGCAAATAAACAGGCAAAGCCCATCACCCAACGGCGGTCGATCATATCGGAGAGTTTACCGATGGGGTATTGCAAAATCATGCCACCGGCCATCATGGCACCCATAAAGTTGGCCACCTGATAAACCGTGAAACCGAGTTTAGTGGCATAGACTGCGCCCATGCCAAACAAAATACTCGATACCCATTGGGAGAGAACAATACCGGTGACGCCCATGGGTGTGCGATACCACAGGTGGCGCATGGTAACCCGCTCAGTCTCTTCAATAGCGGGGGTGGTAATCACTGATAATAAAATGGGTACGGCAGCCACGCTGACCATCACTGAGATCAGAATAAATAAGGTGAACTCTCTGGGGTTGGCCACATTGAGCATAAACTGCCCGGCGCAAATACCGGCCAGCAGAATGGCTGTATAAAGAGAGAGTATCTGCCCGCGATTGGTATTGTTGGAGGCCTGATTTAACCAGCTTTCGGACACCACATAAATCGTTGAAAAGGCAAAGCCCGTGAGCAGACGCATCAGTGCCCAGGCCCAGGGGTTTACATAGATTGAATGCACCAGAATAGTGACGGATGCCACCGCAGACAGTGCGGCAAAAATACGGATATGCCCTACCCGTTGAATCATCTTGGGGGTCAGCAGTGACCCGGCTAAAAAGCCGGCAAAATAGCAGGACATCAGCAGGCCAATCAGGTAGTCGTCAAAGCCTTCGATTTCTGCGCGCACACCAAGCAAACTGCCCTGCACACCAACGGCGAGGCCAATTAGGGAGAGGCCTGCAAACAGCGGCCAGATGCTGACAATAGTTCTAACGGGCATAATAACCGACCGTATTTTAAAGGTCGCCAGCGTACACCCAGATTGGAAAAGTTCAAAGCAAAATTAATCACATTTAAGCGATATTTTTACTGTCCAATTTGTACCCTAAAGTTTAACGCCTGGAGTGAATATTAGGGGTGTCTGATCAGTATCCCAGGTGACTTCAGAATCCTGAATACTGACCTGAATATCGAGATTGCGCTGCATGCCTTTGGCCAGCTTTTTGGTGATATCTGTGTCGAGATGGCGAACACTAAGATTTTTAAATCTAGCCAGTTGGGGCTGCATCTCTTTCCACCATTGTTCGGCAGAGCCGGTGCCATAGGTGTAAACAATAACCTGCTGGGCGCGGCCACAGGCTTTTTTGAGGCGCTTCTCACTGGGTAAGCCCAACTCGACCCATAACTCAATTTCATCGCTCAGGCTTTTTTGCCAAAGATCTGGTTCATCGTCGGTACTCAGGCCTTTGGTAAAGCGCAGTAAGTCACTGGCGTGCAATGCAAAGACGAGCAGCCGTATCATTAGGCGCTCATCAGTCTCCGAGGGGTGCTGAGCCAGAGTCAAACTATGCTGTTGATAATAATGTCGATCCATGTCGACAATATTGAGTTCTGCTTTGAAGATGGTTGCGCCTAGAGCCATTAGGGTTAGTAGCCTATTTTTAAGAAGGGCCATCATACGTTAGTTGGCCGTTGATAGCTGGCTATAAAAAAGCGGTAGTGAATATTCACTCTCTACAGAGCTTTTCATCTGCAGTTCTTCCCAGCTTCAGTACTTACTTACTACGGTACTCTGACCTAGAGGCGAACCCTAGGAAACGTCCCCAAACCATATCTCAGTCATAGAGTGTTTTTTAGGGGTAATTCAAACTAATCAATCTAAAAGGTGATTTAAGTAGCTCATCTTCAAGGAAATAGGCCAACAGACCTTGTATAGCTGCGTGCAAACCAAAAATATTGCCAGTAGAATTGTCAAAAAAGAAGGACGTACCATGAAAAAAATCCTCAAAATCACAGGGCAAATTCTGGCCACGCTTCTTGGTATAGCTGTGCTTTGGCTGATCAATTTGCTCTTCCAGCCTTTTGACAATATTAGAATCTATTTTGCCCTTGGCCCAGAGCCACAGGTATTGGTCGATGGCCAGTTTGGATACCGCGATCTCAATAAAAACCAGCGTTTAGATGTTTACGAGGATAGTCGCCAGCCTGCGGAAGCGCGGGCCGATAATTTAATCAGCCAGATGAGCCTTGAGGAAAAAGTCGGCCAGATGTTTCATCCGGCTATTACTATTGAGCCCGACTTTACTTTGCTGGCCTTTCATCTGGCCATGGGCCGTGTGGATATAGATGCTGCCGATATTCTTGATAAACATATCAGTCACTTTAATTTCTATGGCAAGCCTACGCCGGGGGAGATAGCAGCCAAACTCAATAGTTTGCAAAAAGTGGCCGCGAGAACCAGATTGGGCATTCCCCTGACCATTAGCTCTGATCCACTCCATGAAGCCTCAAGGGGCGGTGGTATTGCGGCATTTTCTGTAGATGGGTTTTCTGCCTGGCCTTCACAGCTAGGCTTTGCGGCGGCAAGAGATATTGAGCTGACGCGACAATTTGGTGAAATAGCCGCGGCTGAGTATCGCGCAGTTGGGCTGCGTACGGCCCTGCATCCGATGGCTGATCTAGCCACAGAGCCGCGCTGGCCGCGCAACTTTGGCACCTTTGGCTCCGATGCGGACCTGTCCAGTGAACTGACCACTGCTTATATGCTGGGCTTCCAGGGTGAATCTCTGGATAAGAATTCGGTGTTATCGATGGTTAAGCATTTTCCCGGCGGAGGCCCCCAAGAGCTGGGTCTGGACCCCCATCTCCCCAGCGGCAAACGCCAGATTTACCCCGGGGATAACTTTGACTATCACCTGAAGCCCTTTAAGAAGGCGATCGATAATGGCCTGCGAGTGATTATGCCGTACTACGGTATTCCCATTGATCAGACCGACGAAAATGTGGCTATGGGCTTTAATAAAATGATTCTGACCGATTTGCTGAGGCATGAGCTGGGTTTTACCGGTGTGGTTTGTGCAGACTGGGGTATTGTTTCCAGTCGTGCCTGGGGCGTCGAAAATCTAAGCATAAAAGAGCGGTATAAAAAGTCTCTTGATGCGGGTATAGATCAATACGGTGGCGAGAGTGATACCCAGTCGGTGGTTGAGTTAGTGCAGGAAGGTCTGATCTCTGAGGCGCGAATTAACCTGTCGGTGAAGCGTATTTTGGTTAATAAGTTTGAGTTGGGCCTGTTTGAGCAGTCTCTGGCTGACGAACAGGCCTTACCAAGCCTGGTCAATACCAAAGAATATATTGCGGCCGGCCTTCAGGCCCAGCGCAAGTCTATGGTGCTGCTTAGTAATAACAAGCCTGGCAGCATTGGTCAGACTCTACCATTGGCTAAGGGGATCAAAATTTTTGTCGATGGTTTAGGTGCTGAAGAGGCGAGCCAATACGGCACTTTAGCTGACAGCCCCGAGGAGGCAGACGCGATTATTTTATATCTGGATACTGTATTTAATGGCAATCAAATTGCGGGGTCTGAAGAGCTGATAGATCAGCTACTTAGCGGTATTTTACCTGACGGTAATCTGAACTTTGATAGCAGCATATTGGCTAAGGTAGAGCGCTATTCCCAGCACAAAAACCTAATTACGGTAGTAGATCTAAATCGCCCCGCTATTTTAACCGAGCTCAATCAACAGAGCGATGCTTTGATTGGTACCTTTGGGGTGTATGATTCGGTGATTTTTGAAATGATCTTTGGAGCGTTTAATCCTCAGGGCAAGCTGCCATTTGAGATCCCTTCCTCTATGGAGGCGGTGTCAGAGCAGCAGGAAGATATGCCGGATGATTCTCTGCGACCAACATTTGTGATGGGCCATGGCTTGACCTACTAAGCAGGTTTACTGGCCTTAGAACCCCAAATCTTCTTGGGTTACCTGCACTGAAATAGGATCGCCGTCCACCTCTGTGCAAACTAAAATGGGCCGACAGCAGACAAAACAGTCCTCGGTGTAGGTCTGAGATTCTGATGGGTCGACAAATAAGGTAATCGACTCCCAGCAGTAAGGGCAGGTTATCTCTTCTTCATAGAGTGCCACTGGGCTACCTAACTTAAATCTGCTAAGGGGTGCTCCTCAGCAGACCACGGGCTGATAAAGAATGGTGCAACCATATCTGGAGTCACTTGTTCGATGCTGCCTGGGTTCCATTTAGGGCTGTGGTCTTTATCGACGGCCAGAGCGCGAATACCTTCAACAGTTTCGCTGGTCAGCCCAGAGCGGTGCAGATGCTTGGTATAGAAACAGTGGCGCACTAAATCGCGCTCCATGCGCAGATCATTTGCCAAACTCATTTCACGGCCCCGACGAATCTGTTCCAGCACCACATGCAGCATCAGCGGTGAGCGTTTGCGCAGCGCAGCTATGCAGTTGTTGGCCCATTCAGAGTTTTGCTCGGCCAGAGAGTCAAAAATCTCACCCACACTGGCCTTTGCGAAGCAGAAATCAATGCTTTTATCCAGCCAACTGGGCTGATGATCGACGGGTGTAGAAGCGGCTAAATTGCGTTTTAAGGCCTCTAGCCTATCAGCTATGGACAGGCCTGGGTTGGTTGTCAAATCGCTCCACAGGGATTCAATATCAGCACTGTCGGCCAGTGTATCGGCCAGCCCAAGACTTAAAGCGTCGGCGCCGATTAGCATTTGCCCGGTCAGGGCAAGATATTCACCGCTGGCGCCGGGGCAGCGACTTAGGAAGTAGCCGCCACCAACATCGGGAAACAGGCCTATATTGGTCTCTGGCATGGCCAGTTTGCTGCGTTCGGTGACAATTCTGATTGAGGCTCCCTGGGAAATTCCCATACCGCCACCCATAACAATACCGTCCATAAAAGCGATATAGGGCTTGGAGTAGTTAAAAATCAGATGGTTTAGGCGATACTCTTCAGTAAAAAAGTCTTCCAGTTGCTGTTTTTCTTCCTCTGCTTGGGCAATGCCTGCGCTGTGGAAAAAACGTATATCACCACCGGCGCAAAAGGCGCCAAATGGCCCTTCTTTATTGGAACCGCGAATAGCCACGGCGTCGACTGCGGGGTTATCACGCCAGTCGGTTAAAAGAGTGTAGAGGTCGCGCACCATATTCAGAGACAGGGCATTGAGAGCGTCTGGGCGGTCCAGGGTAATCAACCCCATACCTGCGGTTATTTCACTACGAATATTGGACAAGAGAATTTTCCATTTGACTGTTTTGCTGCGATTTAACCAGCCCCTGTGAACCCTGTCTACAGGAGCTATTAATAATGAGAATTAGGCAAAGTCTGCAATGAGTGCAGCGCGCACCGGGTCTTGGATTTGAACAGAATTAGGCTGAATGTGAGGGCTATCTACGCCCATGCTGAATGCTGCACCAGCGCGCAGGCCGGCAATATCCTCGGCGCTAAACTCGTAGCGCAAAAAATGTACGCTGGAGGTTTTTTCGTCGTTTTCACGCTCCATGTCTTCATCGGCAAAGGGCACAATGCGCGGGCGGTCTCCCACCTGAGCCCAAATTTGGCGCTCGACTCCTTTAAGGTTTTGCAGCATAACTTTGCGCTCGTCGATATCATCGTACTCAAGCATAAATGTTGCCTTGAGGTTTTGCCCCTCGGGTAGCAGTGGGTTGTAGCTGTCTAGTTCTTCCTGAATACCCTCGGCTTCAAAAATACGCTCTACTCGCAGCATTTCCTGAATTTGATAGCGAATGGTCGTTTCATCTTCAAAGCACAGGCGGGCGTTGTTACCAATGCAAACCTCTCTGGTCTTTTTATGGGCCATCACCTGGGTGCGGAACTCTGGGCGCTTCTCTGCGTACTGTTCTAAGGGCCACAGGTCTGCTCTGGTTAAGTCTGCCATTTTGACTATTCCTTAAATTTGATAGGCCTTGCGCAGCAAGGTCATTGGATGTTCCGGTTGCTCAATTTTTTCCGACAGGTTGCCAATATGAGTGGCGGCCATGGGGCAGTCACTGATAAAGAAATCCGGGTCTTGTTCATTGACCTTGCGCACCACCGGGCGGGCAATTTTGACAGACTTGTCATGGGTCTCGGTTTTCACTGCGTAGGTGCCATCGTGGCCAGAGCAGCGTTCGATTGCATGAACATTGGTCTCTGGAACCAGATTTAAAATATCTCGGGTTTTTAGGCCGATATTTTGCACTCTCAGATGGCAGGCCACCTGATAGCTAATATCCCCTAGAGACTGTTTGAAATCGGTATTAAAAGCACCGGCTTTATGGCGCAGATGCAGATATTCGAACGGGTCGTAAAAAGCTTGCTGTACTTTGATTACATTCGGGTCATCTGGGAACATTAGCGGTAGTTCCTGTTTGTACATCAGTACACAGGAGGGAATCGGTGCAATCAGATCGTAGCCCTCGTCCACCAACTTGGCCAAGACCGGAATATTGGCTTCTTTAAGTTTGGCCACGGCCTGCAAGTCGCCCAGTTCCAATTTGGGCATACCACAGCACTGCTCTTTGGGCACCAGGTCAATATGGATACCGTTGTGGGTAAACACATTGTAGAAATCTTCGCCTAAATGAGGGCTGTTGTAATTGCCGTAGCAGGTCACATACAAAGCAACTTTACCTGTGGTATTACTGACGGCGGTGGGCTGCTCAATGGTCTCGCTTTGCTCATTTAACTGACTTGCCACTAAAGGCGCGACGCGCTTGCGCATTGTTTTATTGTGATATTCGGGTACGGGCGCTTGATGGTGCACGCCTAAGCCCTTATCCAGCGCTTTGCGGAACGTATTATTCTTATTCAGCGCATTAACCGTGATATCCACCAGAGGGATTGTTGCCAATTTGCCCACTGTATCTGTGCTGGTCAGTATTCTGTCGCGCAACGGGGCACCAATTTTGGTGAACTTGATCGCTTTAGCGCGCAGCATTAGATGGGGGAAATCGACATTCCAATCGTGGGGAGGTGTGTAAGGGCACTTGGCCATGTAACACATATCGCACATATAGCACTGGTCCGACACTTTGACATAGTCGGCTTTATCTACGCCATCGACTTCAAAGGTGTCAGATTCGTCTATCAGGTCAAATAATGTTGGGAAGGCGTCACACAGGCTAACGCAGCGGCGGCAACCGTGGCAGATATCAAAGACCCGCTCTAATTCTTGGTTGAGGCTATCTTCATTGTAAAAATCATCAGACTGCCAATCTAGAGGGTGACGAGTCGGTGCTTGCAGATTTCCTTCGCGTTGCGCCATGATTTGACTCCTTTTCTGAGCAAATAAAAATCTGGGGTGAAAAACACACCCCAGATTCTCAGATTACATAACCTTAGGCTGTTGCTTAGTCGTCTAAAGTATCCAGCGCCTTTTGGAAACGATTGGCGTGGCTGCGCTCGGCTTTGGCTAGTGTTTCAAACCAGTCTGCAACTTCATCGAAGCCTTCTTCGCGGGCTGTCTTAGCCATACCTGGGTACATATCGGTGTACTCATGGGTCTCACCGGCAATGGCGCTCTCAAGGTTGGCTTTGGTGCCACCAAAAGGCATTCCGGTAGCTGGGTCACCAGTTTCTTCGAGATATTCCAAATGTCCGTGAGCGTGGCCTGTCTCGCCTTCGGCGGTCGAGCGGAATACTGCGGCTACATCGTTGTAACCTTCAACGTCTGCTTTTGAGGCGAAGTAAAGATAACGGCGGTTAGCCTGTGATTCACCGGCGAATGCGGCTTTTAAGCTCTCTTCGGTTTTTGATCCTGCTAATGACATATCAAAGCTCCTTTCGTTAGTTATTCTATAACCACCCAATACCCCTATAAAAAAAGGTGGTATTGCAGTGTAGGATAGTTTTTCTGTTAGGGCCTAATAGTTTTCATTCATCGCGCTAATAGATTTTACCATTAGTTTGACAGGGTTATTGTATTGGCGCTTTGCGCAGGTCTGAGATGTCTTGGCTGCCAGTCAGAAACATGGCCCAGCGCAACTGCTCCTGAAGGGTCGACATTTTCTCCACAACGGCCTCCGCAGACTCCAGCGCAGGGGCTAAAAACGGCTGTGCCAACGCGGTCATCTGTGCTCCCAGACGAATACAGCGAGCGATATCCAGGCCATGGCGTACACCGCCGGAACCAATAAGCCCCAGTGAAGGGCAGGCTGCGTGCACTGCGGGCAGTAGCTCTATGGTGTCCATGCCCCAATCAATAAAGGGTGCGGCAATTTCCCGCTCGCGCTCAGACCCATTGCGATCCAGCTCAATACTTGCCCAGCTAGTGCCGCCGCGGCCAGCTACTTCGACCCAGTTTACGCCAGCATCCATCAGCTTTTTGGCGCTGGCAGGGCCTATTCCGGCACCCACTTCTTTAACAATAATCGGCACCTCAAGCTCGACAGCGCAGTGTTGAATGGCCTCTAACACGAGGTTCCAGTCTCTGTCTCCATTGGGCTGTATCAGTTCTTGCAGGGGATTAAGATGGATCATCAGCCCGTTGGCCTGCACTGAATCTACCGCTCTCTTGGCTAAGTCGAGCCCCTGCTGTTGTATCTGTGTGGCCCCCAGATTGCCCAGTAAAATAGCCGTGGGTGCCCAGCGCCGAACATTCTGCGCGAGCCCCTGTTCGAGAGCAGCTCGCTGGGAACCCAGCGCCATAGGAATAGCGCAAGCCTGAGCGGCCTCGGCCAGATGCTGATTAATCAAATCACCATTGTCGCAACCGCCGGTCATAGCGCCAATTAAAAAAGGCGCGGCAACTGCTTGATCGAGGAATTGGCTGCCGAGGTTAATATCTTCCAGCGCCATTTGTGGCAGTGGGTTAGGCTCAAAGCGCAGACGATCAAAACCTGAGCTCTGCTGAGCCTGATGCTTCGGCTGCAAAGCCAGGGCAATATGGTCCGCTTTACGGTTTCTTATATCTGTCATGGCAACGCCTCCTCTTTTTTATTTTTCTTGTCGGCGTAATCGACCAGCAACATATGAGGCAATGTCAGTGCTGCGAGGCCGATAAAGGTTAACTGTACCAATGATGTGGCCGTTGAGCCCTGTAAATAATAAAAAATAAATCCTGCGGCAATCCAGGAAGCTGCTGTGTAGAACATAGCTTCGCGAAAGGTTCGTTGGCGCTCGCTTTGCTCCAGACTGCGCCACAGACGCAGCATATGGCCGCGGCTGTGCCAGAGACAGAAGTACAGAGCAAAGCTGATTAACGGCGGCAAGACGCTGACCAACCCCGCCAGTATCAGTAGGCTGATTGATGATTTGCGGTACTGGATCTTTAAGCAGGCGTAACCGCAATAGCCAAGTATGCTAACCACCCAGGGTAAAAACAGATTGGCTATGCCAGCCATTAGCAGGCTAGCATTTTCGGCACCCACAAGAATGGCAAAAATAGGCTCTACTAGCGCGGGTTGCAGGCTTGGAATACCAATACATATTAACCCCCCATGGGCCACCCAAGGCAGCCAATCACTGCCAATATCAGCGATATCACTGGCACCAAAATGCAGGGCGGAAATGAGCAGAAATAGGCTCAAGCTTGGCAGTGGGAAGAGCCACCACAGCAGTGCAACCAAGACGGCTAAGCTAACATAGGCGAGGTGGAAGCCAAACCATGACATAAGCCCCGTGGGCCAGCCGATACGCCTTGCCACGGCACCATCAAGGCCCCCATGAGGCACACCCAACAGTAAAACTGCGGCAATGGCCAGCATATCCAAGCTGTTCATGGGCGCAGCACCTGTTTGAGAAAAGGGGCTTTGGGCATTGCCAGGATAACTTTGGCCCAGTCTGTAAGAGTAGCGGAGCCCAGCATAAAGCGCGCAAAGCCATTAGCATCTAATGCCTTGGCGGTGCGCATCATAATAGAGACTCCCAGCTCAGGCTGCGCCAATAACACGCGATTAAATATTTTATCCATACGGATCAATGCTGGTGATATAGGGGTGGGCACTGAATACTCTCCAGCATGGATACCGTTGGCTAGTTTGGTCATCTGCGCCTGAATAGCGCTAAAAGCATAGCCTGAGGACAGGCGCACTGCACCGCTGGCTGCGCCGATACTGGCAATGTCGCTATCTAATGGGGCCACTGTTTCCATGGGGATTACCCCGGCTTCCTCCCCCAGTGTTTCTTCTATCCCAATATTTTGCTGATCTAGCCACTGACCAATAGCCTGCCGATACCAGTCTTTATCTTCCAAATTGGCGGATATCATGGTCGACTCGATCAGTAGCCTGCGATCGGAAAAGGGCAGTACATAGATAAAGTGCAGCCCGCGGGACTGGTCCACGCGAAAATCCATCAGGGTGGCAATGTCTGGATCATCAATTGGCGTTTTTGTGCGAACGTCCCAACCTAGAAAGTGTTGCTTAAGGCCGTGCTCGGCTATTTTTGGAGGTCGGCTATCGTAGAGCTGGGCTGCACTGTAATGCTGATGAGCGGCAGTGAATGAGCCGCCATTACCTCTGGCGACAATATTCTCTGCGGCCGCTCGGATAACATTGACCCCTTCTGCCAGGCTAGCTTCACATTGTTCCATGTACTGGGCTGAACTCAGGCTGGTATAGCGATACTGATCACTGCTGTGGAGCACCTCAGAATAGTCATCTACCAAGCGCCATTGTTTCCAGCTGCCCTTGGTGGCGGGGGCAAGTTGTTGTTGTTGTGCTGGGTTGGCCCATAGAGCCCAGCTACAGTCCCGCTCGGCGGGGCTGTGGGGCTCTACCACCAAAGCGGAACAATTATTTAGTTTAGCGGCCAGGCTGATACCGGCACTGCCACCACCAATAATAGCGATATCCACTTCAGGAACCTGGAGGGCGCTGTTATTAGCCTTTGACACCAGCTAACCCCTTAAGATGTTGGTGCAGCTCTTTTTTGTGGGCTGGCACTGTAATAGGTTTTAAGTCCCTTAGGCTGCGCAAACTTAGCAGAACTTTTTCTGGTTTGCTGACATAAACACGGCCCCGCCACCAGCGCAGGCTGTGGCGTTTCAATAACCAGCCAATCTGCCGGTAGACACGCAGCGCCACTGTAATGGCAAATCGCGAGCGAAAAGGCAGTAAATGAATGCCCAGTAGAGCACTTTGGTAATAGTCTTCAGCAAGGTTAAGCATGCGCTCCGCGGCTTTGGCCACCGGCAGGCGACAGGGGATACCGGCCTCAGCAATCTCAGAGGGAGGCAGGTCTACCCAGCTTGCGGGCAAATAACGACGCCCCATTTTGGCATCTTCCAGAACATCGCGAGAGATATTGGTCAGCTGCATGGCAATACCTAAATCAATGGCAAAGCTATCAGCGCGACTATGCTCACAGTTGAGAACCCTGCACATCATCAGGCCGACGGTACCGGCTACGGCATGACAGTAGCGCAGTAATTCCGCTTCATCTTTTACCTCGGTGGGCTGTTGATCTTTCAGCATGCCGTCGAGTAACTCGCGAGCTGCTATTACAGGGATATTATTATCTGTTGCGAACTGGATAAACGCTTCTATTTCTGGGCCCGCTACTGTGTTACCGCCATCCAGGCGAGCACGGATATCTTCAAGAGATTCCTTGCGGTCAGGCAGGTCACCATCAGCCAGATCATCCACAAAGCGACAAAATTGGTAGAGTTGTGCTGCGCGTTCTGCGAGTTGGCCACCTAGAAACAGGCTGGCCCAATAAAATGATTTGCCGTGGCGCGCCAGTATTTGTTTGGGTGGTGGAGACAAGGATGAAGACTCTGGCGGTAAATTTTCCATTTTCTATCCCCCGGAGCCCACCTCAACACCAGTGAGCAATTCCTCTACCACTTTGGCAGAGCTGACGACCCCCGGAAGGCCAGCACCGGGATGGGTGCCCGCGCCGACAAAAAAGAGATTTGAGATGGCGCTATCGCGGTTGTGAAAGCGAAACCAGGCCGACTGAGTAAGCCGCGGTTCAATAGAAAAACCGGCCCCGTGCATAGAGCGATAGTCACTGGCAAAATCTTCTGGTGTCATCCAAAACACCTCTTCAATTACTGATGAGAGTTCTGGCAGTATAGTCTCCTCGAGAGCATCGATAATTCGGTCGCGCAATATTTCCCCTTCAACACTCCAGTCCACATTGCCCTGCAGGTTAGGCACGGGGCAGAGCACATAGAAGGATTCGCAGCCGTCGGGGGCAAAGCTTGTGTCCGTGGCCGTTGGGCGATGTACATAGAGACTGAAATCTTCACTCATGTGTTTGGCATCAAAAATCTCCGAGAGCAGCTCTTTAAATCGAGGCCCCATCCAAATACTGTGGTGGGCGACATCTGGATACAGCTTCTTGGTGCCGAAATACAGGACATAGAGCCCCATACTGTATTGTTTCTTGATACTCCGCGGCAGGCTGAGTTTACTCTTGGGCAGCAGGTGCTGGTAGCAGGTCTCGGGATCTCCACCAAAAACCACCAGATCTGCATCCATTGTTTCGTTATTACTCAGTCGCACGCCGGTGGCAGTTTTGTTGGCGACGATAATTTTATCCACATCGGCGTTAAGCACAATATTGACACCCTGGCGTTCCATCAGGGCACCTAATTCTTGCACCAACTTTCCGGTGCCACCCATACAGAAAAATACGCCCCAGCGTCGTTCAAGGTAGTGAATCAAAGTGTAGATAGCGGTGGTTTTAAATGGGTTTCCACCCACCAATAAAGGGTGAATAGAAAAGGCCTGACGAATTAGCGGGTGCTTTAGGTGGCTATTTACCATCTGTGACACAGTTTTATAGCACTTAAGTATCAGCAGCGCTGGAACCTGTTTGACCATATCCCAGACCCGAGTAAATGGCCTATGAACAAGCTGCTTAAAACCTACGTCATAGACTTTTTTAGACTTCTCCAAAAGCTTTAAATAGCCATCTGCATCCTCTGGATTGAAACGTCGAATTTCGGTCAATGTGTCTTCAATACTGGCGCGATAGTCAAATTGGCTGCCGTCAGCAAAGTGAAAGCGATAGAAGGGGTCTAGGGGAACAAAGTCTAGATGGTCTTCAAGGTTCTCATCGAACAACTCAAATAATTCGTCAAACAGAAAAGGCGCGGTAATAACGGTGGGCCCGGCGTCGTGGCGATAGCCGCCGCGCTCAAATACTTGAGCCCGACCGCCCAGGCTATCAAGGCGTTCAAGCAAGGTGACCTTGCATCCGAGGGCTCTGAGTCTTAATGCTGTAGCTATACCGGCGAAGCCTGCGCCGATCACTACTACTGTTTTACCGTCTACCAATGTGTTTGAGGTCAAGCGATCCGCCCTTGGCGTTTAATGATTGATTGCTCTTTTACGGAAGCAACTAGCCCCTGGGCCACAGGTTGAAGTTGAACCGGTAATGTAATCACCAATTGATCTGCTTGTATCAGCCAGTAGTCCACTGATTGATTGGCCTGCAGGATCACATCGCTTGATGCGATACGGCGCTGCCAATGGGATACCTGGATGTTGTCTTCCGATTGATACCAAGTATTGAAATCATCGCTACCAATGCCTTGCTGGGCAAATAAGCTAATCACCAAATTAGGCTTGCGGCCATCCAGATCACTGGAGCGGTGGCTTGAGGGGATAATATCATCAATATCGTTGCGGCCCTGATAGGCCAGGCCACAGAGGCCCACAAGCTGTTCGAGACTTCCTTGAGGCTCAAGGCTATGAATATTCTTATCCAGCCCTGCGGCTATGGCGGCACCTTTAATTGGCGCTATTAGCAGCGGAGCAGTTTTACCTTTGGCGATTCGCTGCCACTCTTCTAATTCGGCACATTGACGCTGGGTAATGTCTGAAATTTGGCCACTACAGGTCTCTTGCATGGCCCGCGCCAGCAGCGCGGTGAGCACGCCCCCATGGAGGCTGTTTCTGGCGGATAACTCAAAGGCTTTGGCCACCATCCAATCACCGAGACAAAGGGCCATATCTGAGCCAAAGTGCTCGTGAATACTTTCTTGCCCTCGCCTGTGGGTGCTGGCATCGCTGATATCATCATGTATCAGTGAGGCGTTGTGCAGCAGCTCGCAGGCTGCCGCCCAATGTAAATTATCTTGCTCGTTTAAACCTAGTGCTGAGCCACTAGATAGCGCGAGCAGTGCTCTAAAAGATTTCCCAGGATTCTTGAAATGATAGCTGGCTGCTTGAGCCAAGCTGCTATCTGATTGGGGCATTTCCCGCTGGTATAAGGAATCCAACGCTTTCAATGCTTGCATGTGACTTAGTCTTGATGGGGACATTGAAAGTACCCTTTAAATGCGTAACTTATGATTAGCTACTTTATTATTTTTATATTTTTTTAAATAGAAAGAGCCAGCATCGCTGGCCCTTTCAGTCTTACCAGCAGAGTAGCTTATTCCGAATCGGCTACTGCGGCTGACCAGATAACGATACCGAAACCAATCTTGTTCCAGAAGTCAGCCAGGTTGTAGATGAGGTTCATAGTACCAGCATCTGCTCCACCACCCAGATAACCTAAGAAGTAACCTAATGGGTAAATAGCCCAACCAAAAGTTACAAGGATAGTCATGGTTTTGTATGCTTTCTGAACATTAGGGTTTGCCAAGCTAGCATTAACCTGACTTGCTTCACCTTTAATAATGTACCAGATTACATATAGCCATGCTGCCATTGATAGAGCGAACGCAAGGCCCACACCCATCGAGCCAGTTTCACCCATGTATCCGAAGATCAGCATTACAGTGGTACCGCCTAATAGGTTCCAGAAAACACGACCTGGTACCTTACCTACCGCTGACATAATTAAGTAGAACTCAACCATCAACAGTGGCACGGTCAAGAGCCAGTCGATATAGCGGAATTCTGTTGGAGATGTGCCGGTTGCTACCCACACGTCACGCATGTAGAAATAATGTACTGCTGCGATCAGTGTAACCAAGCCTGAAACTGTCAGAGAAGTCTTCCACTTGCCCGCAACACGGTCTCGCTCAAGGAAGAAGAAAGCTGTGGCAGCAACAAGTGCCATAGATATTAACCAAAAGGACATGCCGACATAATCGCCGGACGCTAGATTGTTTGTCATGTGTAACCCCTACTAATAAAGCTTTATTATTATTGTGTCAGCCTGTTTTTCGGAAGAACAACATGCGACACTCCACGTACAGCTGCTCCAACTTGGTTCTAATGAACTTCACCGGAAACCTAAATTTAGACTCTTTTTGATATAAGTGCAAATAACTTATTAGATAGTAAACTAAGTGTTAACTTATCATTTAGGGTAATTTTTACTCGTTGATAG
Source organism: Porticoccaceae bacterium (assembly GCA_029252555.1). Taxonomy (GTDB): domain Bacteria; phylum Pseudomonadota; class Gammaproteobacteria; order Pseudomonadales; family Porticoccaceae; genus HTCC2207. Next base: position 77,215 of record JAQXBF010000039.1, read on the forward strand.
ATAGCAAGAGGATTACTTATCCAAATAACTTTGAATTTTTAAATTCGCAACATTAGAACGTTTTGTAAATACCGTTATAAAGCAGAGTTTTTTTATAACCATAATAATAATTATTACGAGGGACTCAATGAAGAATCCATATACAGATGTCTGTTTCGAACGGGTATCTGCGCTTCTATCAATAACACTTCTATGCGTTAGCCTTACTGCCCAGTCAGATGAAACGTTGGCTCTGCATTACCCCAACGATGAATGGGGCCAAGTCACTGCTGCGGAAGTTAATTTGGATCAAACAAAAATTAATCACCTGTTTGATTTGTCCTTTAAAGACGATGCGACTCAGGGTGTTGCCTTTTTTAAGAATGGTTTACTGATAGGAGAGCGGTATGCCAAGGGCTACGATAAAAATAGTCATGGCACATCTTGGTCTATGGCGAAAAGCTTTTACGCTGCCCTAATAGGTATATCTATTGATCGGGGAGAAATAGAAAGTCTTGATGACCCAGTGGCTAAATACCTTGAGTACTTCAATGATGAGCGCCGTGATATTACCATTCGTCAGCTTTTGAATATGACTAGTGGCTTGGAAATGCCATCCCATGAACATGAGAATATGTTTTTCTCTTCAGACCATTTAGCCTATGCCAAGGCCGTTGGGGTAGAGCAAAAAGCCGGGCAGGTTTTTGAGTACAACAATGTTAATTCAATGCTGTTGGCAGATATATTATTTGAGGTGACTGGTACCGCGGCAGATAAATTATTGGCGGACAGAATCTTTAATAAAATAGGGCTCGACGATGTTGTTCTCTGGCAGGACGGCGCTGGCAACCCTTTGACCTACTGCTGTGTTGATACCACCGTGCGCCAGTATTCACGATTTGGCTTACTCTTTGCGCGCAATGGGAACTGGAATGGTGAACAGATTATTTCCTCAGACTATGTGGACGAAACATTTTCCAAAGTTTGGGACAGCCTGAATAGCTCCACGATTAATCAGAACCGGGGTTACTCATTGCACTGGTGGATTTCTAATCACGATGAAAGGGCGGTTATTTTTAATGCCAGCGGTAAATTTGGCCAGTATGTTTTTGTCGATCGCGACAATGATGTAGTTTTTACCCGTATCACTAAATATCATTCCACCGGCGGTTTGAAACAGGATTGGGGCATTTTAAAATATATTAACTGGTTTGGTTCTGTTAATTTCCGCATTGCACTGGCGCAGATTTTAGATTCGGTAGGCTTGGTCAAGATACAGGGCAATGTTAAGTCACCAGTTACCCTTGAAGATGGTATTTCTGACGAATTTTATAGGGACTACAGTTCAATCATTGACGCGCTGATAGAGGCTAGCAACCCTTAAAATAACGCTAGGTGCTGGGAGCTTCGGCTTCAGCGCCCCAGAGGACCAGTAATTGGGGGGGTTACAGATTTTCGATATTTTCTAAGCAGTATTCTCCCCGCTGCAGGAGCTGGCTTTTCACCTCTGAATCCATTTTATCCCAGCTGCGATAGGCCATTGCGGTTCTTGGGTTGCGAGAGAATCGGTCCCCATGGCGCTGCATAAAATGCCAGTACAGGCTATTGAATGGGCAGGCCTGTTCGGTGAAGCGCTCTTTGACATTATAAAAACAGTCGCCGCAATAATCGCTCATTTTATTAATATAACTACCACTGGCGGCATAGGGTTTGGTGGCAATTAAACCACCGTCTGCAAATTGGCTCATGCCTCTGGTGTTCGGCATCTCTACCCATTCAACTGCGTCGATATAGATGCCCAGGTACCAATTATCGACCTGATCAGGATTAATGCCTGCGAGCATGGCAAAATTTCCTGTCACCATAAGGCGCTGAATATGATGAGCGTAGGCATAGTCTAACGATTGATTTATGGCCTGCTGCATGCAGGACATTCTTGTTTCACCAGTCCAGAAAAATTGCGGCAAATTACGCTGGGCATCAAGGGAGTTGCGCTCAGCGTAGTCTGGCATATTGACCCAGTAAACAGCACGCACATATTCTCGCCAACCTAAGATCTGGCGAACAAACCCTTCAATCTGCGCCAGATCAATGGTGGATTTCCCCGCTTCGAAATGAGCGATGGCAGCCTCAATAACCTGCATAGGATGCAGTAACTTACTATTGAGAGCGAAAGATAAACGAGAGTGATAGAGAGTCCAGCGGTTCTCCCCATGCTTCGTCATTGCATCTTGAAAGCGACCAAAGTTGGGTAGGCAGTGTTGGCAAAAGAAATCCAGCAATTGCAGAGACTGCTGTTCGTTAATCGGCCAAAGTAATTGCTCGGTTGCTGTGCCCAGAGATTCGACACCATGTTTGTCGAGACGCTTTAGAATTGCGCTGACATCGTTACCAAATATCAGAGGCTCGGGTATTTCCGCAAGGTCGGCGGCTTTTAATTTTTGCCTGTTTTCACCGTCAAAATTCCAGCGATCACCCCTGGGTTGATCTCCTTCCATTAACACATTAAAACGTTTGCGCATTTTCCGATAGAAAGACTCCATGCGGTTATGCAAGCCCTGATTGATGTATTGGGCAATTTCATTTTTGGGGAGCAAAAAATGTTCAGTGTCCCAGCAGCTTATCTGTATCTCTGGCCCCAACTCCAAGCCTTGCATCTGTTGTGATAATCTAAATTCATCTGGTGCCTGGTAGGCAAAGTTTTGTACATTGTGTTGCTGGCAGAGCGAGCCAATCATATGGGCGAGATTCTCGTATTTGGCACTATCGTCCAGATTGTAATAGCTAACCTGATGACCTTCGGTTTTGAGTAATTCTGCAAACTCAGCCATGGCCGCAAAAAAGCTGCACAGTTTTTGAATGTGATGTTTGACGTAAACTGCTTCCTGATGCAATTCAGCTATAACGTAAAGCACCCCATCATCTTTTTGTTTGTACCAGGTATGTTGGCGGTTAAGTTGATCCCCCAGAATAAGCCTGATGCTGTGAAACTGAGTCATGATTTTGCTGCCATATTAGAGTCTGAGATCGGCCAGTCAGCGGCATCAATGGAGTCTAGTACCTTTGAGCAGTCGTCCCCAGCCCAGCTGTTGATAAACTCATTGTTTGGGTCGTAGATATCTGTCTGTTTGGCTAAATCAAAACGGCGGTGCCCACGGGGGTCGGCACCTACTCCGGCCAGATATTGCCAATTACCCCAGTTTGAGGCGACGTCATAATCAATTAGCTGTTGCTCCAAATAAGAAGCACCGTAACGCCAATCGAGATTGAGCTCATGGACAAAGCAGCTGGCAACTAACTGGCGGCCGCGATTGGACATATAGCCTGTGCTATTAAGTTGTTTCATACAAGCATTAACGATGGGGTAGGGTGTATTCCCCTGGCACCATTTTTGGTAGCGTTCAGGGTAAAAACTGGTATTGGTTTTTTTGTTTTTAGAGCCAGTATGGGTAAAAAGGCGCGCCCCATATTTTTGCCCATACCACTGGAAATACTCTCGCCAAAGCAGTTCAAAATATATCCAGTAGGTTGAATCATTCTGCTCCACATCTCGTTCGTACTGGTTGAGGGCTTGCATAATTGTTCTTGGTGACAGACTGCCCGCTGCCAGCCAGGGGCTGAACTTTGTCGAGTAATCCATGCCATCAAGTCCATTGCGCGTCTCTTTGTAGGTACTGGCCAGCCCCCTGGAAAAATAGCGGTGCAGGTGCTTACTTGCTTGAGCCTCTCCCCCTCGAAATAATGGTTTTGTGTTTGGGGTGAATGCTGGGAACTGCTGCCGCCACAGGCTAGCGGCTACTTTTGGCGGGGGCGGAGGTATTGAGTCAGGTGCTGCGGTGGGGGTTTTGATTTCCAGGGGTTCTACCTTGCGCCGAAACTTGGAAAAGGTATCGGGCAGATCCTGCACATCAAAAGGCAATTGGATAGTATCAAATAAAAAACTGCTCTCGGTTTGCTCAAAGCTGATCATGGCGTAGCGTTGCTTCAATATTTTCCACACAGTGTTGACGTAATAGTCTGCACTGGCACTAGAGTAAATTTTGGCAATATCATGCTGGGTGATCAGTCGTGAAATAGTTTGTAGAGGGGGTTCGTAATAAACCTCAAGCTTCTGGGAATACCTTTCGAGGCTATTATCTAGGTCTATTAGATTTTCTTGCAGAAACTGCAGACGCTGAGACGATAGCGCATTGGGGCTTTTGTGCCCGCTGGCGTAAGGAGGCAGGCAGTAGATGCAGATCAGACGGTCCACTTCTGCGGTGGCCTGATTGAGCGCTGGGTTGTCTACCAAGCGTAAATCGTTATGAAAACAAAAAAGGCCAACCTGACGCATAAACCCCACTTGTTGTGAAAATTGGTATTGATAGTCTCAAAGTAATAGCAATTGATTACGCCCTCAAAATAGCTTTGGATCGGTTTGTAGCGAATCTAAGCTGGCAGCTACGCCGTATTAACAAAACCATTCTAGCCTCCACAGAGCTAGCGTTAATAACAACATTCTCTAGGCTCATATGTATGAGTAGCTCCTCCCTTATCAAATCCCTTGGCTACGCAGGGCTAATTCCCTTTTTGGTGCCTGTTTACCTCATGGGACAGGGCTTTTTGTCCGCTGATGGTTTACAGAGTGCAGCAGTTTTTGGGCTCTACGCCCCCTATGTGTTTATCGCCTACAGCGCTGTTATTTTGAGTTTTTTAAGTGGCACATTATGGGCCCATGCCAGCCAGGCGCAAGAGTTTCCTGGCGATGAATCTCTTGGTGAAGGGGCTCTGTTAAAAGGCGCTATCGTTTTCAGTAACCTGCTGGCGCTATCAGCCTGGATGTCCCTACTGCTCATTTACATTGCGCCAATCATGACCCTATTTGCGGTTTGCCTGCTACTCTCCGGTTACCTTGGGCTGATGCTGGTCGAGCGCCTTGTAAGTGTGCAACAGGATCGGAGTTATTGGCAAATGCGTATTCAGCTTACCGCTGTTGTTGCCATCGCTCATCTGGCTCTAATGGTAATGATGATGACGGAGCTTTGATTGATGGCCCAACTAACCATTTTTTATGACGCAGGCTGCCCGCTTTGCGTGACTGAGATAGAGCACCTAATGCGCTTAAATAGCGAAGCCAAGCTCGCCTTTGAAAACATTTATGCACAGAACTTTAATCAACAGTTTCCCCATATAGATCAGCAGGCCGCCGATCTTGTGCTGCACGGCCAGCTTGAGAATGGCGCCATGATATTCGGCCTTGATGTTACCTACGAAGCCTGGGCTCTGGTGGGTAAACGCCGCTGGGTTGCGATTCTGCGCTGGCCGTGGTTTAAACAATGTGCAGAGGTTGGGTACCGCTTCTTCGCCAAACACCGGCACCGTATTTCGAGATTACTTATGGGCAAAGCCCGCTGTGACCGCTGTGCTGTGTCACGGAGGTCGGTATGAGCCAGTCCAAACCAAATAACGTGTTGGTTCTAGGCGCTGGCGGCGGTTTGGGTCAGGCCATGATTGCGAGGTTTCTGACCGACCCCGAGGTTGACCATGTAATCGCCGTTAGCCGTAACGGACAACCTCAAGATCTTTCTGCGCCCTGGATAGCTCACAGTAGGCTGGTTTGGATTGAATCCGAATACGACCAACAGAGTATGCTCAACGTCATCGGGCAACTTGCGCCCTTTGCGGGGGAGATTGGCCGTGTCTGTATTTGCCACGGTATTCTCCACGATGACCATTTTTGGCCAGAGAAGCGTTTTGAGGATATTGATTCGAGTGCGATGCATGAGATTTTCCAGGCCAATACTATTATCCCAACTCTGTGGTTAAAATTGCTGCATAAAACCTTGGCGGGCAAAGCGCCCTGTATAGTGGCGGTGTTTAGTGCCCGCGTCGGCAGCACGTCAGATAACCGGCTGGGCGGCTGGTATTCCTATCGAGCTTCTAAGGCTGCGCTTAATAGCTTGTTGAAATCTTTTGCGGTGGAATATGCCCGCCGCTTAAAAAACGTTAAATTAATCGCCTTTCACCCGGGCACTGTCGATACCGACCTATCCAAGCCTTTTCAGGCTTCTGTGCCTGAACAAAACCTGTTCTCGCCAGCATTCGTTGCAGATCAGTTGGCGAAAATTATGGCAAATGCAGAGGTGGATGGGCAGCTCTCCTATCTTGATTGGGAGGGCAAAGCTATCCAGTTTTGAGCTGGCTATGTGTGATAGAAAAGTTATTTGGGTTTCTGTGCCTGTAACCGGAAGGTCAGCACAAGCTCGTCTTGCACCTTGATCAGGCCGTTCATAATAGAGAACGGCTCTATTCCAAAGTCGCTCTGCAAAATTGAAAACTCACCACTGAGGGCCAACTGCCCTAGGGCAGGCTGTTGCGTTGCAACAGCTAGCTGCACAGCCTGAGTCACCCCATGAATATTCAACTCTGCTGATACTGGCCTACTTGAGAGAGACCCTGTGCAGTCTGAGCTTTGCAGCAGGGCAAAGGGAAACGCTATGGCTTCTATGCTTTTCAGCATATTGCTTTTGGTGCCAGCTATATCTGCGGCCGATGGTTCGGTCGTCATCGCTGCTGCCGCCCTGAGTTCGATATTATCGACTTCCAGGGCATTGAGGGGCACGAAGATATCCGCCGTACACTGCTGGTTTTCCCCGTCTAGGTAGATAAAGCCCTGAACATGATTGCTGGCGACAATATGATCATGCCCCAGCCTTGCCATAAGGCCACCGCGCCGCACTGTCACAATAATTTGCGATAGCTCGCTATTAATCTTGTAGACATGGTTGGGGTCTGCTGTTAGATAGTCGCCACTGGGAAAGTTTGTCGGCTGCAACTGATCGGAAGAGCTTGGGGAATAATTGCTGCAACCTGACATAACGACTGTCGCTAAAAAAAGTGCTGCCAACTGCAAAGAGGCTGCCCTAGTCATCGGCAATTTCCAAAACCAGCTCAAACCATACCCTGACAGCCAAGCCAATTTGATCGCCACTGGCCCACTCCCCAGTGCCAATGGCAAAATCATGGCGACCTAGTGCCAGTTCGCCAACCATGCTTATATTGTTGTGGTTGGATGCCTGCCAGCTAAAGGGCACCTCAATGGTTTTTTTCATGCCTTTTAGTTGCAATAGACCTGTTGCAATAAATTGGTTTTCTGCCTGCCCCATTGCTATATCCTCACTGGCGAAGCTGGCCTCAGCAAAGGTTTCACTATCGAACCAATCGACCATCTGAATTGCCTCATTGAGATCACTGCTACCTAGATCTGCACTGGCAATCTGTACCTGCACATTGAGAGATTGGGGCTGTTTTTGGTCAGCGATCACTCCGACGGTGAACCGTTTAAAAGCGCCATTAATGGGTAGTTCTTCGAAGCTAGGGGCAAAATATAAATGACTCTTAGCACCGTTGGCCTTCCATTTTTCAGTAGGCTGCTGAACCAAATGCCCAGCCACATGTTCAGCACTGGCATGACTGGCCAGCAGAGAGATTAACAGCACTTGGATTAATGTCTTCACCATAGCCTCCTTAGGCTCGTTTAAAACCACATTCGCTTCAGCGCGCTATCACCCAGCATAAAATGATGTCTGAGTGCGGCACCTATATGCACGACTAAAATAGCGATTAAAACAAAGACACATATCTCATGCACTTCTGCCGCGATGGACTTTAAGCCATCATCGGGGCCCACAATAGGGGGCAGAGGTATTAGCCAAAATAATTTCACGGGAAAATTAGCAGCTGCGGACGTTATCCAGCCTGACAGGGGCAATGCCAGCATTAGCAGGTAAAGGACACCATGGGCGGCAGACGCCAGCAGTTTTTCCAGCCTGCTCGTCGCTAGGGCTATAGGTATGGTGATCTTTATGCGCCATAGTAAACGCACAATAACCAACAGCAGTACTAGCATGCCCAGAGATTTGTGCCAGATGAAGACATCTATTTTTAATGGCGATAGCCTGAGGCTTTCCGCGTAAAACCCAAGAGGAATTTGGATAAAAATAAGAAGCGCAGTGGCCCAATGAAATACTTTACTCAACCAGCCCCAGCGCGCCTGAGTATTTTTTATGGTCATCAGTGAATTCCTTAGCTGCTGTTCCCAAAATGAATTATCCAGCTTTACCGCTGTGATGTAAATTTACTTCAAGCTGTGATTCATGTCTCGGGTTGAATGTGTAGATCTGCTAATATCGCGGCCGATCCCAACAATTAAAAATGGCAAACCCATGAGCGAGAAACAAACCCTCAGCTGCGAGGTGATTGACCTGAGTCACGATGGCCGTGGAGTGGCACGTATTGATGGTAAGGCGTGCTTTATTCAGGGCGCTCTGCCAAATGAGACTATTAGATTTCGCTATAACAACCGCAAGCGCAACTACGATGAGGGACGCGTCACAGACATTATCCAAGTCTCCGATGACCGGGTTGAGCCTGACTGCAAGCATTTTTCCCGCTGTGGTGGCTGCAGTTTGCAGCATCTTGACCATGGCAAGCAGGTAGAGTTTAAACAACAGCAACTGCTGGCTAGCCTGCGCCGCGGTGGCATTGAAGCTGAAACGCTATTACCCGCCCTTAGCGCACCCCATTGGGGTTATCGGCGCCGCGCGCGATTAGCGGTGCAGCGTGCGAAAGATGGCAAATTTTTAATTGGTTTCCGCAATGCAGGTAGCCGCAGAATTGAACCTATTACCCAATGCCCGGTGCTGACAGAACCGCTACCCACGGCCGTTGAGTTACTGCCCGCTTGGCTGGCCTGCCTACCAGGGGATATTCGAGTGTTTGAAGTTGAGCTTACCTCTGGGGATAACAGTATCGCAATTGCGGTTGAGGCCAGTCGTTTTCCGGCAGACGAAGAAGTGCCAGCCATGCTTGGCTCTCTGGAGAACGAAGCTCAGGGTCCAGTGCAGCTTTGGTGGAAAGCAGGTAAGCAGGCGCGATTTACCCGGCTCGACACTGGCACTGATAACCTATGCTTTGCGGTTACCGATAACATCAGCCTTAACTTTGAGCCGGGCCAATTTATTCAGGTGAATGGCCAAATTAATCGCGAGATGATCGCGCAGATGCTTAGCTTACTGCCTGAAAAGGGTGGCACTGCGGTCGATCTGTACTGCGGTACTGGCAATTTATCCTTGCCTTTAACTCAGCGATTTAACCACGTTATTGGAATTGAGGGGCTTCCAGATCTAGTTAAGGGCGCGGCCGAAAACGCGCGCCAAAATAATATTACCAATGTTGAATTCGCCGTGGCAGATTTAAGCCGTGGCATTGGTTTGACTAATATTGGCCTGGCTAACCCACCAACCGCTGATACTGGTATCGATCTGGTGCTGTTGGACCCTCCCCGCAATGGAGCTTTTGGGGTAATGCCTTGGGTGGCCCAGTCTGGTGCGAAGCAGGTGGTCTATATTTCCTGTCACCCATCGGCAATGATCAGAGATGCGGCAGTGCTTGCTGAGGCCGGTTATAGACTTAAGGCGGTGGGGGTGATGGATATGTTTCCCCACACAACGCATATTGAGGCTATGGCTCTCTTTGACAAAGCCTAATTTCCCCTGCTTTTAATGTCTAAAGGCGATTGAGAGCTAAAGTCTTTTTGATCGCTTGAGGCTTTGCAAGCGTAGAAAAAAATCTCGCATTACCGTTTGATCTTTGACTGTAAGCAGAGGCTGTTTTCGGGTACAATTTCTCCCTTAAAAATCATCTCGTTAATACCCCAAGGAATTCTTATCCTATGTTTGATCAAGACCAGACAATTGCATCGTTTGATGCCGAGCTATGGCAGGCCATTCGGCAGGAAGACCAGCGCCAAGAGCAGCATATTGAGCTAATTGCTTCGGAAAATTACACCAGTCCAGCGGTAATGGAAGCCCAGGGCGGCAAGATGACTAACAAATATGCCGAAGGTTATCCTGGCAAGCGCTACTACGGCGGTTGTGAATATGTTGATGTGGCTGAAGAGTTAGCTATTGAGCGTCTAAAGAGCCTATATAACGCAGACTTTGCCAACGTGCAGCCCCATTCTGGCTCTCAGGCTAACAGTGCAGTGTTTTTAGCGCTGATCAAAGGTGGCGATACTATTTTGGGTATGAGCTTGGCCGATGGTGGTCACTTAACCCACGGGGCCAAACCGAATTTCTCTGGCAAGCTCTACAATGCTGTGCAATATGGGCTCGATGCCCAGACCGGCTTGATTGACTACGATCAGGTTGAAGCACTGGCAATAGAACACAAGCCGGCTATGATTATCGCCGGTTTCTCTGCCTATTCAGGCATTATGGACTGGGCTCGTTTCCGCGAGATTGCAGATAGTGTGGGTGCTTACCTGATGGTTGATATGGCCCATGTCTCTGGTTTGATTGCCGCAGGCGTTTACCCAAGCCCTGTGCCTCACGCCCATGTGGTGACTTCAACAACCCACAAGACGCTGCGTGGCCCTCGCGGCGGTATTATTCTGACTAACCATGAAGATATCGCTAAGAAGTGTAACTCAGCGCTGTTTCCTGGAAGCCAGGGTGGCCCTCTCTGTCATGTGATTGCGGCTAAAGCTGTTGCTTTTAAAGAAGCGGCCAGCGATGAGTTTGTTGCTTATCAAAAGCAAGTAGTGGCCAATGCAAAAGCTATGGCTGCGACCTTTATGGAGCGCGGTATTAATATCGTCTCCAATGGCACTCAAAATCACCTTATGCTGGTTAGCCTGATTGGCAAGGAATACACTGGTACCGATGCCGACAGCGCTATGAGCGAGGCTTTTATTACAGTGAACAAAAATGCGGTCCCCAATGACCCCCGTTCACCTTTTGTCACCTCTGGCCTAAGGGTCGGAACCCCTGCCATTACCACTCGCGGTTTTGGTCTTGATGAGACCGTGCAGCTAACCCATTGGATGTGCGATATTCTTGACAGCTTGGAGAGCGGTACATCGGAGCAGGTCATTCCTCAGGTTAAGGAGCAGGTGCTGGCTATTTGCAAACGCTTCCCCGTTTACGGATAAGCTTTGCCAAGCAGTGTAAAAAGCCCCAATATGATGGGGCTTTTTTTTGTTCTCTTATTTTTGGAGTGAGATAAATGACTGATCCTCAGCTGCGCTTGGCGGCCACGGTCGTGTTATTGCGCGATACTGAACAGGGTTTGGAAACACTATTGCTGCGACGCAATGCTAAGTTAGCTTTTGCTGCCGGTGCTTGGGTTTTCCCTGGCGGTGCAATAGATAAGCCAGAAATTGAGGCCGCAGAGACAGAACTGCAGGCGGCAAGGGTGGCCGCTGTTAGGGAGGTGCAGGAAGAATGTGGGCTGAATGTCGCTGAGGAAGAGCTGGTGCATTTCTGCAACTGGACCACACCAGAGGGCGAGAGCCGCCGCTTTGCCACCTGGTTTTTTGTCGCTGAGGCCCAGCGCACTTCGGCAGATGTTGTTATTGATGATGGCGAAATACACGAGTTTCAATGGCTGACACCCCAGCAGGCGTTGGATAGGCACTATGCAGGGGAGCTGAATATGATGCCTCCCACTTACTTATCAATGCGCCTGATTGCCCATTACCAAACAGTGGCTGAAGCCTGCGAGCGCCTAAAAACGCGCAAGCCCTATGAGGTGACTCCCGTAATTTGTCAGTCTGATGAGGGTATCCTGTGTCTGTATCCGGGAGATGCTGGCTATAACATTATTGATCCTGAGTTGCCCGGCCCACGTCATCGCACATTGTTTACTAAGCAGGGCACGCAATATATTCACTCAGGTCCGGATGTCTCTGAACCGGCAATGGATCTGCCCTGAGATCAGCGCTACAGGCAGCAAAATCCGGTAGTTTAAGAGAGCTTTACTCGCTGTAGTTTGTGATAGAATGCGCCACCAAATTTTTGATGTGCTGCTATGTATTGTCCGTTCTGTAATGCTGATGACACTAAGGTTGTAGATTCACGACTAGTCGCCGATGGCGGGCAGGTGCGTCGTCGCCGTGAATGTGTTGAATGCAGCGAACGTTTTACCACCTATGAGCTAGCTGAATTAGTTATGCCAAGGGTGATTAAAACCGATGGCAGCCGCGAATCATTTGATGAAAACAAGCTGCGAGCGGGCTTGCAGCGAGCGCTGGAAAAGCGCCCTGTCTCTATCGAAAATATCGAAGTATCCCTCTCTCAGATCAAACATTTCTTGCAGGTTACTGGCGAGCGAGAGGTCTCATCGCGCATTATCGGTGAAGAGGTTATGCGCCAGTTACGCGAGTTAGATGAGGTGGCCTATGTGCGTTTTGCCTCGGTCTATCGCAGCTTTCAGGACCTCAGCGAATTCCAAGACGAACTCAATCGCCTCACCGCTAAAAAACCGACTGGGGCTGATAAGTAATGGGCACTGTTGATCGCGAAATGATGTCGCGAGCCCTGCAGTTAGCTGCCAAGGGCCGCTACACCACTGCACCCAACCCGGCGGTTGGTTGTGTAATTGCAATTGACGGTGCTGTTATTGGAGAGGGTTACACCAGACCTGCTGGTGGCAATCATGCTGAAGTCGAAGCATTGGATTCTTCGTCGAATACCTCTGGTGCAACAGCCTATGTCACTTTGGAGCCCTGCAGCCATGAGGGCAAAACCGGCCCCTGTGCCGATGCATTGATCGCCGCAGGCATTGCCCGTGTCGTGATTGCCTGTGAAGACCCCAACCCGGAAGTAGCCGGTGCCGGCATCAAAAAACTACAGGATGCTGGCATTGAGGTTGAGCTGGGTCTGCTCGAAGATCAGGCCAGAGATATAAACAAAGGCTTTATAAAACGCCACGAACATGGCACGCCTTGGGTGACGGTCAAAATGGCCGCTAGTCTGGATGGCAGAACGGCCATGGCCAGTGGCCAAAGCCAATGGATTACCACCCCGGCCGCCCGACAGGATGTGCAGCGTTTGCGTGCAACTTGCTGTGCAATCATTACCGGAATTGGCACCCAGTTAATGGACGATCCATCTCTTACTGTGCGTATAACCAACGCCGATTTGGGCGTAGAAGACCCCATGAGGCAGCCACTGCGAGTGGTTGTGGACTCACAGTTGCAGATGTCCCCGGAGGCACGCATGTTTAGCCAGCCCGGTGATACGCTGGTGGCCACTTTAGATGACGCGGCTCAGCGTGAAAAAGCCAGCGCTTTAAACGCTGCTGGTGCCGAGGTGATTTTTTTGCCAGCGCTAGGAGAGCACATTGATCTGCAGGCGTTGTTAGTCGAGTTGGCTGGCCGTGGATGCAATAAGGTTTTGGTCGAGGCTGGTGCTGGGCTTGCCGGCGCGTTTATTGCTGAAGGTCTGCTGGATGAATTGGTGTGCTATTGGGCGCCCAAGCTATTTGGTAACGAAGCGCGGCCAATGTTTAATTTGCCTATCCAGACTATTGATGCACATTTGGCGTTGTCGATTCAGGATATACGACGGATTGCTGAGGATATTCGGGTGACTTTGAGGCCGGATAAGGATTATTGATAGCCTGCTCGATACTTGATCTGTCGTTCTGAGTGTATTGAAGAATTTCTGGTGAGTGGGCGAGAAAATTTTTGGGTTTTTAGGGGGTGGAGAGAGAAAAGTCCTTTGATTAACTGTTGCGACACGCTGTAGTTATGGCCGTGTATGCCCCTGAGCAGCTGCTAATCATAAGACCTTCCTTGAGGACTATTTTTGTTAGGGGTCGGTATTTGTTGATTGTGGCGCTGAGATCTCTCGCTGCGCTCAAGATGACAGAAATTTTAGGATGGTACTCAATTGAGAATACCTAAGTTAGATTAAGGCTATCGGCCACCGTATTGAATTAAAGTAGATTGAAAGGGTTATACAATGTTTACAGGAATCATCAGCGCCATTGGCAATATCGTGCATCTAGAACAGCGTGGTGGAGACGTGCGGTTAACTATTTGCAGCGGCAACCTCAGTTTGGCCGATGTTCAACTGGGTGACAGTATTGCCTGCAACGGCGCTTGCCTAACTGCTGTTGAATTAACCGGCGAAGGCTTTGTAGCGGACGTATCAGTAGAGACATTAAACCTGACCACCATAGCTAACTGGAAAACTGGCAGCCGTATCAATATGGAAAAAGCCATGCAGGCCAATGATCGTTTTGGTGGCCATATAGTGTCTGGTCATGTCGACGGAATAGGTGAAGTAGTCTCATTGAGTGAAGATGCAAGATCATGGCGCTTCCGTATTCGCGCACCACGTGATTTAGCGAAATATATTGCTCACAAAGGCTCAATTACAGTAGACGGCACCAGCCTGACCATAAATAAAGTCGAAGGCTCAGAGTTTGAACTCAATATAGTGCCCCATACCATGACCCACACAGTGATGAGTGATTATGAGGTGGGTACCAAGGTCAATTTAGAAGTAGATTTGGTTGCTCGTTATCTAGAGCGACTATTGTTGGGTGACAAAGCCGCCGACGAATAAGCATTATTTAGTAATACGTATTACAGGGGAAGAGAAGAGAAAATGGTACTAAACACAGTAGAAGAATTACTCGAAGATATTCGTCAGGGCAAAATGGTCATCCTGATGGATGATGAAGATCGCGAGAATGAAGGGGATCTGGTGATGGCAGCGCCAATGGTGCGCCCCCAAGACATTAACTTTATGGCCACCTTTGCCCGTGGTTTGATCTGCCTGACCCTGAATGAGCTACGCTGTAAGCAGCTTGAACTGGGAATGATGGTAGAAAACGATAGCAATCAATCCAGCCATAGTACGCCCTTCACATTATCAATTGAAGCCGCTGAGGGAGTCACTACCGGTATTTCTGCAGCTGATCGTGCCCGCACAGTGCAGGCCGCAGTTGCCAGCAATGCTCGCCCAGAAGATATTGTGCAGCCTGGCCACATTTTCCCCCTAAAAGCCCAGCCTGGTGGTGTGCTAAGCCGTGCAGGACACACCGAAGCTGGTTGTGATCTGGCACGTATTGCAGGCTTTGAGCCCTCAGCCGTTATCGTCGAGATAATGAATGAAGACGGCACCATGGCTCGCCGCGACGATTTAGAAATCTTTGCCGAAAAGCATCAACTCAAGATTGGCACCATTGCCGACCTTATTCACTACCGACTGGTGACAGAGAAAACCACCCAGTGCATTAGTGAGCGACAGGTAAACACGCAGTTTGGTGAGTTTACCCTCAAGACCTATCTCGATAACGCCCGCAATGAAAAGCATTTTGCCCTAGTAAAAGGCGATGTCACTGGTGAAGAAGCACCGTTGGTACGTGTGCATATCAACCGCTCAGCTCGAGATCTGCTGGCACTTGAATCTGATTCAGGCTTTAACACCTGGTCATTTCACAAGGCAATGGCGGCGATTTCTGAAGAGGGTCGCGGTGTTTTAGTACTGCTTTACTACCCTGAGAGCGCAGAAGATTTAGACCACAGTATCGAAATGATAATGAACCCCAACAGTGGCAAACCACAGCCTGCTAGCGAAGTGGTTTATCAGCAGGTAGGTACAGGCTCGCAGATTCTGATGGATCTGGGAGTCCACAAAATGCGCCTGCTTAGTGCGCCTTTCAAATTTACCGGTATCTCCGGCTTCGATCTCGAAGTTGTGGAATACGTCGACTGCAAATAGCGTAATCAGGAATTAACAATGAGTGAATTTAGGCCTGAAGAAGGCAAGTTTAATCTGGGCGATGTGCGCATTGCAGTCATTGCTGCACGCTGGAATGCTGAAATAACCGATGGCCTTTTAAATGGCGCAGTGCGTGCCCTGGCTCGCCACAATATCAGTGGAGATGCGGTAGAAGAGTATCGTGTGCCAGGAGCATTTGAGTTACCCCTCGCGGCTCAGCGCGCAGCGCGCACAGGTCGTTTCGATGCAATTATTACTCTGGGCTGCGTGATCCGGGGCGATACTCCGCATTTTGACTATGTTTGCTCCGAAACCACCCGCGGCATTGGTGAAGTAGGCCTAAACGAAAATCTACCCGTTGCCTTTGGCCTGCTGACTACAGATAACCTGCAACAATCATTAGATCGCTCTGGTGATAACGAAGAGAACAAAGGTGAAGAAGCGGCCCTGACAATCCTTGAAATGTTGGCAGTCTTTCAGCAGATGCAGGGCACCGAATAATATGTCGAAGCCAAAAGAAAAACAGAAAGCTCGCAGGCTATTGGTGCAGGCACTGTACTCTTGGGATGTGGGCGGTACAGACCTGATCGATATTGAAGCGCAATTTCATGTCGACAACGATATGGCCAAGGTAGATACCAGCCTGTTTCATACCATTCTGTTTGGCGTACCTAAGAATTTGGCCGAGATAGATGCAGCCTATGAGCCCTATCTTGATCGGGAAAATAAGGACTTAGATCCGGTTTCAAGGTCAGTGCTGCGTATTGCCTGCTATGAAATACTGCATAGTATTGAAGTTCCCTATAAAGTGATTATCAATGAAGGGGTTAATCTGGCTAAAACCTATGGTCCTACCGATGCCTTTAAGTTTATTAATGGCGTAATGGACAAAGTTGCTATTGATAAGCGCGCTATGGAAGTGGCGGCTAATAAACGCAAGTAGCTGCCAGTGAAAAGTTTTAGACCAGCGAGAGGTAATCAACCTGTCACCGTCAAAGCATAAAGCGTCCAGCGAGTTTGCTTTAATCGCGACCTACTTTAAGGGCCTGACGGGCCAGCATGGAGTAGATCTTGGAATTGGGGATGACGCGGCATTACTGAATGTGGCTGCAGGCCAGCAGTTGGTTGTTGCTACAGACACTCTGGTGGAGTCAGTTCATTTTCCGGCTCAGGCCAGTGCCGAGCAGGTTGCTACTCGCGCACTTTGCGTCAATCTCAGTGATATGGCTGCCATGGGAGCCAGGCCCAAGTGGTTTACGATGGCTCTGACAATCCCCACAGCCATGGCCAATGACCATTGGTTTGAGGGCTTTAGTCGCGGTCTGGCTCAGGTCTCCCGGGAGTTCAATATTGCTTTGGTGGGGGGTGATACCACCGCTGGGCCGTTGACCATTAGCATTACTTTGCTGGCTGAATTACCCATTGGCCAAGCTCTGCAGCGGGATGGCGCAGGGGCGGGGGATGCTGTCTATGTGACGGGTACCCTAGGGGATGGTGCTGCGGCACTAGACTTAATCACTAGAAAGTGCGTAACGGTTAAAAATAGTAAGCGGTTACTAACTCGGTTTTATAGTCCTCAGCCTCAGATAGAGGCCGGGATTAAATTGCGCACTATCGCCAGCGCCTGCATCGATATATCGGATGGGTTGATAGCGGATCTTGGTCATATCTGCCAAGCCAGTGGTGTCTGTGCGAATCTGGATAGCAAATTGTTACCGGTGCATCTCGACCTGCTGGAGGCATGGCCGCAACAATATTTGCGCTGGGCCCTCGCTGGTGGCGATGATTACCAGCTTTGCTTTACAGTTCCACAGGGCCATCGTCAGGCCGTTGACCTTTGGATTGAGAGCGGTGAACTTAACGCTGCACTGGTGGGTCAGTTACGGCCGTCGGATAATACTGGCGATCTTATTACAGTAGATGGCCGTTCAATTACAGACTTTGATAGAGGATTTGATCATTTCAGCCGTTAATCCCAGCTTTTTAGATCTTATGCGCTCCCCCAGTCTGCTACTGGCCTTTGGGTTTGGCAGCGGCCTATCGCCCAAAGCACCAGGCACCATGGGTACCATCGCGGCTATCCCTCTATGGCTACTGCTAGCGGAGTTATCCCAAATTAATTATATTTTTCTGGTAGCCATCTCTGCTGTTGCAGGGATTTCTATCTGCGGAAGAGCGGCAGAAAAATTAGCGGTGCATGACCATGGCGGCATTGTATGGGACGAATTTGTCGGGTTTTGGATTGCAATGGCCTTTTTACCTGTCAATTTCGTATCTCTGATATTAGGTTTTACACTTTTTCGACTGATTGATATTTTGAAACCCTGGCCTATTAGCTGGATTGATAAGAATATCGGGGGTGGTCTGGGAATTATGATCGATGATGTGGTTGCGGGTTTGGCGGCAGGAGCCTGTGGTTGGCTGATTCTCGGGTTTTTTGTCAGCTAAATCTTGTGGTCAGCGTTACATTTAAACAAACAATAATAAAAATGGAAGGAACAGTTGAGTGAAAGATAAGTTGAAAGCCCTAGCAGTGGTTTTGGTCGCGATATTTTTAGCCGTGATGATGAATGTTTTAAAGCCCGACACTGCCAAGTCTCCCCAACCAGAAGCAGCGATTGCGGTTAAAACTGCCATAGTTAATGCCGCTCAGCTAGAAATGCGGGTCGAGTCGCAGGGTATCGTTAAACCAAGAACTAGGACCTCTTTGATATCAGAAGTGTCAGGTGCTGTGCTAGAGGTGTCTGACGCCTTTGTGGTGGGTGGCACATTTGAGGCAGGCGATATGCTGATGACAGTGGACCCAACCGACTATGAGGTTGCGCTCCAGCGTGCAGAGGCCAGATTAATTAGCTCTAAAGCTAAAATGGAACTGGAACAAGCGCGGTCATCCCAAGCTGAAAAAGAATGGGCCATTACCGGACGTCCCAAATCAGAAGCGCCTTCGCTACTTATTCGCCGGCCCTATCTGCTAGAGGCAGAAGCCAACCTGCTGCAGGCGGAAGCGGAGGTGAGACAGGCCAACATCAAGTTGCTCAAGACGGTAATCAGGGCCCCTTATCCAGGAATGGTCTCCAAAAAGCTCGCCGATGTGGGCCAGTTTGTTGGCACAGGCACACCTATTGGTGAGACCTTTGCTATTGATTTTGTCGAAGTGCGATTGCCGCTTACCGAGCGCGATCTCACCATGATGGACGGCCTGTCATCTGCCGGTAATTTGACCGACAAGACGGTAATTCTCAGCGGTACTGTCGATGGCCAGAACGCCTCCTGGACAGCTGGTGTAGAGCGCTCTGAAGGGGTGGTAGATGAGCTTAACCGCTCGCAGTATATAGTGGTGAGAGTGGCTGACCCCTATGGTCTTGCCTCAAGCAGTGCCAGTGAAAGTGCGCCTCTTCGTGTAGGCACTTTCGTCAAAGCCTCCATTGAAGGCAAGGTGCTCGATAACGTATTTAAGGTGCCTCGCAGTTCCCTGCTTGAGGGCTCAAGGGTCGGCTTGGTGGACAGCAATGACTTACTGAGAATTATCTCCGTGGAAGTAGCCTCTGCTGATGACAGTTACTACTACATAGCCAGTGGGCTGAAAAATGGCGATGAGGTTGTCTCCAGCGCACTGGGAACGCCCATTGAAGGTCTGAGATTGAGAGTGAAAAACAACCTTGATGCGGGAGTAGCCCAGTGATAGATAAAATTAATGGCGGGCTGATTGGCTGGTTTACTAAAAACCCCGTAGCCGCCAACCTGGTGATGATTTTGACATTTTGTGCCGGAGCACTGGCGCTTACCAATATCAGTAAGGAGATGTTTCCCCGTACTGAGGTTCGTATGATCAGTGTCACAGCCCCTTATCCTGGTGCAGCGCCAGTAGAGGTTGAGAAAGGCGTGATCCTGCCTATGGAGTCCGCCCTTGAAGGATTGCAAGGGATCAAAAAGATTCGTTCTGACGCCAACCGTGACTTCGCCCGCATTAGTTTGGAAATCGAGCCAAACGAAGATATCAACGAAGTAATGACCCTGGTCGAAAACCGTATCGACGGCATTACCAACCTTCCCGATGACCTTGAAAAGCCCACGGTCAAGCGCGCGAAGCGCAATTTATGGGCTCTGGGTATTTCAGTTTACGGCGATATGACCGAACGACAAAAGAAACTGCTGGGGGATGAAATTCATGATGAAGTTCTGGCCCTTGGCCCGGTAAAAGAAGTTTCGCTTTGGGGTGCAGGTCGCTATGAAATCTCAATTGAGGTGCGAGAAGACCGTCTTAAGGAATTAAACCTGACCCTTAGTGAAGTGGCCTCAGCGGTTCGCTCCTCATCTCTGGATCTGCCCGCTGGAATGATCAGAACCGAAAGTGGCAATGTGCTGGTTCGAACTGAGGGTAAATCCTACTACGGCAGTGACTTTGAAAATATTGTTGTCAGGAGTGACCGAGATGGCACACAGCTACTACTGTCGGATGTTGCCAATGTGCGAGATGAGTTTACTGAAAGCATCTACACCAACCGTTTTGACCGAAAAAGTGCCTTCACAGTAGGTGTATTTTCCCTAGAGGGCCAAAACCTTCTGGATATCAGTGAAGCTGCCCACCAATATGTTGATAAAAAAGCAGATAGCCTTCCTGAGGGTGTCAGCATTGCAGTGTTTAACGACGAAGCCTACTACCTAAACGGCCGGCTCACTATGATGTCCGAAAACCTATTGATGGGAGGTTTTCTGGTGGCCCTCGTGCTGGGAATGTTCCTCAATCTCAAGGTGGCTTTTTGGGTGATTCTGGGTATCCCTGTGAGTTTTGCCGGTGCCTTTTGGCTCATGCCTTTTGGCGGCGTTACCGTGAATATCATGAGTCTGTTTGCCTTTATTATGGTGCTCGGCATTGTGGTTGATGACGCCATTGTTATTGGCGAAAGTGTCTACAGTGAAGTGAAGGCAGATTTCAAACGAGTCAGTGCCTCGGGGCAATTAAACGGTGGAGTCTATCAAGCGCCTGTTGATACGGTGATCCGAGGGGTCAAGCGGGTGGCGACACCATCAACCATTGGTGTACTGACCACTATGGCCGCCTTTGCGCCAATTATTTTTATTGGTGGCAGTTTCGACGGCTTCACACGAGCCATTGGTATCGTGGTAATCCTGTGTCTGACCTTTTCATTAATTGAATCCAAACTGATTTTGCCCGCCCATCTGGTGGGCCTGAAATTTGGTGAGCAGAGCAAAGGGCTGGTTGGCAAGATCAACGGCTACCAGCGTTCTATTGCCAGTCGCCTCGAGAGCTTTATTGAGAATACCTACAGGCCCGGCCTGCAAAAAGCTCTGGTTAATCGCTATGTCACTCTGGCTGGATTCCTGGGCGTATTGATCATTGTACTGGGTGCTGTTAGCAGTGGCGTGGCGCGATTTGAATTCTTCCCCAACGTTCCCGGCGATGATGTTCGCGCCAATATAGTGATGCAGGACGGCGCTTCAGCCGAGAGCCTTAACGAAACCGTAGATATTATCGAGCGCTCGATTATTGATATTGACGAGCAGTATCGACAGGGAAACCCGGACTCTCAGGGCTTGGTTGAGCATGTGAGCTTCTTTGTGCGCGACGATACCAATGTCAGCTTCAGATTGGTGCTGACCAAATCTGAATTTCGCTCGGTGAGTGCGGTCGACATTGCCCAGCAGTGGCGGGAAGACGTAGGTCTTTTGCCCGATGTGCGCGAGCAGCGCTACTCTGCCACTGATGGCCCCTCCGGCGCCAAGATAAGTCTCTCGCTATCCGGCTCCAATCCTGAGCAGTTAACCAATGCAGGCATTGAGTTGCAGCAGTATTTAACTCAGTTCCCCGGGGTATATGATATTTATAATTCTCAGGGATCGGGCAGCAAAGAGGTGCTGATCAAACTTAAACCTTACGCCAGTCAGGTAGGTGTCAGTTTAAGAGACGTAGCCGTGCAGGTGCGCCAGGCATTCTATGGTGAGGAAGTGCAGCGTGTTCAGCGTGACTCTGATACGGTAAAAGTGATGGTTAGATACCCTATAGAAGACCGTCGTTCTATTGCCACTCTTGAGAATATGCTGATTAGAACCGCCAATGGCCAGGCCATAGAAATAGGCCAGGTTGCGGATATTAGCCTAGGTTTGGGGCTGACATCCATTGACAGGCTGGACCGTAAGCGCACAGTGACAATCACTGCAGATGTTGAGGAAGACAAGGTGCAGAGCGGCGATGTTGTCCGAGATGCCCGAACAAAATTTATTCCCCAGTTAATGGAAAAGTACCCCAGCGTAGGCTTCAGGCTCAGCGGCGGTACCCAGGAGCAAAGTGAATATTACGTCAAGATGGGCGTTGGTTTCCTACTAGCACTGTTTATGATCTATGGTCTGCTGGCAGTGCCTCTGCGCTCCTATCTTCAGCCCATTGTGATTATGTCAGTGATTCCATTTGGCTTTATTGGTGCGGTGATTGGTCATATTCTGTTTGGCATGTCGGTCAATATGTTGTCGATTTTCGGCATTATCGCTCTGGCCGGAGTAGTCGTTAATGACAGCCTGATTTTGGTGGAGTTTGCCAACCGCGGCAGGGCGGAAGGCCTAAGTGCGGAAGAGGCTATTGTAAATGCCGGGACCAAGCGATTCCGCGCTATCCTTCTAACCACATTGACTACATTTGTTGGTCTGTTGCCGCTGTTATTTGAAACCAGTGTGCAGGCGCAGTTTGTTATTCCAATGGCGTTGTCATTGAGTTTCGGTATTCTTTTTGCTTCTTCGATAACACTCCTGCTGATTCCCTGCCTGTATTTGGTGGTTGAGAAAAATCATCGGTTTGTCAGTGTAATACTACTCGTGCCTCTAATGATCGCTGCAAGCTACTTTCTGGTATTTGTTGGAATTATGTCAATGGCGCTATTTTTAGCCATCGCTATCCTGCTGTTTATTATCGGCGTGGTGCTATTTGTGGCCAAATTCTTTGGCTATTTCCCTGAGCCTCAGTCAGTCACTGTTAGTCAGGGGGCTTTTGAGGGAGCTAACTAGTTTCTTGTTGATCAGGCCCTCCTAGAGTTATAGCGGTTGCCCGTGCAGCTGCTATAGCTAGTTCAGGGCTTTAATCAGAAAACCTGCGTATTAAATCACTGTGTTCAGGATTCGGACGCAAAATAACCCAAGGACAGGAACTCCCTCTTGAAAAGGAACTTTAAGACCTTATTGCCAATTGCGATTATTGGCGTCGCGGTTGTTATCTCAATCGTTATGAATTTACTCAAGCCACCGCCCATTAAGGCCGAATCACCAGATACAGCTCTGGTGGTAAAAACTCAGATTTTAAATCGAACTGAGGCGGTTCTCTCGGTGGAATCTCAGGGTACGGTATTGCCACGCACCCAAACCTCATTGGTCTCTGGAGTATCGGGCACTGCTTTGCAGGTGTCGCCACAGTTTGTTGTTGGCGGCACTTTTAAGGCTGGCGACCTGTCACTTCAGATCGACCCCACCGACTACCAAGTGGCCCTGCAAAGAGCCAAAGCTAAATTGATCAGCATGAACGCCCAGTTGACCTTTGAGCGGGCCCGCGCAACACAGGCTGAACAGGAATGGGCTATAACTGGCCGTCCCGCTGAAGAGGCACCTTTATTAGCGCTGCGCAAACCCTATTTAGAAGAAGCTCGCGCCAATGTGCTGCAGGCCGAGGCCGAAGTGACTCAGGCGCAACTCAAGCTGGAGCGAACAACCATCCGAGTACCTTACACAGGCATGGTGGCCTAGAAATTAGTGGATCTGGGCCAATATGTGACCCTAGGCGCAAATTTGGGGCAGACCTTTGCTATTGATTTTCCCGAGGTGCGATTGCCTCTGACAAAGCGTGATCTTTCTATGATGAACAGTTTTTCAATTCAGGGCGATTTTCTGAAACAACCAAAATGCAATCCTCAGACACAATCGAGAGTAAAGCCAGCCACAAGCAATGGGCTAACTGATGAAAACAGCCGTAAAAACCTGCACACAGAACAGGTTGCGGCTACAATAGCGCTTCGCTATTTAATCAATCGCCGGAGTTTGTTTGGTGCTTCGCTTTATCGAATCTTCAAAGTTACCCACCCGCTGGGGCACCTTTGATATCCATGGCTTTGAAGACCCTTTTAAGGGTAAAGAGCATATTGCCATTACCATGGGAAACTGTGCTGCAGATGAGCCCCTGCTGATTAGAATCCACTCTGAATGCCTCACCGGCGATGCGCTGGGTAGCTTGCGTTGTGATTGTGGAGAGCAGTTGCAAGAAGCAATGAAGCGTATTTCTGAGTTGGGTCGCGGCGCTATTTTATATCTGCGCCAAGAGGGCCGTGGCATCGGTTTGGTCAATAAGATCCGCGCTTACAATCTTCAGGACCAGGGTGCGGACACGGTTGAAGCCAATGAGCGATTGGGTTTTGGTGCTGATATGCGTGATTATTCTATCTGTGCCCCTATGCTAGAGCACCTGGGTGCCGCTGAAGTTCGTTTGATGACCAATAACCCGCGCAAGATTAAGGCCCTGAAGGAGCTGGGTATTAATGTGGTGGATCGCGAGCCGATTCAGGCCGACAGCAACCCTCACAATGTTCAGTATCTGTCGACCAAAGCGGGCAAGTTAGGTCATATGTTTAAGGAAGAGAAATGAGCCTAGCCAAGCGTATTATTCCCTGTCTGGATGTGGATAAAGGCCGTGTGGTTAAAGGTGTCCAGTTTGTTGATATTCGCGATGCCGGTGACCCTGTTGAGGTGGCTCGCCGCTACAACGAGCAGGGCGCAGATGAAATTACCTTTCTCGATATTACCGCCAGCCATGAAGACCGCGATACCACATTGCACACGGTGGAACGCATGGCTGGAGAGGTCTTTATCCCATTGACCGTAGGCGGTGGTGTCCGCGAGTTGCAGGATATTCGCAATCTGTTAAATGCCGGGGCCGATAAAGTGGCTATAAATTCTGCGGCTATTAAAAACCCGGAGTTTGTCCGTGAGGCCGCCGATAAATTTGGTTCTCAATGCATTGTTGTGGCTATTGATGCCAAGCAGATTAAGCTGGGCGATAACGCCCGCTGGGAAATCTTTACCCATGGTGGTCGCAAGCCTACCGGTATTGATGCTATTGAATGGGCAGAGAAAATGACGGCTTATGGTGCAGGCGAACTATTGCTAACCAGCATGGATCGCGATGGCACCAAAAATGGTTTTGATCTCAAGCTGACTTCGCGCATAAGTGATGCTGTCAATGTGCCCGTTATCGCCTCTGGGGGTGTTGGCAATCTGCAGCATCTTGTAGATGGCGTGGTGGAGGGCAAAGCCGATGCTGTTTTGGCGGCCAGTATCTTCCATTTTGGCGAGCACACAGTTCCAGAAGCCAAGCAGTATATGGCCGAGCGCGGAATTAATGTTCGTCTCTAACCTATTTGCCTTTTAAATAGGCATAGCTCTACCCTTCTGTTTCCCCATGAAATTTTTAAGCACGAAAGAAACCGCGCTTGCGCACGGTTTACATAGGGTACTGCTTTTTGAGGCGACCAAAACACTTACATCGGGCTGATTCGCAATAACGGTTTCATCAAGAACCCTAGGGGATTTGTTAGCTTAATCGGAGCTTCAAGTGCAGACAGACAAATACATTCGCCGTTTTGGGCACCCATTGGCTGGTGAACATCACCGGGCTGGCGAGTCAAAAAGTCGCCCTCTTTGTACACTGCCGACTCGTCCGAAAAGCTGCCTTTTAAAACAACCGTGTACTCCAAGCCATGGTGATCATGCTTGGGCGTCTTGCCGCCAGCACAGATTCGGTGCAGGGCAACCTCAAAGTCTTTTTGACCGGTTTTAAACCGCGCTATATCAACCGAGGCAGATAGACGCTTCCAGATGGGAGTGTAGTCTTTGTTCTTGATCAGCTTGCTCACTGCCAGAGGGAAACCTGCCACTGGTTGCTCGCTAACCACTACAGCCGGCTGCTCGGCCGCCTCGGCATGATCGATCTTGGCCATAACTGTGTCAAACAGCTTGTCGTCTATTATAGCGGGCTCAGCTTCAGTCATTAACTGAGAGCCAACCTGCTCCAGACGCATTAGCTCGGTGCGGCACTGTTCACAGAAGTGCAGGTGAGCAGAGACACAGATTGATTCTGCTGTGCCAAGGGTGCCGGCAGCGAATTCTATTAACATTGCTTTGTCTGGATGATGGGTTAGGTGTTTACTCATGGGTTAACTCGTCTTGGTATTCTGGGGAGACAAGAATCTGCATCTTTTGCAGAGCTAGTCGAACTCTTGATTTAACAGTTCCCAGCGGTAAGCCAAGCTCTTCCGAGGCTTCGGCGTGGGATTTTCCTTCCAGATAGACCTTACGCAGAATCTCATCCTGCTCTTTTGGCAGCTGCGAAAGCGACTCTTGAACCTTGCTCTCGCTGCGTTTTTGTCTCAGCAGAGAAACCGGCGTGTCTTCGTCCGGTTCATGCCAATAGTCTTCATTTTCTAGAGGGAGGTGTTGGGTGTTACTCTTGCGGCGTAACATATCAATGCGGCAGTTTCGCGCTACGGTATAAATCCAGGTCGTTGCCGATGCTTTCTCTGAATTATAACCGGCGGCCTTCTGCCACACTTTAATCATTACTTCCTGCACAAGATCTTCGCTTAATCCAGGAAACCAGCCTTGATGGCGGTTGGCCTGGGCAAAGCTTTTGAGTAAGGGTGCAAAATGATTAAAAAGCTGAGCAAAGGCCTGACGATCGCGATCTTCACCCACAGAAATCAAAAGAAGACTCCACTCGTCTGAGCGCTTCTCAGGGGCATTTAAAACTGCGACTTTGCCAGTCACCTGATTATTGTTATCTACGATATCGACGGTTTTTCTCAACATGCTTTCAATCCTTCTGCTACCTTAACACCTTTACGAGGCTTTGGGCCTTTTGGATCACCCAAACTGCTCTGCCTAGACAGTTTCAATGTGCTGATAACACTGTATTATCGAGGGCATCAAAAAAAACGAGCCTGAAATGTCCAGAAAACTGCCGCCTCTCAATGCACTGCGCACCTTTGAAGCCGCTGCACGCCTGTCCAGTTTTACCAGTGCTGCCGAAGAGCTGTGTGTTACCCACGGGGCTGTGAGCCAGCAAATTAAAACCCTGGAAGACTATTTTGGTCAGCCCTTATTTGACCGAGTTCAGGGTAAGGTGGTGCTCAACAGTGCCGGGATCGATTTGCTGCCGGCTATCAGTAGCAGCTTGGATCGCATTGAAACTGCCAGTTCAAAAATTAGTCTGGGCAGCGAGTCTGAAATATTAACGGTTAATTTAACGACCACCTTTGCCTCTAATTGGCTTATTACTCGATTGCGTGATTTCCAGCAGCGGCATTCGGATATTGTGGTGCATCTGGCACCCTCCCCAACCTTTCCCGACAGCTTGGGCAGGGGTGTCGATGTGGCGATTCGCTGGGGAGCCACTAATGTGGCCAATGTGAAAGTGGAGAAGTTAATTGACGTAGATACCTTTGTCGCCTGTGCCCCGAGCCTGATAAATGGTGAAAAGCCATTGCGCAGGCCCAAAGATTTACTTGATCACAGTTTGATCCATGATGACGATGGGCAGGCCTGGCAGATTTTATTGCAGGAGCTTGGGGTGGAGGGGCCTAAGGTGGCCAAAGGCCTGTTCTATGCAGACTCTGGTCTGGCGCTTCAAGAAGCGGTTGAGGGTAATGGGTTAATCGTAGCCGGGAGCCTGTTAGCAGCGCAGGATTTGGAGGCTGGCCGTCTGGTGATTCCGTTTGACTGTTTTATCCCCCATCGCAAAGACTACCATCTCTATTATCCCGCGCACTCTGCCAGCCAGCGCAAGGTGGCTCTTTTTAGTGCCTGGATCCATGAGCAGGCTGCTAGTTACCAAAATATTCCTAATGATTATGGCCGTTTTATGGTTTGAGGGCTGTTTGCTGGGCTTATAGGTCGAATGCTTTTTCTTGCTTTCGCTGGATCAAGATAGCGGTTCTTTATATTGATGCTATGTTAGAAATTCTAACAAGTTATGCTAAAAATTATCGATTGCTGCAGCCTTTGTGCTGGTATTAAGCTAACAGCCTAATATCGTTAATGAGATACCAGATAAATGTTGCAGTCCCCAAGTCGTATTTTCCACCGCAATCTAAAGTCTAATCTACCTGTTGCCAAGGCAGGTGATGGGGTTTATATCCTTGATCAACAGGGTAACCGTTACTTGGATGCCTGCGGTGGTGCTGCGGTTTCTTGTCTGGGCCACGGTCACCCCAGGGTGATTGGCTCAATCAAGCGTCAGCTTGATTCTATGGCCTATGCTCACAGCGGCTTTTTTACTTCGGAACCCGGTGAAGAGCTAGCCGAGTTTTTGGCCCAGCGGGCACCAGAGGGCATTGAGCATGTCTATTTTCTTTCTGGTGGCTCTGAAGCAGTGGAAGCGGCGCTTAAAATGGCGCGGCAGTATTTTCTTGAGGCCGATCAGCCCAGTAAACAAAAGTTTATTGCCCGCCGACAAAGCTATCACGGCAATACATTGGGTGCTCTAGGTGTCAGTGGCAACAAATGGCGCCGTCAGCAGTTTGAACCATTATTGATGGATGTTGATCATATTAGCCCCTGTTACCCCTATCGTGATCAGCGTGATGGTGAGGCTGAGCGGGACTATGGCCTGCGTGTGGCCAATGAGCTCGAGGCTAAAATTGAAGAGATGGGGGCAGAGAATGTAATCGCCTTTATCGCCGAGCCTGTAGTGGGTGCCACCGGCGGTGTACTGGTTCCGGTGCCTGGCTATTTCAAGCGTATCCGCGAGATATGTGATCGTCACGATATTCTTTTAATACTGGATGAAGTGATGTGTGGCATGGGCCGCACCGGCTCATTGTTTGCCTGTGAACAGGAGGGGGTACGCCCTGATATTATCACTCTGGCTAAAGGGTTGGCCGGGGGTTATCAGCCTATTGGCGCGACTCTCTGCTCTAATCAAATCTACAGCCAGTTCCGTGACGGCTCCGGTGCGTTTCAGCATGGTCACACCTATGTGGGCCATGCTACGGCGTGCGCTGCCGCGCTGGCTGTACAGCAGACTATCGAAGATGAAAACCTGCTAGAAAATATCAATCGCATGGGGGAGGCTCTTAATCTAGCGCTGCATGAGCGCTTTGGTGAACACCCATTTATCGGCGATATCCGCGGGCGCGGCCTGTTCCAGGGTTTGGAATTGGTGGCGGACCGCGGCACTAAAGAGCCGCTGTCGCACCAGTTATCTGTTGCCGCCGCGATTAAGCGACACGGCATGGCCCAAGGTCTGGCCTGTTATCCCAACAGCGGAACTATCGATGGTCTGCGCGGTGATCATATATTGCTGGCACCGCCGTACATTATCGAACACAGTCATATTGAAGAGATGACCGAGAAGCTTGGCATGGCATTGGACAGTGCATTAAAAGAGGTGGGAGTGATGGTTTGAGCTCTTTGACGCCAATGATGATTGCGGTGGCACCCAATGGTGCTCGCACGCAAAAGACTGACCATCAGGCTCTGCCCATCACGCCAGCCGAGTTAGCAGAGACTGCGGTGCAATGTCGAGATGCGGGTGCCTGCATGATTCATTTACATGTGCGAGATGCGCAGGGTGGGCACTCTCTGGATGTGGGTGCTTACAGGTTGGCCACCACAGCGGTGCGTGATGCAGTGGGGCAGGAGATGATTATTCAGGTCACCACGGAAGCCGTGGGCATTTATAATGTGGATCAGCAGATCCAGACCGTTAAACAGTTAAAGCCTGAGGCTGTTTCACTGGCAATACGTGAGCTATGTGCTGATTCAGGGGACGAAGTTAAAGGCGCTAATTTTTTTAGTTGGTTGCAGCGAGAGAGAATTAGCCCTCAGTATATTCTTTACTCTTTGGAGGATGTGTTGCGTTTTAATTCGTTGCGGCAGCGGGGAATAATCCCTGGTGACAGAGTCTCTGTGCTCTATGTGCTTGGTCGCTACAGCGATACAGGCACATCGTCGCCGGAGGAGCTAATGCCTATGTTTCAGGCTACTGACGCTGGTGTGGTTTGGTCTGTGTGCGGTTTTGGTGCGGCCGAGGGGGCCTGTATGCTTTTGGCGGCGGACCTTGGCGGGCATGCGCGCGTCGGTTTTGAAAATAATATGCAGTTAGCTAATGGTAAATTAGCGTTAGATAACAGTGCATTAGTTGCCCAGCTTGCTTCGGGCATTGGTGGTTTGCAACGTAGAATTGCTTCGGGTTCAGAGGCTAGAGTTTTTTTAGGGCTCTGAAAGCGTCAAGAGGTGATAAAAAAAGGATGTAGGGAGTGACGAAGGGTTTTTATTCGTCGGATAGAAGAATATGCTGCTTGAGTAGCATCAAAGTAAAAACAAATACAATTTTTTTGGGGAGTAACATGACTTATTTTAAAAAAGCCTCGTTAATAGCGGTGGCGATTTCTGGCGTTGTGGCATCAGCACAACCAGCATTTGCACAGGGTGGAGAGTCTGCCGAATTAGAAGAAGTAGTAGTAATGGGCAGCAGAAGTAACAAGCCTCGTTCTGCCACTGATTCAACAGTACCTGTTGATGTATTCTCTGAAGCTGAGTTATCGGCTTTTGGTAATACGGCAGATATCACTGATACATTGAAGGCATTGGTACCTTCTTACACTGCCACACCTGCAACTGGCGATGGCAGTGCGTTTATTCGTCCTACTTCTCTGCGTGGTATGGCACCTGACCAAGCATTAGTTTTGGTGAACGGTAAGCGTCGTCACCGTTCAGCACTGGTGCAGTTCTTCGCTCCAGCAGCAGGTAACGGTGCCCATGGTGTTGATGTGGCTATGATTCCTGGCATTGCACTGAAAAATATCGAAGTTCTGCGTGATGGTGCAGCGGCTCAGTACGGTTCTGATGCTATTGCTGGGGTAATGAACCTGCAACTGAAAGATGCCTCTGAAGGGGGTTCTATTCAGGTTCAGCACGGTGAGTTCTTTGAAGGTGAGCAGTCTACAAGAGTTGCTGCTAACGGCGGTTTTGCTCTGGGTGAAGACGGGTTCTTGAACCTTAGCTTCGAAAGCGTTGATAACGATGCACTTTCTCGCGGTATCCAGCGTCCTGTTGGTCAGGGCTTGATTGATGCCGGTGTACCCAATGTTGGTGCCGATTCTCCTTTTGGTGATGCACCTTTTGTGCAGAGTTGGGGCCGTCCGGAAACCAGTGGCGATCGTTTGTTCTTTAACGCTGGCGTAACGGATCCAAACAGCGGTGTTGAGTTATACGCTCATGGTGGCTACGCAGAGACTGATGGCCGTTACCGTTTCTTCTACCGTGCTGGCTATGACAGCGATTGTACGGCTGGACACAGCACCATCAGTGCGCTTTGTCAAGATCCTAACTGGGTACAGGGCACTTTGCGTCAGGGTTACACGCCATACCTGGATGGTGCTCAGACTGATATCACTCTTGTTGGTGGTATGCGCGGTGAGATGGATTCTGGTATGACCTATGACATCAGCTTGGCTCGTGGTTCTAACGAACTGCGCTACATTCTGAACAACACCACAGCCCCGAATCAGGGTGTCGCCGCTGATGGTAGCTTCCAGCGTGACTTTAATCTGGGTGGCTATGATCAAGAAGAGGTTAACTTTAATGCCGACTTCAGCAAAGCTATTGGCTCTGATAAGAATCTTGGCTTTGGTGTTGAATGGCGTGAAGAAACTTTCACTACAGTGCCTGGTGAAGTTGCAGCAATCAACGGCAATACTAGTGGCATGAGCAGTGTTAAGCCAGCAGATGCCGGTGCATTCTCAAGAGACAATGTGGCTATTTATGCTGATCTAGAGCACGATATTAGCGATGACTTGCTAATGCAGTACGCGGTGCGTTACGAAGATTTTTCTGATTTCGGCAGCACAGCAAACGGTAAGGTAGCTGGTCGTTACACTGTTAGCGATAGCCTTACATTGCGTGGTTCTATGTCTACAGGCTTCCATGCACCTACTCCTGGTCAGGCTAATGTAAGTACTGTTATCACCACCTTTGATGGCACGACAGGCTTGCAGGTTGAAGAAGGTTTGGTACGTCCAACAAGTGCAGCGGCACTTGCGGTAGGTGGAGCTCCTCTGAAAGAGGAAGAGTCATTTAACATAAGCCTTGGTCTTACTACTGAACTCAGTGATAACACTACGCTGACCTTTGATATGTATCAGGTTGCGGTTGATGATCGAATCTATCGTACTGGTGACATCCCCAATGGCACTGGTGGTTCGGTTTCTTTTTATACCAATGCATTGGACGTAGAGCATCAGGGCTTTGATTTGGTTCTGTCTTCTTCGTTCGAAGTTATGGCAGGTATTGAGACAACAGCTAGCTTGGCCTTTAACCACAACACAATCGAAGTGACTGGTCAGAAGACTATCAATGGCGTTAAGCCAGTGAGAGATTCACTGATTGAAGATATTGAGAATAACTACCCAGAAAACCGTTGGGTGCTTAATACCATGACCAATATCAGCGATGATCTGAGCCTAATGGCCCGCCTGAATTTCTATGGCGAGCACTATGATGAGCGTGGCACTATTGGTGCAGATTCGTCTCCATCGGCGCTCATTGATAGCATTGTCTACTTGGATATCGAACTGGGTTATGATGTCAACGACAACCTGCGAATCACTGCTGGTGGCTCTAATATCCTCGACGAGTACGTTGATGAGATTGGCGCACCCAATGCCAACCGTATGAGTGTGGGCCTGCAATACCCACGTCGTACCGCGGCAAACTACGAAGGTGGTTCTTGGTATTTGCGAGCTAACTACAGCTTCTAATTTTCAATAAGAAATAGCTGAGCAGGCTCATATAAGTTTCTCTTTATAGCGATAAGGTTAAATTATGAGTCTGACTCAGCGAATAGTGACAGCAATGCTTTTGGGCCTGCTGATGGGGGCCCTTCTTAATTTTCTCTCCAGTGGAAATCTACTTTCGGCTGGGCTGCTAAGCTGGCTTGATCAATATCTGGTCAATGGCTTATTCGATACCGTCGGGCAAATCTTTGTTCGCTCATTAAAGCTTCTGGTAGTGCCTCTGGTCTTTGTCTCACTGATTTGCGGTGTCTCGGCTCTTGGCAATAACTCGCGCATGGGCGCTGTTGCCTCCAAGACTGTGGCCCTGTATATGACCACCACTGCGGTGGCTATTGCACTGGCGATTTTTGTCGCTGTGATTGTCCAGCCCGGAGTCGGTATTGACCTGGCTTTGGCAACCGAATTTGTCGCAAAAGAAGCACCGCCTCTTAAAACCACCATTATTAATATTTTCCCCAGCAACCCTATTCAGTCAATGGCAGAGGGAAGTATTCTTCAAGTTATCGTGTTCTCGCTGTTGATGGGCTTTGCTATATCCAAAAGTGGAGAGCAGGGTGAGCGGGTAGCGACTTTCTTCAATGATGTAAATGAAGTCATCATGAAGATGGTCATGTTTTTGATGAACCTGGCCCCGTACGGCATTTTTTGCCTGCTGGCGAAACTGTTTGCTGGTGTGGGTATAGCAATGATTCTTAGTCTCGCCAAATACTTCTTTACCGTTTTCTTTGTGCTGCTGGTGCACAGCTTTGGTGTCTACTCATTTATTTTAAAAAGCTTTACTGGACTCAGTGTGCGGACTTTTCTCAGCAAAATGCGCTCGGCACTGATGTTTGGTTTCAGTACCGCCTCCAGTGGTGCGACCCTGCCCGTAACCCTGCGCACGGTTGAGAAAAGACTGGGGGTCAATAATAGTGTGGCTTCATTCACTGTGCCCCTGGGTGCGACTATCAATATGGATGGCACCGCGATTATGCAGGGTGTCGCCACGGTATTTATCGCTCAGGCCTACAATATTGGTTTGGGCTTGGATGGTTATCTAACTGTTGTTTTGACCGCGACACTTGCCTCTATCGGCACAGCTGCTGTGCCTGGCGTTGGCTTGGTTATGCTGGTGATGGTGCTTAACCAAGTAGGGTTGCCGGTTGAAGGCATTGGCCTGATTATCGGCGTAGATCGCCTCTTGGATATGACCAGAACAGCCACCAATATCACTGGCGATGCCATGGTGACAACCGTGGTAGCCAACAGCGAAGGCTTGCTCGATAGGGATATTTTTAATGACCCTGAAGCAGGTATTATTAGAGAGGTCTAGGCTGAATATTGGTGCTATGCTTAGGTTTGATTTGAACCATAGTATTCAGGGTATAGCGCACGATGAACCAGTTTCAACCAATCGACAGACAGCTCTCAAGGGCAAATCCGACTGCCTATGGCAATGAAATAGCATTGCTCTACCAGCGCCATATCGCTGAAAAAATGTCGCGCTTTCAAGGCATTCTGGAGGCCACCGGTTATCAAGAGCTTTTGCTTGGGTCCGGTGAAACCAAAATGCAATTTCAAGATGATATGGCTTACTCGTTTAAAGCCAATCCTTACTTTCGTGAGTGGGTGCCTCTGGCTACCAGAGCGGGCTGTTACTTGCAGATTTCCGCTGGTGCCAGCAAGCCGCGATTATTTCTGCTAACCGTGGAAGATATCTGGCATACGGCGCCAGAGAGCTTGCCCGCGGGGTTTGAACAGGCCTTTGAGATCATTGAATATGCCAGTATTGACGAGGTTAAGAAGTATCTCGACGGTGTGGGTGTGGCATTTATTAATGAAACCAATGAGCTTGAGGCTATAGCTGAAGACTGGAACCCCCCAGCTGTTATCCATCAAGTTGATTATCAACGCAGGGGTAAAACCCCCTACGAACAGGAGGCTATCCGTGAGGCTAATCGACGCGCTGCGCCGGCCCATCGAGCTGCCCAGCAAGCCTTTATGGAGGGGGCTTCTGAAGTGCAAATTGCCGCGGCCTATCTTGCCGCTTGCGACTGCCGAGAGAGTGAAATGCCCTATGGGATTATCGCAGGGGTAAATGAGCATGCAGCGGTATTGCATCACCATAATTTATTCAAGCAGCCCCAGACACCGCGCAGCTTTTTGATTGATGCAGGGGTGGAAGTCTATGGCTACGCCTCAGATATTACCCGTACCTATGCCTATGACTCGGGCTGCGATTTTGCCGCCATGATCGAGTTGATGGATAAGAAACAGCTAGAGCTCTGTGCTGAGGGTGGTATTGGCAAAAGCCCAGTGGATATCCATGTGCGTTCCCAGCACAAGATTGCCGAGATATTAATTGAATTTGATGTGCTAAAAATGTCACCAGAAGAAGCGGTTGCGAATGATATTGCGTCTTCTTTTTACCCCCATGGGTTAGGGCACCACCTTGGCTGTAATGTGCATGATAAAGGTGGTCAGCTCGCCAACCCTCAGGGTGATATTCTGCCGCCACCAGAAAAATATCCCAAGCTTCGTTCCGGCGCACCTATGGTAGCTAATCAAATTCATACGGTGGAGCCCGGGCTGTATTTTATCCCTGCCTATTTGGAGAAACTCAAAGCGGGCGAGCATGCCAATTCAATCAATTGGTCGCGGGTCGATGAGTTTGTGCCCTATGGCGGTATTCGCATTGAAGATAATATTGTTGTGCATGCCGATGGCTCATTGGAGAACCTGACTCGTGATGCCTTTGCGGGAAGCCCTTAATGAAGCTGCAGATCATTACCACTGGAGGCACCATTGATAAGCTCTATTTTGATGCACTCAGTGAATTTCAAATTGGCGAGCCAGTGGTAGATGACCTGCTTCAGAGAATGAATGTGGGTTTTGATTATTCTGTTCAGCCATTGCTGCGGCTGGATAGTTTAGATATGACGGATGACCACCGCCGTCAGATTCAGCAGGCTGTAGAGTATGCTGAAGCGGATAAAATTCTGATTACCCACGGTACAGATGGCATGGTTGAGACTGCTAAATGGCTAGTGGATATCAAAGGCAAATGTATTTTTCTGACTGGTGCCTTGCAGCCTGCCGCATTCTCCTTCACTGATGCCGTATTTAATATTGGCTGTGCGATTGGCGGCTTGCAGTCCAAGCCGCCCGGAGTTTATATCGCCATGAGTGGCCAGGTATTTGTCGCCGACCAGGTGGTTAAGAATCACGCTGAAAGCCGGTTTGAAGCTGTAAATTAGGGTTCTATATTTAGCGCTGCCAGTGCTTGCTGTTTTATCTGTAACTTATAAATTTTTTCTGACGCTGTTCTTGGCAATGCTGTATCGGAGACTTGAATATATCTGGGTATTTTAAACCTGGCGACTCTGGCGGCTAAAAACCCCCGCAACTCTGCGTCGTCGATATTTGCACCATTGCAGTAAATAGTGCTTCCGACTTCTTCGCCTAGGCGTTGGTCCGGCACTGAGTAGACTGCAGCCTCACGTATTTGCGGGTGTTCTAGCAGAGCAGCTTCAACTTCACCGCAACCAATATTTTCGCCACCGCGAATAACCATATCTTTAATGCGGTCGACGATAAATAAATAGTCCTCCTCATCCAGATAGCCTACATCGCCAGTTTTAAACCAACCATCAATGTGAGAGTTAGCGGTGGCGTCTGGGTTGTTCCAATAGCCGCGGAACATACTGGCACCGCGAATTTGGACTTCGCCGCGCTCTCCAGGAGCCAAAATATTGCCCTCTTCGTCGGCAATGCGAATATCCAATACTGCTGCTGGTTGCCCTGAACTGCCTGGACGTTCCAGATAGTTTTCGCCTGCTATAGTCGTGCCTATAGCATTGGTCTCAGTCATGCCCCAGCCTGTGTTGGGCATGGCGTTATCAAATACCGCATCAATACCTCGCACCTGCTCGGGCGAGCGGGCTGCGCCACCACCGCCCACCATCGCCAGGGATGACAGATCATGGCCTCCCTGCTGGGCGCGATAAACTAGGTCGGCAGTCATGGCAGAGGGCGCGGTAAATGAACTGACTCTCTCTCGTTCAATTAATTGGGCTGCCAGTTGAGGCTCCCATTTGCGCATGAGTACTAGCTTGGTCTGGGAGCGAAATGCCATCAGGAACATGGCGTGACATCCGGTTACATGAAACAGGGGTACTGCCAGTAAACCGGCAGGCTGAAAGGTAGGGGGCTGCGGCGTTTCACTGCTCATTAGAATCCAACTCATGATGGTCACTTCCCAGCTCAGCAGGGCACTCATTATCGCTAGATTGCTGGAGACCACGCCTTTAGGGCGCCCAGTGGAACCTGAGGTATACAAAATAATGGCATCATCCATGGGGGTAATATCTACCGCTGGCATCGTACTACCGGCAAACTTTTTCAGTAGTTGCTCCCAGTGGGGCAAGTCAGTACTCTGGTCTCCGCGGGTCAATAAACTCTCACAGCTAAGCTTCATTCCAGCCTGCAATATCAGATCAATACGCTCCTGGTCAGCAATCAACAGCTTGCAGCCACTATTTTGCAGGCCGTAGTCAATTTCCTCTGCCTGCCACAACGAATTCATAGCGACGGCAATGGCACCTACTGAGGTGATAGCCTCAAAGGCGATAATCCATTCAGGGTAATTGCGCATACAGATGGCCACGCGATCCCCTTTTTGTATATCGTAGTCTGAAACCAGTCCCTGCCCAATCGCACTGGCAATACCCCAGATATCGTTGAAGCTATATCGTTCGTCCTCAAATACAACAAAGCTCTCATCGCTCAGGTTCTGTTGAAAGAGTTCACACAGACTGGCAGGGGCATTCTTATATGTGCGGCAGTTAGCTCCGTAGACTTCAGTTTCCACTATTTCAAGAGGCTGGCCGGGGGCGGAGAGTGTGGCTAATACTTCGTTGCGATCCATTGTTGTTTTTATCCTAGTCGAAATTTTATTATTTTTATCAGCCTACTATAGCCTGATTAGCAGGGGAGTTGTGTCATAGAGTTTACAGTCTTGCCAGTGCTTTTTATCGAGGCATAAAAAAGGCCCCTTTGAGGCGCCTTTTGTGGCTATTTAATAGCAAGCCATTTAATGAGAAGCAGCTTAACCCCTAGTACTGAGACTCTGGTAGTCGAACAATCATGCCTTCCATCGCTGAGGTGACTTTAACCTGGCAGCTAAGACGGCTATTTTCCTCTCTGACATCAAGCATTTCCAATAACTCGGATTCATCTGCTGCGGCTATGCCCGCGGCCTCACTCCAAGCTGGGTCAATCATGCAGTGGCAGGTACAGCACACGCAGCATCCGCCACATTCTGCAACAATGCCGTCAATCATATTATCCAGCGCGCCCTGCATCAGGCTAACACCCTCCGCTACATTGACGCTATATTCTTTGCCATCGAATTCGATATAGTTTATTAGGGGCATTCTAGGACTCCATTATTAATGTCTTTAGTTCAATTGTTTCGTCGGCAAGGCTTTGGCCTTCAGTGGAGGTACCCTGCAATATCAGCTTCTTTGCCAACATAAAATCTTTTGGTCGGTTGATGCAGTCAGCGGCCAGTATATTGTTATCTTTTAAATAAAACACAGTGAAACTGCGGCTAGCTTTATCTCCTCTAACCACAGCATCTGTATAGCCTTGGTTCATACCAGCAATCTGAAGTTTGACATCATACTGGTCAGACCAGAACCACGGTAGCTCAGCATATGGCTTTTTCAGGCCGCAGATGCTGGCAGCCGCCGCCTTTGCTTGCTCGATAGCATTGGGCACAGACTCCAGACGCAGAGTTGTTTGAAGAATCGTATTTGGGTGGTTGGTACAGTCGCCCGCGGAGACGATATCCGGGTGGCTTGTCTGGGCAAATTCATTGACCAGAATACCATTGTCTACATTGAGTCCTGCTTCCGAGGCCAACTCTGTATTAGGAATAACACCGATGCCGATAATCACCATATCAGCAGAAACTATATTGCCATCAGAGCACATAACTCCGCTCACTGAACCCTCGCCCTCAATAGCAGAGGCTTGAGTATTGAGTTTAATGGCAACGCCCTGTTCCTGATGCAGGCGTAGATAAAACTCGGAGGTAGTTTCTGATGCGACTCTCTGAAGCAGGCGCGATTCTGTTTCCAATAGGGTGACAGAGAGACCCAGTTTGGTCAGTGACGCCGCGGTTTCTAAGCCTATATAGCCGCCACCAATAATCACGGCAGTTTTTGCAGAAGCGGCTGATTGCTGAATGCCTTTAACATCATCCATGGTGCGCAGATAATGGACACTCTCAAGGTCAGCACCTGGAATAGGTAATGGGCGAGCTCTGGCGCCGGTGCAAAGAGCGAGTTTGTTAAAGCTAATCGTTTCTCCATTATCAAGATTTAGCTGATGATTTTGTGTGTCTATCGAAGTCACGCGCACCCCAAGCTTAAAAGTCACATCAATCTTTTCATAAGCGCCAGCAGCTCGCAGAGCTAATTTATCTTCGCTTGAGTCGCCGGCTAAATAGGCTTTAGAGAGAGGTGGGCGCTGGTAGGGCATATGGGGTTCGTCACTGATGACAGTGATATTCCCTTCCCAGCCACATTGCCGCAAACTGATCACTAGTTGCACTGCGGCATGGCTGCCGCCGATAACGACAGTGGATTGATCGTTGGTCATACAAAATATCTCTGCTTTATGATTTGGCAGGCAGTGTAGTCGTAATCGCCTTTTAGGAAAACGGCAACATTAAAAATAATCACCCCGCTAGCCCCTGACACAGTTTAAACCGATGAAAATAGTTTAGAATAGGGTTATCGTTCAAACGTTTTCTAGTGACCTTCCCATGCAGGACAATTCACCACCGCAGAGTGCCAGACTGGGCATTGGTATTGACTTTGGTACCAGTAATAGCGCGGCCGCCGTTTTTGACGGCCAGCAGCTTACGCTGGTTAAGTTGGCCTCGCCCGAAAGCATCATGCCGTCGGCTAACTATATTGATAAGCAGTACGTCTCGGCAATTGGCCAGAAGGCGATTAATGACTATATCAGTGGTAATAGGGGGCGAAAGGTCGAGCTCAGTGCCGAGCTGCTTGGTGAAGCGCGCAGCGGCACTGGTGGTGGTGAGAGCGCCATGGGTGGTGCCGGTGAGTCTGATACCAATAAGGTGTATGGCCAAGCCTTTAATGATGCCAGTTTGCCGGGGCGGCTTTTCCGGGGTACCAAAAGGCTATTGGGCAATACCTTGAATGACCGCATTGCTATCTTCGACCGCTCATTCCGCTTAGTGGCACTGGTCACGCCTATTCTGGTGGGTATTCGTCAAGCGCTGGAGGCAGCCATTGGTAAATCTGCCAATCATGCCTGTATTGGTCATCCGGTTAATTTTGAAGGCAGAGGGTCTGGCCGCAATAATATTGCGCTGGAACGGCTGGGTGAATCCTATGGCCATGCGGGTATTACGCAGCAATCATTTTGCCCGGAGCCCACAGCGGCCACAATTAGCTATCTGCATAATCACCCGCAGAGCAATGATGAATTAGTACTCACTGTCGATTTTGGTGGCGGTACACTGGACTTCAGTGTGCTGCGTCGCAGGGGCTCAAACTTTGAAGTAGAGGCGACCCACGGTATTGCTCTGGGTGGAGACCGGATAGACCAGACTATTTTCCGCGAGTTGGTATTCCCTCTCCTGGGCAGGGGCGAGCGTTGGAGCCGCGTGGTAGATGGCTCGGAAGTCGACACCCTATTTCCCTTTGGCGAGTATGAGGACCTGCTGATTAACTGGCCGATTAGCTATATGCTTAACCAAAATAAATATACTGCGCCAGTGATGCAGCGTATGGCCCAGCCCGACGAAGCAGCGAATAAATTCAAACGACTCTATGATCTGATTCAGCAGAATTATAGCTACCAGATATTTGAGGCGATCAAGGCCTTTAAGGCAGAGTTATCGATGCGAAATGCTGCGCTGCTGGATATCCCAGAAGTTGATATTCAGGTAGAGGTTGAGCTGTGGGAATTTGAAGCGATGATTTCACCGCTGCTGTTTGAGTTTGAACAGGCGATTACGCGAATTCTCCACAAAGCTGGCTATCAGGCCGGAGATATTGATCTGGTGCTGCGCACCGGTGGTTCTTCATTAATCCCAGCGGTCAAAGATATTCTCGATAATCAATTTGCAGGCAAGGTAGTGGAGCATGACCCCTTCACCAGTGTTGCAGCCGGTCTTGCGATTGCAGACTATTATGAATATGCAGAGGCCGAATTAAGTTGAGGTATTTTTTTGGCCCCAAAAGATACTTGCATGCAGCAAGCAAGATTATTAGAATGCAGCTCAACTAACAGGATTTACGGCGCCCGCGCCTTTTTATAGGCCAATAGCGAAATATTGGAGACCCCATGAACAAGCCCTCAGCCACAACTAAGAGAGTAGCCAAAGCATCGGCACCTAATTCGAAGTCTGCAGAAGGTAAAACACCACTGCGCTTTGTTACCGCTGCCAGCCTTTTTGATGGCCACGATGCCTCAATTAATATTATGCGTCGCATCCTTCAGGGTGCCGGAGTAGAGGTGATTCATCTGGCCCACAATCGCTCGGTCGCTGAGGTGGTTGAAACTGCCCTGCAAGAAGATGCTCAGGCAATTGCCATAAGCTCTTATCAGGGTGGCCATGTCGAGTACTTTAAATATGCTATCGATCTACTGAAAGAAGCTGGTGCAGAGCATATTCGCGTATTTGGTGGGGGCGGTGGTGTAATTGTGCCGACAGAGATTGCAGAGCTGCATGACTATGGGGTTGAGCGT
The DNA here is from genome assembly GCA_029252555.1 of Porticoccaceae bacterium. Lineage (GTDB taxonomy): Bacteria > Pseudomonadota > Gammaproteobacteria > Pseudomonadales > Porticoccaceae > HTCC2207. Next base: position 118,367 of record JAQXBF010000039.1, read on the forward strand.
ATTTACTCACCCTATGACGGTCAGAATATTGGCTTGGTAGGCATGATTAACGATATGATTGAGCGCACCGAGCTGCATTCTGGTTCCCCAGTTACAGTGCAATCCAAGGACCTCAATATTGCTGATGGCGGGCTGCGCAATCTGGCCACTTTAATAACGGCTATTGAACGGGCCGAACTTAACGAGCAGGAGTTAGGTGCTCTACGAGAGCAGGCGCAATTTCTGACCAATACTGTGCCAGTGCTGGGTATTACCGGGACTGGTGGCGCGGGTAAGTCTTCGTTTACGGATGAGCTAATTCGCCGCTTCCGTCAGGACAGCGCAGACAAATTGAAGATTGCGGTGCTGGCCATCGACCCGACCCGACGCAAAACAGGCGGCGCTCTACTGGGTGACCGCATTCGCATGAATTCTATTTACCACGCCAATATTTATATGCGCTCTATAGGTACCAGAGGTGCGGCGGGTGAAGTACCTGAGTCTTTGATCGATATCATCAGCGCGATGCGCCTTGGTGGGTTTGATCTGGTGGTGGTTGAAACGCCGGGTATTGGTCAGGGCGACGCCGGAATTGTGCCCTATGTGGATGTACCTATCTACGTGATGACCCCAGAATTTGGTGCCCAGAGCCAGTTGGAAAAAATTGATATGCTCGATTATGCAGAGCTGGCGATTATTAATAAGTTTGACCGCAAAGGTAGTGAAGACGCCTACAGAGATGTCTGCAAGCAGATGCAACGCAATCGCGAGGCCTTTATGGAGCCGCCAGAGGCCATGCCTGTAATTGGTACTATCGCTTCAAGATTTAGCGATGATGGCGTTACTGCGGCTTATCAGGAACTGGTCAAACTATTGCAGGCTGTGGGCCTTGGTCAATTTGAGCAGCATTTGCCCAAAGTGGCTACTCGTATGTCGTCAGAAAAAGCCGTGATTGTGCCAGCTGATCGCCAGCGTTATTTGGCAGAAATCGCCGGTGTGGTGCGCAATTATCATCGCCATGTGGCTGTGCAGGCTAATCTTGCTCGGGAACAGCAGCAGTTGGAGGCAGCTAAGTCTATGCTCAGAGATTCGGGCGCACAGGCACCAGCAGAAATGGACCAGCTGATTGCTGCTCGCGAAAAGACCATAGATGGCAGCGCTGCTGAGCTATTGGCAAATTGGCCAGCCGTGGTTGAGGCCTATTCTGGAGATGAAAAAATTGATGTGCTGCCTAATGGTAAGCAGATCACCACCAAGCTAAATACTCTATCGCTGTCGGGCAATAAGGTCTCGAGAGTGGCGCTACCACGAACTGAAGAACACGGAGAATTATTAAAGTGGCTCATGTTGGAGAATCTGCCAGGAGAATTTCCCTACACAGCTGGGGTGTTTCCATTTAAGCGCGAGGGGGAGGATCCCGCTCGTATGTTTGCCGGTGAAGGCGATGCATTTAAAACCAATCGCCGTTTTAAAGCTCTTTCGGAATACAGCGAGGCCAAACGACTATCTACTGCGTTTGATTCTGTGACCCTATATGGCTGGGATCCCGGTGAACGTCCAGATATTTATGGAAAGGTGGGTAATGCGGGGGTTTCTATCTGCACCCTGGATGATATGAAAGCTCTCTATGATGGCTTTGATCTCTGCAACCCCATGACCTCGGTGTCCATGACTATTAATGGCCCCGCACCCACTATTTTGGCAATGTTCCTTAATACCGCGATTGATCAGCAGGTCGATAAGTTTGCCGCGGAACACAGCCGTCAGCCCAACGATAAAGAGTACTCAGAGTTGCACGCCAATGCTTTAACCAGCGTGCGCGGCACAGTGCAGGCAGATATTCTGAAAGAAGATCAGGGCCAGAATACCTGCATTTTCTCCACAGAATTTAGCCTGCGCATGATGGGTGATATGCAGCAGTATTTTATTGATCAGGCCATTCGCAATTTCTATTCTGTTTCGATTTCGGGCTACCATATTGCCGAAGCTGGGGCGAATCCGATTTCGCAGTTGGCCTTTACCCTGTCCAATGGCTTTACCTTTGTCGAGGCCTATTTGGCGAGAGGTATGCACGTTGACGATTTTGCCCCCAATCTGTCGTTTTTCTTCTCCAATGGTATGGACCCGGAGTACACCGTAATGGGTCGGGTAGCTCGTCGTATTTGGGCTACGTCTATGCGTGATCGTTACGGAGCCAATGCTCGCAGCCAAAAGCTCAAATACCATATCCAAACCTCTGGCCGCTCGCTGCACGCCCAGGAAATGAACTTCAATGATATTCGCACCACATTGCAGGCATTGATTGCGATCTACGATAACTGCAACAGCCTGCATACCAATGCCTATGATGAAGCCATTACTACACCCACTGAGGAGTCGGTGCGTCGGGCGCTGGCCATCCAGCTGATTATTAATCAGGAATGGGGCTTGGCGAAAAACGAAAACCCCAGTCAGGGCGCGTTTATTATTGATGAGCTTACAGACCTGGTGGAAGAGCAGGTATTACAGGAGTTTGAGAAAATTTCTGATCGCGGTGGCGTATTGGGAGCCATGGAAACTGGTTATCAGCGCGGTAAGATTCAGGAGGAATCACTGTTCTATGAACACAAAAAGCACGACGGCTCTCTGCCTATCGTGGGCGTGAATACCTTTATCAGTGATACAGAAGAAGCCGATGTTGAAATTGAGTTGGCGCGCTCGACCGATGATGAGAAGAAAAGCCAGATTCTGCGGTTGAGAGAATTTCAGGCTGAGCATGCAGATTCATCTGAATTGATGCTTAAAAGACTTCAGGATGCGGTGCGACAGGGTGATAATGGTTTTGAAGTCCTGATGGAAGCAGTGCGTTGCTGTTCATTGGGGCAAATAACCAATGCTTTGTTTGATGTTGGCGGCCAGTATCGCCGCAATATGTAACCGCTAGACAGATAGGAATTTATACCATGGCTAAAGCCCTTCGCCTCACTCAGGTTGAGCGCAAAGAAATCTCCGATGCCAAAATGCTGGAAGCCGCCATCGATTTAATTGTCGAGCGCGGTGCGGAGCAGGCCACGTTGAAAGATGTGGGCGAGAAAGCCGGATATTCGCGGGGCTTGGCTGGGTACCGGTTTGGCAATAAAACTGGGTTATTCGACTTTGTACTGCGTTCTGTTGGCGATGAATGGCTAGCTGAATTAACCGGAGTGACCCACGGTAAAAGTGGTTATGAAGCCATGGCAGCGGCACTGGATGCCCATATTGCATTCTGTGAGGAGGCTCCAAAGCATGTTGAGGCTTTTTACCGACTGTGGTTCGAATCATTAACACCAGAATCTCCCCTGCAGCCAGTGATTTTGGGTATTCATGAGCGTCGCCGTGCCGACGTAATTAGCTGGGTTGAAGACTGCATTGCTCAGGAGACTGTCTCTGCAGCGGTTTCCGCAGAGCTTATCGCTGACCAATACTGTGCGTCCGTTATCGGGATTGTTTACCACTGGATCAGTGACCCGGAGAATCTGGATGAAATGCGCGCCCGACATAATGGCCTTAAGAAAGTCATGAGAGTGATGCTCGTAGATGACAAATAGAGCTGTCTCCCCACAAAGGCGATAAAACACCGCTATCTTGCGACCAAACAGCCAGCTTCAAGTAATCATTTGTTGCATGGACAGCCCTGCCAAATTAACCTTGTCTAAAATCAAAAATATAACTATTTCACAATATCTAGGGGGTTAGCATGTCCGGTTCGACTTCGGGAAATTCAACAGCAACAGCGGTGGGTGGCCAGGAGGCGGGAACACAGACCTTTGCGTTTATTGCAATGACCTGTCTGTTTTTCTTCTGGGGCTTTATTACTGTTCTCAATGATATTTTAATCCCGTTCTTAAAAGAGTCGTTTGACCTCAACTATACACAGGCTATGTTGGTGCAGTTCTGCTTCTTTGGGGCGTACTTTATTGTTTCACCGTTTGCTGGCAAATTAATTGATAAAGTTGGTTACCAGCAGGGTATTGTCCTCGGGCTGTTAACTACAGCGACCGGTTGTGTGCTGTTTTACCCCTCAGCCAGCCTCAATGTTTATGCTCTGTTCCTGTTCTCGTTTTTTGTTCTTGCCAGCGGTATTACTATTTTGCAGGTTGCGGCCAATCCCTATGTGGCAGCCTTGGGGTCTGAGAGCACCGCGGCGAGCCGTCTTAACTTAGCTCAGGCAGCTAACTCTCTTGGTACCACTGTTGGGCCGATTCTAGGAGCAGCCCTTATTCTGGGAGCAGTTGCGGCAGACGCCTCGGCGGTTCAGGGCCCATACCTTATGATTGCTGGCTTGTTAGTCTTAGCGGCTCTGGTTTTCCGACGTATTAAACTCCCTGTGCTGGCTCATGTTGAAGCCACAGAAGACGTGTCAGGAGAGAGTGTTTGGAATCGACGCTCATTGGTATTAGGTGCACTGGCCATCTTCCTCTATGTGGGTGGTGAGGTATCTATTGGCAGCTTCCTGGTTAATTATTTCACTGAGAGTTCTATTGCCGGTATGAGTGCTGTCGATGCAGGGGAAATGGTTGCCTATTACTGGGGTGCAGCTATGGTGGGCCGCCTAGTGGGTGCCGCACTGATGAACTACATTGCCTCTACTAAGTATTTGGCCATTAATTCAGCGCTTGCTGTTGTAATGATTATTGTCAGCATGAACAGCTCTGGCGATATGGCCATGTGGTCTATCCTGGCCGTTGGCTTCTTTAACTCTATTATGTTCCCCACTATCTTTACTCTGGCGGTTAAGGGGCTGGGTTCATTGACCAGTAAAGGTTCTGGCTTGGTTTGTCAGGCGATTGTGGGTGGCGCGCTGATCCCATTGATACAGGGTGCAGCCGCAGATAGCATCGGTATCCAGCTGAGCTTTATAGTGCCAATGCTTTGCTATATTTACATCGGTTGGTATGCCCTTAGAGGCGCAGACCAGAGCTAACAGCGCGGTAACAAGTGATTGGCAGGCCTGATAGTAACTGCGGGCCTGCCTATTTTCTCCTCTCCTTTCCCGCACAGGCACAATCTGTGCCGATTCACATAACCCTAGGTCGTTATCGCTGTTGATGTAACACTGGGAACGCTGTACTGTCTATCTTCTGGGGTTTCCAGCTTATCAGCACTATCTAAAACTCACTGGTTGCCAATAATAAAGATGTAGCAGACATCTCAATAATATAAAGGGGAACCTGGGTAGTGGCGTCCAATCAATCCGTAACCATCAAAACAGAAGAATCTGGCTTTTATCAGGGCTTCAATATCAATGTCGCCGCTGTACCCAAGGTACTTATTGTTGCCTTAATTCTCTGGGTCGGGCTGTCACCAGAGCGTGCTGGTGAGCAGTTACTGGCCATGCAAATCTGGTCAACTTCCTCCTTTGGTGGCTGGTATGTCTATGTTACTGCCTTCTTTACCCTGGCTTGCATGCTGTTAGCTCTGTGGCCACGTACTGGTAAAGTGGTGCTGGGTGTGGAGGGAGAAGCGCCAGAATTCTCCATGTTTACCTGGCTGTCGATGATGTTTGGAGCTGGTATTGGCGTAGGTATGCTGACGTATTCCACCGCGGAACCGATCTTTCACTTTGCCAGTAACCCAGACACTATTCAGGGTTTTAGCACCGGTTTGGATGCTGACAATGTGCGCAATGCCTACAAGTGGGCGTTGTTACATTATGGTTTAACCCCATGGGCCTGCTACGGGGTGGTGGGTATCTCTCTGGGGTATCTATGTTATAGCCGCGGCTTGCCGCTGACTATCCGCACTGGTTTGCAGCCTCTGTTTGGCAGTTCTATGTCAGGAGCTCTCGGGCATCTGGTGGATATCGCCGCCATTTTAGCGACCTTGATTGGTCTGGGCGTGACCATAGGCTACGGTGTTTCTCAGTTTGCGTCTGGTTTGTTTAACATTAGTGGCATGCAATGGATTGTCGATGAGGCTGGGAAACCTACCCTGATGGCCCAGGTAATGGGGCTGATTATTATTGTTGGGGCATCTTGCCTGTCGGCACTCTCCGGTTTGCAGAGGGGTATCAAATGGCTGTCCAATATCAATATGGGCCTGTCAATTTTTCTGGTGCTGTTTTTTGTTCTGTTTGGCGCCACGGTTTTTGCGATTAAATCTTTTGGTTATGCCATTTGGGACTATCTAATGGCGCTGCCAGCCATGTCTACCACCGTATGGAACAACCCTGAGACCGAGACTGGTGCTGCGTTGCAGAGCTGGCAGGGTGCGTGGAATATTTTCTACTGGGCCTGGTGGATTGCGTTTGCGCCTTTTGTCGGGCTATTTTTGGCTCGGGTGTCGAGGGGCCGAACCGTGAGAGAATACGTGGTGGGCGCGATGATTGTGCCCTCGTTGATCTGCTTGACCTGGTTTACCTTTGTTGGTGCAACCGCGATTGATCTTGAACTTTCGGGTGTGGCTCAGGGTGCGATTGTCGGTGCAGATATCTCTGCCCAGTTATTTCAAACCATCAACCTGATGTTGTCGCCAGATATGGCAGTGGCACTATCGGTAGTGGTGGTGACTCTGCTGTTGACCTTTTTGGTGACCTCGGCCGATTCTGGCATTTTGATTATCAATACCCTGGCCTCTGGGGGTGATCAGAGCCAAAAGGGGCCAGCCCATGTGATTATATGGGGTGTGATCTTTGCTGTGTTGGTGGCGGTGTTGTTGGCCGCTGGCGGTATGGATGCACTGCGCTCGGCGATGATTATTGGCGCACTGCCTTTTTCGTTGGTGATGGCTTTAATGACGATCTCTTTGGTGAAGGCGCTGGTTTTTGATAGACATTAATCTTTAGTGCCTGTTGTTGGGGAATAAAAAAACCGGATTGTGCTTGAGCAGAATCCGGTTTTTTTATATCAGGCCTTTTATTGCCTTTTGAGCATTCTTGGCCTTTTAACCGTTCTCGACGATTCGTTTCATATCCGTCATATAGCCGCGCAGCTCGTGACCGATAATTTCGACATCATGGTCGCGAATGGCATCGTTGACTTCAATTAGTCGGAGATTATCGACTGCATTAGAGCTGTCGGTTAAACCGCCACCCAGATCTTCCAAAGTCAGAGAGCTAGCGTGACCCTGAAGTAATGGCACAGCCGCATGGGTGAACAGGTAGTTGCCATATTCGGCGGTGTCAGAAATAACCACATTCATCTCGTAGAGCTTATTGCGCGCAATACAGTTAGCAATCAATGGCGTTTCGTGCAGTGATTCGTAGTAGGCAGACTCTTCAATAATGCCTGATGAAACCATAGTCTCGAAAGCCAGTTCAACACCGGCTTTAATCATGGCCACTAGGTAGGTGCCTTTGTCATAAAACTCTTGCTCAGTGATCTCAGTGTCACAATCCGGTGCCTGCTCGAAGGTTGATTCAGCAGTCTGGGCACGCCACTTAAGCAGATTGGCGTCGTCCTTGCCCCAGTCGACCATCATGGTGCGAGAGAATTCACCTTCAATAATGTCATCCATATGCTTTTCGAAAAGTGGGCGCAATGTGCCCTTGAGCTCTTCAGACATATCAAAAGCTCTGATTTTTGCCGGGTTGCTCAGACGATCCATCATATTGGTGATGCCGCCGTGTTTAAGGCCTTCGGTGACAACTTCCCAGCCGTACTGAATCAGCTTGCGAGCATAGCCTGCATCGACACCTAGATTCAGCAGCTGCTGGTGGCCAAGTACTGCGCCAGTCTGCAACATACCGCAGAGAATAGTTTGCTCACCCATCAGGTCCGATTTTACTTCCGCGATAAAAGAAGACTCCAAAACTCCGGCTCTGTCTCCGCCTGTGGCTGAAGCATAGGCTTTAGCGATCGCCAGACCTAAGCCGTTGGGGTCATTTTCCGGGTGTACAGCGATTAGCGTTGGAACACCAAAGCCACGCTTGTACTCTTCCCGAACCTCTGTGCCCGGGCACTTGGGAGCAACCATAACTACGGTTAGGTCGGGGCGAATCTGCATGCCTTCTTCAACAATATTAAAACCGTGGGAGTAAGCCAGAGTTGCGCCCTGTTTCATCAGTGGCATTACCGCTGTCACAGCTGCTGTGTGTTGCTTATCCGGAGTCAGGTTAAGCACTAAATCAGCGGCAGGAACCAACTCTTCGGCGGTGCCAACAGTAAAGCCATTTTCTGAAGCCCAGCGAAAAGACTGTCGCTTTTCAGCAATGGCTTGTTCACGCAATGCATAGGAGATATTTAGGCCGGAGTCGCGCATATTCAGCCCCTGATTCAGGCCCTGAGCGCCGCAGCCAATAATGACAATATTCCAATCTTTGATCAGGTTGCAGCCATCGGTAAATTCTTCACGATTCATAAAGCGACATTTGCCCAGCTGGGTTAGCTTGTCACGCAAGCTGAGAGTATTAAAGTAATTAGCCATGGTTGGTCTCCGGCCACCGAAATGGTGGGTGCTATTAAATGTTGGCGCGCATTGTAACCATTTTTAAGTGTTGCTTAAAACGATATATTTTCATCATGGTATTGCGTTTTTTGCAATATAAGCTTGGTAGGGGTAAGGTGCCGACATGGATATACGTTCGTTACAACTATTTCAGCATCTGGCCAATAGCCTGCACTTTGGCAAAACTGCTGGAGCTTACCATCTGAGCCCTTCTACTCTGAGCCGCACAATTCAACGCCTAGAGGAGGAGTTGGGCAGCCAGTTATTGATCCGGGATAATCGCTCGGTACTGCTGACCAGAGAAGGAAAAAAGTTGCTGTCTTACGCAGATCAACAGATATCTCAGTTCGAGTCGTTAAGGCAATCACTCAATGAGTCTCAAAAAGAGCTAGCAGGCTCATTGAATATCTATTGCTCGGTGACTGCTTCTTACTCTTATCTGCCACCACTTTTGGAGAAATTCCGCCAAGCTCACCCCAATATCGATATTAATCTGGATACTGGCGATGCTGCCGACGGTATAGATCAGATTAAAAATCAGCGAGTTGACCTGGCAATTGCCGCCCGCCCCGATGAATTGGCCAGCAGCATCCACTTCCAGACTATTGCTACAGTGCCTCTGGCCATTATTGCACCCACTATTAGTTGCTCGGTCAAACAGGCATGGCAGATTGAGGCTATTGATTGGGAGAATTTACCCATTATTCTCCCCGAACATGGTGTGGCGCGAAAACGTTTCGAACAGTGGTTTAGGCAGAAGTATTCAGGCCGGCCCAATGTCTATGCCCAGGTGTCGGGGCAAGAAGCTCTGGTGAGTATGGTGGCGCTGGGTTGCGGTATTGGGCTCTCACCTATTGTGGTGGTGGACAATAGCCCGGTAAAAGATCGTATTGAGGTACTGCCTGACACCAGTATTGCGCCTTTTGATCTAGGGCTATGCTGTTTTAGGAAAAAGCTGAGTGATCCTATAGTGGCAGAGTTTATGGCAATGGCAAGTCAGTCCTTTAACAGCCCTGTGCGCTCCCTTTGAATCTTCCCACCAAACGGCAGTAAGCCTTTAAATCAGGACTTATTATCGTTATCCTATATTTCGAAAGCTGTGATCCAATGCAGTCACAACGCAATTATTTAAGGAACCGGAAAATGCTAGCCAATTCTCTACGGGCCAGTCTCGATATACTTATCTCACCTGCCAGCACATTTGAACTTATAAAAACCGAAGGTCGCTCTTGGTTGGTGCCTTTTGTACTGGTTATTACCAGTATTATTGCCCTGCTTTTGTATTACTTTGCCGCCGTTGATTTTGCCTGGCTAAAAGAGGGCATGCTTGACCAGATATCCTCAGACCAAGAATTGAGCGACGATGAACTAGCAGGGGCTGCGGAATTCTTAACCAAAACATCTATGACCTGGTCTTCGGTAATCGGTGGTGTTGTCGCTATTTTACTAATGAATACCATTCTAGCCTTGTATTTGAACATAGTCGGGAAGTGGCAGGCCAAGAGCGAATACAGCTATGGCAATTGGTTCGGTTTTGGCTGGTGGATCAGTATGCCCCACGTAGTTACTGCACTTCTGTCTATGCTGTTTGTCATGTTTTCGACTGATGACACGATTGCATTAGAGGAATTATCCCTCACTACCCTGAATAGCCTTATTTTTAATGTTGATATGACGCACCCTTGGTTTGCCTTTCTCAATGGTCTGGATGCGTTTATGTTTTGGAGTATTGCGCTTATCGCCATTGGCTTGAAATCCTGGCTCGGCGTTGATAGCAAAAAGGCGGCTAAAATTGCGGTTGCCCCCTATGGGTTGCTCTACGGAATCTGGGCTCTCACGATCATCTTCGCGTCTTAATTAACTAGAGTACGTCATGAAAAAAAACATCATTATTGCAGCGGCAATTATTGCTCTGGTGTCCTTGGCATATTTTAAAAGTCTGGGATCAAGGGAGGCTACCAAGGTTGCTCTTGCCACTGCTGAGGTTAAAGAGATAAAAAGTTCGATCCTCGCATCTGGTACGTTGATCTATAAAGAGCAAGTGCAGTTGCGCTCTGAAGTCATTGGCCAGGTCAGCGAGGTACTAATAGAAGAGGGCGATTCCGTTTCCCAAGGGCAAGTTTTAATGCGTCTCGAGCCCCGTACTTTCAATGCTGATGTTGAGCAGCAGAGTGCCTATGTTCGTATTCAGACTATCGCTATTGAGCGGCAACAGAAGCAATTAGAAAACATCGCCTCACAGTGGCAGCGCAACCTCAATCTCTATGCGCGCAAGATGATCGGTCAGGACGCGTTTGAATTGGTGGAAAACCAGTACGCATTAGCTAAGATAGATTTGCGCTCTCGGGAAGAGGCGCTGTTACAGGCTCAGGCGACATTGGATAAGGCCCTTGAACGACTTGAAAAGACGGTTTTTCGGTCGCCAATCAATGGCGTCGCCACTTCAGTTGATATCAAGGTCGGTGAGACGGCTATTAGTGGTACCACTAATATTGCAGGTTCAAACCTGATTACCGTGGCTGACCCATCCTCCATACTGGTTGAGGTGGAGGTTGATGAGGCGGATATAGCCAATGTCCGAATTGATCAAAAAGCTGATATATTTGCTGTTGCCTTCCCTGACAAAGCGCTTGTGGGTGAGGTACAGAGTATCGCTACTTCAGCCAAGCGCACTGATCGCCGTCAGGGCTTAAGTTTTACCGTGAAAATTTTACTCGACGGCGCTGGGGATATTGATATTCGTCCGGGCATGAGCTGCCGTGCAGAAATTTTTACCAGCGTTAAGGGCGATACCGTTGCGGTGCCCATAGAAGCCATCATATTTGAAGAAGCTGGCGCCGATGAGTCTGATATTGAAACGGAGCAGGATGCCAATTCTATCTCTGTGAGTGGCTCGGCCTCAGAAGATGCTAGCACCCATGTTTTTATCATGGTTGATGGCGAAGCAACCAAACGGGATGTTGAGCTAGGCATTTCAAATGACCAGCTTCAGGAAATCGTGGCGGGCTTGGAGATTGGAGATCAAGTGATTGCTGGTCCTGCGAGGACATTGCGCAAGCTTGATGAAGGTCAGGCAGTTGAAGAGATTGAGAAAAAAGATCAGTGAAACCAGTTGAGACAATTATCGAATTGAGATCCATTGCCAAGCATTACATGATGGGCAGTGAAGGGTTCTATGCTTTGAATGGCATTGACTTGGATATTCATCTCAATGATTACATTGCTATTGTAGGTTCTTCCGGGTCAGGTAAATCGACGTTAATGAACCTTCTGGGCTGTTTGGATTACCCGACAGAGGGCGAATATCGCTTAAAAGGAACCAATGTTGCCACCCTTGATGAGAATAGCTTGGCGGGCATTCGTAATCGTGAAATTGGTTTTATTTTTCAAAACTTTAATCTTTTGCCCCGTGCCTCGGCCCTACAAAATGTCATGCAGCCATTGATTTATCGCGGCATAGCTATAGCTGAGCGCAAGCAGCGGGCTCAGGAGGCTCTGGCGATGGTGGGCCTTCAAGATCGTATGGACCATGTACCCAATCAGCTATCTGGTGGCCAGCGCCAGCGGGTTGCTATTGCTCGTGCCTTGGTCACCAAGCCGGCGATCTTACTGGCCGATGAGCCCACGGGAAATTTGGATTCGACGACCACGGTAGAGATTATGTCATTGTTCGATCAGCTCCATAATGATGGCCAGACCTTGATTATTGTGACCCATGAGCAGGACATTGCAGATCGCTGCCAGCGGGTTATTACTCTGCGAGATGGGCACCTTATTTCTGATGCGGCTAATAGCCCAGCAGTTATTGCAAAAGCCAAGCGAGCTAACGCGAATGCCTAATCTAGCCTTTAAAATTGTTGAGGGTACCCGTTCTGCAGGTCAGTCGATTTTTGCCCATGGGTTTCGCAGTTTTTTAACCACCTTGGGTATTATTATTGGCGTAGCATCGGTGATTGCCGTGGTCTCTGTGGTGCAGGGCTTCAGTGCCAGTATCTCCCAAGAATTTGATGGCATGGGCACTAATGTTATCAATATTGATTCTTATACCCCTCGTAAAGCGCGGCTGCAGGGGGTGAATGCCAAGCTTAGCTACGATGATTTTCTGGAAATAAAGCACAGGGTCAAAGGTATTAGTAACGTGACTCCCACGGTGCGTGTCTGGGGCCCCAATGCGGTGGTTACCTATCGGGGCCAGTCTACTGACACCATGGTAATCGGTACGGCTTCGACCTATCAAAAGTTGTACACGGTTTACCCAGATTCTGGTCGCTTCTTTAATCTTAGTGACGACAAAAGCCGCCGTCGAGTCGCCGTGCTAGGGCCCTCTATTATTAATAAGGTTGATATAAAAGGTGATCCCATTGGCCAGTATCTCAGTGTCTCTGGAGAATGGTTCAAGATTATTGGTATTGCCGAGAAGCGCGGCAAATTGCTGGGCTTTGATCAGGATGATTTTATTCTGCTCCCTTACAGCACAACAAGGGCACTGTTAGGCGGTGCAGAAGAGCCAGACATCTCTATCAGTCTGCAAGTGGACGACATGCAGACTATTGGCCAGATAAAGCAGCACATTAAGAATTTATTGCGCCGCAATCATAAACTCAGCAAAGATACGGCAGACGACTTTAAGATTGCCACCGCTGATCAAATGCTGGACACCTTTAACCAGATTATTGGCAGCACCACATTGGTTCTTGGCGGCATTGTAGGTATTTCCTTGCTGGTTGGTGGCATTGGGATTATGAATATTATGCTGGTGTCTGTGACTGAACGGACCAGAGAGATTGGTATACAAAAAGCTTTGGGTGCGACCCGCTTTGATATTTTGCTGCAGTTTCTTATAGAAGCTATCTTTCTGTGCTTACTGGGAGGGCTAATTGGCTTATTGTTAGGGTTTGGTGCCGGTTCGTTTATCAGTAGCATTACTGATTTGCCCGCCGCAACTGTACCCATGTGGGCTGTTGTTCTATCCTTTGGTTTTAGTGCTGGTATCGGCCTGATATTTGGCATTATTCCCGCGTCTAAAGCGGCGAATCTAGATCCCATTGATGCACTGCGCTACGAGTGATGCTGCCATCGACGAGACTATTTTAAACTGGCTAAACGCCAACAAACAAAATGCCTGGATGGTGGTTCCTGTCTTGGCCTTTCTCGAGGCCTGCCCCGGTGTTGGACTATTAGTCTCCGGGGTTATCCTACTAACGGTATCTACGGTTCTGTACACTGAGCAGTTAGCAACACTGTCACAGATAATGCCTCTGGCTTTTATCGGAGCCTGCTTGTCAGACCATTTGGGGTTTTATCTGGGTCGATGGATAGGCCCCAGATTTCACCATCAGCCTTTTGCCGTCAAGCGAGCCCAACAGCTACAAAAAGCTGAAGACTTTATTTTGAAGTATGGCGCTGCCGCTATTATTGTAGGCCGCTTGCTGACTGCGGTAAGAAGCCTGGTACCCATGTTGGTGGGTATTAGTGGTACCAGCCGCTTAAGGTTCAGCCTGATCGATATAGCCGCGTGCATAATCTGGGCCCTTGGCCTTGGCTTGTTGGTGATTGGTCTGGATAATCTGATGCCTGGTTAGTATCTGCAGTTCAATATTGCTTAAATAGCTGGCACTATAGGGTCAATAAAAATAAGGTAATCAATAAAACCAAGCCCTGTGGGGCCCTATAAAACAATAGGGGGAGCTTTATGAGCTCAGCGAACAGCATTACCACGACCAGCAAATCATCATTTGACCGTTGGCCGTCCATTGTTATCAGTTTGTATATGACATTGGTTGGCTATGGCGTCTTAGTTGGTATCCCTGTTATCAGTACTGCCTGGGTTACCTTGCTGGGCTTTTCTGAAGTAGAAGTGGGCCGGGTCGCCGGTGCTGATCTGGGAGGCCTATCTCTCGGAGCTATAGTGACTTCGCTATTTATTTCCAGTGTCAATCGTCGCTGGCTGGTGGTTTGGGGGCTGGGTCTGGCGGTGTTGGCCAATGGGCTCTGTATCACTGTAGTAGATTACAATCAGGTGCTTTGGCTGCGGCTGTTGGCAGGGTTCGGCAGCGGTATTTATACAGCGGTGGCCGTGACTTCCCTGGGCGCAAGCTCTAAACCAGCCTTAGCTTACAATGCTATGTTATTTGCCTTTGCCTTTTCTCAGGCTCTGGAAATGCACTTCTTACCATTGCTTTCTATGGCCGGTATTTACTGGGTGTTTATCTGTTGCTTCCTGATTACTCTGCCATTTATTCGCTGGATTCCAGCCTATGCAGATACCAAGGCTGTGCCTGCAGAAGCAGCTTTGGCCGCCGAGACACAAACAATGGATGCTGCGCAGGCAGCCATGCCTAACTATGTGCCTTGGCTATGCCTGGCGGCTATGGTAATTACCTATATCAATATTGGCTCCTACTGGACCTATATTGAATTGGCAGCCCTGAGCGATCAGGCCACGCCCTCATGGATTAATCAGGTCTTGGTCTGGTCGTCATTTTGCAGCCTGATTGGTTGTGCCTTTGCCACTGTGCTCAGCAATCGCTTTGGTTTGCTGCGACCCCTGTTGGTGGCACTATTTACCATGTGCCTTATTGTCGGCTTGCTGGCCAATGGCATCACAGATACCACCTTGCTGATCAGTGTGTTCTCGTTCAATTTGCTGTGGATATTTATTGATGTTTATCAGATGTCTACCATTGCCAATGTTGACCTGGCAGGCAAGTACGCAGCGCTAATGCCTGCAGCTCAGGGTCTGGGTCAGATTATCGGGCCCAACTTGGCCGCCTCAATTCTGGGTTTAAAACTGGGTTACAGCGCGGTTTTCCTAATGTGCTCTGGGGCAGCTTTAATGGCTATGCTGATTTATGCATTTTTGTTTTTCCGCTTTAAAACCAGCATGCCCAGTTTGGCCTACGCAACTTAGCAACAGGCAGTTGTTAAGCCATTGTTTTAGCCTTCTGCTGATTCAGTTAAATCAGTTGAGGGTTGGTCGAGTTTGAAACTAAATACCTAGTTATCTGATTTTATCCTACTAAATAACTTATGCTTGATCATGGGAAGAATTACATGCTTAGGAAGGTTATCCCAATCCAAGATTCCGCTTTTGAAGGATTCTCTGGTAAATAATTTTTCACAATATTGAGTTATTATCGTTCTCTTACTCCAAAGCAATGGCTCCAAACCAAGTTTTTGAAGCCGATAAAGAACGACACCCCAAACTATGTCAGCTAGACTAAAATTCTTAGATGCAAGCCAGCCGTTTTCGTTGAAGGGGCCTGCAAATAACTGAGTCTCAAGCTCTATTAAAGCGGCATCAATGGTGTCATTTAGAGCGTTCATATGAGCAGGCGTTTGAATTATTCCACGAGTCGCTTCCACAATACGTAACTTGCTCTCATAAGCGTCTTTTAACAGCTTTTCATTCTGATAACGTTTGACCAATTTGCGCAAAAGATTAGCTTTAGATTCGTGATCTTTGCCACCATTTGCCAGCTTTTTGAATATAAGAGACTTTTTCTCACCTCGATCATCTCCATATGTAACTGCTTCAATGGGAAGGCTGTCTGCTTTGTCTAACCATAAATTGACAACCTTAAATTCATTATCAGACGGTTTTTGTGAGGGGTCTATAGTCGACAATTGAAAATTTATAAAGTGTAAGATATTCGCTGAATCTGTTGTAACCTTTCCATCGCAAACCAACGTAGGCACTACGCATCGGGGGTTTATGCGAACGTAATTTGGCTCATATTGTTGATAAGCAGGAAGAAGTATTGGATGGGATTTCCACTGCACACCATTCTCCGCTAAAGCCTGACGGACTTTCATTGAACAGAGTGATAGCGGAAAATGAAACAGATGCACACCTACCTGCGGCGCCAACTGACATGAGACGTCTGTTAGCGCTTCAAGAGCAAGCATATTTTTACTTGAGTAAGCAGAAGCTTCGGCCAATTTGCTCATCCTATAACCTTGACATAACCTAAACTGAAACGCTGATCATATCTGAATAGCCCGCCCAGTCAAATCATAGCCTGATTGAGGTGGGAAGCCATTGAGGCTCAAGCAATAACTAGGTACAAGATTTTTGGAAGTCGTCGATTGCCCTTGGAGCAACTAGGCAAGAATTGACGTAACAGAATGAGTAAATAGGATTAATTGAGATATTTCTGGCCACTGATATTTTTACTTTAGTCTCTGAACGACACAACAGATATGAAGTTATTTTTACTATCTTGATTCAAGATCAGTTCATCTCGGCCATCATTGTCAACATCATGAACTAGAAATCCTGCTCTGCTTTCCGGAAGATCGATTGAAAGTTTGATCGCTTTTTTGGCAAAAATACTCTCGCCTGCTTTCCCTGGGTATACCAGCAAAGTACTCTCGCCTTTTTGCACTAGCAGATCTTTTCGGCCATCTCCATTAACATCAGCACTCAGCACCGCTGGAAAAAATAAATCACCGCTACCAAAATCAAATCGTGCCGAGACCGTTTTTCTAGCGCTGGGCTTGCTGGAGAATTTACCATCTTTCATTTTGTAAATTGAAATATCAACAGATACAGAGCGTGTAATCAGGGCTTTAATAACAGTACCTAAACTAACGTCCACAGAGGTGATCACAAATTCTTGGTTGCCATCTCCCGATATATCCTGTCGTTCATTGTCAAATTGAAAGCCATCTGTACGGATGACTGATGAAGGACTCTCTGTAAACTTAAGTAGGTTTTGTGCATTGATCATGCCAAGATACACCTCATATTCAGACTCCCAGCCGAAGATGCCCTCACCTTTAATTCGCTTAACAATAAGATCGCTCACCCCATCATTATTTATATCTACAATTTCATCTAACAGCCTATTTTTACCCTCGTCATTGTTAGCACCTTCACCAATGCTAATTTGTGCATATCCGCTTAACATATCCTTGAGATTGACGTCTAAGTTAACAGGTGCCCTAGAAAATTTGCCCAATGGATTTTGTCTATGAACTGCAAAATAGCCATCTTGCCAAAAAGCAATATCAGTAAGGCCATCGTTATTTTCATCAACAAGCAAGGCTTCCTCTGCACGGTAGGCGACATAGCGAGCGGTATCTCTATAGCTCATGCTAGGCCTTGGGCCCACTAACTGGGGCGCCAGGAAACCATCACTGGTTTGCAGTGCTATTTCCCAGCCATCAAAATTAGGCATTAAAAAGTCGTCAAATCCATCATCATTAAGATCAGTAAACATCTCCATAACCGGCGAAGATCCCCAACTACGACCAGAGAACATCGGCGAAGTGTTTAGCAAAGGTGCAAAAAGAGAGGTATTCTCATCTAGATAAAGGAGCTGAGACCCCTGTAAGCCAACCAATTGAATACCCTTAGGGGTTGTTATTGTGTCGACTAAATCCATCGAATCTTTGAGCGCCTTAGTCAAAACGAGATTCCATTCTGAGCTACTGCGCTGATATATCTTAATATGTCGAATAGGTTCATCATTGAGTCCTCGCATCTGCTTTTCCAATTGACTGATTACAGGTGTTTCTATGATCAATAACTTGGCTTCAATAGATGATTTATTGGAGAAAGGGACTATGTCGACATTACTTTTTAGGTTCACTGCAATGGTTTCAACATCTAGCTCTAAAGCACTTAACTGGCAGGCGAAGGTGATGCCAACGATGCCAGAGAAATGAATAAGTCGTGTCGTAAAATACTCAAAGCAGGGATGTTTCATGATTTAGACTAGGCTTTATATTTTTGGGTTAATTGAGAAGTGCCTGAACTTTCTTAAGACTGTAACATTAAGTGGCTTCAAAGCGACATACATCTAAGACGAGTTGATATGTTAAATCAGATCCAAAGCGCGCGCTTTTGGTACAAAGGGTAACAAAACATGATGAATCTAGTTGGTTTACTGACCGCATAGGGAAATATGGTAGCTACGGGTGGACTTGAACCACCGACCCCAGCATTATGAATGCTGTGCTCTAACCAGCTGAGCTACGTAGCCATAATTTCTTGCAGGCCCCCATCAAACCGGGGGCGCGCATTTTCGCCAGACGGGGCGCTTTTGTCAAGAACTTCACTGCCCCTGTTGCCGCTAATTACAGGCCTCTCTGACATTGACAGATTCTCCCTTTTAATGTGAGTTAAATCACATTAGCTGCGATCTATAGGCACTGCTATACATTACTGTGAGCTTGTTCATCAAATATTCATCTAGTATTTGCATAATGCGTCTATGCCTCTGGCCGAGACTTATTTGGCGCTGTCTGGGCTGATGCTCAGAGTACAGTGTTAAAGCATAGTGAGAAACTGGGTTTCCCTGAAGTTACCCATTTTTCAAACTAGGTGTCAGTGCTTATAACAGGCGGCAGCGTTGGAAACACCTCGGCCAGAGGTTATTTCTTTATTACTGGGTGGCTGTAATACGATAAACTCGTCCGCCAAGGTCATCGGTCACGTAGAAGCGACCCCGCTCATCCTGAGTGACGGTAACTGGTCGACCCAAAATGCCATCTTCGGGTAAAAAAACCTGTCATAAAATCCTGTCGCTGAATATTACAATCGGCATCCCAGTTTAGAGATACCACCTTGTAACCATCTAATTCAGAGCGATTCCATGATCCGTGGAGAGCAACTAGTGCTGTGCGCTCGAAGTCTTCAGGCAGACTCTTATGAGCTTCTACAAAGTGAATGCCAAGAGGTGCGTCATGGGAAATTTATGTGCAGGTGGAATAGCAACTGAGGTTAAGTCTGGACGTTTGTTGCCAAACTCTGGGTCGGGCACGTTATCGCCGTGGCATATATCTGCGGGTTACTTCCGTCAAGGTCCGCATGCAGCATGGCAGCATATCTAGCGTCTTCCAGTTCGCAGGCATTGCAGGGTGAGCCAACACCAATATGGAGCTTGCGATCATGAGAGATACCAATAATTTTAGCTTTGTGGATAAGATCATAGGGCAAGCCAGTGATCAGAGTTTTTATATCAACTGCCAGGCTAGCTGTATTTTGATCAAATAAGACTCTGCTCACGCTGCCGCTCTCGCTAAAGTATAGCCAGTCGCCATCAAAGGCGAGCTCCTGGGAGCCATTTAGCCCATCTATCAGGATACTGTGGGTCTCGTTAGTACCGTTGCCGTCTGTGTCTTGCAGCAACATTATTTGGCCAACATCGGCAATGCTGACAATCAGATCATGGTTTTTAGTTACGAGAATAAAGCGCGCTTAAGCGAGATTTTTTGCCACGATATTGACTTCAAAACCCTCGGGTAGAGTGAAGTCGGATTGATCTACCTCATTGACTGACTTATTGAGGCCAGAAACTGCGCTTGCCATAGTAACAAAGCCGCTGACACCTTCGGGAATTGTTACCAAGATATACGCCACACTGCCTATTAATACAGTAACAATAAGGCCGCCGAGTACTTTAAAAATCGTCTTGAACATGGGTTGCCCTCTTAAGCAGTTTTTTTTGCAACTGCTGTGGTAATTGAGCCACAGACCACCATCACCGCGCCAATAATAGAAATCAGCTGCAGCTGCTCTGCGGCTATTCCTGGTATGGGAATAAGCTGAACTATGCCCACAGTTAGCAATGGAGTCAGTGCGATAATGGCGCTCACTCTGGAGGCCTCTACATGCACCATGGCCTCAGCAAAACTGCCGTAGGCGATTAATGTATTGAAGCCACAGAAGGCGAGCAGCCCCCATTGCATAGCACTGAGTTCAGGTAACAGTGAGAAGTCGGACAGGGGCCAAAACACCAGTGCTCCAATCCAGTAGAATACCAGCATGGTCTCCTCTGAGTTAAATTCCATCAGTAGAAATTTTTGCACTATGGCGTAACCAGTCCAGCATACCGCCGCCAAGATAATAGTCAGCAAGCCGATACCATAGGTATTTACGGAGACAAAGATATGCCCTATATGATGACTAAAAAATAATAACAGGCCGGTGAAAAAACACAGGAAACCCAGCCATTGAAAGGCCGAAAACTTTTCTTTGAATACCCATACGCCTGCCAGTAGCAACAGCATAGGTGCTACCTGAATCATCACCTGAGCAGCTTCAGGGGATGTTTTTTCTAACCCCATAATATACAGGCCGTAGTTGGCGGCTAGCAGGGAGCCGGCAAAGACCATTTGCAGTGCTAGCTTGGGTGAGCGAAATTTGGCACGGTTGGGCAGGCGATTGCTCAATGATAAGTAGGGGGTGATCAGCACAGCCGCCAGAGAGAAGCGGAAAAATGTGGTGGTAAGTGGATCCAGTGTTTCCATTACCCCTTTAAGAGCAATGGGCAACACGCCCCACATGGTGGCTGTGGAAAGGGCGAGTAATACGCCCAGTTTCCAGCGTCCGGTGACAGTCATTTTGGGTGGTTCATAAACAGGCTATACATTGAAGCGGAAGTGAATTACGTCGCCATCCTTGACGATATATTCCTTCCCTTCAAGGCGCCATTTTCCAGCGTCCTTTGCTCCTTGCTCGCCGTTACCGGCGATATAGTCATCGTAGCCAATAATTTCGGCGCGAATAAAACCTTTCTCAAAATCTGTGTGGATTTTACCTGCGGCATTGGGCGCGGTTGCCCCCACTGGAATGGTCCAGGCGCGCACTTCTTTTGGCCCAGCGGTAAAGTAGGTCTGCAGACCTAATAGGTTATAACCGGCGCGAATTACCCGATTCAGGCCAGGCTCTTGCATACCCATTTCTTGCAGGAACTCCATTTTCTCATCATCTTCGAGTTCCGAAATCTCCGCTTCCAGCTTGTTACAAATAGGTACTACAACGGAGCCTTCGGCTTCGGCAATGGCAGTAACAGCATCGAGATAAGGGTTATTTTCAAAGCCTTCTTCATCCACATTGGCAATGTACATGGTTGGTTTTAAAGTAAGCAGGCTAAGCGGTTTAAGTAACTTTAATTCATCCTCTGTCAGCTCAAATGACCTTAGCGATTTGGCCTCGTTTAGGTGGGGCAGTACTTTTTCTGCGACAGCCTTAAGGGCTATGGCATCTGCATCCTTTCCTTTAGCAGCTTTGGATGCGCGCAATATGGCTTTTTCTACGCTATCGAGATCGGCGAGAGCCAATTCTGTGTTGATCACATCAATAT
Organism: Porticoccaceae bacterium; assembly: GCA_029252555.1. Classification (GTDB taxonomy): domain Bacteria; phylum Pseudomonadota; class Gammaproteobacteria; order Pseudomonadales; family Porticoccaceae; genus HTCC2207. The sequence goes on from JAQXBF010000039.1 coordinate 139,843, forward strand.
CGTCAGAAGGCCTGATCTGGCCTTCTACATGAATAACATTTTCATCATCAAAGCAGCGCACAACATGGGCGATGGCATCGGTCTCGCGGATATTAGACAGAAACTGATTACCCAGACCTTCACCTTTAGATGCGCCTGCCACTAAGCCCGCGATATCAACGAATTCCATACTAGTTGGAATCATGCGCTCCGGGTTAACAATCGCTGAAATATTATCCTGACGGGGGTCGGGAATAGGCACCACACCTGTATTGGGCTCAATGGTGCAGAAAGGGAAATTCTCCGCGCCGATACCAGCTTTGGTGAGTGCATTAAATAGTGTGGACTTGCCAACATTGGGCAATCCAACAATTCCGCAGTTAAAACCCATTTTTATTTTCCTGTGCTTTGGCTTTTAGAGCTAGCAGTTAAAGGCTGTGTAGAGCCGTCATGGCTTTTTCCCACTGACCCTCTACCGCAGTGGGGAGGTGGCGGAGTGCGTCGTCGATGCTATTGGCAATCAACTGTTGGTCATTCGGCGATGCTTTTTTAAGCACATAGTCTGCTACCTGAGCTGCAGTGCCTGGATGGCCAATACCAATTCGCAGCCGGGCAAAGTCTTTACTGTTGCCGAGACTTTTAATGCTGTCCCGCAGGCCGTTGTGGCCGCCGTGACCGCCACCTTTTTTAAATCGAGCTATGCCAGGAGCCAAATCTAGTTCGTCATGCACCACTAAAATATTTTCTGGGGCAATTTGATGGAATTTGGCCAGAGTGCCAATCGATTGGCCGCTGCGATTCATAAAGGTACTCGGCGTTAGCAGGCGCACATCGCGGTCATTTATTCGGACCCTTGCGGTGAAGCCATAAAATTTGCTCTCGTGCTTGAGTTCGGTATGCAGCGATTTAGCCAGCTCCAGAACCAAGTCGGCCCCGGCATTGTGCCGCGTCCGCTCGTAGTTGGGGCCGGGGTTTCCCAGCCCTACTATCAATTCTACGGGCGCTTCCAATGTCAGGGCCTACTCAGAGGGCAAGACGAAGATTAATCTTCGCTTGCTTCCTCGGCGCTGTCGTCAGCAGATTCGCCAGCATCATCAGCTGCTGCTTCATCTTCTTCGATCTTCGCCTTAGGCTTGTTCACAGCTGCAATTGGCAGATCGTGATCGGCGCCATGGCTCAGGGCAACAGACTCGACACCCTTGGGCAGTTTGATATCTGAGATGTGCAGAGTCTGACCAATTTCTACGTCTGCCATATCCACTTCGAGATACTCGGGAAGATCTTTTGGCAGACAGCTGATATCAAGCTCGGTCATGCTGTGAGCGATCAGACCACCGCCCATTTTAACGCCGACGCAGCTGTCTTCGTTAATAAAGTGTAATGGCACCTTGGTTTGTAGCTTGGTGTTCTTATCAACGCGCAAGAAATCCATGTGCAAAATAATAGCCTTTGCTGGGTGACGTTGAACATCTTTAAGAATCACGTCCTCAGACTTACCGTCGATATCCAATGCAACGATATGAGAATAGAAAGCTTCGTTTTCAAGTGCTTTCATCACATCTTTATGGACCAAGGTAAGCTTGGCGGGGTCTTCCTTTCCGCCGTAGACGATTGCTGGTATTTCACCGGCCAGACGACGCAGGCGGCGGCTCGCACCTTTCCCTGTATCCTCGCGACCTTTCGCATGTAATGTAAAATCAGTAGACATAATAGTCTCCAATGTTGTGCCAAGACAGACCGCGACCAGACCTGAAATGGGGTTTTAATGGCCTCGTAATGAGGCAGTTTTAAACCAGTGGATGTTTCGGTTTAGCCAAACATCGCACTGATAGATTCTTCATTGCTAATGCGGCGCACGGATTCACCCAACAGCTTACCTAGCTGGAGAGTACGAATCTTTTTGCACTTTTTAGCTTCATCACTAAGCGGGATGCTATTGGCAACCACCAACTCGTCCAGCTGAGAGTTATTAATATTGTCGATTGCGCCACCGGACAACACAGCGTGAGTGGCATAGGCCACAACTTTAGTTGCACCATTTTTCTTCAGTGCTTCTGCGGCTTTACACAAGGTTCCTGCTGTGTCGACGATATCATCGACCAGCACACAGGTGCGGCCTTCAACTTCACCGATCAGGTTCATTACTTCACTCTGATTAGAAGTAGGGCGGCGTTTATCAATAATGGCCAGATCACAGCCCAGCTGCTTGGCCACTGCTCTCGCACGCACTACACCACCAACATCTGGCGAAACAACCTGCAAGCTTTTATAATTTTGACGCTCTATATCACCTAGTAATACTGGTGCGCCATAGACGTTATCAACTGTGCAGTTGAAAAAGCCCTGAATCTGTTCTGCGTGGAGGTCGACGGTTAAAACACGGTCGACGCCAGCATTGGAAAGCATATCTGCAACCACTTTGGCGCTAATAGGCACTCGCACTGAACGCACTCGGCGATCTTGGCGGGCATAGCCAAAGTATGGGACCACCGCAGTAATGCGGGCAGCGGATGCGCGACGCAGTGCATCGATCATCAATACCAGTTCCATCAGGTGACGATTGGTTGGTGCGCAGGTGGGTTGAACCACAAACACATCATGTCCGCGAACGTTCTCGCGAATCTCAATATTAATTTCACCATCTGAAAATAATGATACAAGCGCATCACCAAGAGGAATCCCCAGTGTGCGAGCGATTTCTGTTGCCAGTTCTGGGTTTGCGTTCCCAGAGAAAACCATTAATCTTGCCACGTCATTTTTCCTGGTATTCATTTTGTAGAAATGGCTGGGGCGGGAGGATTCGAACCTCCGATGCCGGGATCAAAACCCGGTGCCTTAACCACTTGGCGACGCCCCAGTAAAAAAGTTTCCCAATTGCCGATGCAGTGAGGAGCGATTCGCGCCCCGCGCTATAAACGCACTCCAATGTTTTGGCACCAAATCGAGAGCCTTTGCAGCCTCTGTCTGGTTGTCAAAACAGCAAAATACACTAGCACCAGTTCCTGTCATCAGTGGGTTGTTGTAGTCTGCTATCCAATTCAAGGCTTCTTTAACCGCCGGATAGAGCATTTCGACTACAGATTGGCAGTCATTCCTGTACTGCTCCCCTGGGAGGGCGCGTATTTTGATGGGTGAAGTGTCCCTTGTCAATTGAGGATTGGAAAAAATTTCAGTGGTGGATACCTGCACATTTGGCGTAATCACCAAATACCATTGTTCAGGGATCTCTATCGGTGTGAGAAGCTCGCCGATTCCCTCGGCAAAGGCGCTATTACCATGCACAAAAACCGGTACATCAGCGCCTAATTCACGGCCCATATCTGCCAACAAATCTGGCTCTAGGTTGCATCGCCAAAGCTTATTGAGCCCAACCAAAACAGTGGCTGCATTGCTGCTGCCACCGCCGAGCCCCGCGCCCATGGGAAGCTGCTTGTCCAGCGCAATATCACAACCATAGGTACAGCCTGTTTTTGCCTGCAATAACATTGCTGAGCGCACAATTAAATTGTCGTCAGCTACCAGGCCTTCAATTTGAGGGCTGAGAGTAATATCGCCGCTATGGTTGGTGGTAAAAGTGAGGCGATCGCCATAGTCTAATAGCTGAAATAGGGTTTGCAGATCGTGGTAGCCATCTTCGCGACGTCCAGTAATGTGCAGAAACAGATTTAGCTTAGCCGGCGAAGGCAATGTAACAGATGGCATGGTTTTTAGACCGCTGGCTATGGTTGTGGAAAACTCCAGCCAGATATTACCAGTTTAAAGCTCTGGTCCCCAAATTGCCCGGTGATTTTTCCCGGTAAGTTATACTCGCTTCTGCGACTGTAACGGGAGAAGGACAGTTGCCAACCAGATTGCTCGAAGCTTGCTGCCTCACCAGTTGGAGTTGATACCAGATTGTTGATAGCAGTTCTTGTGGGTGAGGGCAGGCCCCGTGCCCACCAACTCAGCGCCTCTACTGGAATGGCCAAGCCGGTCAGCTGCCTTGCGAGAAGCTCCGGAGAGCTGCTATAGGTTTGGTTGCCCTGTTTCATTTGAGCCAGGTACTGGTCACCAGCGATCACAGCACTGCCAGCACCGAAAGGGCCGCTGAGTGAGAGTTGATACTGTTGCTGGTTCTGCAACCAATTGAGATTGGCACTACCCCCCTCATTGGCATTTTTAAACCCCAGCTTGCCCTGCAGTTCCCAGCTTTTTAGTTGGCTTATTTGAGCCTGATGTTGCTGCCAGTCGACAGCAGTGGCAGGCGCCATGGTGGCCTGACTGGCACAGCCGCTGAGAAGCAGCGCAAAAAGGATAAGGGTCGCAGCCGCTTTCATTCTTTAGTACTCTTTGCTGTTGAGGTCTCTGCTGCTGACTTCTCTTGTGCTGAGCTCTCTTCTCCTGAGCTCCCTAAAGCCCCGTTATCTGCAGATTGATCTATGGAGGTGCCCAGGCGCTGCATAGTTTGGATGATAGCTGGGTGATCTGGCACCTGCTGTAAGCCAAGTTGCCAGATATCCAGCGCAAGTTCCTGATTGCCCATTGCCCAATATACCTCGCCCAAATGAGCGGCAATCTCTGGATCAGGTAATATATCGTGGGCTTTTTCTAAATAGGACAGCGCTTCATCTAGCTTACCCATCTGAAATAACACCCAACCCATACTATCTATGGTCGCCGGATCACCTGGGTTTAGCAGGTAGGCGCGCTTAATTAATGTATAGGCCTCTTCCCAGCGATCTGTATGCAGAATCATTGTGTACCCCAGGGCATTAAGGGCCACAGCATTGTTTATATCCTGAGCTATTAATGCACGCAAATCCTGTTCGGCTAGGGCAAAGTTATCTTGCTGTTCAGCAACCATAGAGCGGGCATAGAGGAGTTGGCTATCATTGGGAAAAGCATCCAAGCCATCGGTCAGAATCAACAGGGCTTTGTCGGGCTGTTTGGCACTGATCAGCAAATTCGACTCAATTTGGAATAGTGCGACGGCCTGCTCCGGCTGCTCTGAGCGCAGGCGCTGTAAGTAGCGACGGGCAGTGTCTACATTGTTGTACTGGGCCAATAAAACCGTGAGTCTAGCGGCAGCGGCCAGATAGTTGCGGCCAAAGCGCACCTGAGAATAATGTTGGATGGCGACCGCTGGTTGGCCACTCTTTTCGGCAATGCTGCCCAGATGATACTGGGCGTCGGCTCGCAGGCTCGGGCTGCTAGATGCCTGCGTAAAAAGTAAGTTGGCGCGCTGGACATTGCCTTCGTTTAGAAGCAGTAGTGCGAGTAAAAAATTAACCTCTTGGTCGCCGCTGTCCTTTAGGTGCAGAATTTCAAATTGCGTGACGGCCAGGCTGCGATCAGTAATGGTGAGAAAGCGCGCATATTGCAGCCGCAACTTGCGATTTTGAGGCTGGCGTTCCAGAGCATCGGCGATCAGTAACGTTGCCTCTTCAATCCGATCCTGCTGATGCATGACTTGGGCCAGCAGTAAAAGGCCACGTTGGTCATCTGGTTCTGTGGCCAAAAACTGCCTTGCTGCTTGCTCTGATTTTGCCAGTTGGTCGCTATCCCGAAAGAGAATGCCCGTCGCCAGGAGCAGGGTTGGCTGTTTATCTTTACTCAGCTCCACCTGCGAGTAAGCGTTGAGCAATTCAAAAACCTGTGCCCGCTTTGTGGGAATTGAGGTCACCGCTAAAAATGCTTCTGAGTCATCCTGGTGCTGATACAGCCAACTGGCATGCTCAAGGGCGCCAATGGCGTCATCGAGTTTGGCATAGGCCTGCATCACGGCTTCCCGGGCATCTGGGTTCTGGGGTTCATTTTCTAACCAGAGGTGGGCCATTTCCAAAGTCGACTTATGATCGCCCATATAGTTGGCAACTCGCCCGGCCATTTCGATCACGCCACTGTCGCGAGTCTCACGGGCCTGGCGCAGATATTTAGGCAGGGCTATATCGAACTGATTGCGAGTTAGTGCCACATCTGCAACAAGAAGGTCGTAAAGGCTCTCGGTAGCAAAGGGCTTTACAGGGAGGTCTGCTGGTTCTTCAGCGGTCAGAGTTGTTTGCGGTTGGGCGGTTTCACGACTGAGCGAAACAACGTTCTCTGGCCCGGAGGCACATCCACTCAAAACCAGCAGAGAAGCTAAGATAGATGCGGGTATAGGGCTGTGTAACAGGCTATTAGAGTTATTTTTCATAGGCTCATTTTCATAGATACAGCTAATTAAGACAATTCCTATTACGAAAGTTTTATAAGCATAGCCTAGAGTTTATATCTGCTGTGTAAATCATTTTCTCCTCAACCTCCTTTTGCCGCCGAGTCTGGTGTAAAATTCAGGCATCAAAAGTCAGGGCATACGCTACATTGATGAGTATTTTGGCATTCGGTATTAATCACAAATCAGCCTCGGTAGATCTCCGTGGGCGGATAGCCTTTGCCCCTGAGATAGTCGTCGAGTCACTACAGGCAGCCCTCAGCGATATAGGGGCTGCAGAAATTGCACTGCTATCAACCTGCAATCGCACCGAAATTTACCTAAGGGGTGAGGTCAGTGATGAGCAGGTATTGAGCTGGCTGGCTGAGACCAAAGGGCTGGACATTGATGAGCTGCAAAGCTGTTATTACTGTCATCGAGACCAGCAGGCTATTCGTCATATGATCTGCGTAGCCAGCGGCCTGGATTCATTAGTGTTGGGTGAGCCACAGATTTTTGGCCAGATAAAGTCGGCCTACTCGGTAGGTCGAGAGGCGGGCACTGTAGCCACAGAACTCAATCAGGCTTTCCAGCAGGCCTTTGGCGCGGCCAAAAGAGTTCGCTCGGAAACCGCTATTGGCCAGAACCCTGTTTCAGTCGCCTATGCCTCGGTGAGCCTCGCAGAACAAATTTTTGCCGACCTTGAAAATGCCCATGCACTGCTAGTTGGAGCAGGTGAAACTATTGAATTGGTTGCGCGACATCTGCAAGACAAGAAGATTGGCCAGATAACCGTGGCCAACCGCACCTTAAACCGCGCCCAAGAACTGGCCGAAAATTTTTCCGCCGAAGCTATCTTGTTATCTGATATTCCCGATTATCTGCATCGGGCGGATATTGTTATTTCCTCAACCGCTAGTCAGCTGCCGATCCTCGGTAAGGGCGCGGTGGAATCGGCCCTTAAAAAGCGCATGCACAGGCCCATCTTTATGGTCGATATCGCGGTGCCTCGCGATATCGAACCTGAGGTAGAAGAGCTGGATGATGTCTATCTCTACACAGTCGATGATCTTGAAGAAGTGATCCGAGATAACCTCCGCGCTCGCCAGAGTGCAGCTAACATGGCTCAGGAAATTATAGATCAGGAGGTTGAGAGCTGGTCGACCAAGCAGCGCGCACTGGCGGTGGTAGATACCATTAGAGCCTTTAGGGACAGTGTGGAAATTATTCGCGATGGCGAAGTAGAGAAAGCTTTGGTAGCTCTGGAACGAGGTCAAGACTCGGCAGAGGTGATCAATGCGCTAGCACGCAATCTGACTAACAAGCTGCTGCACAAGCCGACAACAAGACTTAAGCAGGCCAGTGAAGAGGGCAGTAATGCTACGATTGATGCAACTCATGAACTCTTCGGCCTAAAGAAAAAATAAGCGTTTTATTGAATGGAAACTAACACTGCATGAAAGATTCGATTTTATCCAAGCTGGATACTCTGAGTGAGCGGTACGAAGAAGTAGGTGCTCTGCTCAGCGACCCAGGCACGATTGCTGATCAAAATAAATATCGGGATTTGTCCAAAGAATATGCAGAGTTGGAGCCTGTGGTTAAAGCCTATCTCAGGTTTCAGCAAGTGTTGAGTGCTATTACTGAGGCCAAGTTGCTGCTCAAAGATGCGGACCCCGATATGCGGGAAATGGCTCAAGAAGAAATGAAAGAGGGTGAGGCTCAGCTGGAAACCCTTGAGCTGGAATTGCAGCGTTTGCTGTTACCCAAAGACCCTAATGACCATAAAAATGTTTTCTTGGAAATTCGTGCCGGTACTGGCGGCGATGAGGCGGCTATTTTTTCTGGTGACCTGTTTCGCATGTACAGCAAGTTTGCCGAGACTCAACGCTGGCAGGTCGAGGTGATGAGCGAAAACAGTGGTGATCACGGGGGCTATAAAGAAATTATCGCTCGTATTGTTGGCAAAGGGGTGTACTCCAAGTTGAAATTTGAATCTGGTGCCCATCGGGTTCAGCGTGTGCCTGATACGGAGTCCCAAGGAAGAATTCATACGTCAGCCTGCACCGTGGCGATTATGCCTGAGGCCGATGAGCAGGATGCAATTGAAATTAACAAAGGCGATCTGCGTGTAGATACCTTCCGCGCCTCGGGTTCTGGTGGCCAGCATGTTAATAAAACAGATTCGGCTATTCGCTTAACCCATTTGCCCACCGGCATGGTGGTGGAATGTCAGGATGAGCGGTCTCAGCACAAGAATCGGGCGAAGGCGATGGCGGTACTTCAGGCGCGATTAAATTCTGCTCAGGACGATGCCGCGGCCAAAGAGCAGTCTGAGCAGCGCAAGAGCCTAGTTGGCAGTGGTGACCGTTCAGAGCGGATTCGCACCTACAACTTCCCCCAGGGTCGAGTCACCGATCACCGCATTAATCTGACCCTTTACAAATTAGCTGAGGTCATGGAAGGTTCATTAGCCGAAGTGGTTCAACCCCTGGTTAACGAATTCCAGGCCGAGCAGCTAGCTTCTTTGTCTAACTAATGATGGCGACCGTTTCTGATCTGCTAACGCGCCATTCTGAGCTTGCTCCTACCAGTGATACGGCATTGTTGGATACAGAATTACTTCTTTCTCACAGCCTTTCTGTGGACCGCACATGGTTAAAAACCTGGCCAGATAAAGAGCTATCCGGTGCTGAGGTTGAACGCTTTGATCAGCTGTTTAGGCGCCGGTTAGAGGGCGAGCCCATTGCCTTTGTTATTGGCACTCAGGGCTTCTGGACTCTTGATCTCAGTGTGTCTCCCCATACTTTAATACCCCGTCCCGAGACAGAATTGTTGGTTTCCACTGCCCTGGAGTTGAATCTGCCTGAACATAGCCAGGTACTTGATCTGGGCACTGGAACAGGCGCTATTGCACTGGCGCTGGCATCGGAATATCCCAATTGGCAACTGACGGCGGTTGATGTGCAGGCTGCCGCCGTTGAGCTTGCAGAGCAAAATCGCCAGCACCACCAACTGACCAATGTCAGCATTTATCTGAGTGACTGGTTTACCGGTGTGGCCAATCGGCAACCCCAGACCAAATTTAATCTAATTGTTAGCAACCCACCCTATATTGAAATCAATGACTCCCATCTATTCGAGGGTGATGTGCGTTTTGAACCCGCCTCAGCATTGGTTTCTGGTGTCGAGGGTATGGATGATTTAAAAATACTGATAGGGCAGAGTTCTGGGTTTTTAAAGCCTGCCGGCTGGTTATTGGTAGAGCACGGCCACCGGCAAGGGGAAGCTGCGAGAGACTTATTTAATGAAGCCGGTTTTGTCTTGGTGGAAACCCGGCAGGATTATAACCAGATGGATCGCATTACTCTTGGGCGCTTACAGGATTAAGTGCCCAGCTAAATGAAGTGCCCGGCTAGATAAAGTGCCCGGCTAATTAAAGAGCCCCGCGCAGTTTATAAATCTCTCGCTTTGAAACCAGATTCCACCGATACAGCATCATAGTGCTGGCCAATAGTGCCGCGATAACCAGCCCCGTCCAAAAGCCATAGACACCCATGGGCTCGCCCCAAAAATCCGTTAACGCCAAGCTGTACGCAATCGGGAAGGCAACAATCCAAAAGGCAAAAATCTGTATAGCCAGAGGAATTCGTGCATCTTTGAATCCGCGCAGAGCGCCACTGCTGGCCATTTGCATAGAGTCGAAACAGCCCAGCGCAGCGGAGAAGAAGAACAGGCTAGCGGCAATCACCTGCACCTCAGAATCTGGGCTAAAGAGTGTTGCGAAATCATGGCGCAAGGTGATCTTTAAAAACCCCAAAATCATTGCCAGTAAAAATACCAGTTTAAATCCGGTTAGGCATATCTGCCTTGCTGCCACCGGGTCTTTGCGGCCCTGAGCGTGGGAAACCTTAATGGTGAGGGCCTGACCGACTCCCAGAGGGATCATATAAGCCAAAGAATCCAGATTATTAGTGATGGCATGGGCACCAAGCACATTGGCTCCTAAATGGGCGATCATCATCGGAATAATGGCAAAGAACCCAATCTCAGCGGCAATCATCAACGCGATAGGAATACCCAGACGCAGTATCTCTGCAATGGCAGCCATACTGGGTAATGAGAACTGCTGATAGAGTTTTAGACGTTTCATATTCTTGGCATAGCGGCCATATGCCGCCATAGCCAACAGCAAAAAAGTCATAACCAAGGTGGTTGCCCAGGCAGCGCCTATGCCGCCCATAGCGGGTAAACCGAGCTTACCAAACACAAAAATGTAATCCAGAATGCCATTGAGGACAAAAGCTAGGCAGTTAAAGATCATCACTGGGCGGATATCACCGACACCTTCAAATGTACTGCGAAAAGCAAAAAACGCGGGAAACATAAAGCCGGTAATCAGATAGGGCAGCAGATAGCCCCGAGCAATACGATAGACCTCTTCTGAAATATCCAGTTGTCCCAGCAGAGCAACCCCAAGCAAAAGAGCGCCGCAGACAGCCGCGCCCATGGGTAGCGCAAGCCACATTGCCTGCTGAAACTGAAAGCGAACTTTATGGGTTTCACCGGCGCCCCAGAAATTGCCAATAATCGGGCTGTTGCCAATCATGATGCCAATCACCAGAAGATTGATCATGGCCCAGATACTGCCACCTAACTGCAGCGCTGCCAGAGTTTCTGCACTGACCTGCCCCGCCATATAAATATCAGTGACGGTCATGCCGACCACAGCTAGCTGGCCGAGCATTAACGGCCCGGCTAGGCGCAGAAGATCGCCAGCGTTTTGTACAAACGTTGGCCTTGTTCGAATTCCAGGAGACATGATTTGGCTTTTTTAGAGCGAACAGCCATTCTCGTTCAATGCCTGCGGCAAAGAAAGCAAAAGTTATACTTTACCGGCGGCAGGCTCTAAACCGCCATGAATTTATAGTAATTCATAACAAGTAACTCATTTAAGGCACAACCAAGGAGAGTTTTAATGCAGGGACTAGTCAGTTTATTCAACCTATTTACCCATAAATTAAAAATAATAGATTGGCTAGGGCCTCTGGCCCTGCGGCTCTATTTGGCGCCAATTTTAATCGGAGTTGGAGCCCATAAATTTGCCAATTTCGACGATATGGTGGCCTGGTTTGTCAACCCCGACTGGAGCCTTGGATTACCCATGCCCAGACTATTGGTATTTCTGGCTGCCAGCGCCGAATTATTGGGTGGTTTCGCCTTACTATCGGGTTTAGCGGCGCGCCTGTTTGTATTGCCTCTGATCATGACCATGATCGTGGCAGTGGGCACTGTCCACTGGGAGAATGGCTGGTTTGCTATAGCTCCGGGAGATCCAGCGACAAGTACCGCCTCGGTACTAGCAGCGGTGGGTATTCCCGCTGCTGAGAGGAGTTTGCGAAATACTGAGGGGATAGGGCAGCGAGTGGCAGTGACAAAAGGTATTTTGCGCCGCCATGGCAATTACAGCTGGTTGACAGAGAAAGGACATTTTGTGGTACTAAATAATGGTATTGGGTTTGCCGCGACCTACCTGATCATGCTGTTGAGTTTATTGTTTACTGGTGCCGGGTGCTGGGATAGTGCCGATTATTGGATTGACCGATACCTGAGCTAGTCAGCTGGTCTACACAGCTAATACTGTCAGGCCATAGGCTGCTGAGGGTTCACCTGGTAGCCTATGGCCCATTACACCCACATTTATTCTTTTCAGCCATTTATTGACAATTCTGGTACACTCCGCGCCATTCGTGGCTAGGGCTGCGCCTTAAAAAGGTCCAGCTGTCCACATAACTGATTACTAATCACTGCGACTACTATTTTGACTGACAATACTTCTTCTGAAACTGCTGCGTCCGAAACAGCTATTACTGAAACAGCTTCTGCTGATTCAGCGGCCGAGAAATCCACTGCTAAAAAAGCGCCCCGTAAAAAGCGTGGGTCTGGCCGTGGCGGCAAGAGCTGGGATATCTCCCAATTTGTTGTGCAGCCAGAGGAGGGCAAGACCAGATTCCATGACTTCGATTTGCCGGCTTACCTGATGCGTGGTATTCAGGATACGGGCTTTCATTACTGCACACCGATTCAGGCTAGTTCATTACCCCATACCCTAAATGGCCATGATATTGTTGGTAAGGCGCAGACAGGAACAGGTAAAACAGCCGCATTTTTGATAAGCATTATTACTGACCTGATCAAGCACCCTGTCAAAGAAGAACGTTTTATGGGTGAGGCGCGATCACTGATTATGGCACCCACTCGGGAGTTGGCGATTCAGATTGCTGACGACGCCACCCAGCTGTTAAAGCACACCGATCTCAATGTTCACTGTTTGGTGGGCGGCATGGACTATGGAAAGCAGTTGCAGAAAATGCAAAAGTCACACTGCGATATTTTGGTGGGTACTCCAGGGCGACTACTGGACTTTGCCAACAATCGCGACCTGTATTTGGATCAGGTTGAAGTACTGGTGATCGATGAAGCGGACCGCATGTTGGATATGGGTTTTATTCCTCAGGTGCGCCGTCTGGTGCGTTTAACGCCAAAGCGTGAGGAGCGTCAGACATTATTATTTTCTGCCACTTTTACGCCCGAGATACTGCGCTTGTCTGAGACTTGGACCGATACCCCCGTCACCGTAGAAATTGGTGCTGAGCGAGTGGCCACTGACACCGTCGAGCAGAAAATATATATCACCACTGCCAGCGAGAAATTCGCCCTGCTGAATAATATTTTGATTAATGATGATGTTGATAGCGTAATGGTATTTGCCAATCGTCGAGATATCTGCCGCAACTTGCATGAGAAGCTCAAGAAAAAGGGTTTTAGGGCTGGTTTGTTATCTGGTGATGTGCCGCAGAATCGTCGTATGAAAGCTTTGGAGTCCTTTAAATCAGGGTCTCTGAAGGTAATGGTAGCAACAGATGTCGCTGGTCGAGGTATTCATGTGGATGGCATTAGTCATGTGATCAATTACACCTTGCCAGAGGAACCAGAGGACTACGTGCACCGCATTGGCCGCACTGGTCGCGCGGGCAAAACAGGTACTTCAATTAGCTTCGCCTGCGAAGATGATGCGTTTTTGTTGGAGCCAATCGAAAAGTTATTGGATATGAAGCTGGCCTGCACCATGCCTGAGGAGCATCTACTTCAGGAAGCGCCTGCGGCGGCACCTAAATCAAAATCGCCTGCGAAAAAGAAAGCGCCCGCAGCGGCACCTAAATCAGAAGCTCCTGCATCAGACCAGCCGGACCAAGGCGATACTTAATCCGCTGAGGTTTTGCTGTTTCTGCACCAGAGTAATGCCCCACCCACCACCGCTGCCGGTAGTGCCAGCAGATTGAGTAGCGGTATAGCCGAGGCGCCCAGCGCCGAAAACCCAAACCCCATTGCAGACCATCGATTCTGGCCGGTTTGCTTAATAAGCTGGTCAAAAGAAACCCCATCAATATCCGCAGGGTAATCAAGATACTGGATCGTCAGAGACCAGGCGGCCCAGCATCCGGCGATGGCTGGAGCCAGCAAATTCAGCAGGGGAACAAAGCTGACCACTAATGTCAGCAGACCCATGCCAATGGTGCGTGGAATAAAGTAACCCAGCAGGTGCAGTTGGCGCACAAAACTCTGCCAGGCAATACCCAGCATCGAAGAATTGGGGGTGCCTGACAAATCGCCCCGCTCCATCAAAATGACTCTTTCCGCAATCACGCCATAAAAGGGTGAGCCAATTAGGTTGGCCGCCAGGGTGAAGGTAAAGGCATAGATCACTAGCGCAAGTGCAGAGAACAGCAACCAAATTACCCAGACCAACCATTGCAGCCAATCTGGTACAGAGCTAACCATACTATTTAGCCAGCCTCCCAGCCACTGTCCCGCTGCAGCAGTCAAGGTGGAAAAGAGCGCGATATTTACCAGAAGCGGTATCAATACCAGCCAGCGGATATTGGGATGCCAGAGTAATTTGGCCCCCTGCAAGATCAATGAGGGCCCCGAGAGGGCGCTGCCAATACTATTGTTGTCGTTGGTCATAGTTGAGGGTAATAGCCGTTTGTGATTATTGAGCAGTTATTTTTACAGAGGTAAGAATAGCATCTATGCTTTTTTAGACATGGACTTTTTTTAAGGATAAATAGATGGCTAAGCTAGTAAAAATATTCTTGGCGTTAATCCTGTTGATTGGCGTATTGGCAGTGATGAATTTAGGCAGCGGCCTGAAAACAGTAGTGGGAACAATGGGGCCAGAAATGACTCAGTCCCCGGTGACTTTGCAAAGCGCAAAAAATATCACTGCTGTCCGGGAAGGGTAGTTTAAAGCGGTTGTTCGTTGGCAACCCCGAGGGTTTTGATACCGAGCAGGCATTCTCTTTAGGTGAAATTCACTTTACGGTAGATCAGGATTCTTTGGCGACCGATATTATTGTGGTAAAAACCCTGCGAATTATAGCGCCAGAGGTGACCATTGAGCCGGCTAGAGGGGGTAGTAACCTTGATCGAATACAGGAGAATGTTCTCAGTTATCTAGGCACCAGTGAAGCAGTGGTTGAGGATGAGCCGTCAGCGAAGAATATTATCATTCAAGACCTTTTGATCACCGGTGGTGAATTGCAATATGGCTTGCTGGGAGCAACAACATTGAATCTGCCGCTGCCGGAAATACATCTGACTCATATTGGGGAAGAGGGGCAAGGGGTCTCTATGGATCAGGCGAGCGCAAAAATTATTGCTGCGATTTCCAAAGGTGCTACTAAAGAGGCTATGCAGTCTGGTTCGATAAAGGACGTGAGGAATAAGTTAGAAACGCAGCTTAAAGACAAAGCCAGTGGGCTAAAGAAGTTATTTAAAAATTAATCGGGCCGAGTTCTAGGAGGGGTGGCGCATAAGCCGCTGCTTCTGACGGCTCCAGTCCCGATCTTTATCATCATTGCGCTTATCGTAGGCTGCCTTACCTTTAGCCAGGGCTATCTCGCATTTTATGAGGTGGCCTTTCCAATAAAGGGCAGTGCAGACGCAGGTATGACCTTTTTGATTAACACCGTCCTCAAGTTTTTTAAGTTCGCGGTGATTAAGCAGCAGTTTTCTGGTGCGGGCGGGTTCAGTCACATAATGAGTTGAAGCCGAGGGCAGGGGAGAGATATTGGTACCAATCAAGAAAGCTTCACCGTTCTTTAGGAACACATAGGTATCCGTCAGATTGACTCTACTTTCCCTCAGGCTTTTAACTTCCCAGCCCATAAGGGATATACCAGCTTCGAATTTTTCTTCGATAAAGTAATCGTGTTTGACCTTGCGGTTGAGCGCGATGGTGCTGGAATGCTGTTTTGGCTTCTGTTTGTTCATAGGCAGATTATACGTGGGCTAAAGGGATTGTCATAAGGTATTAATGTTTGTCGCTGCAATTAGATAGTTTATTCGCTAGTAGCCTGTTGTGGGTTACAATTCCGCTTACAAAAATGGGATCACATTATGGCATTACAAGAAAAAGGCATGCATGGCACCTGGACAAGCCGATGGACATTTATTATGGCGGCGACTGGGTCCGCTGTGGGTCTGGGTAATATGTGGAAGTTTCCCTATGTGGCAGGCAGCAATGGTGGCGGAGCCTTTGTGCTGGTCTACTTGGGGTGCATTCTACTGATCGGTGTGCCGGTCATGATGGCAGAGGTATTGATTGGTCGCAGTGGCGGCAAGAGCCCGATTAATTCGATGCGCGATGGGGTGCAGCAGAGTAATGCCAACCCGCTTTGGAAACATGTTGGTTGGTTGGGTGTGGCGGCTGGCATGTTGATTTTAAGCTTCTATGCAGTCATTGCTGGTTGGGCTTTGGATTATATTTTTGAAGTGGCCTCTGGTGAATTGCGCGGTGTTAATGGTGAGTCGGCGGCAGCGGTATTTGGTAAATTGCTGGCAGACCCTAGCCGCCTGATTATGTGGCAATCATTGTTTATGCTTCTCTGCGTCGGCGTTGTGGTCGGTGGTGTCAAGAAGGGGCTCGGGGTTGCCGTCGAGATTCTGATGCCATTGCTGTTCGTAATGATGCTGGTACTGCTGGGCTTTGCCTATTTTAAAGGCAACTTTAGCGCCGCCTGGGAGTTCTTGTTCAATTTTAATATTGATGCCCTGAGCTGGCGCGGTGTGCTCGAAGCCATGGGCCAGGCGTTCTTTACCCTGAGTATTGGTATGGGTGCGATTATGGCCTACGGGGCCTATATGCCACCCAAGGCCAATATAGGTAAAACCATATTAATCGTTGCCTTCTTTGATAGTTCCGTCGCCATTATTTCCGGTCTGATTATCTTTTCTATCGTGTTCGCTACTCAGGGTATTGAGCCTAGTGCAGGCCCTGGTTTAATGTTTATAAGCTTGCCAGTGGCCTTTGGCAGTATGCCTGGAGGGCTGTTAATTGGCGCTATCTTCTTTGTGCTGGTGTCTATCGCGGCTTGGAGTTCGGCCATTTCTCTGCTGGAGCCCTGTGTGGCCTGGCTGATTGAAACTAAAAATTTGGGGCGTGTTCGAGCCAACCTTTTGCTGGCGGGATTTGCCTGGTTGTTGGGCCTGGGTTCGGTCCTGTCCTTTAATCTTTGGGCCGAGTACAAAGTGGCTGGCTTTACCTTCTTCGACTTTCTGGATTTCCTGACCGCCAATATTATGCTGCCAATCTCAGGTTTATTGATTGCGCTGTTTGTGGGTTATGTGATGAAAAAGGAAGTGGTGGAAGTGGAGATGGCTGGCACTTCTCCCAGAGTTTTCCAGCTGTGGCAATTTACCCTCTGTTATATCGCACCAGTGGCCATAGCCGCGGTGTTTGTGATGGGTATTTACGACAAGTTTTTCTCTTAGGTTAAAACGTGGCAACGATAAAGCGTTCGGCACTAGTGATGCACTCGGCGGCAGAGATGTTCAGCCTGGTTAATGATGTCAGCTGTTACCCCCAGTTTATGGATGGTTGCACTAGCGTTGAGGTGTTTGAGCACAGTGATACAACCATGCTGGCACGGCTCGACCTGAAAAAAGCCGGCGTTAAGATTAGTTTTATGACTCGCAACTATCTCCATGCGCCGTCGAGTATCGAAATGACATTAGAGGATGGCCCTTTTAAACAATTTAAGGGTCTGTGGGAGTTTAAGCCACTCACTGATGAGGCGTGCAAGGTGTCATTAAATTTGGAGTTTGAATTTAGCAACAAAGGCTTGGGTTTGGCATCGTCAAATCTATTTTCTGGTGTGGCTAATAATCTGGTTGACTCGCTGTGCAAGCGAGCCGATCAACTGTTGAAGGAGACTGGAGCATGAGTGATGAAGCTATGATCAATGTTGAGGTCGTGTTTGCACTGCCGGAAAAGCAGGTTTTAAAAGAGCTCTCCGTGCCCCAGGGCACTACCGCATTGGAGGCAGTGAAACAGTCGGGTTTGTTAGATATTTTTCCGGAGATAGATGCAGATAGCGACAAGATGGGTATATTTTCGCAGGTTTTAGGCGCAAAAGGTCTTGATGAGCCCAGCGTATACCAGCTCCGGGCGATGGACAGAGTAGAGATTTATCGCCCGCTGATTGCAGACCCTAAGGAAGTGCGCCGCCGCCGTGCTGAAGATGCTGCTGCTAAAGCATCAGCCAGTGTTTCGGGAAAGGCTGCTGAGGAGCCTGCAGAAAAGTCAGGCTAGCGTTCCTCTGCAATGGCAGAGCTTGGCAGGTAGTCCCCAGTCATACGTTGCAGTTTGCCCTCATTATCAAAATAAATAGTCACCCGCTCTTCGGTTTTAACGCCAAAAGATGACATGCGGCTGTAAAAATAATCCCAGCGCTTACTGTTGAAAGTGTCGACTACCAGAGGCGTGCCCAAAACAAACTGCACCTGCGACTGGGTCATTCCTGGACGCAATTTATCAATCATTTCCTGATTGACTATATTGCCCTGCTGAATGTCTACTTTGTGTACTCCGGGAAACTTTAACCAGCTGCATCCGGTGGAGAGAAGAGAGAGAGATATCAAACCGATGAGGGCAAATCGCATTAGTGGGCTTCCAGTTGGTGGCGCGAACGGGGATAATACCTAATGATGACAACTTAGAGAAGAGGTAAAGCATGACTACTGAAGATCAGGAACTCAAAAAAGCCGGTCTCAAGGTCACATTGCCCAGAGTCAAGATTTTACAAATCCTGGAAAACTGTCCGGATCGGCATATGACCGCTGAAGATATCTATCAGTCACTGCGCGATGCAGACGAAGATGTTGGCATTGCCACGGTCTATCGAGTGTTAACGCAGTTTGAGGCGGCCGGGCTTATTGAACGCCATAACTTTGATACTGGGCCTGCGGTTTATGAACTGGATCGCGGCGAGCATCATGACCATATGGTGTGCACAGAGACAGGTGTGGTTATTGAATTTCACGATGCTGAAATTGAAAAACTGCAGGAGAAAATAGCCAGCCAAAAGGGCTATGAATTGGTGGGGCATAGTTTAGTTCTCTATGTAAAGCCCAGGGCCTGATACTCAAGCAATCGTAAAATTCTGATTTTAAAATAATAAGAAAACCACATTATGACGCTACAGCAACTTGAAGACTTCTTTAACGCCTGGGCCGACATGATGTGGAGCACACCGCTGGTTGTTCTACTGGTAGGCGGCGGGCTTTTTTTTATGCTGTACTCGCGTTTTCGCCCCTATCGCTATTTTGGTCATGCGGTCGCCCTGCTTAGGGGTAAGCATAGCGACCCCAATGACCCGGGTCGTATACCTCATTCTCAGGCACTCTCTACTGCCCTATCTGGCACTATCGGCCTGGGCAATATTGCCGGTGTTGCCATTGCCGTCAGTATTGGTGGCCCAGGCGCGGTATTTTGGATGTGGGTGACAGCGATTGTTGGTGTTGCGACCAAATTTTATACCGCTTCTCTGGCAGTTATGTATCGCTCTGAAGGTTCCGACGGGACCTTACATGGTGGGCCTATGTACGTGATCATGGAGGGTATGGGTAAACGCTGGTATCCCTTGGCTGCATTATTTGCCGCCGCCTGTCTTATTGGTGCCCTACCTATTTTTCAGGCCAATCAATTTATTCAATTGCTGCGAGATGTTGTGGCTATCCCTGCCGGTTGGGCGACTAACGAGCAGCACTTTGCCTTTGATCTTGCCGCCAGCTCTATGGTTGCGGTGATGGTGGGAGTGGTTGTTATTGGTCGTGTTGAGCGCATTGGCAAGCTTACGGTGAGGCTGGTGCCCTCCATGGTGCTGCTCTATCTGTTTATGACGGTCACGGTTATGGTGACCTATGCGGCTGATATTCCAGCAACATTATTACTTATTGTCACTGATGCCTTTACCGGTGAGGCTGCCGCAGGTGGCTCCATAGGCGCGGTGATACTGATTGGTGTCCGCCGTGGCGCATTTTCCAATGAGGCTGGCATAGGTACTGAGTCTATGGCCCATGGTGCGGCCAAGACCGCTGAGCCCATTCGCGAAGGTATTGTAGCCATGATAGGGCCGGTGATAGATACTCTGTTGGTGTGCACCTGCACTGCATTAATTATTTTACTTACCGGTGTCTGGCAAACTGAGGCTGGTATTGAAGGCGTCACCCTGACGGCGCGGGCAATCGAGCAGGTATTCCCGGTCACCGGAATGTATTTGCTGCTGCTAATGGTCGGCTTACTCAGCTTTAGCACCATGGTTACTATGTGGTTTTACGGTGTTAAATGCATGGGCTTCTTACTTGGAGCTGAGCGTCAATATTGGTATACACCTATCTATTTGGCACTGTTGTTGGCAGGGGCCGTGGTGAGTATGGATATTGTTAATGGACTAATTTTAGCCACCTACGCCACTATGGCTATTCCCACCATGATCAGTGCTCTGTATCTGGCACCCAAGGTCAATCAGGCAGCGAAGAAATACTTTGCCGAGCTAGGCAATTAGCCAGTAGCTCCATTGACCATAATTTAACCGATAGCCGTCTTTTTAATCTGCTTTGGTCTAGTCTTAAATCAGGTTGAAGAGGCCGGAAATAGCCCCGTAGTTTCAACAGCATACCCCTGATTTTATTTTTAACTCAGACAAGGAAGTTGCTATGAAACGTATTGTTATCTGTGCCGATGGCACATGGAATCGCCCTGGAAAAGGCCCTGAAGATCAGCCCACCAATGTCTTGAAACTGGCCCGGGCGGTGAAGCCTGCTGCTAGTGATGGGGTCGCCCAACAAGTTTTTTATTATTGGGGGCTGGGCTCATATCACGATGGTGCCGTGGCGGGCACCACCGGTCGTGTTATAGGTAGAAATACACTGGATAACTACCGCTATCTGGTGCATAACTATGCGCCGGGCGATGAGATATATTTGCTCGGTTTTAGCCGTGGCTCTTACAAAGTGAGAAGTCTCTGTGGCCTGATTAATAACTGCGGTATTCTCAAGTGTCCAGATGCACGTCTAATTCAGTCGGCTTTTGAATATTATAAAAAGTCGGGCCCGGCCCATAGCCCTAATGGCGTCAAATCTAAAGACTTTAGAGCCACGCACTCTTACCCCAATCGAACGATCAAATTTGTCGGTGTCTGGGATACGGTTGGGGCACTGGGTATTCCATTTTCATTTTTAGGTTTTCTCGATAAAGCGGATGAATTTTACCATACCAAGATGGGCGATAATATCCTTACTGCCCGCCATGCTATGGCGATTGATGAATTGCGATCTGACTTTGAGCCTACCATTTGGCATGACCGGGAGCATATGAGTTTGAATCAAGTCTGGTTTACCGGAGTGCATAGTAATATTGGTGGCAGTTACCCCGCAGATCTAGATGGCGGTGTGCTTTCGGATATTTCAATGGACTGGATAAGAAAAGAGGCAAAGATTGCGGGGCTGCATCTGAAGACTCATATGATTCAGGGCTTAAAGCCTGTGCCTAAGACAACATTACATCAGTCTAGAAAACATATTTTCCGTTCCAAGCGGCCTTTTTATCGACCAATTGATCATGGCCGAGGAGAGGTGCTAATGCATAGATCGGTAAAGCAGCGCTGGGAGGCCGATGCTAACTATAGACAAAAAATCTGGTCAAATATTTGGCGGACCACGATGGCCAGTGGCCCGTGCTTATCGGTTAGAACGGCTGGGTTAAGATAAATCGGCTAAAGCAGTTTTTCGATGGACTTGGCGAGATTTGCTGGCTTGGTGATAGTGGCAAAACGATTTACCACCTGGCCGCTGCGATCAACTAAAAACTTGGTGAAGTTCCATTTGATATTGTCATTGAACAGCCCACCCGCTTGCTTGGTCAGGTAGCTGTAGAGCGGGTGCCGGCCTTCGCCATTTACCTCTACTTTGCCCATCACAGGGAAGCTCAGACCGAAGTTCATCTGGCAGAATTCCTGCACCTCGGCATTGGTACCTGGCTCCTGACCGCGGAACTGGTTGCAGGGCAGGGCGATAATTTCCAAGCCCTGTTCTGCATAGCGATCATGGAGTTTTTGAAGCCCTTCGTACTGAGGTGTAAAACCGCATTTGCTGGCGGTATTGACGATTAGAATCACTTTACCTTCATAGTCTTTTAAAGACTGCTGGTCACCGCTACTAGTGGGGACGCTGTACTCGTAAATGGAATTGGCTTGAGACATGTTATTGAATCTACCTTTTTAAGAGTTATTTAAAACAGTGCTCGGGGGCGGGAAAGGCACCACTGCGAACATCATTACCATAGGCGATAATCGCTTCTTGAATACTGCTGTTGTGTTCAAGAAAGTTCTTGGAAAATTTTGGTAATCGCTGTGAAATGCCGAGCATATCTTGCAGTACCAACACCTGTGCATCTGTATCTGGGCCTGCGCCTATGCCAATCACAGGAATGGTTAAAGCCTTTGATAGATCGCGCCCCAGAGATGAGGGTACGCATTCTACAACAATTAGATCTGCCCCTGCCTCTTCCAGAATGGCAGCTTCATCAATTATCTGTTGTGCGGCATCTTCCTCTTTGCCCTGCACCTTATAACCACCGAGCTTATGCACGGACTGGGGTGTGAGGCCAACATGCCCGCAAACAGGAATACCCCGCTCAGTGAACATATAGACGGTTTCTGCAAGCCATTCGCCACCTTCCAGTTTTACCATCTGTGCGCCTGCCTGCATAAGAATTGCAGCATTGTCCAAGGCCTGATTTTCGGTGGCATAGGACATAAACGGCATATCTGTCATCAGCAAGGTCCGGCTATTGCCACGTTTAACGATTTCGGTGTGATAAGCCATCTCGTCGACAGTTACGGGGATTGTGCTATCGCGACCCTGAATAACATTGCCCAGAGAGTCCCCAACCAATGTGACTTCAATTCCCGCCGTTTCTATAAGGCGTGAAAAGGTGTAGTCGTAGGCGGTGATAACGGCAAACTTTTCGCCGGCGGCTTTCATGCCACTGAGATTGCTAATAGTGGTGGTTTTCATGGGTAGCACAGACCTTAATCTGATCGCAGGACGGTTACGTTACTGGGTTTCGGTGATTATAACAAGCCACGAGATTTTTATGTTATCTCCTTGATTCGCACTGAGATTAACGTCTAGATCAACTGGCGGATTGCATGGGCTGGGGGTTGTAATAATGCCGCCCAGTTTTGATCTGCAATATATATTTGACCAGATTCTGATAATCCATATTTCCCTTGGCGAGATTGATCTCGGAGGTATTCACTATCAACAGAGGGGTGTCGTCGTAATGATAGAAGAACTGAGTATAAGCATCATTCAGTTGCTGCAAATATGACTGCTCAATGGGACGCTCTATAACATTGCCCCGGGTGGACACACGCTCGTAAAGGGTATCTGTTGGTGCCTGCAGATAGATCACCAGATCTGGTCTGGGCAGATCTTCGATAATATTGTCATAAACGGTCTGATATAGATGATATTCATTTTCATCCAGAGTGATGCGAGCGAACAGCGGATCTTTTTCGATTAAAAAGTCTGATACCTTTACCGGCCGGAAAATATCCCCTTGACGTAGATCCTGTAACTTACGCATCCGCTGAAACAAAAAAAACAGCTGGGTAGGCAGCGCATTGCTGCGACGATCCTGATAGAAACGCTCTAGAAAAGGATTTTCTTCCGCATCTTCAAGGAGCGTTTCATAGTTAAAAGATTCAGCCAGACGCTTGGCCAAGGTGGTTTTGCCAATGCCAATTGGACCTTCTATAGCAATGTAGCGAGGAATGGAGGTGGCTGATAGGTCAATATCCAGATCGTTGATTATAGCCTGCTGCACATGGGTCTCCGATAACTAAGATTAATTCTCTAATACAATCGAGTTTGTCATTAAAATCGAGCTTACAAATAAAACTGGGCATTTTTCACCCTACAATTTTACGATACCCTGCATAGAGCAATTTGCCAATAGCTCGCTGATATTTTCCCCTGTCGGCAGGCATAAGTCAGCGGCTATATCGGCCATCGGGGCAAGGACAAACTCCCGTTCATGCATTCTTGGGTGAGGAATGGTTAATCTCTCGCTATCTTCAGTTAGCTGGTCGTAGAGCAGAATATCTAGATCTAATGTTCGAGCGCCCCAGCGAATGGTGCGCACGCGACCCTGTTGGTTTTCGATAGCTTGAAGCAAGTCGAGGAGGGCAAGGGGAGATAAATCTGTCTCAAGCATTGCCGCCCCATTAATATAATCCGGCTGTTGCCCTGGACCTATAGCTGGTGTCTGATAAAAATTGGACAGTTTGAGTATATTAACCTGAGGGTGTTCGGAGAGGCTGCTAAGGGCTTGCTCGAGCTGAGATTTGGAATCCAGTATCTGACCCGCTACCTTATCGCTAAGGTTACTGCCCAGCCCAATATAAGCCAGTACCATTATTGTACCTTGGGTTTGGCGTTTCTTGGTTTGCGGCGTCTACGTTTTTTGCCGCCGTCATTCTGAATGTTAGCCATTTCTTGCTGTTTGTCTTCGCTGGCTTCTTGGTAAGCCGTCCACCAATCCCCAAGCCCACTCAACTCTTCACCTGCCTGCTCACGGAGCAGCACAAAGTCGTAGGCCGCGCGAAAGCGAGGGTGTTCGGACAAGCGTTTAGCCCGCTGGCCACCTCGTCTGGGAAGTAGAAGCTGCAGGTCCCAAATCTCACGCATTGGCATGGTAAAGCGTCTTGGAATAGCAGTAATGGAAACCTGTCGGGCAATAACTTCTCCAGCCGCCTTGTTCAGTGCATAGGCTGGAGAGTTTCCCTGCCCTTGATACTGTTTGGCCAGATGTTGCACCGAGGGCCACAAAAGTGCCGCATAAATAAAGGCTGGAGTCACCCTCTTGTTGGAGCGAATTCGCAAATCGGTATTGGTAAAGGCCTGCTCAATTAAATTACTGTTCAGGCTATTGCGCTCTTTCATCAATGAGCTGAGTTGCGGGACTATGTGATCGAAAAGGCCGTATTCATGGAGCAGCCAGAATGTTGCCAACCCCTGACCACTCATAAACAGTTTCAATGATTCATCAAACAGACGAGGGGGTGAAACATGGTCTAAATCCCCTGCAAGCTTGCGCATGGGCTTTTCTGTACTACGCTCGATAGTGAAGCCTAGTTTTGCGGCAAACCGCACTACGCGCAGCAGGCGTACAGGATCTTCTCTAAATCGGGTTGCCGGATCGCCCATAATGCGAATGGTGCGGTTATCTATATCCTCAAGACCATCGGCGAAGTCATGGATGCTATTGTCACCAGGGTTGTAATACAGGGCATTAATGGTCAGATCGCGACGGCTGGCATCATCGCTGATGGACCCAAATACATTGTCTCTGGTGAGCATACCGCTATCGGTTTGCTGACGACGATTACCACCACCTTTTTTATCCTGCCCCTTGGTCTCATTGGAGCGGAATGTAGTCACCTCGATAAGCTCACGGCTAAACTGGACATGCACGATTTGAAAGCGGCGGCCGATAATTCTTGAGCGTCTAAACAGGGGCTTAATCTCTGCGGGCTTGGCATTGGTGGCTACATCAAAATCTTTAGGTTTAAGCCCCAGAAGAAGGTCGCGCACTGACCCGCCAACCACATAGGCTTCGTAGCCATTCTCTTGCAGAACGTCCACTACCTTGCGGGCATCTCGGCTAATCATTTTAGGCGAGAGTGAATGCTGTCCGGATGGAATAACAAGACGATCACCAACGTTTTGTTGACGTTGGCTTTTTCCAAAAAAATTACTGATGCGTTTCAGCATGAACAGCTTGCCGGTGGAATAGTTTATAGGCGGAGTTTAACAGAGGATAGGCTATTACGGGAGCATTGCATGCCACTAAAATGGCTTATTAGCTGAGGATTTAGTTAATAAGACAAAAAAGCTAGACAATAAAAAAGGGATGTCTTTCGACAACCCCCT
>JAQXBF010000017.1 GCA_029252555.1 Porticoccaceae bacterium
CCGCTATATCATCCTCATGATTAAAACCATGTTGACCCAACATTCCCTGCAGCTGATCACGAATCTGCTTCTCAAAATCTTTAAACGCTGTGGCATAAATCTTGTGGCGACCCATCCTGAAAAGATCCCGCGCAGACATATCCTTGATATCTGCTGGCGTGGGTGAGGCCATCATAAATACCGCCATAGGCTCGTCGAGACTCTGGGGTGGCTGATAGCCTCCTGAGGTCACTGTAGGTGCGGCACTCACCCATTGAAAAGGATCATAGGGACACTGGGTAAAAGTCGCTCCAAGTCCAGCAAAGGCCCGACCATTTTTTAGCAGCACATTGGCATAGACAAAGGGCACCTTCACGCCATAGCTCAAACCGTCTTTTTGCTCTTTGCTCATGTCGGGGCATAGATGTGGGATAAGCCCGTTATAACAAGCCAGAACACAGTGGTCGGCACTGACGCTAAGGGGCTGACCATGCTGAACATAATCGATCTTTACATGGTTTACACCTATCTCTTTTACCCCTACCACTGTGCTATTGAGTCTCAAACGAGTCGGATTACTGTCGAGGTCCAAAGCTGCGTAGTTAAAGTCCGAAATGGCAACATCTTCAAAGCCCTTCATAGCCGGTGCAACATCAGGAATTAACTTATGGACCAATAATCGGGCAACCGACGCATCGCCATCAGGAAACATATAGGCCATGGGAGCATCCCCTAAAACAAAAGCGCCGGCGAGATCGCTGAGTCGATTGGTCAGCCAGCCCATAGCTTTTAGACCGGGGCAACCAGTACTCAGAGCCTCCAAGACAGTATGATTCCAGCCAGCGGGCCCCATTAAGTTGCTCAGAAAGGCACCCAGTATGGGCAAGGTTTCCTCAGCTAAACCAACTCTCTCGGTCAAGAATTGGTTATAACTGACGGATTTAACATATCTGTATTGCTCCAACAGAGACAGCTCAGCTAAGAAGTCTCGATCACCTCCGAAAAAGGCAATTAACTTATTTTTTTCCTCCTCGGGGATGGGTAGTTCTTTGACCGCCGCTTGGTACCCTTTACCTCCATGGGAAAATTTCATCCAGTTACCACTTATGGTTTTATGACCCTCAGCAGCAGGAATGCTCATTCCATTGTTAGCATAAATTTTACCACCAAGTAAATAATCATCTGGCGTATTAACTGTCATTGCAGCTAGAGCCTGCTCGTCAATACCTATGTCTTTTAACAACTCAACTGCTGTTTCACTATAGGATGACATGGGCTCAATATTTTGAGCCCCGCCCAAACCAAGTACCATATTCCCATCTTGATGAAATTCATTGCGCTTGGCATGCCCGCCAAAGTCATCGTGATTGTCCAGCAACAGTATCTTTGCAGCAGGGCCCATTTTTTTGCGGTAATACCAAGCGGCAGCAAGGCCACTCTGACCTGCCCCTACCACTATAAGATCATAGTGCTCGTCTAATTCTTGATAAATGGACGGCTTTTGACCATTCCAAGCTAATGCATGGGCAACCTCATAGGAGCCTTCATGACTGCCGCGCATACCAGTGAGAGTCGGTGGGTAATAGTCGCTGGGAAATTTATTGGTGGCTGTGAATCCAGCAGATTGCGCTATAAGCTGTCCCGGCATCAATAGGCTTGTACCGGCGCCAATAGCGATACCATTAAGAAAATCTCTTCGCGTAATTTTAGCGGTCATGTATTGCTAGCCTTTATGATTAGCTTATTTTTATCTCTATTTACTTTGTCCCTCGCACCACTTCTTACAGTGCATGTCGATTGACATGCTGTACGATAACATAGTTCCCAACCACAAGTCGAGAATTGTTAAATAGAGTACCAAGGGACAATATAGGTAGCGTTGAATTAAACGGCAATCCAACAGTGGTGACGCAGTAGTCGATACACCACTTTAGACAGGCAGTGCTGTGGTGTATTTTTTCTGGCGCAGAACCAGATGGGTTGTCGATGCAAGAACGATTCTCAAGCGCAGTAACCGTTGCATAATAAATTGCTTAAGGCTCTCGGTATCTTTTTCAATAATTTTAACACATAGTCATTGGGAACGGTGATCGAAGAACATTCAACAATCTGTTTCTGATGGGAGACAAAGTCATCGAGCATTTCAATCGTTGTCTGAGTGTGTTCCAGCAGAGCTATGAGCAGGCGCTGTTAACCTACTTTAGCGATACTGAGAGAAACCAATTTAGTGAGTTTATTGATCGTCTTTAAGAGCATGCAGAAAAGGGTGTCAACTAGGACTATCCTTGACTAAATCAGTGCCGCGGCCAAAAGAACCTGTTATTTCACCCCATAATTGCGTCATTGAGCCTGATATAACTCCCTGCCCATAAAGCATTGGATAAGAGGGCTCGACTGCCAGAAAAAGTGCCCCATCGAGGCCAACAAAATCGCACAGTTGAACAATATCATAGGCTAGTGACATGGCCAGCGATATAACGGCCATAGAGAAAATTTACTCTCACTTAATCGCCTTTCGGCTGCTTATAAAGATTATGGTGCTTCAACAGTATATTTTTTAACGCTTGATAATCAGCTTCTCCCAGGTCTTTGATCACTTGTTGTTCAATTTTTATTAAATTTTTCGCACCGTGGAGCCTCGCGTTTTTCCCCTCTTCCGTGAAGAGCACATTCTGATCTCTATTGTTGGATAACCTTTCAAGCTTTAATAGCCCAGCATCCACGAGTTGATGCACAGTTTTGTGGGTTGCCTGCCTAGAGATACCAAGTTTCTCTGCAAGGCTGGAAATTGTTCTTGGCTCACCTCTTAAAGAATCAAAGACTCTAATTTGAGCCGGTGTAGCATGCGCGTATTTGCCACTGCTGTTCAATGCAATGGATTCCTGTTGCATTTTTTCGGCCATCTCCAAAACCAATCTCATTAGATTAGTCTCTAAGTATTCAAATGAGGGCTGCAGTTTGTTAACCATAGTTGACATTATGTGAGTGAAGGGTTTTAATTAAAACATGACTATAACAAATTGTTTTAAAGATAGGACCTTCCTATCAGCTCTAACTTTCTGGATTATAGCAACAGCGAGCTATTTTCAAGTTGTTTCATTGGGCCATGCCCTACCCCCTATTGCAGTCGATGGTCTTACAAGCCTGTTAACCATTTATATTCCTGTACTGGTTCTAGCGGTCTTTCTGTTACTTTATGTCACTAAAAAGCGACCGCCAGTTCAATGGGATGCGCTTTATGCAGTCAATAAAGCAACGGCTAAGAAGGAAGCTTGGTTATCAGTGGGGTATTTACTTTTAACTCAGCTAATCTTAGGGCTAGGCTTTAATATGGGCCTGCATTTTCCGGGCACAGACATCTATTCTATTGGTAGTCACTCTCAAACTGATGTATGGATTTGGGCGACGACTTATACAATCGTTTATACAGTCATCCCAATGCTTTGGCTGCGAAAACGAGGCTTTTCGTTAAAGAAACTGTTCTCGTCATTTAAATGGATAAGAGACTTATGGATAATCATTACCTACTGGGCTTTAGATTTTTTTGGCCCTATTCTGGCTGAAGCCACAGACTTTTTTGGTGGCATCACCGCCAGTCAATATGCTCAGGGAGTGCCGCTGGGAATACTGGTTAACGCCATTGGTGCCGGATTACCGGTCGTGGTGATGATGCATATGATCTTTATTCCCCGTGTTGCCGTCTTAGTTGAAAATAAGCTTACGGTCATACTATTGGGGGGGCTTTTCTACTCTGTATTTAGTTTGTTTGATCAAGGTGTAGACTATAGCACCCTAGCTATTGGCTTAACATCCTTCACCTATGTGGTGATGACACAAACGCTAGTGGGCATGGGTAAAGCAACCTTCACGGTGGTAACTGGCAACCCCTTTGTACATTTTATTACCCTACACATTATTAGTGCTCGGGTTCCATTCGATACTAGAATGTATATTGACATTTTTAAACTAAAATAACTGAACGTTATTCTCTCTCAATAGTATTGGGATATTTCAGGTCTTGGAAACAAGGACTTAAAAGCACTCTCATTCTTTGAGATACTCAGGTAACCACAAAGAACGCCACATCAACACGACCAGTGCCAGTAGTAGCAGTTGATGGTGATTATTTTATTATTCTTCAGATCAGTCTGAGCCTAAATATCGCTCTTATGAATGAATAGCACCATATAGCGGTGGCTATTGTTTAGCGCTCACTCTGATCAACTTGCCATGTTCACCGTCAGTAACCAGTATCAAGCTGCCGTCTGGTGCAGAGACAATATTTCGGATTCGACCAAACTCAGTAAACAAAATCTCTTCCTCAATAATATTGGTCTCTTGCATCTCAATACGCCTTACATCCCCGGGAACCAAAGCAGAGATAAACAGGCTACCCTGCCATTGGGGAAACATTGCGCCGTTGTAAACAGTCATGCCAGAGGGTGCAATGGAAGGGTCCCAATACTTCAAAGGCTGCTCCATACCTGGCTGGTTAGTAAAAGGAGAAATCATAGCGCCGCTATAATCGACGCCATAGGTAATGGCCGGCCAGCCATAGTTTTTACCCGGCAAGATCAAATTGATTTCATCACCGCCTTGGGGGCCATGCTCGTGCTGGTAGACAATTCCACCATTCGTAACAACAAGCCCTTGAGGATTTCTGTGCCCATAGGACCATATTTCTGGCAGTGCATCTTGGCTTGTTGTAAAAGGGTTGTCCTGAGGGATACTGCCATCAGTGTTAAAACGCAATATCTTGCCAAAGTGGTTATCTAAACCTTGCGCCTGCTCTCGGTAATTAAAACCATCCCCGGAAGCAATCAGTAAGGTCCCATCAGCTAAAAAGGCCAACCGCGCACCATAATGCGCCGCCGTCTTACGTGGAGGGTCAGACTTGAGAATGGTTTTATGATCTACAAGCACATTGCCGTCAAGACGCGCTTGAATCACGTTGAGCTGGTTAAGTTTTGGCTGGTCTGAATCAGGTGCTGAAAATGACAGATAAATTAGGCTGTTATCTGCAAAGTTGGGGTCTATGGCCACGTCAGATAACCCGCCCTGTCCAGCAAACAAAACCTCTGGCACCCCGCCAATGGGTTCGGGGCTTAGTACGCCATTAGAAACCCGCCGTAGATTTCCCGACAGCTCGGTAACTAACATCTCTGTCTCAGATAAAAAAGTAACGCCCCAAGGATGTTCTAAACCCTCTGCAACTGTTTCAATATCCAAGTTTTCGCCATTACTGGCCGCTATCCCACTACAAAGCAGCAAACTGACACAGAATACTCGCACATTATTAAATTTCATTAGAAACTCCCTTCGCGGGATGGCTGCCGAAATAATATCCAGCGAGCATGCCAGCGCATATCAAATAGACCTTGCCCGCTAGCGTGCGCGCGCCAGCAATTAAGTCTAAGTTATAAAAGGCCAAAGGCATTAGGACCACAATGGCCAGTAGTGCTGCACCTCCTGCCATGGCATAAAGGATTGGCTTGTTGATAGAGATCCGGATAGAAATAATGCGTGCGGTGACAAAGGCGACTAATAGGCCTACAAAGATCAGCCCAATCACAGGAAAGGCGCCTTTAGAATTCATGCCTACTAGGTCTGTGGCCATTGACGACAACACAACATATAAATCTACCGGCATATTGATGCTTTTAAGCCAGAATAGATTAGTCATAGTGGTTTGGGTTACCAGTAAAAATGTGGCTATCAGTAGGGAAATTAAAAATGCCGGCATCTGTTTAATCATCGTGTCGTGCCCTTGAAGATAAAGTCAGTGGGGATCATCTCTAGTTTGCTTACCCTTTTCAAGATATAAATACACTAGGATAATGAGGGTAATCTCTTGCTTGCTGAAAGCTAGAGTGAGCATCTACGCCTTAAAACGGCTCTTTTAAATCGTAAACCACTATTAATTGATAGCTTATTACCCTATTACTCCCAATCAATAGTAGCCCTATATTTCCTCCCTTTAAAACAGTAGGCTATGAGCTCTATTTTGCAGTTTTCACTAGTACGTTAGAGTATATCGAATAATCTACTTTCGCCTTGGTATGGAAATTTATAATATTTGATAAATCTTCCTGAACCTTAAAAATCATACTAAATCAATTCTTTATGAAAACTTAAAGCCCTTGCGTGGCTGTTGCTTGATAGAGGCAGTTCAGTAATCCGCTATCGATACCAAAATATCGACTATTTTCTGTTTTACGCTATCGACCTCATTGGCTTCCACATTGAGGGTAGCATTGATATATGGCTGTAAGACGGCCCAAGCCATTTCAATTGCCATGGCCGCGGCCAATTGGCCTTTTACGTCTGTCTCAGTCTCGGACGGGTCTTTATTGTCACACAACTTTTGCAATACTTGCCTGGGCACCGATATATTTTCTCGCAATTCTAGTGTCGCCAAGTCCAAATCACCATCGATAGCGCAGCGAATTACCGCCAAAATATAGGTTTGATCCTTCCCCAATGCCAAGGGAGACATACCATCGCGTTGAGTATGGTCCCAGTGTTCGTGGGCGAGTTTCGAGATGGCGGCTTCAAGCAAGCCCCGCTTACTGCCGAAATAATGATGAATTTGACCATGATTGACCCCTGCATGTTTGGCAATATCTC
>JAQXBF010000018.1 GCA_029252555.1 Porticoccaceae bacterium
AGTGCAATGATTATCCCTGCGAGAAATGTTTTAGAAAAAATCTTGATACCCAACTCTAAGCTAGGCTGTATTTTGCGAGTATTGATCATTTGTATGCATCCCATATCTGGTTAAACAAAATATATTAAGGCTTTGATGCGAATGATTATCATTTACATTTAAATCAGTGTCAACTAGAATTGCAAAAGATGAGTTCAAAATAAGATTATTTTTGAGAAATATTACTGATGAAACTGCGATTCTTATGCGCCAACCACAGGTCACAACTTGAAGGTAACGTCACCAAGGCCATTCAGTTCTGGCAGACGGGCTTTGATACAGGACAGTTCTACCGAGATCATATGCTCTGGCCCGATGCGCTGCCTCATCTAGGCTGTGCCTTCGAGACGGCAGAAATATTACTGAGCAAAAAAATGATTGAGCATGAGGTAGCCTGCGAGTGGTTCAGTCAGTCGTCGCTTCTACTCGCCAGTACATTTGCCAATTTTCAGCACAGGGCCGAAGCGGAGGAGGTTCTCTGGATGACTATCAATAGGTTGGAAAGAGAACTGGCTAACAATGGGTCCGAAAGTAAATGGGTTATTGGTTACCTAAGCGACCAGTATCTACAACTTAATAATTTATTGAGTGCCAAGGCTCAGTTTAATCAGGCACCCAAGCTACCCCAGAGCAAGCCACAGCCGCTGGTCTTACTGCATTGAAGAATTTCAGCAGAAGTTCATAATGTTGTTGTTGTCGCAAGAGATCTTGATGTGTAAGATGCGAGGCTTCGGGAACAATAGGAGCATAGCTCAGTTGGTTAGAGCACTTGCATGACATGCAAGGGGTCCGCAGTTCGAGTCTGCGTGTTCCTACCGGTTCCCGAATAACCCTCTCCTGCACCACCCATTCAATGTTAGCCGCAAGATAGTTTGATTTATCCAATATGATAAGTGGGCCTGTGTTTCTATATTTAATCTTCCATATGAAATAAAAGACGGCTATCTTTTACTATTAACACGTTCGTGGCGGGCATTTGTCGTTAACGACAGGCTCAGAATTCTGCATACTTGCCCCTATTTGATGTGAGCAATCAGATAATAATTAAAAGACTAAGAACGGACAATAATTGGCGCCAGGAGCAGTTAGCGTCTTTTACTGGATTAAGCCTCAGGATTATTCAGGCTCTTGAGGCTGGAGACAGTGCCAGCCTTGAAACCCTCAAGTCACTCGCCTCTGTCTTTGAAATTGATTTATGCATGATAACCGAGGAAATTGTTGTGATAGACAAAGAAACTGAAGCTTGAAAACAAGCCCCTTTCTGAGTATCGCTGGGGGTTTGGGGCATCCGGATCAGAAAAATTGTGATGATATTCGAAATATTATGTGTCGTGGTAGCCTTGGCAGTAAGTTTTATTGATCCCACCTAGGCTATTTTAAATGTGGCTTGGGCAGGTGCCTATTGGTACTCAGTATCGATTCGTTGGATCGATAACACCGGTATTTGGCGTTGACTTATGTCGAAAGCCGGGAGTTGCAATAAAAAGAAAGGAAAAGTTCCTTCCGCGGCAACCGGTAACTTCCAAAGATACGCGGTAGACGAGATTAATTGCCCTTAACCTTTGCACTATTATGTAGATCGCTACTACAGATGGACCTCATATCTTGGGCACCATCCGTGACGACAATATCTAAACAAACGGAGGCCTTTGGGGAGCAGTTTGCAGACCTTGCCTATCGGCTGACAGGTAATTAACTGTCAAAGCTTAAGCTTAACGACTAAACCTCCAAAAAATACTTCACTTCCTAATTACGCAAAGTATTTCTTTGTTAGCTCTTTGCTGCTTGCCCAGCCGCATAAGCGCAGTGTTTTGCTAGCTTGCTAAGGCTTTAGATAGACGGTTTTTGAGGCTATATCTATAATAGCCCCGTGCGCTTCCATTATATCTTGGCCTATCACCCCATCTATTTTTTCCTCTGTGAAAGGATTCAAAGCATCCACCACATGAGACAAATCCATTGAGTAAATGCTACTCAGACTCACCGCATTTCCTTCGATAATGAAAGACTCTATCGAAAAAGAGCGAGTACTAATCGATCCTCCCACTCCCGTTACTTCATTGGAACTTGCTTCAATTGCCTGCGCTAGGTTAAATTTTCCAGCACTTTCTTGGTGGATTACTGTAGCCCCAGCGCCAGTATCTATAATGAAATAACCACTTTTACCATTAATTGATGCTTCAACTACCGCGTGATGGGTGGGTAGCTTCTTATAGTCGATTCTAGTAAAGCCTTTTTCCTTTAAAATTTGTTCTAAATTTAATGCCATATCAGACTGATGCGCATTGATGCTGGTTGAGACAAACAGGAATAGGGGAACTGCTATCGCTTTGAACATGTTTTATTAACCTAATCATAAATAGTGGTTATGGGTGAGCGCTTATGCTGGGTCCTGTTATAAATACCAATTAGCCGCTCAGCTGCATCAGCATTAACCTCTTTGCCCTCGAGAAAATCATCAATATCATCATAGGACATCCCAAGAACATCTTCGTCTTGCTTCTGCGGGCTCAGGCATTCCAGATCAGCGGTAGGGGTTTTATTGACCAAAGAATCTGGAGCGCCCATGGTAGCTGCAAGCAGCCGAACCTGGCGCTTGCTCAAGCCGAATAGCGGTGCCAGGTCGCAGGCGCCATCACCAAACTTGGTATAAAAACCGGTAATATTTTCAGCAGAGTGATCTGTGCCAAGCACCAGACCACCGAGCATGCC
The DNA here is from genome assembly GCA_029252555.1 of Porticoccaceae bacterium. Lineage (GTDB taxonomy): Bacteria > Pseudomonadota > Gammaproteobacteria > Pseudomonadales > Porticoccaceae > HTCC2207. The sequence goes on from JAQXBF010000018.1 coordinate 2,752, forward strand.
AGCAATTTCATACTGCGAGGCCATGCGTGCTCGAGCCTTTAGATTACCTTTGGCAAAATCAATCGCGTCTGCTTCTGGTAGAAGCCTATTGTCACTGAGAGTCTGGCAGACGGAGGCATTGATACCGTCGGTGCCCTCTTTGATATTGACCGTCAGGGTATGGCTGGGCTGAATAAAGCCAAGGGAAGTTTGGGCATCATCCTCGTCCTGTTGCACCCCATAGGGCAAGCGCACAGCAATAAATTGATAACCTGATACATTGCGCTGCTGGTTCAGACCCTCGACTGCAAGTTGAGCCAGACGGCCGCAGGTTGATGAGTCAACACCACCACTGATACCAAGCACTAGTGTTTTGCAGCCAGAGTTTGTTAACTGACTTTGGATGAAAGCGATCCGGCGCTCAATTTCATAATGAGGGTCAATTTCCTGAAGCACCCTCATTTCATCGATAATTGCTTGTCTGCTCATCTGTACCTGTTACCAACCTTAAGTATCGCTCTGCACCAGAGCGGTGGGGCTAGTCCATTAGGCCAAAGGTTAATCGATTCCAAATCGATCGACCCTGCTTGCCTGCAACGCTTTCGCTGCCTAATGAGTCAGCGTTACGTGCAACTTTATTGTAGATGTGGCGAGAGTCAAAAGCCGGAGGCTGGACCCGGTCAATCAGGCCAAAAGTGATTTTACCAAGAATCGAGTTCTGTGCGCCCAGCAACCGTTTATCGTAACCAAAGGCTCCATTGACATCTAATGATGGGTGCTCTGGGTAATTAGCCACTAGCACCTTTACCGCGTTATCAGCCAGCTCCTGCATCTCTAGCATGTTATACGCCTGAGCCATTACAGCTAGACCATCGGGAACGGCAGGAGACTGTTGAAAGTTTTCGACAACAAAACGGCCGCGATTAGCAGCGGCCAAATAGGCACCTCGAGCGAAGTAGTAGTTGGCTACATGAATCTCAGCACGGGCAAGGTTATTGCGGAGGTTGACCAGGCGTTTGCGAGCATCTGGTGCATATTCACTTTTTGGAAATCTGGATAGCAGTTCGGTCAATGTGGCGAAAGCATCTCGAGCCGAGCCAATATCGCGTTTAGTGTTATCTGTGGGAATAAAATTGTCGAAGAACCCAGAAGACTGAGATATCTCAGACAGGCCTTTTACATAAAATGCATAGTCAACATTAGGGTGCTGAGGGTGCAGGCGAATAAAGCGGTCGGCGGAGCCAATGGCCTCCTCGTAGCCACCAGATTTGAAATGTGCATAGATCAGTTCGAGCTGGCCCTGTTCGGCGTATTTACCGAAGGGGAACTGAGATTCCAACAACTGCAGGTTGGTAATGGCAACGCTCCAATTATTGGCGCCTAGGCTATCTTGAATTTTTTCGTAGAAATCTCTTTCGGTATAACCCGCAGAATTATCTTCGGTAGTCTCTTCATCACCCCAGCCCATCCAAGAACAGCCAGAGGTTGCAGACAAACTTAAAATCAACAAAATATAAGCGACGTTTTTCATGTAAAATTCCCAGCGAGAGACGGAGTCGGAATCTTTGCCGACGAAGCTCGTTATTTAACCACAGAGCGCTATTAGTGAACCAGCCCAACAGCGAAAATAACAGCTTAGACCATATCCAGATGTCAGCGACGGTATCTCCGGATTGTTGTGGCAGACGATTGGACCAAGTGGCGTCCGAATTGTTCTCTGACTTCTCACGAGCACGGCTGCAAACATGGATCAAAGGTGGCCAACTGAGGGTTGATGGCCAGCAACAGGTACCCAAACAAAAGCTATTGGGTGGCGAGACACTCACTGTCGATGTGCATCTAGAGCCCGAGGGAGACTGGCAAGCTGAAAATATCCCCCTCAATATAATGTATGAAGACGACCATATTGTTGTGCTTAATAAGCCCACCAACTTTGTTGTGCACCCCGCGCCAGGCAACCGCAGCGGCACCATGCTCAATGCCTTGCTCTACCACTGCCCACAGCTCGAGTCAGTGCCCCGAGCCGGCATTGTGCATCGGTTAGACAAGGACACCACCGGCCTAATGGTGGTAGCCAAGACTTTGCAAGCCCACACAGATTTAGTAGCGCAGCTCCAGGCCAGAACCGTGAAGCGAGAGTATGAGGCCGTGGTGACCGGTGTAATGACCGGCGGCGGTGTGGTTGATCAACCCATTGGCCGCCACCAGATACAGCGCACCAAGATGGCCGTAATATCCGATGGCAAAGAGGCGCGTACCCATTATTCTGTGTTGGAGCGCTTTGAAGGCCACAGCCATGTGCGACTAAGGCTGGAGACCGGCCGTACCCATCAAATTCGCGTGCATATGGCCCATATTCGCTTTCCTATTGTTGGTGATGATACCTATGCTGGTCGCTTTCGCATCCATAAAGGTGTTACACAGGAGCTGCGCGATGCGGCGCAAAACTTTGGTCGGCAGGCCCTTCATGCTCGCGAATTAGGTTTAATCCACCCCGCCACAGGCGAGATGGTTAGCTGGGCCTCAGAATTGCCCGATGATATGCAGTCACTATTGGCAGCATTGGCCAATGGCTAGCTGGCTAACCCCCTACTGGCCAGCACCCAAAAGCGTTGGTGCAGCGATTACCACCCGAGAGGGCGGTTGCAGTAAAGCGCCATTTGATAGCAACAACCTTGCTCTGCATGTGGCCGACAGCGAGGCAGATGTTATCGCCAACCGTGAGTCAATAGTCGAGAACCTTGGCTTGCCCGAGCAACCGCTATGGTTAGAGCAGGTCCATGGCACTGAAGTGGTTTATACGCCTAGGATAATGGGAAACGCAACCGCAACTTTAGCCCCAGCCGCAGATGCCAGTTACACCGATAAGGCCGGTCGAGCCTGCGTGGTCATGACCGCAGATTGCCTGCCAGTACTGTTTTGTAACCAGCAGGGCACTCAGGTGGCGGCGGCCCATGCCGGTTGGCGCGGGCTGTGCAATGGCGTATTGCGCAACACAGTGGCGACATTTAATCGGTCAGACAAGGTAATGGCTTATTTGGGGCCAGCAATAGGCCCAGTGGCTTTTGAAGTGGGTGCCGAGGTATTGCAGGCTTTTATAGAGCAGGCACAGAACCTCCAACAGGTTCAGGCCATTAAAGCCGCCTTCGTACCAGCTAAAGAGGGCGAGTATTTCGCAGATCTTTATGCGTTGGCACGGGCAGAGCTGGCCAGCTGTGGTATCAAGGCTGTTTATGGGGGTGACTGCTGCACCTTCTCCGATTCTGCGAGGTTTTACTCCTACCGCCGAGAAGCCAAGACCGGTCGTATGGCCTCGTTAATTTGGCTAAAAAACAGTCAGTAGAAGCCATTGTTAATAGGGGTTCCAGCCCATTTGGCCTCTGGCTTTTGGATAGTTGCATATTTGCCGTTTAAACACTTGATAACCATAGGGTGTTCCATTAGACTTGCCGCCCTCTCGCAGAGGCTCTTGGCCTCAGGATGTTAAGAGACGGAATCTGGCCGCAAAGACCTTTTTTGGGATTTAAATGGCCACCCTAAATTTGGAGCAGAAAATGTACGCAGTGATCAAAAGTGGCGGTAAACAGCATCGAGTCGTTGAGGGCGAAACCTTGCGTCTGGAAAAGTTGGATGTAGCTACTGGTGACAATAT
>JAQXBF010000020.1 GCA_029252555.1 Porticoccaceae bacterium
TTCTTGACTAGGAACTCGCCATCGGCCAGATCGCGCACCGTCTCGCTTTCAAGTTTGAAATTTTCTTCACTAACAGTAGTTTCTGGCCGCGAAGCCAGAGTCCACTTTTTGTTGGTTAACACTGTCATGGGGTATACCAAATTGGGGATGAATAGGCGCGATCCTGAACGGTATCGGGCGCCTTAGGATCTATAACCGCACCAAAATACTTGCGGTCATAGGCGGTCCAGCGCGGTGTGGGAATCTGAATGACTCTGGCATAGTAAAAGGCACGCTGCTCGGGGTCGAAGTCTGGGTCAGACCAGACTGCGGTTAATTCGGCGGCACCTATACTATTGCTATAAGTGGCATTGGCTGTGTTAATGCTGTTGCCCACTGGGGGGATCTTCCCCGTTATCCAATTGGCGCTGCGATCATCGGATAGAGCCACATCAAATACCTGTTCTTGGGTTTCGCCACTGGTATTTAACCAGCCCTTAATAATCTGTACTCGATCGAGATTGGCACCATGGGGATCTCTTGAGGCCGCCACCATAAAGCGAGGCGCTTTACTGTCTTGGCTGCGAGTCAAGTCACCGCCCATGGGGACGCCTTTAGCATAGCCAATGCTGGCAAAGTCAGCCTGCAATACATCAGTCTCTAAATATTCCCAGCCACCAAAGAAGCGCAGCTGGATACGAGTTCCAGACGTGGCATACACCTCTCGTCGTTTGATCGCTCGAAACAGTGACTCTCGAGTATTTTCTTCAGACCATACAGCGGCTAGACCAGACGAGACCAGCTTCCAAATCTCCTGCAACTGGTCTGCCATAAGCTTTTCAGTGCGCTCTGCTGAAGGCTCATCATGGGCAAATTTACCGAAGAAATTATCCTCATAGGTGGTAGCCATGCCTGTGTGGGAGTCAGTACTTCCAATCAAACCAAATTTAAATGGGTTGGTGCCTAAATTTGCCTCGTGACGGAGACCTTCTCGAAGAGCAGAGCGGGTATATTCATACTGCAACATCTTCGGCTTCTTATCGGCAGTAAGGGAGATATTGCCTTCATCCCAAGTTTCAAAGTCGGCAAATTCATCACCGGGTGACAAATAGGGATGGGTCTCGCCATCACCTTTTATCTGAGTGGTCTCATACACCGGCTCCCAGCGTGCACGTTTGCGCGCATAGGATGCATCCAGAGGTAAACCATTTTCACGACTGGGAGAGAACATGCGCCCATTGCTGACGTTACCATTGTGGGCAATAGCGAGCACCTCACCCCCGGTACGCTTTTCGTAATCGGCCAAAGCATCCCATAGGTCCTCTGGATCATTACTGTGCTGAGCAGAAAAAGGAGTCTGCTGAGTGGCGATATCTGCGCCATCTTTAAAAATAACCACCCTATGTAGGTTGTCGCCAGTGATCATAGATGTCCATTCGTACCCGACAAAGGCGGTAAATAGTCCCGGTTCATTATACTTATCAGCCACTGCCGAGGCCTCCGACCAGATTGAACTGCGCAGACTTTCCGGCGTTAAATACTCCGGCTCGCTAGTCTGAATAGCATTAGCGAATCCCAAAGCCAGGTTCGTCATATCTCCCTTGATCATCAGGGCTCGCCATTCCGCAGCCAGCGCCCAACCCGCAAGGCGAGGATCATTGGCCTCTATCTGTGCATAAACACCCAAATACTCTGCGTGATCGGTCACGGCTAAAAAGTCCAGAGGTTGGCGCAGTCTTGCAGGCATACCGTTATCTGCCTGCACGGTTTGCCCTCGAGCAAACTCAAAGGCCTGCTCTTTAGTCAGGCGGGTCTGCAAACTATAGGCGTCGGCAGACAACCGAGAATGGAGATGCAAGTCACCCCAATAGAGATTCGTCAGGCCCTCTCTGATCGGCGTAGAATAAAGCATTTTTTGATCTGCCAGCGATGCATCAATGTCCGAGGCATTTGCGGACCAGCAGGCTGGTATTGCCAAGGCAGCCAGTATCGAACCATAAATAAGTCTGTGCATTAATAGCTTCCTTCATTAAAAGGTTTTAGTTGGCAACTTCGATTCGAATCAACTGCCCTTGATTTTTATTCGGCAACCACACAGTAATGCGATCGGCAGAATTGTCCACTATCACTTTGCGGGCATCATAGGTAACTGGCATAAGATACTTCACTATGGTTCCGGTCTCTGTGTCGAGCCGCAATAAACGGTCAGAGCCGGTACTGGATATCCAAATTTTTCCATTCCGATCCGGGCGCGCGTAATAGGGTGAGATATATCTTGGTTGGATTGGGTATTCAGTAATCTGGTCTGTGTCCAAATCAATAGAGGCAACATTGTCGGCAAAGAACTCGGTAAACCAAAAATGGTTATTGTCATCTCGGTAACCCCGTCGCGGATAGGCATTGGGGGTCAGCGTGGGTACTAGGCGCACATTACCCTCGCCGTCAGAACGGGCAATAGAGGATGCTTCCGGCGCAGTGCAGAGGAAATTACCCTCGGCATCCTGGTCCATCATATAGCAGTAGTTGAGCTGTCCAACCCGATTGGGGTCTGTGGGAAATGGCTTATCATCAAATAACATAATGCCCTCTCCCACCTCGCCGGTTTTAATATCAAAACGAAAGGCGTGCTCATGGCGAATAGGGCCATCGGGCGCTGAGGTAATACCTGTGGCCCAGAGTCCATCTTCACCCGCTCTGACCGGCCCAAGGAAAGGATTTTTCCATATCACAGGCAGATCATAGGTCTGCCAGGTTTCGGTGTCGGGGCTGAAAGAGGCATGCTTATTACCCATGACCGCGACCCAGACCGTGTCTGTTTCGTCTACCTGAATATCCTGTACCCCGACTATGCGCATAAGTCCCTCTTCGGGCTCGGGCAGGAAGTTGGGCGTTGCCCATTCTGAAAATTCGCCCGTGCGCGGGTCAAGCTTGCCAATAAAATCCCAGCCGGTATTGCCGTACCAAACGTTACCTTTTGAATCTACATCCAAGTCATGTATCACACTGGGCTGACGGGGAATTGGATAGACAGTGACGGTAGCATTGGTGCCCTCACCGGTTGGTCGCGGTGAGGTTTGCAGTGGATAGTCCCATTGCGACTTGCCGCCACTCAAATTAACTGTCGCCAAATACTTTGCAATATCAGAGGCTTTGCGCCCATACCAGATCAAGCCTTCAATTGGCTTGGGTTTTGAAACGATCTGAATACGATCAGCAGACGCATGGTCGGTTTCATAGGTGTGCATGCGCTGTATTACCTGCTCAAAGCCCTCGGCGTTATAGCGAGAGCGAGCAATGCGCTCAAGGCTATGGCAGAAACCACAGTTGACCATATTTTTTACCAATAAATCTTTTTCTGCTTGCGAGCCGGGAAAGCTGTTAACCCAATCCAAGGAGGTCAGCTGGGAGGCCAGACGCAGAGGATCGGTGACCGCGGCTAGACTGAGCTGACCTAGGCTGTGAGTTTTTTTATCGTCAATAACAACTGTCTTAGTTTCGAGTAACTCATAACCCGCTGCCCGCACACTGACATCGTATTCACCAGCACCCAAACGATCTCGATGGAATTGAAACTCACCCGTAGCATCGCTCGTCACCGAGGTTAACACTGTTTCGTCGACTCCACGAAGAATCACCACTACGCCTTCCATGGGCCCCTCTTGCCCAGAGGTAACCACTCCCATTAGTGCTATATTTGTGACCGACTGTTGCCGCTCGGCGCAGCCAGAACTCACCAGAGCGGTTAATAAAAAGGCTCGTAGTGGAATATTAAAACTCGATAAAAAATTCATAAGCATCACTTATAGGCCGTCAACGGGGTAACAATCTCAATAAGATTGCCATTGTTATCACGGATAAATAGAAGCCGAACACCGGCCGCATCAAAGTTGGTAGGCGGCATTTCCAGCTCAACGCCACGACTAACTAGCTCCGCAGCCACCGCATCTACATCGGCACTGCTAAAGGCCAGATGCACATAGCCACGATCTGACATAGCGGTAAACACATCTGGGGCTACCTTTTCATCCTGAAAAGGCTCCTTAGTGCCAACGACCTCAATGACAAAACCATTGGCAGATATATAGCCCACATCAACATCTGGGTAGCCGGCAATATCCCATTCACGCACAACCTCAAAACCCAGAACTCTGTTATACCAGTCCAAAGTGGCTACATAGTCCGCGGTTGAAATCATAATATGGTCGGCGCGTATCATGGCCAGCGGATTGGCCTTGGGTGCATTGGGTGAAATGTCTTCAGCAACAGCCAGAGACGATAGACAAAAAACAACTAATCCTACAAGGCTGACTTTTGACATCTGTATTACCTCAGCTGATCTGAATTAATAATATCGGTGCTGACATAATCATTGAGCAGTTCATGGAACCGCTGCAAACGCTTTTCTTGATGGGTAAGAATGCAGCCCTTAAAGCCTCTTGAATTGAGACCCTGTTGCTGGCTGGTACCAATGCTCAGGTCCTGATCTGCCACATAGCCAACAGACTGCCCATCGCCATACACACTGTGACGATTTTCGGCCCATTCCAAGGGCATAGGCCCAATAGGTGTAACAACTTCTTTCATTCCCTCAACCGGTGGTACAAGTACCCAATGATGAAACACACATTTTTGTGGGTCTGTTGGATGGGGCTCGGTGCGGAGAATTTGGCACTGCTCTGGGGACATGGTAATCGTCAAATTGGGGAACAGCGTGCAGTGGAAATAATCGACTAACTGTTGATCACTCATATTTTCGTAATTGGTATAGCCTATTTCTGGTCCCATGTGGCGCTTCGCAGTTATTATGGCCTCGCGGATATCGCCAGTGTGACCATTGAAGTTGGCAGGGTCTAGGCCCCAGGCGCGAGCAACATCATCCAGTGGTACAGGTACCTCACCCGTTTCAAACTCTGGGTTTCTGGTGGTGGCCTGATGTCCTTTCATCCACATAGAGTTATGGCCAGTCTCATACATTTCAAATAATGTGTCCGACAGACCATCATTAATAAAGGTAGAGAGTTCTGGATGAATCGTCGGCAGGTGATAACTCTCATTAAAGTTATCACGGATAATTTTCCAATTGAAATCCGCATCAGCTGACAGATACATCACCCGAATCCAGTTATCCAAGCCATAGCTTTTGAGACGTTCCGGCAAAGGTGCCAACCAGTCCAATAGGGGCGCTACATCTTCATCCATGCAGTAGAATATAAAGGGTCCCCATATCTCGCAGCGCACCTCGCTCAGGGTTACTTTGCCGCAGGGATTGCCCTCGGGAAAATCATCTGGGTCCTGGACATTGATCAATACACCATCAGGAGCAAACTGCCAGCCATGATAGCCACAGGTAATCGTGTCACTGCCGCCAATCTCACCCAACACCAAGCGATTACCACGGTGGGGGCAAGAATTATAGAACGCCTTAATACTCTCATCGGCCTGACGCACCATAATCACGGACTCAGTGCCTAAGTTATGGCGCACATAGTCACCCTCCTGCTCCAGCTCAGCGACCATACCGCCGAGATGCCAAACCTTGGGCCACAGATGCTGGTTCTCTAGCCCCATAAATTCTTTAGAGATATAGCGATCCGCCGTAATGGTATCTCCCCGAACCGGAATATCAAAACCCTTGGCATAGCGAGATGTCTCTAATGATGCAGCCATGATAAGACCTCAAAACTTAATGGTAATAGCTAAGATGTGCGTCGATAACCGCCCAGCCTAGGGGAGTTACTTGGCTATAAGGCCGCCATCAACCACCAGCTCAGCGCCAGTCACATAACTCGATTCATCAGAGGCAAGGAATAGAGCACAATTCGCCACTTCTGCCGGGTAGCCCATGCGACCGAAGGGTACTGTGGCACCCAGTTTCTCAAACTCATCTGGATTATCTCGGCGGGAATCATTTTGGATATTGGTGTCAATCAGCCCTGGGTGCAGAGAATTACAGCGAATACCGTCCGCCGCATGTTCTAGGGCAATACCTTTACTAAAGATTTGCACACCTGCCTTCGCAATGCCGTACACAGACACTCCGGGTATACCGCGCAGCGCAGCAACCGAAGACATATTTACAATAGAACCACCGCCAGACGCAATCATGGCTGGAAGTGCTTTTTTACAGCCAAAGAAAACACTGCGAATATTCACATCCATCTGCAGATCATAATCTGCGGTTGAGTACTCGCTGATAGGCCGCATCAATGCGATACCGGCGTTATTAACCAGCACATTGAGACCACCAAAACGCTCAACGGCGGCGTCAATAACTTCCTGCCAACGGTTTTCGTCAACCACGTTTTGCTCCATGGTCAAGACCTCGGCACCCATAGCTATCAGCTCTTTCTCTACAGCAGCTAGCCCAACCATATCAATATCAGTCAACAATAACTTAGCCCCCTCTTCAGCAAAGCGAACGGCAGTAGCATGACCCAGACCAGGGTTGGAGGCAGCACCCGTAATAATGGCAACTTTATTTAATAATCTAGACATAGCAATTTCCCCTGTTATAGTTTTTAAAAATTTGATCTAACATTTAGATGGCGTTCCAGCCACCGTCGACTTCAAGCAAACTTCCCGTGCTAAAAGACGATAAGTCTGATGCTAAAAACATCACACCATTGGCCACCTCTTCAGGAGTACCAAGGCGCTTAATCGCATGTTTTGTGGCAAGCACTGATAGATCTTCAACCAGACTCACCACTAAAGGCGTGGCAACATTGCCGGGGCATATGGCATTAATACGAATATCCCGCTCGGCATATTCCACCGCCACGGTTCGGGTCAAACCCGCCACCGCAAACTTACTGGTGACATAGGGGGACGCATTGGGAAAGGTATTGCGGCTAGTCGCTGAGGCCATATTGACTATACGACCACTGCCCTGCTTGAGCATTTGACGAATTTCCGCCTGCATACAGAGCCACACGCCTTTGAGGTTAACCCCCATAACTCGGTCAAATTCGGCTTCACCCACCTGATGAAATTCCTGCAGTGGCGTAGCCGTACCAGCATTATTAACGGCAATATCCAAACAGCCAAAACGCGCAACAATAGCATCGAGCATGGCATTCACATCGGCAGAGTCACTGGCATCATTAAGCAACCCCAGCACCTCGGCACCCGTATCTTGCAGATCTGCCACGGCACTATCTAGTGCCTCCTGAGAGATATCCGTAATCGCAATTTTGGCCCCCGCCTTGGCAAAAGCCTGAGCACATGCATAGCCCAAACCGCCGCCAGCACCAGTTATCAGTACTACCTTATGTTTAAAATCAAATGTCATAGTCATTGTTCTTGTTCTGAGTAAGGTTTAAATCTAGGTGGAATTACCACCGTCGACCATATACACACCGCCAGTGCAGTAACTGCTGTCATCACTACCGAGGAACACCATCATGTTGGCAATCTCATCGGGCTGACCATAGCGACCCAGAGGCGTCCCAGCCTCAACCAGCGCTTTAAAGTCTCCAGCGCCTGCCTGAGCGAAACCATCCTCAATAGCGGTCATCATGCGCGTTTCAACCGCCCCCGGATTCACTGTATTGACGCGGATACCAAACTGAGCCACTTCCAATGCTGCACAACGCATCAAGCCAATGACCGCGTGCTTACTGGTGTTGTAACAGGCAGTATTTGGTGAGCCCTGAACCCCAGCACCAGATGACGTAATCATAATGCTGCCACCACCACCATCGCGCATCACCGGGATCACATAATGTAGCCCCAGCCATACACCGCGCACATTGACCGCCAGCACCTTATCTAGGTTGGAGACATCGGTGCTCATAATGTCACCAATCTCACCTTCAACGCCGGCATTAGCAACAAACACATCAATACCACCAAAGGTTTTCACACAGGCATTGACCATATTCTCAACCTGATCATCCTGAGTAACATCCACCGCCACACAGGCGCAGAGATCAGCACCCAGTTCATTGACCAGCAGCTGGGTAACCTCAGTGGTTAAATCAGCGAGCATGACTTTTGCGCCCTCAGCGACAAACTTTCGTACCGCCGCCTGACCTATACCGCCACCAGCGCCAGTGATTAATACCACCTTATGATCTAGTTTCATGTTGCACCCATTATTCAATTGTTAAATATTGCTCGGTAAGCAAAGGCTGCCAATGACCCGCAAGTTCTCACTGGTCATAACGTATTTTTCAGAAACAGAAACCATAACGAAGCTGCAGGACATTATTTGCCCCACATTTCCTTGAATGGCGGCGCCTAGGATAGAAACGCCATTACCTTTAAAACGGGCCATATGGACTCCCCTCTTCGAGTAGCTATAGCTCTTATTGTTAGGCCCTGATTTCAACTATTCAGAGAGAAACATGATAAAACAGTCAGGAATGTTTCTTTTAAAGATGATATTACCAATCAACTAGGCCTGCAAGGGCTTTGTCATTCAGAGCGCTAAGAAGGATCTTAGTGCTTGGTAGAAGACCCTTCGCGACGCTCAGAGTGACTGAGATGGTATTTTGTCATCCGGATCGAAGTGAAAGACCTCAAGACGCGGCAGGAACGCCTTCGCTACGCTAATGTAACAGGGATATTATTTTGTCATCCGGATCAAAGCAAGCGCAAACCTGACCTATTCGATCAGGTTTGCGTCTTGGTAGATATCATAAAGGATTGCCGTGAGATAGGTCATCACACGCTTTGCGCGGGCCTTCTTGCGCATCGACATATGGCTCAGTGCCATACCTTTCATTAAAAACTGCACCAAATCGTGGGCGCCTTCGAGTCTCGACAGATTTTGCCAATGGGGAAAAACCGCCTTCGCAGTATCGAGAAACTGTTTCTCAAAATCTTTTTCTACTGGATCAATAACTTGACGTAACTCGGCATCAGTGCGGGAGGCGCTCAGTAATTCCTGATAGGCAAGAAATGAGGGCAGGTTGACATACAACCAAGCAGCTTCGACTGACTCTCGTATCACCTGATGAGTCACCGTACGCTTGGGATCATCAATATCGGTCATCAATTCCCGATACTCTTGCAAACGCAACTGGTGTAAATAATCCACCACTGCTCTCATCACCGACATGCGCGACGGAAAATGATGCATCATAGCGCCGCGGGAAACACCTGCATAGTTAGCAATTAAAGCCGTTGTAGTGTTCGCATAACCCAACTCTAGAAGACACTTGATCGTCGCTTCCAAAATCGATAAACGGGTCATGGCACTTTTTTCTGCCTGCCATCCTTTCTCATTTCGTTTCGGTCGTTTAGTCGCTACTGCCTTCGCTGTCACTTTACCTGCCTTTGTATTGTTCGTTGATACCAACGCTAGTTATCGATAACGCAGTGAGATTTATCTAGTGGCCTAAAAAACAAGCCGGTGATTGTAAATTTCTTTGACAATAAAAACAATTAGGGCTGCATTATTTCGGCCTGATAACGCAAATAAACTCTATTTAATGCCAGAACAATCAGGTTGACTCTGCTTTTGCCAATACAGCAACGTTGCCGCTTGTATGTGTTAGGCTTTACTCTCGGAATAGCGCTCGATAATCTGCTTGCCCAGCGCCATCTGATGCACCTGATCCGGACCGTCCGCTTGACGACACCAACGGGCATAGTTATAGCCCTCTGCCATACAATAATCTGCGGTAAGTCCACCGGCACCATGCATTTGCATCGCCCGATCGATAACATTTTGTATCAGCAGCGGAATAGTAGTTTTAGTTGCGGCAATCATATCGATAGACGCCGCAACACCCTGTTCATCAATTTTATGACAGGTTTTCAACACCAGTAGACGCGCCATCTCTATTTCCGAAAACATCCGTGAAATATCTTCCCGCACCGATTGATGCTTGCTCAACTGACGACCAAATGTCGTTCTCGAAGTAGACCGCTTACAGGCCAGCTCAAGAGCACGCTGACCCGTGCCGATCAGGCGCATACAATGATGCATGCGGCCGGGGCCCAAACGACCCTGAGCAATCTCAAAACCGCGACCCTCACCCAGCAGCACATTCTCGGCAGGCACATGGCAGTTTTCAAAAATCAGTTCGGCATGACCTATAGGTGCATCGTCATAACCGAAGGTAGACAGAGGTCGCACCAACGTCAGACCGGGAGTGTCTTTTGGCACCAACACCTGAGTCTGCTGCAAGTGACGATTGGCATTATCAGGATCCGACTTACCCATCACGATTAAAATTTTAGTGCGCTCATTCATGGCGCCAGTAATAAACCACTTGCGGCCATTCAGCACCCATTCATCGCCCTCTCTAATAATGCTCATCTCAACATTGGTCGCATCGCTGGATGCCACCTGAGGTTCAGTCATCGCATAGGACGAGCGAATATCACCGTTTAAAAGTGGCTGCAGCCATTTATCTTGCTGTGTCTTGGTGGCGTAATTCATAAACACCTCCATATTACCGGTGTCAGGGGCATTGCAGTTGAACACCTCAGGAGACCAGATAACTCGACCCATCACCTCACACAGTGGTGCATATTCAGCAAAGGTCAAACCCCCATGATCACAGTATTGGGCATGGGAAGGCGGCACAAAAAGATTCCATAACCCAGCCCCCTTAGCCTTTAACTTCAGATCATCCATCAAAGGTAACGGCGCAAAGCGATTTTCAGCGGCATCTAATTGACGGGCATAATTTTCTTCATTGGGGTAAATGTGCTCATCGAAAAACTGATTCAGCCGATCGAGTAACTGCTCAGATTTGTCACTGTTTTGGTACATATTGGTGCTCCGTCAAAAGAGGGAAATAAATAAAATACTAGGAGTAGCGCCATTACCACCAGGGGTAGAAGGGCGGCATATCCGTCGATGACTTGGATACAAAATTAGCCGGGCGCTTCTCTAAGAATGCGGCAATACCCTCTTTGCCATCCACCTTACTGGCATAGAAAACCGCAAGAGATTCCACCTTGTGCGCCTCAACCGGATGAGCCGTAGCAGAATTTCGATACATCATTTGCCGTATTAGTGCAGAGGACACCGGCGCGGTATTATCGGCGATCTGGCGTGCCATTCCATAGGCCCTAACCATTAGATCATCGGGGGCGCAAACCTCATAAACCAAACCGCCAGAATGGGCTTCAGCAGCATCAAAAATTTCACCGGTCATCATCCACTTTAACGACTGCTGCATGCCGACAATACGCGGTAAAAACCAAGTCGAACAACCCTCAGGGGCAATACCAATCTTACCAAACACAAATCCGATGCGGGCCTTTTCAGATGCCAGACGAATATCCATGGCACACATCATCGTCGCACCAATACCCACAGCCGCACCATTAATCGCACCAATCACCGGTTTCTTACAGTCATAAATAGCCAACGTAACCTTGCCACCACTATCGCGAACTCCAGGCATGCTCTCCGGCTCAGCCATCTCCGCTAGTGTAGGCTGTCTGTCCTCGTCAAGCCCGAAGACATTGCCCGCAACAGACAGATCCATACCAGCACAAAATGCTTTGCCTGCCCCGGTGACTACAATAACTCGCACATCGTCATCATCACTGGCCTGATAAAAAGCATGAGTAAGCTCGTCGCTCATCTCGAGCGTAAACGCATTCATATTATCTGGACGGTTAAGACTTATCGTCAAAATGCCATCGTCGACCAAATATTCAATTGTGTTGTATTCCATAGTCAGTCCTTGAATTTTAAATAAAAATAACCTGTGCCCTAGAGTGTTGATAATAACACCCAAAAAACAAACAGAACAGACTCTTTTTTATCATGCAAGAAAAACATGCATTGAAACCAAGCACTTCGATTCAACACCCCAGCAATTTAGCCAGCGTCTTGCTCAACCCTTGAGATCAATCAGAGGCCATTTGTGGGTGCAAATAGCAGAGATCTTTCGCTGCGCTCAAGATGACAAAGTGGAGGTTCAAGATGACAAAATTAGGGCTCAAGGCGTAATACATTTCATCCAACACCGCAGCAATTCAAACCGCGTCTTGCCCAACCCTTTAGATCAATCAGGGCCCGTTTATGGGTGCACTAATTTTCAGGTAAAGAGAGCACCTGGTTGAGCGCAGCGAGTTGTGCGAACGCTAAAAATTATAAACCCATGAGACCGATCTCAAGGGTTGGGCAAGGGGCTATGGCGTGCCGAGCCAAGAGACCTTTCGCTGCGCTCAAGATGACCAAATCATGTTGCAAGATAACTAGCTTAAGGCCCAAAGTTGCTGGATTGCCAACCTATCAACTACTCAGGTCGCATATGCGGGAACAGCAACACGTCTCTAATCGAAGGCGAATCAGTCAACAACATCACCAAGCGATCAATACCAATACCCTCTCCCGCCGTGGGCGGCATACCGTATTCAAGAGCGCGAACATAGTCAGCATCAAAATGCATCGCCTCATCATCACCGGCATCTTTTTCCGCCACCTGCTGCTTAAAGCGAGCCTCTTGATCTTCCGCATCATTCAGCTCCGAGAAACCATTGGCAATCTCACGGCCACCCACAAAGAACTCAAAGCGATCAGTCACATGAGGGTCTTGATCATTGCGGCGCGCCAGTGGAGACACCTCCGCTGGGTACATAGTAATAAAAGTAGGCTGCTCCAGCAGATGCTCAACCGTCTTCTCAAAGATCTCAATTTGCACCTTACCCAGACCCCAGATATCCTTTAAAGGAATATGCAAAGCCTCAGCAATCTTGCGCGCACCAGCTTCATCGCCCAACTGCTCAGGACTGATATCCGGGTTGTACTGCAAAATCGAATCGAACACCGACAGACGAACAAACGGCTCAGCAAAGTCATAATGCGTCTCACTCACCACCTCACCCTCAGCGTCTTTCACCGTATTGACCACCTTAGTTGAACCCAGCACCTCAGTGGTCATCTTGCGCAACATATCTTCAGTGAAATCCATCAGATCATTGAAGTCAGAGTAAGCCTGATAAAACTCCAACATTGTGAACTCAGGATTATGACGAGTCGACAGACCCTCATTACGGAAATTGCGATTAATTTCGTAGACGCGTTCAAAACCACCCACCACCAAACGCTTCAAATAAAGCTCCGGCGCAATACGCATATACATATCAATGTCCAATGCATTATGATGCGTCACAAAGGGACGTGCCACAGCACCCCCGGGAATCACCTGCAACATCGGTGTTTCAACTTCTAGGTAGTCGGCATCATTTAAATAGCGGCGGATGAAATCTACCACTTTAGAACGAACCCGAAAAGTATTGCGCACCTCAGGGTTAACAATTAGATCAACGTAGCGCTGGCGATAGCGCATCTCTTGATCAGCCAGCCCATGGAATTTGTCCGGCAGCGGACGCAACGCCTTAGTCAGCAACTGATGCTCATCCATCTGCACATAAAGGTCTCCTTTACCAGACAGATGCAAAGCACCTTTGATACCAACAATATCGCCCAAGTCCAGCGACTTGGCAAAAGGGCGCGCCTCTTTGGTTACATACAGCTGAATGGTATCCGAGCTGTCCTGCACCACAATAAAAGCACCGCGATTGCGAATTACCCGGCCGGCAACCGAAACAATCTTGCCCAGCTTTTCTAGATCTTCTTTGGTTTCTTGCCCAAAGCCAGATTGCAATTCAGCCGCACTGTGCTCCGGCCGAAAATCATTAGGAAAGACCGCCCCACCCTCTTCACGCAAGGCATGAAGCTTAGCGCGACGCTCAGCAATTAACTTATTCTCGTCTTGTTGATCAGTCATATCTCAATCTTTATCTAAAAAGTTTATGTAGCCATTAACCTAATTACGCTCGATCAAGGATGCTTGCCCTGTGTTGCATCCGTATTTAGAACTCGGCGCCAATGTTAAGAGAGATCCTTCGCTATGCTTAGCATGCCACTCGAAGCGCCTTGGGTACAGGATGACTCAGTTAAATGCCTCAGGATGATAGCTATCTAAAATCCCGCCTTAAGTGAAGCCACAATAAACTGATCCAGCTTACCATCCAAAACCGCCTGAGTATTACGCGTCTCCACACTAGTACGCAAATCCTTGATCCGTGCATCATCCAACACATAAGACCGAATCTGACTGCCCCAGCCAATATCCGACTTAGTATCCTCTGTCGCCTGCGCTGCCTCAGCGCGCTTCAGCATCTCCGCCTCATACAGCTTCGCCCGCAACATCTGCCAGCACTTATCACGGTTCTGGTGCTGAGACCGCTGACTCTGACACTGCACCACAATACCACTGGGCTCATGGGTCAGACGCACAGCCGAATCGGTTTTATTAATATGCTGACCACCGGCACCAGAGGCACGGTAAGTGTCGGTGCGAACATCCGAAGGATTAACATCAATCTCAATATTGTCATCAATTTCAGGAGACACATACACCGCCGAAAAAGACGTATGGCGACGATTGCCAGAATCAAAGGGCGACTTGCGCACCAACCGGTGCACACCAATCTCCGTGCGCAACCAACCAAAGGCATACTCACCGGTCACCTGCACCGTCGCACTCTTAATACCAGCTACATCTCCAGCAGAGCATTCCACCAGCTCCGCCTTAAAGCCTTTATCGTCTGCCCAGCGCAAATACATACGCAACAGCATCTCAGCCCAATCTTGAGCCTCAGTGCCACCAGAGCCCGACTGAATATCCAAATAAGCATTATTTTGATCCATATCGCCACTGAACATGCGGCGAAACTCAAGCTTAGCTAACTGCGCCTCAAAGCTGGCAATCTCAGACTCCACCTCCGCCACAGTGTCTGCATCTTCTTCCTCAACCGCCATCTCCAGCAACTCGCGAGAATCTGCAACACCAGAATCTAAATCCTCAATCGTCTTTACCACAGTTTCCAAAGACGAACGCTCACGGCCCAACTCCTGAGCACGCTCCGGATCATTCCAAACATCGGGTTCGCCGAGTTCTAGCTCAACTTCAGCAAGACGATCCTTACGATTAACGTAGTCAAAGATACCCCCTCAACACGTCAGTGCGTGCTTGAAGATCATCGAGGGCGTTGTAGAGCGGATTAACTTCCATTGAGTGACAATAGCCTAAATCAATTAAGCCGCGCATTTTACCTCAGCAACCCATTCACACCAAGCTAAAACACAGTTGATTAAGCCACAGCACTAGCGCAACATACCGGCTGAAAATAAAAAAAATTTGTGAAATCCTCGGAGAGACAAGCCATGAAGAGAATCAGCCTAACTGTAATAGCCGCCCTGTTTGCCTACCTGCTGCTGTGGCCAGTGGCCATAGCCCCAGTGAGCTGGGAAGCACCGCAAAACCAAGGCTATGTGGGAGACTTTGTGCAAAACAACCGCCTCAACGCACTAAAAATCATAGAGCTGACAGACACCCACGGCCCCGAAGGCCTGGCCCTGCTGAATGGCGAAATCTACACCGCCACCCGTGAAGGCTGGATACTCAAATACAGCGAGGCCAGCGGTGAAATCAGCAAAATGGCCAACACCAACGGCAGCCCACTAGGGCTGGTGTTTGACGCCAATGGCAACCTGCTTATAGCAGACGCCTACAAAGGCATACTCAGTATGTCTGCAGACGGCGAACTGACGGTGCTCACTAATAGCATAGACGGCGTGGCTATAGAATATGCCGATGACCTGGATGTCACCGAAGACGGCAAAATCTACTTTAGCGATGCCTCCAGCAAGTTCGGCGCCCAAGCCAATGGCGGCACCTACGCCGCCAGTCTGCTGGACATAGCCGAGCACGGCAGCCACGGCCGCCTGTTGGTCTATGACCCCACCGACCAGAGCACCAAACTAGTAATGGACGGCCTTAACTTTGCCAATGGCGTTGCTACCGCCGCCGACAGCAGCTTTGTACTGGTCAATGAAACCGGCACCTACCGAGTACAAAAATACTGGCTCAAAGGCGACAAAGCGGGCACCGCCGAAGTCCTAATCGACAACCTGCCCGGCTTTCCCGACAACATAGTCCGCGGCCGCGACGGACGCTTCTGGGTGGGGCTGGTATCACCCCGCAGCCAACCACTAGACGACCTGTCTAACTCACCAATGCTGCGCAAAATAGCCCAGCGTCTGCCCCAATTTATGCAGTTAAAAGCCGAAGCCTACAGCCATGTGTTCGCTATGGATGCAGAGGGTAATGTGCTCACCTCATTGCAAGACCCCAATGGCCAATACCACACCAACACCGGCGCATTGGAAACCGACGACTGGCTGTATATCAGCAGTCTGCATGCCGACAACCTGGCGCGCATCAGCAAAGAGACTATTGGCATCCAATGAAATTACACGAAGCTCAGTTACGACATACATTTTTTGAAACCTTTAAAAACCAGGGCGACCTGCACCTCAGTCAGGTTGTCCCCAGTGGTCTGCAAGAGCCTGTGCTGGTTAGCGCCAACGCACAGTTTGCCCAACAGCTGGGAATTGACGCCGACAACTTAAACAGCCCAGAATTTTTAAAGCTGATGGCCGGGCATATTGAAGGGGAGCCCAGCAGCACCAATCCCATCGCCCTAGTCTACTCTGGGCACCAGTTTGGCGTATGGGCTGGCCAGCTAGGCGATGGCCGTGCCATCACATTAGGAGAACTAGAAAAAGACGGTGCCCTTTGGGATATACAACTTAAAGGCGCAGGCTCAACCCCCTATTCCAGATTGGCCGACGGCCGCGCCGTGCTGCGCTCGAGCATCCGCGAATACCTGTGCTCCGAAGCCATGCACAACCTCGGCATCGCCACCACCAGAGCACTGGCACTAGTAGACAGCCAAACTCAAGTTTACCGCGAAGAAGTGGAATCTGGCGCCACCGTATGCCGGGTAGCCCAAAGTCATATTCGCTTTGGCTCCTTCGAACACTTCCACTACCGCAACCAGTCAAAGGCCGTCAAAGCCCTAGCCGACTATGTTATCCAGCGCAACTTCCCACAATGGGTCAACCAAGAAAATAAATACTATTTAATGCTGGAAAACTGCGTACTAAAAACCGCCAAAATGATCGCCCAATGGCAATCGGTGGGCTTTAACCACGGCGTGATGAATACCGACAATATGAGTATCATTGGCGACACCATCGACTATGGCCCCTTCGGCTTCTTAGATGCCTACGACCCAGAGCATATCTGCAACCACTCCGACGCCAACGGCCGCTACAGCTTCAAAAACCAACCCAGCGTCGGCCTGTGGAACCTCAATGCACTGGCCACATCGCTAACCTCATTGATGAGTAATGACGATTTAATCCGCGCACTAAAACAGTACGAGCCAAAATTTATACACCAGTTTAGGCATATTATGGCGAGTAAAATTGGGCTGGAAGAATATCAGCCCGACGATGAACAGCTGATTAATCAGCTATTAGAATTACTACAAATCAATAATGTGGATTACACAATATTCTTTAGAACATTGGGTGAATTCACCCAGAGCAACCAGGCGATCAGAGACCAATTTATAGACCGCGAAGGCTTCGATGCCTGGGCAAAAAAATACAGCGCAAGACTGGCGCAACAGAGCCTCACAGATCAACAGCGCCAACAAAATATGAATGCCGTTAATCCAAAGTATGTGCTGCGTAACTATATGGCCCAAGCCTCTATAGCTGCCGCCCAAAAGGGTGATTACAGCGAAGTGAATTTATTATTGGAAGTGCTGCAAAGCCCCTTCGAAGAGCATCCACAAGCAGAGAAATATGCCGGCCTACCACCAGATTGGGCAGATCAGCTATCGGTGAGCTGTTCATCTTAGCAGATCACCTTGATGACAGAGATCCCTCCTCACTGCGTTCGATCAGGATGACATTGGGGTGTTGGTCTTGGTAAGGCAGTCCCGCTGCCATCTTGAAAGAGCAAAGCGACCGAAAGATCTTCATACGCGCCCACCTAACACTAACCAGCCCCAACCACCGAATCAGCAAAAGAAATTAGTACGCGAAAATGCGAGCCTGATTAAGAAGCAAACCAAAAAGAAGATATTTGACGACGATAACGATAAGCAGTGTGCCTAAGCTGATGCTTCCTGAGCTGAGTGTCAAACTCAGCCTTGGGCCAGTTAGATGTTGTTAGCTGAAACTCTATATTCAAGGCTATAATATCTGTACCAACATGACCTAGAGATTGATCTGTGCTCAAACCGTTAACGTCCGTCGCCCTTTCATTGCTAACCCTGCTCTTCAGCCAGGCGGCTACCGCCGATGTATTTTGGTTTGTGCGCAACGAGGATGGCTCTACCAACTGGCAGTATGTAGCCAACTTCTCCAGCGGCATATTGTTTATTGCGGTCTCTATTACTGCACTGCGCCTGTTCTTTAGCCGCCGTCAGGCGCGCCGCTATAACAATGAGCTTGAAGAGATCCGCACTCAGCTGGAATTGCGCGTTAAAGAGCGCACCGCCACCTTGGAAGCCGAGATTGGCGAGCACCGATCAACCACTGCCCGATTGCGCAGTTCTGAGGCCTATATCACCAGTATTTTGCGCTCTATGCCGCTGATGCTGATTGGTCTCAATAAGCAAAACCGTATTACCCAATGGAATCACCGGGCGGAAGAGATTAGCGGCATGGCATCAGATACGGTTCTGGGCAAAGATCTTTGGGATACCTACCCCACTATTAGTGTGACACCAATGCAAATCCAGCAGGCGCTGGATGACAATGAAACACTGACAATCAAATACAGCCAGCGTGGCCAGTACCATTTCGATATCACTATTTATCCTCTGCAGGATCAGGTGGAAACGGGAGTGGTTATCCTGGTCGATGATGTAACTCAGCGAG
The DNA here is from genome assembly GCA_029252555.1 of Porticoccaceae bacterium. GTDB lineage: Bacteria > Pseudomonadota > Gammaproteobacteria > Pseudomonadales > Porticoccaceae > HTCC2207. The sequence goes on from JAQXBF010000020.1 coordinate 18,701, forward strand.
TACAGAATGAAATTATGCTGGTACAGCGGGATAAGATGTCATCGATGGGCGAGATGGCCAGCATTATGGCCCATGATATTAATATCCCTCTGCGCGCGATAATTAAAGACGTGAAAGATGTGCGCCAGGATCTAACCGATGAACCCATTGATGCCGAAGGTTTGAGCGAGGTACTGGAGGATGCGGTCATTCGCGGTCAGCAGGCGACATCTATTATCGATAATCTGGTCAATTTTTCTGGTAGTGGCGGCGGTGATAAAACTGAGGCCAATATGGTCGATGTGATTGATCATTCGGTGGAGCTTGCCAATGATGTGCTGTCAGTTATGCCTGGGCTGCGCTTTAAAGATGTGAAGGTCAATATCGATTGCCCTGAAGATGTGCCGGAAATTCCCTGCTATATCACCGAGATGCAGCAGGTATTTTTAAGCCTGTTTCGTCATTCCTGCTATGCCCTGGGCAGGGTAGATGACGACGAGCATTCGCCTATTATTAATATTGAAGTCACGGTTTTTTACGATAATCTTTGGGTGCGCATTCAGCACAATGGCCGCGGTATTAGCCTTGAGGAGCAAAAGACTATCTTTGAGCCCTTTGCGGCCGATGGCGACGCTAACGGTCAGTACGATGCTGGTAAGCGGCTGTCTTTTTCTCACTTTATTATTGTGGAGCAACATCAGGGGCAGATCGCTGTGACTTCAGATCCGGATGTAGGCACTACCTTTCATATTCAGTTGCCGTTGCGGTAGGGGTTGTTGAGACCCTTCACTCAGACCCTACCAACCCTTAGAGCCCCTTTAGCACTTCTAATGGCGGCTGCACCACCGCTTTGCGGCTATAACCAACCCCCAAGGCCCCCACTAGCAAGCCGCCAGCAACTGGGCCCGCCAACCAAATCCACGGGTGCATGGCAAAGGGCAAATCAAACATAAACCGCTGTAACATAGCTACTGCGGCCTCAGCTCCAATCGCGGCCAGCAGGCCTGCCATCATCCCAAGCACTGTAAACTCCACCAGCTGAATACCCAAAATTAAACGTCTGGAGCTGCCTAGGGTGCGCAGAATGGCACTCTCTTGCAAGCGCTCCGCCATGGACAGGCTAACAGCGGCAAACATCACCAACACACCACAGCTAAGAATTAACATTGTCATTACTTCTAGGCCACTGGTCACCTGGGACACAATAGTACGAATGCGCTCAATAATTTTATCCAGCTCTATTACCTGTACGGTGGGGTATTTACGCAGCAGGTCGTTAACCAACAATTTTTGCTGGGGCGGAATATACAGGCTGGTCATATTGGTGCGCGGATAATTTTCCAATAGCCCTTCCGGAAATAGGAAGTAAAAATTAGGCGTCATATTGTCCCAATTTAAACTGCGGGTACTGGTTATTCTGGCTTCAAAGATTAAGCCACCCACACTAAAGGTAATCTGGTCGCCAATGGTTAGGCCTAACTCTCCAGCTAACTCATCTTCCAAAGATACCGGTGCAATATCACCAGATAAATCCAATTCATCCCACCATTTGCCAGCCGTTAGCTCATTGCCTTCCGGGAGGTCGGTGGTCCAGCTAAGATTTAGCTCGCGGCGATATGATTCATGGCTGTCTCGCTGAACTTCAGTAATACCCTCGCCATTAACCTGAGTCATACGGCCACGCACCATGCTATACCAGCCGGCGGTCTCAAGATTTTGGTCGGTCACCAGCTCGCGTACCCCCTCAAGTTCATAAGGGGCAACATTGATAAGGAAGTGATTGGGGGCATCGTCAGCTAACTGCCAGCGCCACTCGTCAATTAATGATGTGCGCACCACGGCCATAATCATTAACAGCGCGATGGCCCCAGAAAAACCAACCATCTGAATAATACTCTGTGACTTCCGGCGCCAGAGGTTGCTAGAGGCTAAACGCCAGATACTACCCAACTTTTGACCATAGTTTTTACCCACACGCAGTAACAGCAGGCCAATCACTATGGTGGCCAGAGCGGTCAGCGCAAAGCCCGCCATAATCGCCAGAGACAGGTAAAAATTATTGCTGTACCAAAGTAGCAGGCTGGCCACGGCACCGATGCCGAGTAAACCACGCACCAGAGCACTCACTGGTTTTACCTCAACATCTTGGCGCAGCACAGCCAGCGGCGACTGGGTTGGCAAATGCCAGAGTGCAGGCAAAGTAAAACCACCCAAGCACAATAACCCTGTAGCCATGCCAGTAATCCAAGGGCGGATACCCGCCATGGGCAGAGCGATGGGTAGCCATTCCCGTACCACGAAAATAAGTAATTCCGAGAAACCATAGCCCACTAACAACCCTGCCAGAGAGCCACCAACACCAAGCCATAGACTCTGCTGTAAATAAAGGCTGCGCACGCGGCTGACGGCGATGCCCCAGCTTTTTAACAAGGCCACCTGCTGAGTCTGCCCTGCGGCAAAATGATGGCTAGCAAGGGCCAGTGCTATACCTGCCAATACCACGCCAACACTGCCCGCAAGCAGCAAGAATCTGCGGCCTTCATCCATAGCATCAGCGACGCTAGCTTGGGCTTCATCTGGGGTGATTAAACGGTCATGGATATCCAGCTTGCTCTTCATCCACTCACTATAGCCGGCAAAGCCATCGCTGCCACTCAGGCCCTCGGCAATCAGATATCTGAAGGTCACGCGACTACCGGGCACAATAATGCCGGCTGCTTCAATATCGTTATAGTTCATTAATACACGTGCACCAAATGAACCAAATGAACCACCGCTATCTGGCTCTTCCACAACAATTTGAGTCACTTTTAAACGCACATCACCCAGCTCTATCTCATCGCCTAACTCTATATTAAGCAATGGCAGAAGCCGGGCATCGACCCATACCTCTCCGGTTGCTGGGCCATAATCAATCTCTTCAATTAGGCTTTCATTACTAGTAAATGGGGTGGTTGTACGTCGCAGCAAGCCCTTTAATGGGTAGCTGCTCTCCACCGCTTTGATAGAGGCCAGATGCATATCGGTGTCGTGATAAACCATAGAGGCAAAGGTAAGCACCTGCGCCGTCTCAACCTGCTTCTGCTGGGCTTCGGCAATCCAATCAGGGTCAATAGCTCTGCTACTTCTAACCACTAGGTCTGCAGCCAAAAAGCTGGCAGATTCGGCGGTAAGGGCCCGCTCAATGCGCTCGGCCAGCAATGACACTGAAGTAACCACGGCAACAGCCAGAACCAAAGACCAGATAATTAAATTTAGCTGCCCGCCACGCCAGGTGCGCAGCAACATTCTTAATGCTTGCATCAGCTCTTGCTACCTTGAGCTTTAGCCTTGGGCTTTGCTTCTGGCTCTGTTTGTGGTTTGGCTTTTGGCTTGGCTTTTAACTTAGTGTCCGGTGCTACCTTCTTTTCGACTGCCGCTTTTTTTCCAGGCACCTTTTTCTTTATCGGGCTCTCTACAACCTGCCGGCCCGCCGCTAATACCAGCCGCTGACCACAGCGTGCGGCAAGGTTGTGCTCATGGGTTACCAGCACCAGGGTAGTACCTTCTTCTTTATTTAAGTCAAACAACAGATCACTAATCTTTTCGCCCGTCCCTGTATCCAGGTTGCCCGTGGGCTCGTCGGCAAAAAGAATCGTTGGCCGACAGGCAAAGGCGCGAGCCACAGCAACTCGCTGTTGTTCACCTCCAGATAGCTGACGGGGATAATGGGTAGTGCGATGCTCTAAGCCCACGCGCTGCAAATAATAGGCGGCTGTCTTGAGAGCCTCTTTATCGCTCTGCAGCTCTAGAGGCAAAGCCACATTTTCCAGAGCGGTTAAGCCCGGCAGTAAATGAAATGATTGAAAAACAAAACCTACGGTTTCAGCTCGCACAGCGGCGCGGCCCTCTTCATCCATGGCGGTGATATCTTGGCCAGCAAGGCTAACCGAGCCTGCAGTGGGCAAATCAAGACCAGCGAGGATACCCAGCAATGTAGACTTACCCGAGCCCGAGGGCCCAACAATTGCCAGACTTTCGCCGCTGACTAAACTTAGATTGATCTTCTGTAAAATACTGAGCGTACCTTCAGCAGTGATGACTTTTTTACTGATATTGCTAACTTCTATCATTTCAAATTTCCATTGCCGCGAAAAATACATACACTGCGGTCAGTCATTGACAAATATTTTGCGAGATTTTTTATGCACGCTCTTCTAAAGCGCATATGTTGCCTGTTTATCTTACTGGGTGCCAATACATATGGATCAACCTTGCTGGTGTTGGGCGACAGCCTCAGTGCTGGCTATGGCGTCAATCAAGGCAAAGGCTGGGTAGCGCTGCTGCGCAGTGATTTGGGCGATGACCATACAGTCATCAATGGCAGCATAAGCGGCGATACAACGGGTGGCGGTTTAAATCGTTTACCCCTGCTTCTAGAAAAGTTTAGCCCCGACTATGTTTTGCTAGAGCTGGGTGGCAACGATGGCCTGCGCGGCCAGCCACTCAACTTAATGAAGGGCAACCTAAACGCAATGATAACCCTGTGCCGCAAGGCTGGTGCCGAACCTATTTTATTTGGTATGCGCCTGCCCCCTAATTATGGGCACCGCTATTCTGATGCGTTTGCTGCTGTCTATCCACAGCTTTCAGATGAAGCTGATGTGCCTCTGATCCCGTTTCAATTAGAAGAGTTGGCGATTACGGAAGGGATGATTCAAGAAGATGGTTTGCACCCTACGGCGCTGGCACAACCAATCATCAAAGATTTGATTAAAGGCTATATTGCGCCTTTGATGGCCAAATAAAAAGTGGCTTCGGCCCTAGGTCCAAGTTAGACCCAAGCTAACCAACCGTTAGCGACTGGGAACAAATTTTAATGCCAGGCCATTATTACACCACCGCTGCCCTGTGGGCTTGGGACCATCGTCAAAGACATGGCCCTGGTGGCCACCACAGCGAGCGCAATGATATTCAGTGCGCGGCCAGATCAGTTTAAAATCTCGTTTGGTCTCTATATTCCCATCAATATGGTCATAGAAAGATGGCCAACCGGAATAGCTTTCGTACTTAGTCTCTGAGGTAAAAAGGGGTAGGTCACAACCGGCGCAGACATATTCCCCATCCCGGTGTTCACTATTCAGGACACTTGAGCCTCTAGGTTCGGTGCCCTCATCCCGGAGGATATAGTACTGGCCTTGGGTGAGAATTTTGCTCCATTCGCTGTCTGAACGCTCAATTTTTTTTATTACTTCAAGTGCGAAGAGCCTAGTCGAGGCCGTGATGGTCAAAGCACCCAGCCCGATGCGCTGTATCCAAGTTCGTCTATTCATCGTCTTGCCTCCGGTATAGATTAGAGATACGCGATAACGCCCCCAAGAAGACCACAAAATCGCTTAGTTAACCCCATGGGGGTGTTTAATGGGGTCTCCAGCAGACTCTTTTAGCAACACTTTTAACTGGGACACCAAGCCACCAGCTAGTATCAGGCCACAACCAATTAACTCTGGCTGGGTCAGGTATTCGTTGAGTAGCCACCAGCCACAGAATGCCGCAAACACAGATTCAAAGCTTAAAATAATAGCGGCATGGGACGCTGGCGCAGTGCGCTGGCCAACCACCTGCAAACAGAAGGCAACGCCGGAAGATAGCACCCCGACATAGAGCAATGCGACGCCAGCATCCATAATTCCCTGCCAGTTCCAAACTTCAAAAAATGGAATCAGAATACCGCTGATTACCGCAGCCAGACTGAACTGCACAAAAATTAAACGAAATGGCGAGGTTTGATTGGCCAGCATGCCGGTAAAAATCATATGCAATGCAAACAGAATAGAACTGATTAATATAAGTATGTCGCCGGTAAGCAGCTCATCACTTTCCACCTGGCCTAAAAAGTACAGCCCCGTCATCGCCATCCCCACACCTACCCAGGTGGGCCATTCGGTTTTATTGCGGAAAAATAGCCCTAGCAGGGGAACAAACACAATATAGACGCCGGTTAGAAAACCCGCTCTTCCCGCCGTGGTATAAACTAGGCCCCATTGCTGAAGCAGCATGCCTGAGGTTAGAACCAACCCCAGCATCAACGCCTTTTTATTGGTTTCATTAAAAACAAAAATCTCTTTTGGCTTTTCCATGAAATACCACAGGGGCAGAATGGCGAGCCCACCAATAATAAAGCGGCCAAAGGTAAAGGTGATGGGCCCAATATGGTCCATACCTGAACGCTGATAAACAAACGCCAAACCCCAGATAAAAGCGGTTAGCAGCAGAATTAAATCGGCGCGCAAGTCAGTTCTAAAGCTCATAGTATTTTCTTTTTATTATTTGTGGCTTTGGGTACAACCCAGGCTCTGGAGAATGCTACCCAGCGTCTAGGTGCTGCACCATTAACTGAAGATTTTCCACGCCACGAAACTCATTGATATCCAACCGATATACGCAGCGCACTATCTCAGCGTCAGGATTGGGCCAGCGCGCAGTATCAATATTAAACCAGATCGCGTCTATAGCTAATTCGGGTTGGTTTTGCGGTGCCAGCACCAGCTTTAGATGTTTCTCACCAACAATACGCTGCTGCACTATCTTAAAGTCGCCTTCAAAACAGGGTTCAGGAAATAACTGCCCCCAGGGGCCTGCATCTCGCAGTAGTTCGGCGGTCTGCATACTAATCTGCGGAGCGTCGAGGCTGCCATCGGTAATTAATTTGGCCTGCAGGTCATCGTCACTTAATGACTGGGCCACTTGCTGCTGAAATGCCTGTTCGAACTCGGCGAGTTTGTCTTCATGGAGGCTGAGACCGGCGGCCATAGCATGGCCACCAAACTTGGTAATTAAACCGGGATTCTGTGTGGCTACCGCGTCTAGGGCATCACGAATATGCAGGCCGGGGATTGATCTCGACGAACCCTTAAGTTCGCCATTGTCAGCCCGAGCAAAGGCCACCACGGGGCGGTGATATTTTTCTTTGATGCGCGAAGCCAATAGCCCAACCACTCCCTGATGCCAGTCTGGTTGAAACAAACAGAGGGCTGCGGGCATGGCGTTATCATCGATACCCAGCTGTTCAACAATAGCCAGTGCCTGGCGCTGCATCCCAGTCTCAATCGATTTGCGTTCTTGGTTTAGATCGTCCAGAGCCTGAGCAGTGCGCAGTGCTTGCTGAGAGTCTTCACAAAGTAGGCACTGGATACCCAGGCTAATATCATCGAGCCGACCGGCGGCATTTAACCTTGGGCCAATAGCAAAACCCAAGTCAGTGGCAACCAAACGAGCTGGGTTTTTACCGGCAATACGCAATAAAGCCTGAATGCCAGGGCGGCTCTGGCCGGCACGTATACGCTGCAACCCCTGATATACCAACGCGCGATTAACCTGATCCAAGGGCACTACGTCGGCCACTGTCCCCAGAGCCACCAGATCCAGCCACTGGCTTAGATTGGGTTCTGAGATTTGCTGCTGCTCAAACCACTGTTGGTCACGCAGGCCAGCTCGCAAGGCTATTAACAAATAGAAAGCCACACCAACACCGGCCAGGTTTTTGGTGGGGAATTCACAGCCCTGCTGATTGGGGTTAACAATCGCCGCCGCGGCTGGCAGAACAGTACCGGGCAGATGATGGTCGGTAATAATAACCTCTATACCCAGTGCATTAGCACGCTCAACACCCTCAACACTGGAAATGCCATTGTCGACGGTAATAATTAGATTCGGTGATTTTTGCGCAGCCAGGTCAACAATTTCTGGGGTTAAGCCGTAGCCATAGTCAAACCTGTTGGGCACCAAAAAGTCGACCGCTTGAAAGCCCATAGCGTTAAGCGCCAGAACCATCAATGCCGAACTGGTAGCACCATCCGCATCGAAGTCACCCAGAATTAAAACAGATTCTCCCCCCTGCACTGCCCTCACTAAACGTTGGGTTGCCGCAGCTATGCCGGCCATTGATTGCGGTTGAGGCAGACATTTTAAATGCCGCTCCAGCGCATCTTGTTTACCAACCCCGCGGGACTGGTAGATACGCTGCAGCAATGGATCGAGCTGCGCTGAGAAATCGCAGCCGCTTAAGTCGAAAGGTCGAGTGACTATTTGCACTAGTCAGGGGCCACTAAAATAAGAGCACGGGAGTGTAAAGATGGGCTACAGATAGCCAGCTTGTTTACCAATGTAATAACTGACCCAGCCCAGGCCGGCAATAATTAACCAAATTCCGCCCAGCAGTATCAGGCCACGAAAAGGTTTGCGATCAGTGGTGTTGAAGCCACTGTTAAGGTATTTTTCGACCCGCTCCATATCTTCTGCTGATAATTTTTTTTCTTCGCTCATGATTCAGTCTCAAACTCAGCCGGTAACTTTAGGAAACCACCAACCTGCTCCGGTGTCAGATCGGTCAGCCTAGGCACAACACCCAAACAGGGCTCGTTAATGATACGCTTTAGTGTAGCAATATTTTCATTTATACGCGGCATGTCTGCGTCAATTAGGTTGCACACCCAACCCGCAATATGCAAACCGTCCCTACGCACAGCCTCGGAGGTTAACAGGGCGTGATTAATACACCCCAGTTTGAGTCCTACGACTATTACCACAGAGCAGTTCAATTCACGGGCGACATCGGCCAGTGTTTCGCGATTATTTAAGGGCACCCGCCAACCTCCGGCACCTTCGACTAACAGCATATCAACTGGCAGCAAACCTAGACCACGGCAATAGCCTGCCAGACGCGAAGCGCTCAGGGCTTTGCCCTCTTCCTGAGCCGCGATATGAGGAGCAATTGCCGCCGCTAAGGCAACCGGGTTCACTTGCTGATATGGCAACTGATGACTAGCAGCAGCCTGCAATTGCAGTGCATCATCGTTTTGTAATCCGGCGCCAATATCCTCACAGCCCGGAGCGACTGGCTTAATCGCAGCGGTGCGCAAGCCCGCCCGATTGGCTGCAGCTAACAAGCCGGTAGCAATAACCGTTTTGCCCACATCTGTATCTGTACCGGTAATAAATAGCCACTTATTTGTTTTTGCCATGGATCGCTCGTTGGTTTATTGTCGTCTATTTATTGCTTACTAAAAAAATGTAGTTGATTACTTGATAACAGTCCCAGAGATAATTTGCCAGGTGGCGGGAAGATTACCGTTGGGTAGGCGGTACTGCTCGTAGGCATTGTACAGAGATTTAAGCTTCTGCTTTCCAGTCATACCACTGGGCTTACCCGCATTATTATTATGGGCACCCATGGCTTTGAGCGCCATCAAAAGCTCTCGCACTGAACCATGTTGCTCAGGTAACTTATCTGTTCGTAAATCTATGCGGCTAAAACTAGTCTCGACAAATGCCTGCTGCCAGTCTTGTAAACTGGCAAAATGATGAACATGAATATTATTGTCAAATTGCGCCCAGGCTTGGCGCAACTCTATTAAGGTTTCTGGGCCTGGTGTGGAAGGCTTCAGCCTAACTGAAGCCCTATTCGACTATGCGCGCACCGCAAATATCTTAACCGGCACACCATTCAAAGCAGAATTACCACTGGCGCGATCCACAAGCTTGTTGTCAGTAAGATCATTACAGCTAACGCCCTCCTGCTCTGCCGCAATACTGAGGTTAACTCCATCGCGTTTATGGCCCCAACCATGAGGCAAGCTAACTACACCGGGCATCACCTCATCACTAGCCAGAACCTGAGTTTCAACGGCGCCAACGCGGGATTGAATGCGCACCTGAGACTGGTCGTCCAGATCATGTTTGGCCAAATCATCTGGGTGCATCAATAGTTGCCACCGGGGGTTGCCTTTTACCAGGCGATGAGAGTTATGCATCCAAGAGTTATTGCTGCGAATATGACGGCGGCCAATCAGCAACATTTCATCTGCCGCGGTAACTTGCTCGGCAGCAGCCAAACGGCCGATATCCTGCTCTATATAGCCGGCCATCAATGTAATCTTGCCATCATCAGTGCAAAGTCTCTCTGGCAAGCTTGGTTCTAACCGGCCTATATCCAGACCATGGGGATGTTGCTTAACCTTATTTAGGGTCAGCTCTAACTCGTGGCCAGCCGCAGCACTGTAGGGGCCGCGCTGAATGCCCAGATCAATGAGCTGATCTGGAGATGGCAATGGTTTGGCCGAGATGCCTTTATGGGCGGCAATGGCCAAACCCAACTCGTTAAAGATTTCCCAGTCGTGTTTGGTACCTTCGGCTGGCTCAAAAACAGCTTCATTAAAGCGGGCGGTGTTATGTACGGCCAGACGATGGAAGGCCAGATCATAATGATCATGCTCCAAGGCACTGGTGGGAGGCAGAATAATATCCGCATGCTGAGTGGTTTCATTGATATAAAAATCAATGGATACCATAAAGTCCAAACCATCCAGCGCCTCGTCCACCTGAATACCGTTGGGTGCGGACAACACTGGATTACCGGCGGTGGTCACCAAGGCGCGTATCTGCCCCTCGCCTTCGGTCAGCATTTCTTCGGCCATTACTGAGGCAGGCAACTCACCCGCAAACTCAGGCAAGCCACTTACACGACTATGGAACGCCGCAAAGTGCCCAGCCCCGGACTCGCCGGGCTTAATATAACCAAACGCGGGTGACGAGGCCATCATGCCACCGCGCACATCCAGCGAATTGGTGAGAATATTAATCATCTGAATAGCCCACTGACACAAGGTGCCATAGACCTGCACCGAAACACCCATGCGGCCGTAACAGACCGCGCCATCTGTGCTGGCCATATCTCGTGCCAACTGACTAATCTGCTCAGCAGCAACACCGGTTCTTTGCTCTGCCAACTCGGGGGTAAAGGGCTCACAGGCGCAGCGCACCTCATCTATTCCCACCAGCAAGTCTGTTAGATGGCCGGTAGTCGTCAGATGTTCAGCAAACAAGGTGTTAAGCATGGCCATCAATAAATAGGCATCTGTGCCCGGACGAATAAATAGATGTTGGTCTGCGATTTCGGCTGTCTCTGTGCGCCTTGGGTCAATCACCACAAAGCGGCCACCGCGCGCCTGAATGGCTTTAAGCCGCTTAGGTATATCGGGCGAGGTCATAATACTGCCATTGGAGGCTAGCGGGTTGCCGCCAATAATCAGCATATATTTAGTGTGATCAATGTCGGGCACCGGTATCAGTGACTGATGGCCATAAAGGCTGTAGGAGGTCAAATGATGGGGCAGTTGATCGAGGCTGGTGGCCGAGAAATGTATTTTGCTCTGCACGGCTTTGCGCAACACACTGGCGTGGGTCATGCTGCCATAGTTGTGCACATTGGGGTTGCCCGCATAAAAGGCCACGGCATCTTGGCCGTGTTGCGCCTGAACTGCGGTGAGTTTTTCCGCGACAGTTTTATAGGCTTCGTCCCAGCTGATCTGAACCCAATTGTCACCCTGCTTCTTGACTGGCAGCCGCAGGCGATCCGGGTCGGTGTAGATATCCTCCATGGCCGTGCCCTTGGGGCAAATATAACCCCTGCTGAGAGGGTCATTTTTATCGCCCTTGATGGACAGCACCTGTTGTCCCTGAGTTTTGATCTCTAGGCCACAGATAGCTTCGCAAAGGTTGCAGGCACGGTAATGGGTTTTTATGTCAGCGGGCATCTTCTACTCTCAGGTATTTAGCGCAGTCCCATAGTAACTGAAATAAGCATACTCTGATGGTCAAAATTTGTGGTTGGTTGGTATTAAGCCAACTTTGTCAAAGGCACTATAAAAAGATAGTGCTACCTGATAGGGGTAATTTTTTGAGTAACGGCCGCGTCGAATTAACAAACCATGGGCTCTATAAGGCAATCATTGGGCGCTGATCACCAAATTATCGCGATGAATCAACTCATCATCTTCACGGTAACCCAGAATCTCCGAAATCGACTCTGTGCTCTGACCTTTGATACGTCCCGCCTCATCTGAATTGTAATTGACCAGCCCGCGAGCCACTTCAACACCATTGCTATCAACACAGCTAACCAACTCGCCGCGAGTAAAGGTACCTTCAACCCCACTGACGCCGACTGCCAACAGGCTGCGGCCCTGCTGGGTCAGCACTTTGACAGCACCAGCATCCAGAACCACTTTGCCTTTAACCTGTAACTGCCCTGCCAACCATTGCTTGCGAGCCGCCAGAGGTTTCTGCGTTGCCGACAACCATGTTCCTATACTTTCGCCTGTCGCTACCTGATGCAAAATATTCTCGTTGCGGCCACCCACTATTAATGTGTTGCACCCAGAGCGAGCAGCCAGTCTCGCGGCCTGTAATTTGGTCACCATCCCGCCACGACCCAATGTGCCACTGCTGCCACCCGCCAGTGCATCCAGTGAAGGGTCTGTGGCCATAGCTTGGGAGATTAACTTGGCATCGGGTCTGGTATCTGGGTTGGCATCAAATAGGCCGTCTTTGTCGGTGAGTATCACCAGCATATCGGCATCGATTAAGTTGGCGACCAGCGCAGCCAGACGGTCGTTGTCACCAAAGCGAATTTCATCGGTCACTACGGTGTCGTTTTCGTTGACGATGGGCACCACGCCAAGGCCCATTAATGTTTGCAATACGCCACGGGCGTTGAGGTAGCGCTGACGGCTGGCCATATCGTCGTGGTCGAGAAGAATCTGAGCTGTGTGGTGGTCGAAGCGCATAAAGCTGCTTTCGTAGGCTTGAATCAGGCCCATCTGCCCTACGGCCGCGGCGGCCTGTAGTTCATGGATGCTGTCGGGTCGGGTTTTCCAGCCCAGACGCACTATGCCTTCGGCGATGGCGCCGGATGAGACTAAAACGACTTCTTTACCGTCGGCCAATAGTGCAGCGATCTGATCGACCCAGCTATCTATGGCTTTGCAATCGAGACCAGCGCCGTCATTGGTTAACAGTGCACTGCCAATTTTGATGACCCAGCGTTTGGCTTCCTTGGCTATGTCTCTATTCATCTACTTTAATCCTGCTTGGGGCCTTTGTCCGCTCAGGGATGTTAATAGGCTTAAGGCTGTTCTTTAGCTCAGGGCTGTTGTTTGGCTCAGAGCTGTTTATCCGCCAAGGGCTATTATTCCGCGTAAACAACCTCGACGTCATAATCATCTTCGTCGTCTTCAATATCTTCTTCTTTGACTTTTTTGCGCGCCTGTTTGCGCGCTTCCGCCAACTCTTCAATACGGTTGCGAGCTTCGGCCTGCATTTCGGCCCGGCGAGCTTCGGCTTGCTCTGCCAGGTCAGAGTCAACCGCTTCTTGCTGTCGCTGCTCGTCTATATAGTCCATAATTGCTGCACAAAGGTTTTTGGTGCCCTGAGATGCAAGGCCAGACATTCTAAAAACTGGACCTTGCCAGCTCAGATGTTTAACCACTTCATCGCAGCGGGCGTCAACTTCATCTTCTTGCAACAGATCCACTTTATTCAGTATTAGCCAGCGATCGCCTGCAGCCATGGTTGGGCTGAACTTTTCCAGCTCTTGCTCAATGACCTCTGCATTTTCGCCAGCGGTGGAACCGTCGTAGGGCATCATATCCACAAGATGCAACAGCAAGCGGGTACGAGTGAGGTGTTTGAGAAAGCGAATACCCAAACCGGCACCTTCTGAGGCACCTTCAATCAGCCCCGGAATATCAGCGATAACAAAGCTTTTATCACCACTCATGCCCACAACACCCAAATTGGGCACCAATGTTGTAAAAGGATAGTCCGCAACTTTGGGGCGCGCGGCCGATACTGACCGAATAAATGTAGACTTGCCCGCATTAGGCAATCCCAGCAAACCCACATCGGCCAGCACTTTAAGCTCTAGTTTGAGCTCGCGCACTTCGCCCTCTTTACCGGGAGAGGTCTGGCGCGGTGCTCTGTTGGTGCTGGATTTATATCTGGTGTTGCCCAGACCGTGATAACCGCCCTGTGCCACCTTTAACTGCTGATCCAGTTCGGTGATATCACCCAATACTTCGCCGGTCTCTTCATCAATCACGGTGGTGCCCACGGGCACTTGCAGTACCAGGTCTTCACCGCCACGGCCGGTGCACTCAGCACTGCTGCCCTGCTGGCCATTCTCAGCTTTAAAATTGCGCGTGTAGCGAAAGTCGATCAGGGTGTTAAGGCCCTCTGCACCCAGCAAAATAACACTGCCCCCATCGCCTCCATCACCGCCATCGGGACCGCCTTTGGGAATATATTTCTCGCGGCGAAAACTCAGGCAGCCATTGCCGCCTTTGCCTGCGTGAACCTTGATTGATGCTTCGTCAACGAATTTCATAGCGCTAGTTTACAGTTGCCAATAGGGTTGTGTCATTGTGGGGAAAAGCTGGGGGCTTTAAGGGGCGCATTATTACCAATGGGGGTAGCACAAGCAACCACAACTGCAGGTCATTAAAGCTCTTGGCACGGCGTCTAATCTATTGCAAAATGCTCGTCCTCTGCTGTAACAACAGCCTCTTATGGGTGATCTAGCCAAACCAGCAGGCAGTTTATGCAGCAGTGTTTGTAATTGAGTCATTATAACGGAGAGATTTTTGATGGTGGGTATTAGATGGGTGTTGGGACAGATAATTCTGGTGCTAGATTTTGTCACTTCGCCCAAACCGGTGGTTCGAGATGCTGCAGCGCAAAAAGCCATTGATGATGTGACCGCCAGCATGTCGATATATCAGTTTAATACCTGTCCTTTTTGCGTAAAAGTACGTCGGCAGCTTAGACGTCACTCCCTTAATATTGAACTTCGAGATGCTAAAAACGATGCTGAGTTGAAAGCCGAGCTGGTTCGTGAGGGCGGTCGCCACAAGGTGCCGTGCCTAAGAATTGAAAAAGCCAACAATTCTGTGCAATGGCTTTATGAGTCCAACGATATTATTGCTTACCTTAAGAACCAGTTTGATCTGGCCTAGCCTAGACTAAAAAAATAGTTGCTAGTTTCCCAGCAGCTCTTTCATTGCTTCCAGATACTGAACCCAGGCCTTGCGGCCCGCCGCTGTAAGGTGCACCAATGTCTGTGGGCGCTTACCCTGATAGCCCTTCTCTTGGTTTATATAGCCCGCGGCTTCCAGCTTGCTCAGGTGCGTCGAGAGATTGCCATTGCTGGAACCTGTTTTGGCCAGCAACTCTGGAAAGCTGGCCGGGTTAACCGCCGACAGATAAGCCATAATGCCCAGCCGCAAGCGACCATGAATAATTTCATCTATCTCATCGATATTAATTGCCGGCTCGACATCGGTTGAGGGAGCCTTATCGCTCGGCATCTTCAAACCCCATAGTCTTCAGAGATGGCAGCACCACAGTGAACAGGGTTGCAATAGCAGCAAGCAGATACAACCCTGGTTGACCAAATGCTGGCATACAAAGGATGCTGGACACAAATGCAGCCCCTGAGGCATAGCCCAACCATTTGTGGTGGCTGATTTTGGCGATAACACCATAGGCCAGACCCTGGCCAGCAAAACCCACAATGGGAACCAGATCAAATAGCCCCACCGAGCCCATGCCCAGTAGCATACTGATCACAATGCCTGCCCACAGGCAGCCCAACATAAGGCTAAACATCGTCCAAACAGCATGCTCAATGCGATTGGCCATGGAATGAGCGCCCGCTTTTCTGCCCACTCTTCTGCCCAGAATTGCACTGCCCATACCACCCACTGCCGAGAAGCTGATCCACAACAACCATAGATATTGCAGTTCAATACCCAGCCTGCCAGTAATAATGCTCCAGTGGGCAAACAATGTTGCACTGATAAGAATGCCCCACATAAGCCCTATGGGCCCACCCATAAGCGGTGCTTCGTTGCCAGACTTGGCTAGTGCGGTTGCGTAGTTGAGGTCATCTAGTGTTTCTTGATTTGACATGGCATTCACCTATAAAGCAGTTAATATAAAACAAGTTTGTATTACAAACTTGTTTTTGTCAAGAACCATTCGGACAGGTTTATCTATCAACTCGAAATATCCCAGGCGAAAAAAAAGCCCCGGAAGGGGCTTTTTTTCAGAAGGTCTCAGCTTAGGCTGAAACCACCTCTGCATATTTGCGGTTATGAGGGCCTTTCTGTACAAACTGCACAGTACCGGTCTCAGTAGCAAACAATGTGTGATCTTTGCCAATACCTACGCCGTTGCCTGGGTGGAATTTAGTTCCACGCTGACGAACAATGATGCCGCCTGCATTGATTGACTGGCCGCCATAAACTTTAACGCCAAGGCGTTTGCTTTCTGAATCGCGACCGTTTCTAGTACTACCACCAGCTTTCTTGTGAGCCATTGCTATATCCTCTTCTAATTATCCGGCATTAATGCCAGTAATTTTAACTTCTGTGTACCACTGTCTGTGGCCCTGCTGAGTGCGCGAGTGCTTGCGACGACGGAATTTAATAATATTCACTTTGTCGCCGCGGCCGTGAGATACCACCTCAGCAGTCACTTTGCCACCTTCTACCAGAGGGGCACCAATCTTGACTTGGGCACCTTCGCCGACCATCAAGACTTCTTCAAAATCGATATTGTCACCAGTAGCTACATCCAACTTTTCCAGACGCAAGGTTTCGCCCTCAACGACTCGATGCTGTTTACCGCCACTTTTGATCACTGCGTACATTTTCTGCTCCAAATTTAGGGT